>NZ_JBIBUW010000009.1:42979-154660 GCF_043079785.1 Streptomyces sp. NPDC015139 | reverse complement strand
GCGCGCGGCGGGTCGCGGGCGGTAACAGCCCCTCCACCCCCCCCTGCCGGGGGGGGGGGCCCCGGGGGGGGGGGGGGGGGGCCGGGGGGGGGGGGCCCCGCGGCCCCCTCGATCAGGTGACCCGGTCCGTATCAGCGGCAGCCGAGCGCGGGCCGGTCAGCCCTTCAGCTGGGCGGCCGGCGTGCGGAAGCGCCGGTACAGCAGCGTGCCGCCGAGCAGCGAGGCCGCGCTGACCCCGGCCGCCGCCAGCATGCCGTCCGTACCGGTGTGCGGGAGCACGGGCATCGCCTTGTCCGGCACGGGCGCGGGCACCGGGGCCGGCTTCGGCGGGACGTGCGGTCGCGGCGCGGCCGGGGGCTCGCTGTGGACCGGCGGCGTGACGCGGGTCGGCGGCTCGGGCGAGGGCTCGGCCGGCGTCACGGTCTCCGGGCGGTGCGAGGTGTTCGTCGACTGGTTGCCGAAGACGGGGTTCAGGATCCCCACCACGTCGACGGAGTTGCCCGTCACGTTCGCCGGGAGATCGACCGGCAGCTGGATACCGTTGCCGGAGACGACGCCCGGCGAATCGCGCGTGACGCTCGCGGCCTCGGCGCCCTGGCTGCTCGAAGTGGAGGAGGCGCCGGTCTTGGCCGCCCCACCGCCCTCGTTGGCGCAGCGGTTGCCCATCGCGGGGTTCAACAGCCCCACCACGTTCACCGTGTTCCCGCACGCGTTCACCGGAAGGTGCACCGGCAACTGGATGCTGTTGCCGGAGATCAGTCCGGGCGAACCGACCGCGGCACCGTCCGCTGCGGAGTCGGCGTGCGCCGAGCCCACCATGGCCATCGCGCCCGAAGCGGCTGCGACGGCGATGACACTGTTTCGGGTAGCCCGTCTCATAGGTCCCTTGCCTTCCATACATGGTCGCGGGCAATCACCCGCACCCGATGAAACGCCGCTACATGTGTCCTGGTTATGGCTTATCACCCTTTCGTCTGGCGCGACTTCTCTCCGACGGCACGTGACAAGGGCAATTGGCCCGGTCGGAGCGCTCCCGGACGGTGGCCGGCGACGAAAACCGGTGAAAGGGAGATCGTCAAGTCATCGTTTTTCAGGCCCGCTCGGTTCGGCGCGCGGCCGGAAACAGGCGATGACGGTCTTCCCCCGCGAGCAGGGGCGGGCCTCCCACTCGTCCGCGACGGCGTCCACCAGGAGCATGCCCCGGCCCCCGAGCCCGTCCGTACTGGGCGGACGGGGCGTCGGCAGCTTGCTGGACGCGTCGTGCACGGCGATGTGCAGGCAGTTGTTGTCCCATGTGAGGACCAGTTGCGCACTGCTGTGCGCGTGGGCATGGGCGTTGGTGACCAGTTCCGAGACGGCGAGCAGCACCGCGTCCACCGTCTCGGGGTAATCACTGGTCCAGCCAAGGGATTTCAGGTGCGCACGCGCCCAGTCCCGTGCCACCTTCACCTCACTGTTCAGCGGCAGCGAGCGTGCCCAGCCCACTGCCCGGAGCGACGATCCGTCCACTGCGACCCTCTCCTGGTACGACCCGACGGAGTTCGTGTACCCAGGACCGGGGGCCGCAGCGGTGGGTCGCGGCGATCGGTCGTGCCGGTCGCCCGCGCGCCGGGGGCGGAGCCGGTCATTCGCCCCGTACGCCCGTGGGGACGATCGTCTTCAGGGAGGTCACCGGATGCCCGACCTCGAGGGATCCGAGGAGCCCGTTCAGGAGGGACGCCGCGGGAACTCCGGAGGCGGGGGCGGGCTTCGGGGCCGCCTCGGCGGCGGGGGCGGCGGCCAGGAGAGCTGCGGCGACGGCGGACGCACAGGCAATCTTCTTGATCATGTGTGACCTAACGAGGCTTGCCCGAAAGGGAAACGCACGCCGGTCAGCCGATCGGGTGCTCCTGCGCGCGTGCACCGGTCTCCCAGGGCCAGGCCGCCCCGAGGCCGCACTCGATGAGCGGGACGAGACGGAAGGCGGCGTCGCTCAGGCCGCCGAACGTGTGCCGGTGCCGGCCCCTCGCGGTGTGGCCGTACGTATATCCGGCGAGATTCCACGTGTAGACGGGGATGTGCCGCGGGACGGCGGCGAACGGGTCGACGCCGCAGGACGGGTGGGTCTGTTCGTCGGTGACGACGACGACGCGGTCGTGGTGGCGGTAGTGCCGCCGGACGGCCGCGGCGGTGCTGGTGCCGCCGAGCTCGTGGAACCGGTCCACCGCGCGCAGCACGGACTCGCCGGGTGCCGGTTCGACGACCCGGCTGCCGGTGCCGAACTCGACGAGGTCGGCGTGCTCGGCGCGGAGCGCGAGGGCGGTGCCGAACACGGCCGCGGAATCGGCGCGGTTGAGCTGGGTCCGGGCACTGGGCGTGTCGAACATCGACCCCGACCGGTCGACCAGGACGAGGGTGCGGCCGGACAGCGCGGGCACCTGGGCGAGCGAGTGCCCGAGAGCGGTCTCCAGGGCGTCGTGCCAGCGGGGCGAGGGCGCGTTGCGGTGGGCGGCGAGATACCGGAAGGGGAACTGGCGCGAGCGGCGCACCTCGTCCCGGTCCGAGATGCGGCCGGCCACCTCGGCCGCCACCCGGTCGTCGACGCCGGCGTCGTCGAAGTTGCGCAGGTTGCGGACGAGGGCCATCGGACCCATGGAGGGGATCAGCGCCTCCCACACGGCCGCGTCGAGCGGGCGCTGGAGCCATCCGGCCACGGATTCCCAGGTCATTCCGGCGGCGGAGAGCCGCTCGGCCCCGCCGGGCGAGGTGACGAGGTCGTACCGCTCCGCCACGGCCACGGCCATGAGGTCCCGGTGCGCGAGGAGGAGGTGGTCGCCCGCGGGCGGCACGGCCAGGTGGGGCCGGTACCGCCGGTCGAGGGCGTACCGGAACACCCCCTCCTGCCAGGGCCGGTCGGGCGCGGGTACGGGATGGGTCAGGCGCAGGACGTCGGCGAAGCGGAAGCCCCGGGACGGGCTGTCGTACTTCAGGAGCGCACGGCCGGTGTACAGCCGCCGTACGGCGTCGGCGACACCGCGCTTGAGGGGCTGCGGGAGCCGGCTGCCGTACCGGGAGGTCCAGTAGGCGAGCAACTCGCCCGGTTCGTCGGCGCGTTGCAGCACCGTGTCGACCGCCTGCCGAGAGTACCCGGCGGCTCCGGCCTCCAGGCGTGCCCGTACGAACTCGGCCGCACCGACGACGGACGCGGTCCGCATGTGCGCCTCCGTGCGAAGCCAGCGGAGCAGCCCCAGGGTCCACGCGGGATCGCCGACGGCGAGCCGCCGTACGAGAGCGGAGTACCGGTCGTCCCGCGAGCCGGCACTCTCGTAGAAGGTCTCCTGCCCGACCAGGTTGCCGACGGCCAGCAGGAACAGCTCCTCCTTCGGCGTGCGGGCGTATCCCGCGCCGCCCTGGTGGTTGACGGACACGGCCGAGGGCACGGCGGGTACCCACCGCCGTGCGGGCAGGACCCACTGCCCGTGTGTGGACAGCGGTGAGGTGCGTCCTCGCGCGGTCAACCCGGGTACCTCGGCCCGAATCTCGTTCCTGGCTTCGGTCTTGGCCCGTTGGCGGCTGAACCGGGTCATGCAGACGGATCCCCCTGAAGGGTGCGGTGGACAGGCGGGGAGAGAGGTGAGGAAAGCGTGGGGGACGTCTCCCGAGAAGGATTGGGCACCGGTGTGGATTGCGTCGTCAGGAAGTAACCGGGGCTCGGCGCATCGGAAGACGTCACGGGGGACGGTATCCGCGGGCACGCGGTGTGCGCATCCGAATTAATCCGGGGCCCCGCGTCGGCCTGTGATGTCCCCCACCTGCCCTTGTCGCGGAGGGGAAGGCGTACCTACGTTCGATGGTATGTCCCTCCATGACCCCACTCCTCCCACCGAGCCGGTCGACTTCGCCGTCGATCTGAACAGCCACGAGATGATCCGGCGGGCCCACGTCATGGACGCGCTCGGCCCCGGCTGGGACCCCGTGAAGGTGCTGCGCGACGAGGAGGAGGCGTACGACCTGCTCTACTCCGGCCTCGACGAGGAGCAGCAGCGGGTGTACGACACCCTCGTCCGGGCCGGCGTTCTCCCCGAACGCGGGAACGGCCGTGCTTCCGCTTGATCCGCAGGCGGACATCGGGCGCCGCGCCTGGGTGACCTGCCCGAACTGCGAGGACCACCGGGAGTGCCCCGTGTGCGAGCAGGGCCGCAGGTGCCCGGACCACTGGCGCTACCTGCTCACCAACACCGGCAGTCTCCTCCATCTGCAGTGCCCCTCGTGCACGCACATCTGGGACCACGAGACGGGCTTCGGCGCCACCCGTACGAAGTGGAGACGCAGGACCAGCGGCCTGTGACGGCACCGGCGCGGCGCCCGCTCCCGGCCGCCGCGCGGACGCGCCGGTTGCGGCCGTGCCGGGTGGTGGCCACCGTGGACAGATGATCCTCGTACCGGGCGTGCTGTGGCGGCGGGGGCGGGCGGGCAGGGCGCTGGGCGCCGGCGTCGCCACCGGCGTGTTCTTCGGGGCCTTCGTGCTCGTCGAGTCGGGGTCCTGGCTGGGGCCCGCCGTGGTGTTCGTGGTGCTGAGCGTGTTCTACGGCATCCGTGTGGCCCGCCGGATGGACAGGCTCTGGCCCGCCGCCGGGCACATGAACGCCGCCGACCGCGCGGCCGTCGTCCGTGCCACCCGGCGGGGCGAGGCCGTCGGTGACCCCCGGCTGGCGCCCGCCGTCTCCGAGTACGCGGGTGCCCTGCGCCGGGCCGCCGAGGAGGACCGGCTGCGCCGCTGGGTGATCCTCCTCGTCACCGTGCTCGCGCTCGCTCTCGCCGTGTACGACACGCTGACGGGAACCACCGGGGAGACCATCGCCTCCTGGCTGCTGGTCGTCCTCCTGCTGGCCGACCTGCTGTGGTGGCCCCGCCGACGAGACCGCCTGCTGGCACTGGCCGACCGGGCGGAGGAGACATCGCTGCGCCGCGCCCACGAGGCGAGCGGCGCGAGGGACGACGGCTGACCCGCGCGGCCCCAGGGCCGGACGCCCTCAGCGGCAGCCGGTGCCGGGCAGTTGCTGTTCCGCCCAGATCGTCTTGCCCGTCGCCGTGTACCGGGTGCCCCAGCGCTGGGCGACCTGCGCGACCAGGAACAGACCGCGTCCTCCCTCGTCGGTGCTCAGCGCACGCCGCAGGTGGGGCGAGGTGTTGCTGGCGTCCGACACCTCGCAGATGAGGGTCCGCTCATGGATCAGACGAAGACCGATCGGCCCCGACGCGTGCGTGATGGCGTTGGTGACCAGTTCGCTCACGATCAGCTCGGTGGTGAAGGCGACGTCCTCCAGCCCCCACGCGGCCAGCTGGCACGCCACCTTCTCGCGGGTCTCGTGCACCGCCTGCGGATCGGCGGGCACCTCCCAGGAGGCCACCCGGTCGGGGGTCAGCGCGCGGGTCCTGGCGATCAGGAAGGCGACGTCGTCGCGCGGATGGTCCGGCAGCAGGATGCGGACCATCGTGTCGCAGATCTCCTCCAGCGGCCGGTCGGGGTGGGCCAGGGCGAAGCAGAGCCGCTCGAAGCCGACGTCGACATCGCGGTCCGAGGCCTCGATCAGACCGTCGGTGTACAGGGCGACGACACTGCCCTCCTCCAGCTCGATCTCGGCCGACTCGAAGGGCAGACCGCCCAGCCCGAGCGGGGGACCGGCGGGGATGTCGGGCAGCTCGACGGGCTCGCTGAGATGGGCGATGGCGGGGGTGGGATGGCCGGCCCGTGCCACGTTGAGCTTCCGCGAGATCGGGTCGTACACGGCGTACACGCAGGTGGCCCCGACCACCATCGGGTTGTCCGTCGCCGCCTCGGCCTCCTCCGCCAGGCGCAGCACCAGGTCGTCCACGTGGGCGAGCAGCTCGTCGGGGGTCAGGTCCAGGTCGGCCAGCGTCTGCACGGCCGCGCGCAGCCGCCCCATGCTCGCGGCGGCATGGATGCCGTGGCCGACGACGTCCCCCACGACCAGGGCGACCCGGGCGCCGGACAGCGGGATGACGTCGAACCAGTCGCCGCCCACGCCCGCCTCGGCGTCGGTCGGCAGATAGCGGTAGGCGACCTCGACGGCGCAGTGGTCGGGCAGATCGGGCGGCAGGAGGCTGGTCTGCAGGGCCAGGGCGGCATTGTGCTCGCGGACGAAACGCCGGGCGTTGTCCACGCAGACCGCGGCGCGGGCCACCAGCTCCTCGACGAGCAGGAGGTCCTCCTCGTCGAACGGGTCGGGGTTGTCCCAGCGCAACAGCGTGACCACCCCCATGGTCACGCCCCGCGCCCGGAGCGGTACCACCAGGTGGGTGTGCACCCCGAGCCGGACGAGCTTGGCGAGCCGCTGCTGATCGCCGGCCAGCCACCAGGTGGTCGGATTCAGCACCGGATCACGGATCGGCCGGCCGGTGGTCAGACAGCGTCGCTGCGGAGACTTGGGCGGGTAGCCGGTGGGCTCCCCGATGGGGACGACCGCCTCCGGTATCTCCTCGCGGATCGACAGGTGCGCGGCCCGCTGGAGCGTGCCCCCGGAGATCGGGCCTGAGCTGAGGTCCTTGGCGGCGAGGACGCCCTGGAAGAGATCGATCGCCGCGAAGTCGGCGAGCTGCGGCACGAGGACCTCGGCGAGCTCCTGCACCGTGCGGTCGAGGTCCAGAGTGGTGCCGATGCGCTGCGCCGCCTCGTTGACCAGGGCCAGCCGCTCACGCGCCCGGTCCTCGGCGTTGAACTCGACTGCGGTGTGGCACACCCCGAGCGTCTTGCCGTAGGGATCGCGCAACGGGAACGAGGAGCGGAGCCGGAGATGACCGTGCGAGCCCCGCCGGGACATGCCGGCCGGGGGCGCCACCTGCTCCAGGGCCGGTGACACCCGGCCCCACATCAGCACCTGCCGCGCCTGCCAGTCGACGGACGGCGGCACCTCACCCGACTGCGGGATACGGGCCGTGCCCTCGGCCCCGTCGTGGAGCGGCAGGCCCTCCATCGCGGCCAGCACCTGGTTCACCCACTGCAACCGCAAATCGGTGTCCAGGACCCCGACGCCGATCGGCGACTCCTCCAGCAGGCTCCGCAGCACCGCCTGGTCCAACTCCCACTGACGCGAGGAGGCGACGTCACAGGCCACGGCGAGCCAGCCGGAGCCCTGCTCCGCGTCCAGCGGGCACGCCCGCACGGCCAGCTCCACCGGGTGGCCCGCACGATGACGGACGGTGACCAGACCCTCCCAGCAGCCCTCGAAACGCCGGGCCCGCGACATCAGGGACGCCGGTGACTCCTCGCTCACCAGCACGGACATCGCCGGACGCCCGAGCACGTCCGCCGCCGGATACCCGAGCAGAGTCTCCGCCCGCTCGCTCCAGTGACGGATCATGCCGTGCACGTCCACCAGGACGACGGCGGCCGACGTGATGCCGAACGGATCGCCCCGGTGCTCGTTCGCCATATCCCTGAGACCCATGCTGTCGGCCCCGTCCGCGGGCAACTTTCCTTGCACTACGGTCTCACATAGCCCCGGACGTGTCTTCGCACCCGTGATGCCCATGAGGTGGCGCCGCTCCCCGGGAAGGGACCGGGCCGCGGTGTCCGGCCGACGGCTCCGCATCGCCGGAGCAGGCGCTCGCTCACGGCTCGCGCACCGGGCGGCGGAGCCGCGGGCCGCCCGGCGGAGTGGTCGGAAACCCGAACTGGTGAGTGGGCGGGCGGTGTTCGGACATAGGTTGTGCCATGACTGATCCACGCCCTGGCTGAAAGACGGACTCGACTCATGACCGATCCCGCTACGACGCCCGAACCAGAGACGCACCAGAAGATCGACACGTCGGTGCCGCACTCCGCGCGCATCTGGAACTACTGGCTCGGCGGCAAGGACAACTACCCCGTCGACGAGGAGGCCGGAGACGCGTACACCGCGGTCTTCCCCGGCATCGTCACCATCGCCCGCAGCAGCCGGGCCTTCCTGCGCCGCAACATCACGCACCTCGTCACCGAGGCGGGCATCCGGCAGTTCCTGGACGTCGGCACCGGCCTGCCGACCGCCGACAACACCCACGAGGTCGCCCAGCGGCTCGCGCCCGACGCCCGGATCGTGTACGTCGACAACGACCCGATGGTCCTGGCCCACGCCCGCGCGCTGCTCTACTCGTCCCGCGAGGGGGCGACCGCCTACATCGACGCCGACGTGACGGATCCGGAGCGCATCCTCGCGGCCGCCGCCGAGACGCTGGACCTCAGCCGCCCCACCGCGCTCATCCTGAGCAACATCCTGGGACACGTCGCCGACCGGGAGCAGGCCCGCTCCATCGTCACCCGGCTCATGGCGGCGCTGCCGTCGGGCAGTTACCTGTCCATCAACGACGGGTCGCGCGGCATCGACCCCGTCTTCGAGGATGCCCAGGACGGCTACAACAAGAGCGGTGCCGTCCCCTACAACCTGCGCACCGTCGACGAGATCACCTCGTTCTTCGACGGCCTGGAGCTCATCGAGCCCGGCGTCGTCTCGGTCACGCAGTGGCGTCCCGAGCCCGGCGGGCCGGCCGGGGAGGTCATCGCCGAACACGGCGGACTCGCCAGGAAGCCCTGACCGGACGCACCCGGCCGACCCCCCCTCCGCCTACGCGAGGCGGAGAGGAGGGGCACGGGTCCGGGGTCCCCGGGCACGGCGCCGCTCACATGCGGGGCCGCCGTCAAGGGTGCAGGCTGGCAGAGGACGAGGTCGCCGCGGCGGAGGAGGGTCCATGAGTGCTCAGCCGTCGGCGGCGCGCGACCCCCGCGATCCCGCTCTCCAGGGACAGACGCTCATCGTGATCGGCGGCAGCGCGGGCATCGGACTGGCCACCGCGCGGCATGCCCGCGCCGAGGGCGCCGACGTGATCCTCACCGGCCGGGACCCCGAGCGGCTGCGCACCGCGGCCGCCGAGGCCGAAGCGGTCGGCACCGCCGCCTTCGACGCCGACGACCCGGCGCAGTTGCGGAACTTCTTCGAGGAACTGCCGGGGCCCATCGACCACGTGCTGATCACCGCCGGCCACCCGTCGTACGGAAGCCTGCTGGACATGGACCCCGACGACGCGCGCCGTGCGCTCACGGGGCACATGGTGCTCGCGCTGGAGGTCGCCCGCCACCTGTCCGGCAGGGTGCGGCCGGGCGGCAGCCTGCTGCTCATGGGCGGCACGGGCGCCCGGCGGGTCCGCGGCGGCCTCGGCAGCGCTTCGGCCGTCACCGCGGCGCTGCCCGCGCTCACCGCCGGCCTCGCCCTCGAACTGGCGCCCGTCCGCGTCAACCTGATCGCCGCGGGCTTCGTCGACACCCCGTTGTCGGCCAGGCTCCTCGGGGACGAGCTCGACGCCCGCCGCGAGCACCTGCGCGCCACACTGCCCATCGGGCGGGTCGTCGTGGCGGAGGACGTCGCCGCGCTCGCCGTGCACCTGATGACCAACACGGCGCTCACCGGGGCGACTTACGACGTCGACGGCGGCCAGCAGTTCGTCGGCTGAGGCCGGCGACCGCTCACCCGGCCGTGCCGCCCCGTGCCGGGCCCGCGCCCCGGCCCACCGCGCCGAGGAGTGCGTCGCGGCACGCCACGACGGCGGGGTGCCCGCCCCGGCCGCGGCGGACCACGGTGAAGATGCGGCGGGTGTTCCGGCCGCGGGGGAGCGGTCGCAGCGGGACGGTCGCGGGCTGTGCGGTCCGGAGCAGGTCGGGCAGGAAGGCCGCGGCGTGTCCCTGCTCGACGAGGCGCAGGTGCAGCAGGAGGTCGGTGGTCTCGAACCGCACGTCGGGTTCGAAGCCGGCGTCCCGGCACACCGCCACGGCCCAGTGCCGTGCCGCCGTGCCTTCGGGTTCCATCACCCAGGGGTGGCCGGAAAGGGCGCGCAGCGCCGCCATCGGACCCCGGCCGCGGGAGCCGGCCGCCTCGGGCACGGCGAGCCGGAGCGGGTCCTCCAGCAGGTCCTGCTGTTCGAGTTCGGTGGGCCGCGGGCCGGGGTTGCCGGGATACTCCTCGGCGAGGACGAGGTCGAAGTCGCGTGCCTGCAAGGCCGGAAGGGCCCTTTCCGGCTCCATGTGCGTGACGTGCACCCGCAGATGCGGATGTCTGTCGCGCAACAGGCCGAGCGCGGCCGGTACGAGAGTCAGTGCGGCCGTCTGGAACGAGGCGACACGCAGCGTCCCGGTCAGGTCGGTCAGCGAGGCGGCGATGTCCGCCTCCGCCCGTTCGAGGCGCTCCAGCACCGCCTCCGTGTGCGCGACCAGGATCTCGGCCTGCTCGGTCAGCCGCACCCGCCGGCCGACCGGCTCCAGCAACGGCACACCGGCCTCCGCCTCCAGCAGGGAGAGCTGCTGCGAGACGGACGAGGGGGCGTAGGAGAGGGCGGCGGCGACGGCCGCGAGGGTGCCACGCCGCCTGAGCTCGCGCAGCAGTCGCAGCCGGTGCAGATCGAACATGGTGGGCTCGCCTCCCGCCCGTCCCGCTTCCGTCGAACGATCGGCTCATCCGAAGGGTATGCGTCGGAAACATTCGCTGGACCGATCATAGAACCCTCCCGGATCCTGTACGTGTGTCCGACAACGCCTCTCCCTCGTCCGCACTGCCCTGGCGCGTGCGCCCCGGTGCCCGGCAGTGGCGGTGCGCCCCCGCGCCCACCGCCGCGGTACGGGCCTTCCACTCCTCGCTGGCCGACTACTTCCCCACTCCGCTGACCGAACTTCCCGCGCTGGCGGCGGAGTTCGCCGTGGGGCGCGTCTTCGTCAAGGACGAGTCCTGCCGTCTGGGCCTGCCCGCCTTCAAGGCGCTCGGCGCGTCCTGGGCGATCCACCGCGTACTCGCCGAGCGCGCCGCGAGCGGTGAGCGGCCGGGCCCGGTCACCCTGGTGACCGCAACCGACGGCAACCACGGCCGGGCGGTGGCCCGGCTGGCGCGCAGACTCGGGCAGCACGCTCACGTCTACGTTCCGGAGTGGGTGCATCCGCGGGCCGTGGAGGCCATCGTCGCCGAGCAGGCGAAGGTCACCGAGGTCACGGGCTCCTACGACGACGCGGTGCGCCTCGCGGCCGAGGCGGCCGCGGACCGGGACACGGTCCTCGTCCAGGACTCCGCCTGGCCCGGCTACGAGCGGATCCCGGGGTGGATCGTCGAGGGCTACTCCACCCTGTGCGCCGAGATCGACGAGCAGCTGACCGCCGCCGGCGTCGCCACGGGCCCCGACCTGGTCGCCGTACCCGTCGGGGTGGGATCACTGGCGCAGGCCGTCCTCACCCACTACCGGTCCCGCCCCGCCGGTCCCGCCCCCGCACTGCTGGCGGTGGAGCCGGAGACCGCCGCCTGCGTCCTGGCGAGCCTCGACGCCGGCGAACCGGTCAGTGTCCCCACCGCGCGGACCATCATGGCGGGCCTGAACTGCGGTACGCCCTCCGGCAACGCCTGGCCCCACCTGTACGGCGGACTGGACGCCGCGGTCGCCGTCCCCGACGCCGCGGCCGCCCGTGCGGCCGCCCGCCTCGCCGCGCTGGGTGTCTCCTCGGGCCTCTGCGGAGCCGCGGCGCTCGCCGGCTGCCACGCGGCGCTCACCGGCCCGGGCGCCGGGGAACGCCGTACGGCGCTGGGTCTAGACGGCACCTCGGTGGTCGTGCTGCTCAGCACCGAGGGCGCCGACGCCAACCCCCACTCCACCGTCGTCCACTGAGGGAACGGCAGCGTGCTGACCCATCTCGTCGCCGCCATCGGCGTCCTCGCCCTGCTGACCGTCGTACCGGGCCCGGACATGGCGGTGGTGACCCGGCGCGCCCTCGTGGCCGGCCCCGGGGACGCGCTGCGCACCGTGGCCGGGATCGCGACCGGTCTGCTCGTCTGGGGCGCGCTGGCCGTGGCCGGGCTCGCCGCCGTGCTGGCCGCCTCGCCCGCGGCCTACCTGGCCGTCAGGCTCCTGGGCGCCGGCTACCTGGTGTTCCTGGGCGCCCAGGCGCTGTGGCAGCACCGGCGCGCCGCATCCACCGCCCCGTCGTACGCGGGTCCCGCAGCGGTCGGCAGCCCCTGGCGGACGGGACTGGTCAGCAACCTCCTCAACCCGAAGATCGCCGTCTTCTACACCGGGCTGCTGCCCACGCTGGCCCCGCCCGGGCTGCCCCCGGCCCGGGCCATGACACTCCTCGTCCTGCTCCACACCGCCCTGACCCTGGCCTGGCTGGGCGGCTACGTGCTCCTGCTGTCCAGGGCGGGGCCCGTACTCCAGAGGCCGCGGATCCGCCGCGCGCTCGGGAGCACCACGGGCGTCACGCTGATCGCCTTCGGACTCCTGCTCGCGACGGCCGGCGCCTGACGGCCGTTCCGCCACCGGGGCGCCCCACCCGCGGCACCGGTCCCGCCACCCGTGGCTCGCGGGCCGCGGGCCGCATCATGGAGTGTGGACGGAAAACCGCATTCCGGTGGGGCCGAGCCGGTGGACGCGCTCGAAGTGGCACCGACGCCCCGTACGGCGGTGGCGTGGCTGCCGCCGCGGGAGCTCTGGCCGGCGATCCAGGACATCCGCTGGGAGCACGACCCGCAGGTACGCCGGTGGCCACCGCACGTGAACCTGCTGTTCGGCTTCGTACCCGAGGAGGAGTTCCGGGCGGCCCTGCCGCTGCTGGCCGCCGCCGCGTCGGAGAGCCGGGTGTTCACCGCGCGCCTGGCCGGGGTGCGGTACTTCCGCCACCGGCACTACGCGACCGTGTGGCTCGACCCCGCCGCGGCGGGGCCGGCACCGTGGGCCCGGCTGCACGCGGTACTGGCGGCGAGGTTCCCGCTGAGCCGCGGACGCGGCGCCCGCTTCACCCCGCACCTGTCCCTCGGCCGTACCCAGGACCCGCAGGGACTCGCCGCCGAGTGCACCGCCCGGCTCGCCGCGCGTTCGGCCGTGGTGGAGGAGGTGGTCCTGCTCTCCCGCCGGGGCGAGGAGCCCATGCGCCCCAGAGCCGTGATCACGCTGGGCACGGGCGTGGTCCGCCGGGTGGCCGAGCACTGACGGTCCGTTCCGCCGCTCTCCATGATCACCCGTATGGCGCCGACTGGTCCCCGGCGTCGGGGATACCCGGCTCGTGCCGGGTCGAGGGCTCAGCCCGTGCTCCTTGGAAAGTGCCGCGGCCGGTTCCCGAACCGGCCGCGGCACTCTGGCGGCCCGTCAGGCTCGGTCGGCGTGTACGACCATGGCGTGCGAGCCCAGGCCGATGAGACGTTCCCCCGCGATGTCGCCGAGGGCCGTGTACACGGTGAGGATCGCTCCCGTGGCCGGTTCGAAGGCGATGTCCTTGACGGTGCCGTGCTCCACGCCGTACTCGGTCAGAACCCGGCTCCCGACTGCTTCGTGATGCTCGGGGAGGTGGTCCTGCCCGGCCCCGGCGGCGTTGCGCGACCGCACGATGACGGCGTCCTTGCCCACCGCCTCCACCGCGTTCCAGTCGACGACCGCGGCGTCCTTCGGTGCCCCGGACAGGCGCAGACAGGCGACGCTCCTGGAGTGGGGATCGATGGTCAGGTCCTTCACCGTGCCCAGGGTCGCCGCCTCCTCGGCGGTGATCACCGGCAGGCCCCGGGTCTGCGTGAAGAGCATCATGCGAGGTCTCCTTCGCCGGCCGTACGGGTTTCGGGAACCGCCCGGCCGGCGTCCGCCCGGAACGCCTCCACCTGGGCGTCGAAGCTCGGAAGGTCGTCGGCGACGAAGTGACTGGTCCGCGCGGGCACGACCACCGCCTGCCCCGACACGGCCAGCGTCTGCCCGCGGGGGATGAACACCCGGCGCTTGTGCGGGTCCAGGTTCTCGTTGGCGGCGACCTCGAAGCCGACCACCCGTCCGTCGGCACCGGCCTCGATCACCATGTCGCGCACGGTGCCGACCTCGGTGCCCTCGTCGGTGAGCACGGGCACCCCGATCACCTGACCGTGTCCCGCGTCCCGCGACCCCACGACGGCGTCCCGGTCCTCCAGGACCGTCTCGCTCGGGATCATCACGGCCGCGGGGCCCACGGCGTGCACAGCGGAGAACGGCAGGCTCTTCTTCAGCGGGCCGGCCAGCAGGCCCCGTCCGCTCAGGGTGAAGCCGGTGATCCGGCCCGCCCCGGCGTCGAAGACGGTGTCCTTGATCTGCGCCACGGCCTCACCGCCCAGGGTGACGACCACGCGCTTGCCCAACTCGGAGGCGAGCATCAGCCTGTTCACAGCCGGCCTCCCCGGCCGGGGCGGCGGCCTCCGCGCACCGCGATCACGGTCCCCGCGCGGCGCCTGGCCTGAACCGCCAGCGTCGCCGCGCTCAGCAGTCCGACCACCGCGACGAGGAGGACCACCCAGAGCCACCACACCATCGCCGACCTCCTTCTGGTCTTCCCCCATGTCCGGCCCCGTTTCCCCTCGTGCTTCCGGTTGCCCGCAAGGCGGTCCGGCACGCCTGCCGACGGCGGGCGGAGGAACGGGGGAAATACGCTGAGCGGGGCGTGACAAGGCGCCTTTGTACGGCAGTTCGACCGTCAGTCGGTGGGGGTGCCCAACCGCAGGTGTGCCGTGACCTGTTTGCCGGTCCTCCACGGGTCCGTGTGCACCTGCTCGCACAACTGCGTGACCAGGCGCAGACCGTGTCCGCCGACCCGGCTGCCGTCCTGGGGGCGCACGTTGGGCGGGCGGGGTGAGCCGTCGCGGACGGCGATCAGCAACACGGCGTCTTCGGCCGACAGTTCGAGCAGAAGAGCGCCCGGTCCGGGCGCGTGGCGAAGGGCGTTGGTGACGAGTTCGCTGACCACCAGCTGGGCGTCCTGACTCGGCCGGTGGTCGGGATGATGACCTGCCCGCGCCAGCAGCGTGCGGACCGTACGCCGGGTGTCGGCGATGGATATCCCGGCCGTGTCCCAGGCCGTGCCGGACCGCAGGGGGCCCTCGTCGTGTTGTTCATCCGCCGCCTGCTTCCTAAGCGGGATGACCATGGATGCGTCTCCGTGCCTGTTGAGTCCGTGCCGTTGACAGCACAGTGTTCTCGTTCTGCCGTTTTCGCCTACCCGGGGTAATCCGCTTCATGGTGTGGTGCCCTCCACATGGCCGTGGCCGGCGTCGACGACGTGGAAGTGGTCGATGGTGCCGCTGATGGTCAGGAGTCTGCGGACCGCAGGCTGCAACGGGCCGAGCACCACCAGGTCCCGGCCGTCGGCCAGATGCCGGCGCCGCGCCCCCAGAAGGGCGTTGAGGAGCATGCTGTCGGCGAAGCTCACCTGGGACAGATCGACCGCCGTCACCGGCAGCGCCGCCCGGTCGGCCGCCTCCCACGCCGCCTCGAGGTCCTCGGCGTCGTCGTGGTCCACCTCGCCGCGCACGGTGAGAACGCAGGTCTGCTCGTGGCGGGTTACGTGAACTTTTATCTCGGGGGCCGCGTGCATGAAGTCATCCTCACAGCGCAGAGTTCTGCGGGTCTAGTCGTACGTGCCGGCTGTACGCGGTGCGTCGGCCCCGGGTGATTACCCCCATGTGAGCCGTCGCAGCGGGTAAAGGGGGACTCATGAAGGACATCGCGCAGCGCTCCCGTCCGAGCGGCACAGGTGTCGGCAGGGCCCGCCCTCCCGGGCGTCCGGGACGCCGCCGTGTGTCACCGCTCTGAACCTCTTCTCGCCGCGCGCGACCGTGTCACCGCCGACCCGGATCGCGGCCGGGCCACCGGCCCCGCGAGACATGGCACACAGTCATGGCGGATCTCCCCGGTACGGGGTATTCGAACTTTCGGGCAGGACGCCCCTCGGGCACTGTTGTTGTTTGACAACAATAGTCATGAGGCAACAGAGTAGCCGTGTCGGATGTACGCGGGGAAGGACGTGGAATGCTCCGGTGGACGGAGACCGCTCCGTGTACTGGTCATGATCGCCGAAGGGCGGTGGTGACACCGCTGCCGCGTGCGGAACTTCAGGCGGTCTGGCTGCCGGAGTCCGGTGTGTCCCTGTGTATCTGCGTCGCCGCGGCGGCACAGAAGGCCTCCAGCCCGTCCAGCAGGGCCACGCGCTTGGCGGCGGGCATGTCCGCCAGGACCTTCCGCAACTCCTGCTCCCGGCGGGCGCGCAGGTCGGCGAGGAACGCGCGGCCCCGGCCGCTGAGGTGCAGCCGCACTTCGCGCCGGTCCTCCGTGCCGACCACCCGCTCGATGAACCCCGCGGCCTGCAGCCGGTCGCACAGCCGGCTCGTGGACGGCGGCGTGGAGGCCAAACACTCGGCCAGGGTGCGCAGGTTGATGCCGTCCTGGTGCTCGAGGATGTGCAGCACGCGCAGTTGGGACGCGGAGGTGGGCGCGGTGGACGCGCGCCCCCACACGACCTCCAGCAGCTCGGCGGCCGTGGTGGTCACACGGGCGACCTCGTCGGGCTCCGGGCGGCGGCGGAAGGCAGTCACGGTCACACTCTCGCAGGCACTGTGGTGCCCCTCAGCGTACTAGGCGCCCGCGCCGGCTACAGATGACTCGGGGCGACCGACGCGGCTCCTCCCGCCGAACCCGGCCCGGGGAAGCCCGCACGGCGTCCGGAGAAAGATTGGTGTATCCCCATCGTGAACAGATTCGAAGCAGCTGAACGCGCCCTGCGCACAGCGGCTCCCCATGAGTTGCTCGACGCCGTCCGTGCCGTCCTGACCGAGCGGTACGACGCGGAGGCCGTCGAACTCTTCATGGCCGACTACGGCCTGACGGTGCTCCAGCCGGTGTCCGTGCTGCCGCACACCCTGGAGCCGGTCCCGGTGCACGGCAGCCCGGTCGGCCGGGCCTTCGCCTCGCAGGCGCCGTACTGCGAGGAGGGGCGGGACAGGCGGGCGTACGTGCATCTGCCCGTGAGCGTACGCGGCGACCGGCTCGGCGTACTGTCGGTGACCCTCCCGGGCGGCCTCGCGACGCACGAGCTGGTGTCCGAGCTGGCCGAGGTCGCCGATGTGCTGGGGCACGAGGTGATCGTGGCCGAGCGCGACACCGACCTGTACCTCCAGGCGCGCCGCAAGGAACGCCTCACCCTGGCCGCCGAGATGCAGTGGCAACTGCTCCCCGGCCGCTCCTGCTCCCGAGCCGAGTACGACCTCGGAGCCCAGCTGGAACCCGCCTACGCCATCTTCGGGGACAACTTCGACTGGTCCGCCACGGCCGACCACCTGATGCTGTACGTCACCAACGGCATGGGCGAAGGCATAGAGGCATCCCTGCTGACGAACCTCGCCATCAACGCGCTGCGCAACGCCCGCCGCGCCGACATCCCCATCGCCGACCAGGCGGCCCTGGCCGACCAGGCCGTCTACGCCCACTACCGCGGGCGCTGCTACCTGTCCGTCCTGATGTTCGACTTCGATCTTGCCACCGGCCGGGCGACCGTCGTGGACGCGGGTTCCCCGCAGCTGCTGCGGCTGCGGGGCGGCACCGTCGAGCGCGTCACCTTCGACGCCCAGCTCCCCCTCGGCATGTTCGAGGAGACCGACTACGTGACGCAGGACTTCGCGGTCGAGCCCGGCGACCGGCTGGTCTTCGTCAGCGACGGCGTCCACGCGGTGGCCTCCCCGAAGGGCGAGGCGTACGGCGAGGCGGCCCTCGTGCGGGCCATCCAGTCCACCCGGCTGCTGCCCGCGCCCGACGTGCCCCGCGCCATCCTGACGGAGCTGAACCGTCACCGTGGTACGGGCGCCCTGCCGGACGACGACGCGCTGGTGGTGTGCCTGGACTGGCGCGGGCGGCCCGGCCGCTCGTGACGCTCCCCGTTCGCCGGTCCCCCGGGCGCGATAGCGTGGCTCTACGAGTCGAGAGGGCCGATGCCGTGACAGCCTCTGAACCGCTCCCGTCCGTGGAGGCCGAGCTCCGCGCGGCCCCGCCCCACGCCCTGGTCGCCACGGCGCGCCGCATCCTCGCCGAACGCCTCGGTGCGCAGGAGGTGACCCTCCTGCTCGCCGACTACGCCCTGGCCGTCCTGCAGCCGGTCTCCCACCTGCCCTACACAGGAGACCCGGTACCCGCGCAGGAGGGCCCGGTCGGCAGCGCCTTCGTCCGGCAGAGCCCGGTGGTCGAGGTCCTCCGCGACCCGGCCGCCCACCTGGTGCACCTCCCCATCACCGTGCGCGGAGACCGCCTGGGCGTCCTCTCCGTGCGCCTGCCCGACGGCGCCGCGGACCCGGAGACCGTGCTCCAGCTGGGCGACTTCGCCACGGCACTCGGCCACGAGGTCGTCACCGCCGACCACGAGACCGACCTGTACCTCCAGGCCCGTCGCACCCGCCGGCTCACCCTCGCGGCCGAGATGCAGTGGCAGCTCCTGCCCGGCCGCGGTTCCGCCCGCGAGGAATACGTCATCGGCGCCCACCTGGAGCCGGCCTACTCCATCGGCGGCGACAACTTCGACTGGTCGGCCGACGCCGGCCATGTCACGCTCACCGTCACCGACGGCATGGGCAAGGGCATCGAGGCCGCTCTCCTGACCAGCCTCACGGTCGGCGCGCTGCGCAACGCCCGGCGGGGCGGTCTCGGCCTGGCCGACCAGGCCTGCCTCGCCGACCAGGCCGTCTACGCCCAGTACGGCGGGAAGGTGTACGCCTCGACACTGCTGCTGCGGTGCGACCTGGCCACGGGCACGGTGACCGCCGTCGACGCGGGTTCACCGCAGCTGTTCCGCCAGCGGCGGGGCCACACCGAACGCGTCGAGCTGGACGCCCAGCTCCCGCTCGGCATGTTCGAGGAGACCGACTACGTCGAGGAGCACTTCCAGCTCGAACCGGACGACCGGCTGATAGTGGTCAGTACCGGCGTGCACGGCACCCGCTCCGCGGGCGGGGACCTCTTCGGCGAGGGCGCCCTGCGGCAGATCCTCAGCGCCACCCGACCCGCGCCGCCGCACGAGGCGGCACGCGCGGTCGTCGCCGGCCTGGTCGAGCACTTCGGGAGCGACGACCTCGTGTCGGACGCCGCCGTGGTCTGCCTCGACTGGCACGGCCACCAGGCCTGACGCGCCCCCGTCAGCCGGGGCCGCCCCCCTCCGGGGAGTCCCCGTCCTGGGCCGCCAGGAAGCTCTGGAGTCCCCGCCGCAGCGCGTCGCGCTCGGTCGTCTCCATGGCCGCGAGTACGGCGGCCAGCGCCCGCGACCTGCGCGAGGCCACCTCGTGCAGGACCTGCCGGCCGTGTCCGGTGAGGTGGAGCTGCACCTCACGGCGTCTTTGCGGGTGCAGTACCCGCTCCAGCAGACCGGCCGCCTCCAGCCGGTCGCACAGCCGGCTGGCCGTCGGCAGCCCGATGTCCATGCCCACCGCCAGCGCGGTGAGATTCTGCCCCGGCTCCGCTTCCAGGATCCGCAGGGCCCGCAACTGGTGCGGCGACAAGCGCAGGCTCGCCCCCTGAGCGGCGACCGACCACAGATCGGCCAGCCTGTCCACTGCCTCGGCGATCGTCGAGGCGAGGGACACGGAGTCGTCGTCCGGTCCGCTCGCTCGGCCGTCTCCGGAGCCACTGAGGCCAGTCACGAACGCATCGCTTTCAGTAATCGCCCGTCCACACGGTTACCACCCTTATTCCATCGCGGTACCCGAAGTGTCGCGGGGCAAGCGCGTCCGGCCGGGCGATGTCCCGCGGTCACGAAACCTTCGACGGGTGGGAACGCAATCTCCATCACCCGCCCATTGAAGCGTGTGCGCCCGGCGAGCGGTCACCGACCCGGGTCAGAGGAACCGGCGGACCGGGGTGACGGCCGCCTCCTTGGCGCGCTGGAGCATCGCGCGCCGTCTCCACCGGCCGAGGTCGATGTCGACGCTGTTCTTCAGGTCCGCGTCGTAGTCGGCGTCGAGGGTGGCGGTGAACTCCTCGTCCAGGACGGCGAGCATGACCTCTTCGTCGTGGTCCATGGAGCGCCGGTTGAAGTTGGTGGAACCGATGAGGGAGGCGACCGAGTCCACGGTGATGATCTTGGCGTGCATCATCGTCGGCTGGTACTGGCGGACGTGTACGCCCGCTTCGAGCAGACGGGTGTAGTGATGCTGGCCGGCGAGCTGGCAGGCGCGCTGGTCGGTGTGCGGGCCGGGAAGCAGGATCTCCACGGTGACGCCGCGCTCGGCGGTCCGGCACAGCAGGTCGATGAAGAAGGTGTCCGGGGCGAAGTAGGCGGTGGCGAGGCGGAATCGTTCCTCGGCGGAGGTCAGCATCACCCGGATCAGGGTCTGCATGTCCTGCCAGCCGATGCTGGCGGAGCCGCGCACCACCTGCACGACGGACGAGCCCGGCTGCCGGTGCTCGACGAACCGGTCGCGGTGGTCGAAGAGTTCGTCGTGGCACTCGGCCCAGTTCTGGGCGAACGCGGCCGCGACACCGTCCACGGCCGGGCCGCGGACCTGGACATGTGTGTCCCGCCATTCGTCGGGGTTGCGGGCATCGCCGCACCATTCCTCCGCGATGCCGACGCCACCGGTGAACGCGGTGTGCTCGTCGACGATGAGGGCCTTGCGGTGACAGCGGTGGTTCTGCTTGAACGGCGAGAGCCGGACGGGCTTGCGGAACCAGGCCACCTCCACACCCGCCTCGTCCATCATGTCGAGCAGGTGCTGTTCGATCTGCTGGGCGCCGAAACCGTCCAGCAGCAGTCGTACCCGCACGCCCGCGCGGGCCCGGTCGGTGAGCGCCGCCGCGAAGTCGCGGGCGATCTGGCCGCGCCAGTACACGAACGTCATCATGTCGATCGTGTGCTCGGCCCCGCGGATCGCGCCGAGCATCGCCGGGAAGATCTCGTCGCCGTTGCGCAGGGGCACGAGCTCGTTGCCTTCGGTGGCGGCCACGCCGATCAGCCGCTCCAGGCGCCGGCGAAGGCGCTGCTTGCGGGCCGCGAGGTCCGGTTCGCCGGTGCGAACGGGGGCTGCCGCTATGCCGTCGAGGGTCACGCCCGGTCTCCTTCATCTGTGCACGACGTGGTGCGGGCCTCCGATCCAGCCCGGACAATCAGATGCCCGGCGGCCACCGCCTCACTCCCGGGGCCGCGGGGGGTGTTCACCGGGACGGAGGCACGGTCCGGGCGGGGCGCGGACGGCTTCCGGGCCGGGGAGCGGCGCGCGCATGGTACTGGTTATGCACCCGGATGGCCTCGGCACAGGCAGCAGAAGCGCGGACCCCGTGCCCGCCCGGGTGCGGAGCCCTGTGGATGAGGTGGGTATGGCAGAGCGGATGGGTCTGGAGAGCGAAGGCGGGTGTTGCGGCATACCGGATGCCGACGAGCCGCCGACCGAGCGGCCGGCGACGGCCGGCCCGGTGACGACTCCTGAGGTGCCGCCGACCGAGCCCTCGACCGGCATCGACGTACTGCCGACCACCGACCCGACGACGGCAGCCGCGCTGTCCGCCTCGGCCGGGCCGCCGACGCCTGCCGTGCCTTCGTCGCGAACCGACCTGCCGCCGACCGGGCCGGTGGCCGCCGTCGGCCCACTGCCGATGCCGGACCCCGAGACGACGGCCGCGTCTTCGGCGCCGACGGCCGGGCTGCCGCCGACGGCCGAGACGATGGCGGGGGCCGGGCCGGTGGAGGCGGCCGAGTCCCTTGGCCGACGTCGCCCTGTCGCGGAGGGGCGAGGCGATGACGGTGGCCGAGCCGTCGGCCATGGCCGGGCCGGTGGTGACGGGACCGGCTCCGACACCGACCGACCTGCCGGCGACCGAGCCGGTGACCACCGTTGACCCGGTGCCGACCACCGCGTCGGCGACGGCGGCCGGCCCGTCGGCCTCGGCCGGGTCGATGACGGCGGCCGACCCGGTACCGACCACCGAGCCCCTGCCGGTCGCTCAGGCGATCGCGGCCGTGCTGTCCGGTGGCGGCGGTTGCATAGCCGAGGCGCGTCACCTGGCCGCCGGGTTCCTGGCCGAGGTCGCTGCCGGGGGTCGTACCGTCTCCGAGCGGAGCGTGCATCTCATCCAGCTCGTCGTCAGCGAACTGGTCACCAACGCCTGCAAGTACGCGCCCGGCCCGGTGCTGCTGAAGCTCCGTGTGTCGGGGGACACGGTGGAGGTGGAGGTGTGGGACGGCGATCCCGTGCTGCCCACCGCGCGGGTGGCGGACCCCGGGCGGGTCGGCCAGCACGGGCTGGAGATCGTCAAGGCCGTCGCCCTGGCGCTCGGCGCGGAGCGGGCGGCGACGGGCAAGCGGGTCACCGCGACGATCGCCCTGGATCCGGATTCCGAATCCGGGGGGCATGCCTGCGGCGAGCCGGGGTAGACGCGGGAGCGTCGGCCGGGGAGCCGACGACGACAGACAGGGCCGATCGACCGGGTGGGGCGCATGATGGCGACGACGACCGTGCAGAGCACTGAGCAGAACGTGGACGTTCCGGCGATAGCGGACCCGTCCAAGGTCGCTCCCCGGGACGCGCGGGCGCTGTCCAAGGTGTTCTTCGACCAGCTCGCGGTGCTGGAGGAGGGGACGCCCGAGTTCCAGTACGCGCGCAACACGCTGATCGAGATGAACATGTCCCTCGTCCGTTTCGCGGCGGCGCGGTTCCGCAGCCGGGGTGCGGAGGAGATGGAGGACATCGTCCAGGTCGGCATGATCGGTCTGATCAAGGCGATCGACCGGTTCGAGCTGTCCCGTGAGGTGGAGTTCACCTCCTTCGCGGTGCCGTACATCGTGGGCGAGATCAAGCGGTTCTTCCGCGACACGTCCTGGGCCGTGCACGTGCCCCGGCGCCTGCAGGAGGCCCGCGTCCAGCTGGCCCGCGCCAACGAGGAGCTGCGCAGCCGGCTCGGCCGTACCCCCACGGTCAAGGAACTGTCCGAGCTGATGAGCCTTCCGGAGGACGAGGTCGTCGAGGCCCAGCTCGCCTCCAACGGCTACAAGTCGGCGTCCCTGGACGCGGCGATCAGCGGCAGCGAGGACGGTGAGGCGGCACTGGCCGACTTCATCGGCGACGAGGACGCGGCACTCGGACTGGTCGAGGACTTCCACGCCCTCGCACCGATGATCGCCGAACTCGGCGAACGCGACCGCAGGATCATCCACTGGCGCTTCGTCGAGGAGCTCACCCAGGCCGAGATCGGCGAACGTCTCGGCGTCTCCCAGATGCACGTCTCCCGCCTGATCTCCCGCCTCCTGGCCCGCCTGCGCGAGGGAATGCTCAGCGCGGACTGACAGCGTGCCGGGAGCGGACGCGGAACGGCCGGATCCACCGGATCCGGCCGTTCGTCACGTGTGTCCCGGAGGAGCGGCGACGTGGCGCCGCCCCTCCCGGGGGCCCTACTCCCGGGGCGGCTTGACCGCGATGTCGAGGTAGAAGGTGTCGATGCTGCGGACGGCCGCCTCGAAGTCCTCCAGGTTCACCGGCTTGGTGACGTAGGCGTTGGCGTGGTGCCGGTAGGCGCCGGTGACGTCGTCGGGCGCGGCGGACGTGGTCAGGACGACCACCGGAATGGTCCGCAGATCGGCGTCCTCCTTGACCACGGCGAGGAATTCGCGTCCGTTCATGCGCGGCATGTTGAGGTCGAGCACGATGAGGTCGGGGCGCTCGTTGTCCGGGTCGCGCAGGTACTCCAGGGCGGCGATGCCGTCGGAGACCTGAGTGAGGTTCCGGGTACCGCGCTCGGCGAGGGCGTCCTGGATGAGCATGGCGTCGGCGACGTCGTCTTCGACCAGCAGGACGTCGTAGGGGCGTATTGCGGCGGCAGCCATGGGTCACGAGCTCCGGGGTTCGGGCGAGGTCGGGGAAGGTGTGCGGTTGCTGATCAGCCCGGGCCAGCGGCGTCGGGCTCCTTGACGGCTCATGTTCACGGCCCGGCCGATCTCGGGGTATCCGGCTCCGCTCGCGGCCGCGGCGCGGGCCGCCTGGTCCTCCAGGTGCCGCACCGCCTGCTTGACGCCCCGAAGGACGCGCAGGCGCAGGAGCGCCCGTCGCCGGGCGTCGGCTACCGTGCCCGCGGGCGGGTGGTGGGCGTCCCGGGCGAGTCGCCGGGTGAGCTCCTCCACCACCTGGGTCACCAGCGCGGCCGTTTCCCCGTGCGAAGGCGAGGGGGAAGGGCGACCGGGCATGGCGTCACCCTACGGCGTCGATCGGTGACGAGACAACATGCGTTGTCCGTCCCTGGGTACAGTGTGCTTGCCACATGACAACAGCGGCCGACTCGTCGAGGGAAGAATGCAGAGCGCGATACAGACCGAGCCGTCCGCCACGGCCGCGTTCTCCGGCTGGACCACCCGGCGCTGGCTGCGGACCGGGGTCGCCGGCACCCTGCTCGTCCTGGCGGTCCTCGGGTCACTGGGCGGCTGGGCCATGTGGCGTACGTCCCAGATCACGACCCAGCTGGTCGACCGGCGCTCGCCGGCGCTGATCGACGCCATGCGGGTGGAACAGGCGCTCGTCAACCAGGAGACGGGCATCCGCGGCTACGGACTGTCGGGCCGCTCGGACTTCCTCCAGCCGTACGCGGAGGGCGTGTCCGACGAGAAGGCCGCCCTGCGCCGGCTGCGGCCCCTGGTCGAGGGTGACGCCCGGGCCCGCGCCGACCTGGCCACCGTGGAGGAGCTGGCCGGCACCTGGCAGAAGCGCATCGCCGAGCCCGTCTCGGCCGCGCCCGCCCAGGAGGCGATCGCGCTGTCCACCCGGCGGGCCGCCGAGGGCAAGTCCGAGTTCGACGCGCTGCGCGGCGCGATGACCCGGCAGCAGGCCCACCTGCAGAACGAGCGGGAGCAGGCCGCGCGCGACCTGCGGCGGGCGGTGACCCTGCGGAACTGGATGTTCGCCGGCATCGCCGTGGTCATCGCCCTCGTCGCCGTGCTCGTCTTCGAGGGGCTGCGCCGCGGTGTCACCGGCCCGCTCGCCCAGCTGGGCACGGCCGCCCGTGAGGTGGCCCGGGGCCGTTTCGACCGCTCCCTCGCCGGCACCGGCCCCGCCGACCTGCGGCAGCTGGCCTCCGACGTGGACTCGATGCGCCGACGGCTGGTGGAGGAGCTCCAGTTCAGTGAGGCGGCCCGGCGTCTGCTGGACGAGCAGGCGGAGGACCTCAAGCGGTCGAACACGGAACTGGAGCAGTTCGCCTACGTCGCCAGCCACGACCTCCAGGAGCCGCTGCGCAAGGTGTCCAGCTTCACCCAGCTCCTCCAGCGGCGCTACGGCGGACAGCTGGACGACAAGGCGGACCAGTACATCGCGTTCGCCGTCGACGGCGCCAACCGCATGCAGCTCCTGATCAACGACCTGCTGGCCTTCTCGCGGGTCGGCCGGGTGCACAACGACCACCAGACGGTGGACCTCGAAGGCGTGCTGAACCGGACGCTGGACGCGCTGAGCGTGGCCGTCGAGGAGAGCGGGGCCGAGATCACCCACGACCCGTTGCCCACGGTCGTCGGGGACAGCACCCAGCTGGGCATGCTGTGGCAGAACCTGCTGTCCAACGCGATCAAGTTCCGCAGCCCGGACCGCCCGCCCCGGATCCACATCGGCGCCGTGTCCGACGACGGCGTCTGGGAGTTCACGGTCACCGACAACGGCATCGGCATCGCACCGGAGTTCCAGGAGAAGGTGTTCGTCCTCTTCCAGCGGCTGCACACCAAGGACGCCTATCCGGGCACGGGCATCGGCCTCGCGATGTGCAAGAAGGTCGTCGAGTTCCACGGCGGCACGATCGGGATCGACCCCGACTACAAGCTGGGCACCCGAGTCGTCCTCACCCTGCCCGCCGTCGGGCCCGCGCCCGCCGCCGAGAGAGAGGCGCAGTCGTGACCGGCCGGGCGCCGGTTCGCGCGGAGCGGTTCCGCATCCTGCTGGTCGAGGACGACGACGGAGACGCCCTCCTGGTCGAGGAACTCCTCTACGACACCGACATGCCGCACGCCCTGACGCGCTGCCGCACGGCCGCCGACGCGCGGAGGGCGCTCGCGTCGCACCCCGTCGACTGCGTCCTGCTCGACCTGCACCTGCCCGACGCGTCCGGCGTGGAGACGGTCCAGGCCATCCAGGCCGCCACCCGTGCCGCCATCATCGTGCTGACCGGCCTCGACGAACCCCGCGCCGGAGTCGACGCCCTCGCCGCCGGCGCCCAGGACTACCTCATCAAGGGCAAGGTCGACCCCGACCTGATGCAACGCGCCGTCCGCTACGCCGTCCAGCGAAAGCAGGCCGAGCGCGCCAACGCGGACCTCCAGATCGGGCGCCTGCGCGCCGAGGAGAACGCCCGTCTGGAACGCGGTCTGCTGCCGGAACCGCTGCTCTCGCCCGGCGCCGTCACCGCCTCCAGCCGCTACTACCCCGGCCGGGCGCAGGCTCTCCTCGGCGGTGACTTCCTCGATGTCGTCCAGACCGACGACGGACAGGTCCACGCCGTCATCGGAGATGTCAGCGGCCACGGCCCGGACGCCGCCGCGCTCGGTGTCTGCCTGCGCATAGCCTGGCGTGCCCTGACGCTCGGTGGCCACCGCGACCAGCATCTGCTGCACCTCCTGGAACAGATCCACATCGCCGAACGCACGGGCAGCGACCTGTTCGCGACCTGTACCCTCATCACCCTCGATCCGGGTGCGCGCACCCTCAAACTGCACCTGGCCGGGCACCACGAGCCCCTCCTCGTCACCCCCGACGAGACCCGGGAGATCGCCGCCGCGCACGGAGTCGCCCTCGGTATCGCGCCCGGTCTCGGCAAGTGGCCCGCGACCACCCTCGCGCTGCCCGCCCGGGGCGCGCTCATCGCCTACACCGACGGCCTCGTCGAAGGTTTCGCCGACAGCACCGGCGCCCGGCTCGGCGTGGAGGGCCTGCTGCGCATCATCGACGGCATCCGCACCCCGGACCCCGGCATCCACCTGGACCGGCTGATCGCCGGCACCCGCACCCTGAACGCCGACCGGCACACCGACGACCTCGCCGTCCTCCGCCTCGACTGGAACGCCGGCCTGCCCGGCTCCGACGGCCCGCGGCCCTGAGGCGCAGCCCCGTCCGGCAAGGGGACCGGTAACCGCTTCGCCCGGGACGGGTGAGACATGGCCGCTGTCCGGGTACGCGTGTGTCAGCCGTGACTCCGCGTCGTAGGAGCAACCACATGCTCAGATGAGCGATCTTCACCGCAAAATGTGCCGTATGCGGCTTGTTGGCGGACGATGAGGGAACCCGGACCCACGTCAACCGCCGTCATCCGGCCGGTCCGCCGGCGTAGCGGCGGCTGTCCACTACTACCGGGGAGAGATCGTGACAGTGCGCCTCGGGGCAGAAGAAGAATTCCATGTCCTCGACGTCGAGAGCGGGCGGCTCGTCCCGCGGGCCGCCGAACTGCTCGGCCGCTTCGACAGGCCCGGCCTCACCAGCGAACTCCAGCGGTCGGTCGTGGAGAGCAACAGCGGCGTGCACGACACCCTCGACGGTCTGTGGACGGACCTCGCCTCCACCCGGCGCCGCCTGGACGCGGCCGCTTCCACGGCGGGCCTCGCGGTCGTCGCCGCGGGAACCGTCCCGCTGGCCGGTCTCGGCTCCCGGGACGTCACCGCCGATCCCCGCTATCAGCGGATGGCCGACGACTACCGGCGCGTCGCCGACGAACAGCTCATCTGCAGCGCTCAGATACACGTGGACGTCCCCGACCGGGACACCGCCGTCCGCGCGATGTGCCTGGTGTCGCCCTGGTTGCCGCCACTGCTGGCCCTCTCCGCCAGCTCACCGTTCTGGCTGGGGACGGACACCGGGTACGCCAGCTGGCGGACCATGCTGTGGCAGCGGTGGCCGACTGCCGGACCGGCGGGCTGTCACCGGGACGCCGCCGACTACGACGAGGCGGTCGCGGAACTGATCCGGTCGGGTGTCATCAGCGACGCCGGCATGATCTACCACGACGTCCGGCCCTCGGCCCACCAGAACACCCTGGAACTGCGGATCTGCGACGCCTGCCCCCGCGTGGAGACCGTGGTGCTGGTCGCGGGCCTCTTCCGGGCCCTGGTGCGCGAGGCCTGCGAGCAGCTGGAACACGCCGACGGTCCCGTCTGCGACGGCCGCCACGACTGGCTGCGGGCGGCTGCCTGGCGGGCGGCTCGATCGGGCCTCGAAGGACATCTGGTCGACCCCGTCACCCGGTACGGGGCGCCGGCGCCGGACGTCCTGACGGGCATGCTGGCCAGGCTGCGCCCCGCGCTGGAGGCGGCCGGCGACTGGGAGACCGTGCACGGCCTGCTGGAGGAGGCGCTGGCCACCGGTACCGCGGCGCACCGGCTGCGCCGTGCCGCCCAGGCCGAGGACCTCCTCGCCAGCGTCGACCTCGTGGTGGCCGAGACCCGCGGCGAACGCCCGGCCTCGCGCCCCGCGGGCGGCCGGCGGCCCGCCACCGCACGGCTGGACGCCCTCGCCGCCCACCGGCACCCCGGCAGGCCCCCGGCCCCGACCCCGAGCGCGTGATCGGACCGCCCCGCCCGCGATCGGCGGGCGGGCCGGCCGCGCGGCCGAAACCGCCGCCCACCGTCGTCCGAAAAAGGAGTGCGACAAGCTCATGCTCATCCCACAGGACCCCCCGATTCCCGAGCACCCATCGCCGGGGCACCCGGCCCGCACCGGGCCGCCCGGCCGGCAGCTCCGCCGCAACGGACGTACGGCCCGCACCGTACGGTCCTCAGCCCGGGAGAAGGGGATCCTCTGATGTGCGGACTCAGCGGAGAGATACGGTTCGACGGCGAGCGGCCGGACATGGCGGCGGTGGAACGGATGACCGACCGCCTCGCGCCGCGCGGCCCCGACGGACGCGGCCTCTGGTCCCAGGGACCGGTGGCCCTCGGCCATCGCCGGCTGAAGATCATCGACCTGTCGGAGAGCGGCGCCCAGCCCATGGCGGACCCCCGCGAGAAAATTGCCGGCGTCTTCAACGGCTGCGTGTACAACTACCGTGAGCTGCGGGACGAACTCCGCGCGCTCGGCCACACGTTCTACTCCGACTCCGACACCGAGGTCGTGCTCAAGGCCTACCTGCAGTGGGGCACCGACTGCGTCGATCACTTCCTCGGCATGTTCGCCTTCGCGATCGCGGAACTGGACACCGGCCGCCTGGTGCTGGCCCGGGACCGGCTCGGCATCAAGCCGCTCTACCTGGTGCACACGCTCGACCGGCTGCGGTTCGCCTCCTCCCTGCCCGCCCTCCTGGCGGGCGGCGACGTCGACACCTCCCTCGACCCCGTCGCCCTGCACCAGTACTTCAGCTGGCACGCGACCGTCGCCGCACCGCACACCGTCCTGAACGGCGTCCGCAAGCTCCCCCCGGCCACCGTCCGCGTCATCGAGCGGGACGGCACCTTCCGCGACCACCGCTACTGGCAGCCGCCGTACACGCGCCGCCCGGAGCACGCCGGTCTGAACGCCGAGGACTGGACGGACGCGGTGCTGGAGGCGCTGCGGACCGCCGTGCGCCGCCGCATGGTGGCCGACGTGCCCGTGGGGGTGCTGCTCTCCGGCGGACTGGACTCCAGCCTCATCGTCGCCCTGCTCGCCGACGAGGGGCAGCACGACCTCGCCACCTTCAGCGTCGGTTTCGAGTCCGAGGGGGGCGAGGAGGGCGACGAGTTCCCCTACTCCGACCTGGTGGCCCGCCACTTCGCCACCAGCCACCACCAGCTGATGGTGCCCTCCGACCGGGTGTCGGGAGCCCTGGAGTCGGCGGTGCTGGCCATGAGCGAGCCGATGATGAGCCACGACGTGGTCGCCTTCCACCTGCTGTCCGAACAGGTCGCCAAGGAGGTCAAGGTCGTCCAGAGCGGCCAGGGCGCCGACGAGGTGTTCGCGGGCTACAGCTGGTACCCGGCGATGGCCGACGTGCCCCGGGAGCGGGCCGCGCAGGCCTACATCGACACCTACTTCGACCGCTCCCACGCCGACCTCGCCCGCATCCTGGAACCGGAGATGCTGGCCGAGCGGGACGTCTCCGCCGAGTTCGTGCACGCCCACATGGCGGCCGCCGGCGCCGACACGGCGCTCGACGCGGACCTGCGGCTGGACACGCACGTGATGATGGTCGACGACCCCGTCAAACGCGTGGACAACATGACCATGGACTGGGGCCTGGAGGCCCGGGTGCCCTTCCTCGACCACGAACTGGTCGAGCTGGCGGCCGCCTGCCCGCCGGAACTGAAGCTGGCCGACGGCGGAAAGGGCGTCCTGAAGGCCGCCGGACGCAAGGTCCTCCCGCGAGAGGTCGTCGACCGGCCCAAGGGCTACTTCCCGGTCCCGGCGATCAAGCACATGGCGGGCCCGGTACTGCAACGGGTCCGCGAGGCGCTCACCGCCCCGGAAGCCGCCAAGCGGGGCGTCTTCCGCCAGGACCACATCGACGAACTGCTCGCGGCACCGAACGCGCACCGCACCCGGCGAGGAGCGAACACACTGTGGCAGGTAGCGCTGTTGGAGACATGGCTGCAGACACACGGCATCCGCTGACCACCGGTCCGCGCCCGGACACCGGGGCACCGCCGCCGCACACCGACGCCGCGGCGACGGGCGGCGGCGGCACGGCGGCCGCCGCCCTCACGGCACTCGCCGAGGCCGGCACGACGGCGGCCGCGACCGCGGCCCGCGCGGCGCCGGAGCCCGTGCTCCTCGCCGACGCCTCGGTCCCGTACGACGTACCGCAGCGGCTCGCCGCGCACAGCTGCTGGTATCCGTCCGTGGATCCCGGCGGACGGAACGTCGCCTTCATCTGCGACCGCACCGGTGTGCCGCAGCTGTGGACCGGCCCGGTGGACGGCGACGAGCCCCGGCTCCTCGACGCCGACCCCGACCCGGTCACGGAGGTCTCCTGGTCGCCGGACGGCCGGTGGATCGCCTACACCACGGCCCCCGGCGGCGGGGAACTCACCCGGGTCCTCTGCGTGCGCCCCGACGGCACCGGAAGGCGGCTCCTGGCCGGGGGTGAACCCGGCGCGTCGGCCTACCTCGGCTGCTGGACCCATGACGGTTCCGCCGTCGCGGTCACCGTCACCGAACCCGCGCCCGCCGGCGACGTCCGGGCCCGACCCGACGGGCCCCCGCCGACCACCGACCTGCCCGCCCCCGCCCACACCGGCCGCTGGGCCGGCCGCGACGGCCAGGCGGTGCTGCTGGGCGGCAGGCCGCTCACCACCGCCGCCGACCAGGAGACGGAGCGGACCGTGGTCCAGGCCGACCACACCGCGCAGACGCGCGAGGCCGCCCCGCGAGCGCTGGCCGTCTACCTCGTCGACCCGGAGGGCACGAGCGCACCGGAACTGGTCGCCGGCGAGGCGGGGGCACCGACGCTGCGCGCATGCGCCCTGACCCGCGACGGCAGGCTCGCCCTGCTGCGCCGGGGGCCGCGCGGACGCCGCGAGGCCGTCGTCCTCAGGCGCCGGGACCGCACGGTGACCGGCACCGTCCGGGCGGCCGACGGCGACCCCTGGATCGGGGGCTTCTCCCCGGACGGCCGGACCCTCTGGCTGCGCAGCGACACCCACCGTGAGTTCGCCGCGCTGCTGGAGGTCCGGCTCGGTGCACGGGGGGAGTGGCTGGGACAGCGCGTGGCCGCGGGACGTCCGGACTGCGACCTCGAACTGCTGGGCCTGCACCGGGACGGGCAGCACGCCGTACTGTCCTGGAACCGGCACGGTGTCAGCGACCTGGAGATCACCGCCCTGTCCGCACGCGCGCCGCTTGAGTTCGGCACGGACCTCCGCGAGCCGCCCGCCGACGGCTCCCCGGACGACACCTCGCGCGGTGTCCCGCTGCCGCACGAGGTGGTCACCCGCGTCGTACCGACCGCCGACCCGGACGGCCCCGTGGTGGCCCTGTCCGGCTCGCGGCGCAGGCCCGGCGTGTGGTGGCTGCCGCACGGCACGGCCCTGCGCACCCCCTGGTCCTCGCGCGACCAGGACGCGGTCCTCGCCGCCGGCCATCCGCCCGTACGGCCCTTTCCCCTGCACCCCACCGCCCGGGACGGGCTCGCCCTGGGCGGCTGGTACTACCGCGCGCCGGGTCGTTCCCCGGACGAGGGCGCCCCGTGCGTGCTGCATCTGCACGGCGGCCCGGAGGAACAGGAACGCCCCGTCCTCCAGCCGCTCTACCACGAACTCCTCGAACGCGGCCTGGACGTCTTCGCCCCCGACGTCCGCGGCTCCTCCGGCCACGGCCGCTCCTTCGTCGACGCGGACCTCGGCACCGGTCGGTTCGCCGCGATCGAGGACGTGGCCGACTGCGCGGCCCACGTCGTGGTGGCGGGCCTGGCCGATCCGCAGCGCCTCGCGGTGATGGGCCGCTCGTACGGCGGCTACCTCACGATGGCCTCCCTCGTCTGGCATCCCGAGCTGTTCCGCACCGGGGTCGCCGTCTGCGGGATGTCGGACCTGTCCACCTTCTTCGTCGGCACCGAACCGTGGATCGCCGAGTCGGCCGCGCACAAGTACGGGCATCCGGAACGCGATGCCGACCTGCTGCGGGCCCTGTCACCCATGAGCCGTATCGACGCCCTGCGCGTCCCCGTGCTCGCCGTGCACGGCGAGCACGACACCAACGTGCCGGTGGGGGAGTCGCGGCAGTTCGTCCGGGCGGCGAGGGAGCGCGGTCTGGACGCCGAACTCCTCATGCTGCGCGAGGAGGGCCACGACTTCCGCCGCGCGGACAACCGCCGCCTCTTCCGCCGCAGCGCCGCCGACTGGATCCAGCGCCATCTGACGAGATAGGTATCGCCGGGCCGACCTCGCGCCCGATCGTCCCTTCCTGTCCAGGCGGCCGCCGGGACCACAGGGGTGAACAGTCGTCTCATCGCCGAGCCATTTGGAGGTGCTGCAGTAGCGCCTGCCCGAGCGGCCTCCGAGGCTGGAGCGGGAGGAACGCGCCGTACGCCGTGCGGCGACCGGGCTGCTGGGAGGATTGTGTGACCGCTTCGTCGCCCGCCACTGATGTACCGCCGGCCAGCTACGACGACCTGCGCGCCCTGGTGATCAACTGCACGTTGAAGCCCTCGCCGGAGCCGAGCAACACGCAGGGGCTCGTCGAGCGCAGCACCGCCGTCATGAGCGGTCAAGGAGTGCACGTCGACGTGGTGCGCGCCGCGGACCACGACATCGCGACCGGTGTGTGGCCCGACATGAGGGAGCACGGCCGGCAGACGGATGCCTGGCCGGATCTGTACCGGCAGGTGATGGCGGCCGACATCCTCGTGCTGGCCGGTCCCATCTGGCTGGGCGACAACAGCTCCGTGATGAAGCGGGTGATCGAACGTCTCTACGCCTGCTCCAGCCTGCTCAACGAGGACGGCCAGTACGCCTACTACGGCCGTGTCGGCGGCTGTTTGATCACTGGAAACGAGGACGGCGTCAAACACTGCGCCATGAATGTCCTCTACAGCTTGCAGCACCTGGGTTACACCATCCCGCCGCAGGCGGACGCCGGCTGGATCGGCGAAGCGGGCCCCGGTCCGTCGTACCTCGATCCCGGCTCGGGCGGCCCGGAGAACGACTTCACCAACCGCAACACCACCTTCATGACCTGGAACCTGCTGCACCTGGCGCGGGCGCTGAAGGACCTCGGCGGCATCCCGGCCTACGGCAACCAGCGCACCGCCTGGGACGCCGGCTGCCGCCATGACCAAGAAAACCCCGAGCACCGGTAGCAAGATGCCCAGGCACGCCCTGTCCGACAGTGCCGTTTTCGGGCCCGAGACGGCGATCACCGGCGGGCTCTTCGCCGCGTCCGCAGTGGCCTGCGCGACCCGACCCCATCGCTGCTGCAAGGCGGGCCCCGGCGACGGCAGCAGACCCCTCCCAGGACCTGGCCTCCTACCGTGACGACCGATGGGGACGAAGCGTACGGCCTCGACGACGACCCCTACGCGCTGGCCCTGCGGCCCGGCAGCAGACCGGTGTTCCTGCGCCTTGCCGACGGCCGCCGGCTCCCGATGCCGGTGAACCGCTGGCACGACGGGCCCACGGCGGACGACATGACCGTGCTGGAACGCTGCGTCGGTCCCGTTCTCGATGTCGGGTGCGGGCCGGGCCGGCTGTGCGGAGAACTGCTGTGCCGGAAAGTCTTCGCCCTCGGCGTCGACATCGCGCCCCTAGCCGTCGCTCTGACCAGCGCACGGGGCGGCCTCGCGCTCCAGCGATCAGTCTTCGACCGGCTGCCGGCAGAGCGAGCCTGGCAGACGGTCCTCCTCATCGACGGCAACATCGGCATCGGAGGGAACCCGCGCAGTCTGCTCCGTCGTTGCCGCGGGCTCATCGCCCCGACGGGGCGGCTCGTCGTAGAGGTCGACTCTCAGGACGTCGACGAGGTGTGCACCGCCCGGTTGGAGGACCAGCGGGGCCGTAGCGGGCCGACGTTCGCCTGGGCGCGGATCGGAGGCCGCGCGCTCGGCTTGATCGCCAAGGATCTCGCCCTCAGTGTCACCGACCAGTGGGCGAGCGGAGAGCGGCGCTTTGCGACCCTGACCCACCAGAGATCGACCCCCGACCGCTTCCCGCCACGATGACCACAGGACTGGCTGGGCTCGTCACCGTCGCTCCCGCGGTCGGGGCCAGAGCCCAGGCGCCCGTAGAGCGGTGGTGAGCCGGCCGGGCAGTCGATCCCTGACTGCCCCGGCTGATCGACGAGAGCCATCACTTCTTCGACCTGACTGCAGGTAAGCCTGAAGATCAGGCGCAGAGCGCGAATGATGTCAGGGAACCGAAGCCTCCGAATCTCTTCGACCGAACCACAGGGCGATCTGTGTGCGGGAGCGAAGACCCAGCTTGTCGCGCACCCTGTCCAGGTGTGTGGCGACCGTATGCGCCGAAAGCCCGAGATCATCAGCGATCTGCCGGTTGGTCAGCCCCTTCGCGACGAGTTCCACCACCATGAACTCCCTGGCGGTCAGCTGCCACCGCTCGTCGCCGATCCTGATGGTGTCCGGCCCCCGCCGGACCTGCTCACCGCTCCCTGTCCGCAGGGCGTAGGCGACGAGCCGGTCCCCGCGCAGCTTGCGAGCGCCGACGACCGCGGCCTCCCGCGCCGCCGTTGGCAGCAGGGTCCGGGCACGGGCCGCCGCCTGCTCGACCCTGCGCCGCCACGACGCCTCGGGCTCGGTGTCCAGCCGGCGTCGCGCCTGCGTGCTCGCCTCGCACAACCGCAGAGCGCGCTGCATGTCACCGCTCTCCGTGGCCACCAGCGCCAGGCCCTCGACGGGGTACAGAGCGTGAAAGCTCCCCCCGGGGGCGATGCGCAGCACTTCGGCGAAGAGGGCCTCGGCGCTCTCCAGTTGCCGCAGAGCCAGTCGTACGGCGCCCGCAGTGTGCAGCGCGGCCGCGGCCCGGGGCCAGGGCGCCTGCACCCTGAGCACCGGAAGACAGTCCGCCATCAGCTCGTCGGCCTCGCGCTCCCCGCCCGCCTGGAGCAGCGCCCAGGCCAGGTGCTGGGTGCACCACGCGACGTCCTCGGGCGAGCCGAGCGGGGCGACGACGTCCAGGCACGCACGCAGATCCGTGACGGCCTCGCCGAATGCGCCGAGACACAGCCACGCCGCGGCCCTGGCGTCGAGCGCGTTGGCGAGTCCAGCGGGCACGTGACGCCGCCGCTCCAGGCTCACCGCCCGCTCACCCAGGGACATTGCTCGGTGCGGGTCGGCCTGCTGGGCGGCCACGCGTGCGGCGAGCGCGGCCACCTCCCCGCCCAGTGCCCGACCGCCGGTTTCCCGCAGCAGTCCGCTCAGCAGTGCGCCCGCGGCCGACGGTTGCTCCTGCTGGTAGTGCACCCGGGCCAGCTCCAGGGTCAGCCGTACCCGCGCGGCCTCGCCCTGGCCGGTGGCGTGGGCCGGCACCGAGGCAAGGTTGTCCCGTTCCGCCGTCAGCGGGCTGCTCGCCTGGTCGGCGAACACATCCCCACAATCTCTCTCGGCCATGTCGTGGAGCCACGCGAGGGCGCTGCGCAGGGTGGGGCCCAACTCGCCGGATGCGCGCAGACGTTCCATGGCGTAGGCGCGGATGACACCGAGCTGCCGGAAGCGGGTGGGCGCCGCGTCCCCCGGCAGTCGTACGACCAGTGACTTCTCCTCGAGCGCGCACAGGAGGGGCAAAACCTCTCGCGGCCCGATGCCGCCGCCGGCGCACACCGAGCGCGCCGCGGCCAGATCGAACCCTCCGACAAGGACCGCGAGACGCCGGAAGACGGCCTGTTCCGCCGGATCCAGTAGCTGGTGGCTCCAGTCGACGGCGGTGGCGAGCCCGCTGTGCCGCCGGGGCCCGGTCCTGCTGCCACCGGCCAGGAGGTCCAGCTGGGACAACTGGTCGTCCAGGCCCGCGAGGATGTCGCCCGGCGCGAGGGTGCCGATGTGGCCGGCCGCGAGTTCCACGGCGAGGGTCAGGCCGTCCAGCCGTCTGCAGATCTCCGCGACCAGCCGGCCGTTGTTCCTGTCCAGCGCGAACCCGGGCGAGCGGCGCGCGGCGCGTTCCACGAACAGCCGCACCGCGTCTGCCCGCAGCAGGGCCGTCACGTCGTCCCCGGCGTCCGCCGGCGGCAGGGACAGCTCGCCGACCCGGAACACGGTCTCCCCGGGCACCCGCAATGCCTCACGGCTCGTGGCCAGGATCCGCAGCCGGGGGCAGCGGCCCAGCAGGGTCAGGACCAGCCGGGCGCACGGCTCGGCGAGGTGCTCGCAGTTGTCCAGAAGCAGCAGCCGAGAGGCGTCACCGATGGCACGGACCAAGAGGTCGACCCCGGTTTGGCCGGCCCGTTCGCCCACGCCCAGCGCGGCGGCCACGGACTGCGTCAGAGTTGCGCCGTCCTGCAGCGAGCCGAGCTCCACCAGGTCGAGCCGGGCGTACCGGCTCGACAACCCTCTGGCGAATTCCAGCGCCAGCCGTGTCTTGCCCACACCGCCCGCCCCCGTCAGCGTGAGCAGCCGTGTGCTGCTGAGCAGCGCGCGCAGGCCCGACAGCTCCCGCCGTCGGCCGACGAAGGAGTCGAGCGCCGGCGGCAGAGCGCGGTCACGGGTTGCCACGGTCGCCACAACGGGTGCCACGGTGGGCGCCGCAACCGACGCGGCACCCTGGGTACGGACGGTGTCCCGCGCTGCCGTCCGCCGCCGGAGCGCCCGTTGCCGGCAGGCGTTGGAACAGTACCGAGCCGGCCGGCCGCCCTGCGGCCTGGTGATCAGGGTCGTACCGCATACCTCGCACGTTCGACTCCGGCTCATCCCCGATTCCTGGCCGCACGTTCTTGTGCCGAAACCCTGCGCGGCGAGTGGGCGGTGCGCGCGGCGGCCGGAACCGTCCCAGGGCCGCCCGGCCACCGCTCCCGGAGGACCGTCAGGGTGTGGCGCTGGGGTCGATCCCGAGTACGACGGTCCCGGTCACGCCCTTGCTCAGGTCGCTGCCCGTCTGGGTGAGGGTCAACAGGGTGGCCGAACCGCCGTTGCGGTAGATGCCGTCCCTCGCGTTGAGCGTGCGCGTGGCCGTGTTGTTCCGGTAGGGGGACAGGGCGGCGACCCTGGTGTTGTACGCCTCCGAGAAGTAGAGCTGGCCGGTGTGGGATACACGGCCTCCGTGATAGGTCCCGTTGGAGACGGTGCCGCCGGCGTGCGTCTTGACGTGGATGTGGAGGGCCCGGCCGACGTACCACCCCGGGTAGACGGTGGTGAATTCCGCGACCCCGGACGCGTCGGTCAGCTGCACACCGCGCAGGAAGGTCGTGTCGGGAGTGGATCCGCCGGCGACGTAGCCGGAGTAGATGCCCAGCGCGTCACAGTGCCAGATGTCGACGGCCGTGTCGGGCAGCGTGGCGCACGTGGTGCTGTCTATGACCGTGACGCGCAGGGTCAGCGGAACGCCGGCCTTGCCCTCGGTGATGTCCTTGCGGACCCGTTCCAGGTCCAGGTAGTAGGGGCCCTCGGTCTGCTCGGGCGTGAGGACGCACGCCGCGGCGAGCGGGGGAGCGGGCCGGTCCGCGCTCCGGGGCGCCGCGGCCGCGGGCTGCGTGGCGGCGAGTCCCAGTGCGGCCACGCCCAGCGTGGCGCCGCCGAGGGCGGCGATGACGGACCTACGGGTGGCGCCGGCCGGGCTCTCGGCCGGCTCGTCGGCGCGCTGCGGGTCCGTGGCGTTGTGGTGGGGGGCATCAGTCATGCAGCGACCATGGCGCGCACGACGTTCCACCGGATCGCTCGGACGAGCGACGAGATCGGATGCGTTACGAAACCCGTGCGGGTCCTCCCGCCGGACCTCGGAAAAGCCGCGCCTCCTCAGGAACGGGCGAGGCAGGATGAGGTGTGCCGACCTGATGCTGAGCATCTTCGCAGCGGCACGAAATAGGGAGTTCCCCGCCCGCACGCCCAGATCGCGCATGTCGTCGTGCCAGTCGCCGGTGGGCCGCCAAGTGTGCGGGGTGGCAAAGGTCGTCGGCGAGGGCGCGCGAGTATACGCAGCTCAAGTCGCGTGAGCAGTAAGCGAGGTCACGGCCGGTCTCCGGTGTAGATCATTTGGACGCTGGGAAGCCTCGTTCCGCTTTTCGATTCAACTTACGTATCGAAAACATGAGTTCGAGTCGAGCGGGCGGTACCTCTCCTTCGAGGCGGGCGACCCGCTGCCCTTGCTCGGACACGACCGGCCGACCATCCCGGTCGGTCAATTCCGTTGTGAGGCAGTCAGCTTGAGGGGAGACCGGTGTGAATGCTCGAGTCGTGGGCGAGGGTCCGGAGACATTCGTCCACAGCGTGATCCCGGCGCCGCCGGGCGCCCAACACCAGTCGGCGGAGGCGGGGAAGGCATTGGCCCGCCTCATTGAGAACCGCACTCGTGGGTGCACGGACGAGTACCGGCACCAGCAGAACGCCGCTCGGCAGCGGCTGGACGCGCTCCGCCTGCCCGGTTCCGGTACCACGCTGCCTGTGGAGGGCGCCCTTCGTCTGGCGCCGCGCGCGTTCCTCCCGCCGGACGAGGAGGGCCACGCCAGGCTGCGGCGGCTCGATGCCAGACTGCGCCTGATCGCCGAGGCCTTCCCCCAGGTCACCAGCGATACCGAGCTCTGCCGACTGACCTGCGCGATGCTGGAAGCGGCTTGGCGGAGCCGGGCGCTCGCCCCGTCGCGCGAGGAGGAGCGGACAGCCGTCTGCGACTGCTCCCTGTGCCGTCGGCTGCCCACGCCGCCCGAGCGCACGCTGGACGACTACGGCTGGCGGCAGAGCGCCGGTCGTCCCCTCACCGTCAAGACGTGGCCGTACCACGCGGAACTCGACAGCGTGCTGACCGGTGGCTGGGTTCTGGCCCGGCAGCTGAACGACCTGGAGCGGGACCTCGGCCACCGTCATCGCTTCGAGGACGACATCCTGCTCTTCCACGAGTACAAGCGCGTGATCGACACCATAGACACCACGCACCTCACCCAACTCATCGAGGGCCGTCTGGCCGAGGATTTCAGCATCAACACCGCACGGGCCCTGGTCTGCGGACTCTACGCCGCCCACAAGCGCTCCGTGGACGAGTACTGGCTCCGGCAGCATCACGCGGGCAACGTCGTACTGCCCCAGACCAATCCGCTCGGCCGGAGCAGTTACTCGCTCCTCCAGATGATGGACTGCCTGTTCTGGCACGTTGCGCCCGACACCGAACTCTGGCAGGAGGAACACCTCGCCTCCCTGCTGCTGTGCCGCGTCGTGGACGACATGGTCGACGTACGAGCCGATGCCCTCACCGGCGAGATCAGCAACTTCTGGCTCGCCGACATGCCCTCCCACACCAAGGCCCTCTACGCGGCCAGCGCCATCGCCCTCATCAAGTACGGCTGCACGCCCGAGGCGCATCAACCGATGTGGAACACCTGGCTGATGCCCAGCACCATCGTCTGGTTGGGGCTCACCGGCCGGCACGCCCTGTGGTTCGACGGCATCACCCAGGACCTCCCCCCGGCCCAGGACTGCCCGCTGTGCGACCTTCAGCCTGACGCCTGCACCGGCATCCTCACCCACGGCACCAGCCTCACCATCGCCCCGCGGCCCACCGCACCGGCGCTGAGCCCCCGGACCGCCGAGTTGTCCGCACGCTGCCGGGCCCAACACCCCGAGACATGGCCCCTCTTCGACGCCGAGCTCCATGCCTTCGAGGCACTGCACGGCCCCTGGTACGGCAACGTCGACTGCGCCTGGGAAATACTGCGCCGCACGTACATCGCCGCCGTGGAGGCGTCCCACGCCGCGCCGTCCACGGCCCGCGCCCGTGAAATCCAGGAGGACTCCGGCGCCGTCGGAGCCGAGTTCTTCCACGCCCTGCACGACCCGCAGACCGGGCGGGAGGACGTGGCGCTGCTCGCCTACATGTTCGGCTGCGCCCACCCGCACTTCCTCTGGAACGCCATGGGACACCGTCCCTCGGATCTCGCGGGCGACTGGCTCGACGGCTGACGCCTCGAACCGACGACGCCGCCCCGGCCGGGGCAGCGTCGTCCGAAGGGACCTGCCTACACCTCGAACTCGACCGGCAGGCTGTCCAGCAGGGTCATCCACGTGGACGCGGTCGAGCTGAGCTCCTCGGCCGGCACGGCCAGGCGCAGGCCCGGCAGCCGGTGCAGCAGGACGTCCACCGCGATCTCGACGATGGACGTCCCGATGCTCTGCCCGGGGCACTCGTGCGGGCCCGCGCCGAACGCCAGGTGCGACTGGTTGCCGTGCACCGAGACACCCGGGTCGGGCCGGACCTCGGGGTCGACGTTGCCTGCGCCCAGACCGAGCACGAGCAGGTCTCCCTCCTCGATGCGGTGCCCACCCAGTTCGATGTCGCTGGCGGCGAAGCGCCCCGGCAGGACGGCGAGCGGCGGGGAGTTCCACATGGCCTCCTCCATCACCGCCGTGATGTTCAGCTGACCGCTGATCAGCCCGGAGAACCGGGAGGCGTCGGTCAGCATGAGTTCCAGCACCCGGGCCAGCAGGCTGGTCGTCACGTGCGCGGCGATCAGCACCGCGCGCAGGTGGGCCACGACCTCGTCGTGGTCGAGCCCCGCGTGGTGCTCCAGGAGACTGGTGGCGAGGTCGGAGCCGGGCTCGGAGCGTCTGCGCTCTGCGAGATCACCGAAGATCTCCCGGATCACGCCGTCGTGCAGGACGGCGTCCTCGCCGCCCTTCATCACCTGCGCGCAGGACTCGACCAGGCGACGCCCCTGCGCCTCGGTGAGCCCCAGGACGCGGGCCGTCACAAGCATCGGCAGCAAGTCGGCGTAGTCCGCCACCAGATCGGCGCGGCCGGCGTCCGCGAACGCGTCGATCTGCTTGTTGGCGAAGTGTGTGGCGTGACGGCGGATACCGCGGTTGGCGGCGGACTGGAGCCCGTCGCTGACCGCACCGCGCAGTCGGCGGTGCGCCTCGCCGTCCTGGGACACACAGTCGGGACGCCAGGCGAGCATCGGGACCAGTGGGGAGTTGTCCGCGACCCGCCCCTCCCGCCAGTGCCGCCAGATCCGTCCGTCCCGGGCGAACTGGCGGGGGTTGTCCAGCACTCGCCGGCTGTCCCGGTACCCCAGGACCAGCCAGGCGGGGATGTCGCCCTCGAGCAGCACCGGCGCGACCGAGCCGTGCTCCTTGCGCAGCCGCTCGTAGATGCCGCGCGGGTCGGTCGCCGCCTCGGGCCCGTACAGTCGGACCAGCTCTGCCGACCCGTGCGCGACCGGGCAGCCGCGAGGGGCGTCGGGACGGCCGGGGTTCTGGTCGTTCATCGGGACTCCAAGACGACGGCAGCGCGGTCTTTCAAGTGACGCATCAGGGTGATCAGCACATCACGGCTGGAGGCCCGGTCGCGGGCGTCGCAGACCACGATCGGGGTGTGGGGGGAGATGTCCAGGGCGTCCCTTATCTCCTCGATGGGGTGTTCCCTGGAGTCGGGGAAGACATTGAGGGCGATGACGAACGGCACCTCCAGCCGCTCCATCTCCTCGATCGCCCGGAAGCTGGAGGCGAGGCGGCGGGTGTCCACCAGCACGACCGCGCCGAGCGCGCCTTTGCACAGTCCGTTCCACAGGAACCAGAAACGTTCCTGCCCGGGGGTGCCGAACAGGTACAGTCTCAGGCTGTCGCTGATGCTGATCTTGCCGAAGTCGAGGCTGACGGTGGTCTCCGTCTTCTCCGCGACCCCGATCAGATGGTCGACGCCGGCGCTCGCCTGGGTGAGGGTCTCCTCCGTGGTGAGCGGCTTGATGTCGCTCACCGAGCGGACCATGGTGGTCTTGCCGGTGCCGAACCCGCCGGCGATCATCACCTTCACCGAGCGGGTGCCACCGGTCTCCGGCCCGCCTGGGTGGTCAAAGCCTTTGCAGTCCACTGAGTACCTCCTCAAGGAGCGCGAGGTCGGGCCCGCGGCCGGCGTCGTGCACCGGAATGGGGTCACGGGCTTCGACGCGACCTGCCTCGAGCAGATCCGCCAGCAGCACCGCGAGGATGTTGAAGGGCAATCCGAGGTGGGCGCCGAGTTCGGCCACCGACAAGGGATCGCGGCAGCGCCGGAGAATCTCCTCGTGCTCGTGCTGCATTCCAGGGACGGGGGCCGCGCGGGATGCGATGAGGGTCGCCACGTCAAGGCTCGACGCCGAACCGCCCGGTCCGCTGCGCCCCTTGGTGAGGACGTAGTAGCGCTCGAGACCGGACGGGTCCGTGGGCCGACGGGGAGCACTCATCCAGAGTGCTCCTCCAGGCGTGGGGTGGTCCCGAGCAGCTCACCCATTCTGCGCGCCAAGTCCCTCATCTGATGTCCGAGCAGCCCCTGGTCGAGGCCCTCGCGGGCGAGGACGCCGAGATAGGTCTCCATCCCGGCCCGCACGACGAACAGGTGGCCGCCGTCGACCTCGATCATCGCCAGCCGCAACTGCCCCGCGTAGTGGGGGAACTGTTCGGCGACCGGCTGGGCCAGCGCCTGGAGCCCGGCCACCACCGCGGCGAAGCGGTCGACGTCGTCGGGGTCTTCGGCGCCGTAGGCGGTGATGGCCTTGCCGTCGCTGGAGGCCACCAGGGCGAAGCGGATCTCCGGTATGGACTCCACCAGATCGCGGAGCGCCCAGCTCACGTCGGTTCCCTGCTGCGTCATTCGGACTTGTCGCTTTCTTCGGCGTGATGCTCGGGGGACTCGCGTCCGGCGGTGGCGTCGGCGGGTTCCCGGCCCGCCGTGGCGAAGGCGGCCAGCCCGGCGAAGGACTCGTCCGGTGGGACGGCCGCGGCCGCGGTCCACTCGCTGCGTTCGATGCGATCGGCCGGCTCGTGGCGGGCCGCCTCGCTTCGTCTGCTGCGGCGTCGTGGCAGACCCCCAGGGGTGGTCTCGACGTCGTCACCCGCGAGCGTCGGCAGATCGGCCGACGCGGTGGTGACGGCGGCGCGGGACGCGGGCTCCGGCGCGGTCCGGGCTGCCGGGGTGGCCGCAACGGTGGCCGCGGCGGACGCAGGAACCTGGCTGAAGTACTTGTGCGGGACCACGACGACCACCGAGGTGCCGAGCCACGGTGAGTCGGCGTAGGTGACACGGATGCCGTAACGGCGGGCCAGGGAGCCGACGACCCGCAGACCGATGCTGGCATCCTCCGAGATGCCACCGAGGCCGGCGCCGGGCGCGGTACCGGCCAGGACGTGCTCGACCTCGCGTTTCTTCTCATCGCTCAGGCCCTTGCCGGAGTCCTGGATCTCGATGCCGACGCCGTTGGGCACCTCCTTGCCGGAGACGACCACCGGTTCGGTGGGCGGCGAATAGCGGGCCGCGTTGTCCAGGAGGTGGGCGAAGATCAGCGTGAGGTGATCCACCAGCGCGCCGTCGACGCCCAGTTCGGGCAGTTGTCGGACCTCGACGCGGTGGAAGTCCTTGATCCGGCCGATACCGCCGCGGACCACGCCGAGCAGCCGCTGCGGCTCCTGCCACTGGCGGCCGGGCCGGTCCGTGCCGCCGAGCACACCGACGCTGGCGGCCAGGCAGTCGGCGGGGCCGACCGCCTGGTCCAGCTCCATCAGTCCGCGCGCCACGGACGGCATCCGTCCGTGCTCGCCCTGCATCTCGTGCAGGCGTCCGCGTAGCTTGCTGGTGAGCACGTGGATTCGGTTGCCGATACTGATCACGGCCTGTTCGGCGGAGGTGGAGCGGTTGAACTCGGCCTCAACACCGATCAGCGAGGTCCGCAGGACCTTGCGCAGCTCGGCCTGGAGCTCGGCACTGACCTTGTCGTTCTGGCCGGTGGTCGGCAGCAGGTCGTCGACGGCGTCGCCGGCACGCAACCGCTGCAGTGCCCCTGGTAGTTGCTCACGGGCGAGCCGGGCGACCGCCTCGTGCTGCTGGGTCAGCCGCTCCTCGAACACCTCGGCCTGGTCGGCAAGCCGCGCCTCGTAGGACTGGGCCTGTCCGGCCAGTCGCTCCTCGAAGGTCCGCTTCTGCTCGGCGAGTTGTACCTGGAAGGCGCCGGTCTGCTCGACGCGGTGGCTCTCCATGGCGGCACGCTCGCCGTCCAGGGCAACCCGTTCGGCCGCTAACTTGCGCTCCAAGCCCGCCACATGCTGTTGCCACTGCAGGGTCTGCTCGGCCTGCTGGGCGCGGAACCCGGCCTCGGCGCGGCCGAGTTGCGCCCGGGTGCGGAGCAGGAGCCGAACGCACACGGTGCCGGCCGCGGTGGCCGCTGCGCCGGCGACAGCGAGGGTTATTCGCTCGGAGCTCATGAATGTCGCGGCTACCGTCCCGCCTCCCAAGGCCAGTGGCATCATCCACCAGCTGTACCAGGCGACGGGAGGCCGCGCCGCCGGAGGCGGGGAGGCGAGTTCCATCTGCATCCTTCGAACCAACACGATCGAACAGGGGGGCGTGCACGGGACCGCACTCATGAGTACGCACCACGAGACCATCGGTGGTGACCGGGCCAACTCGCGGCGCTAGAAAGGAGCTTATAGGGCTCGGGGGCAAAAGGATCAACCATCCCGGTCCACGGAGGTGAGGGTTCCGTCACTCTCCGACAGGATCGGTCCGCATGGGACCGGGACATTTGCCGGACAGCTGTCTTGGCACAAGCTTCCTGTTGCTCGCCGTTCCACTCAGGCTGCTCACCGCACTGCGCTTGATCTGCAACCACCCGGGCCCACCACTGAAAGAGGTCTCCGACACGCACGTTCCGGAGGTCGCCGCGGTCCGGCGCACCGCCGGCGCCACTGGCCGACACTTCGAGGAGCTGCTCACCGGCGGCACCGTCCACACGACCCACCCGTGACGACCTGTACGGCGAGGAGGCCCTGCTGGCCTTCGTCACCGAGCAGGCTCCGGCCCCACCCCAGGCGGTGATCACCGCGCTCACCGGACTCCTCGAAGGGTTCGGCGACGGCCTGGACGACGAGACCGCCCTGCTCGCCCTGGGCGTACCCGCCCACCAATCCGCCACCCGCCCGGCAACGAATCACTCATGATGACTCCGCTGAAGATCACTCACCGCGCCGCCGCCACCGGGCCCGTGCTGACCGTGGCCGGCGAACTCGACTACGAGCAGGCCGCCACCCTGCGCCGGCAGGTCGAACACGTCGTCCTCAACCCGGGGGAGAGCCTGACCCTGGACCTGTCCGGCCTGGAGTTCTGCGACTCCACCGGCATCACGGAACTCCTGGCCGCACGGCAACGTGCCCTGGCCGCGGGCGCCGACGTCGTCCTGGCCGACGTCCCGCCGAGCCTGCTGCGCACCCTCACCATCGTCGGCCTCGACCAGATCTTCACCTTCCGCACCGGCGGCGATCCCCCCGGCCCCTGACGGACGCCGGCGCCGCACGGCCGCGGGCTCACCGTGTGGTCAGCGTGGTCTCGTGCACGGTGCGCAGCCTGCCGTCCGCTCCCGCCCGCTCCAGCCGCAGCCGGGCCGAACGCCCGTGCAGCGTCAGGGTCATGAGCTGGTTGCCGAACCAGGGGCCGCCCCTCTTGCGCCACTTCACCGGCGGCCGGGGGCAGCGGCCGTGCCGGGCGAGTACTCGGCCGAGGAGCCGGGCCGGGCGGCTCCAGCCGAAGCGGAACCCGAGCCGCATCCAGACCGGCACGGAGTTGTGCACGGGCGAGCAGGTGAGCTGCACGACCCGCGCGTCGGGGCCACCGGACGGCCAGCTGGCCTCCGCCACATAGGCGTGGTGCACGTCCCCCGACAGCACGTACACACCGGCCGGCGCACCCGCCCCGGAACCGGCCTCGGCGATCAACGCGGCCAGGTCGGCGAAGGACCGGGGGAACGCCGCCCAGTGCTCAAGGTCCGCCCCGCGCCGCAGACGCTCGCCCCGCCGCGCCCACCGCGCCCCGCGCTCTCCCGCGCACAGGGCCGCGTCCCAGGCCTCCGCGTCGTGCACCAGATGCGGCAGCAGCCAGGGCAGCGAGGTGCCGATCAGGAGCTGGTCGTACGATCCCGGGCCGGTCAGCACCTGCTCCCGCACCCACTCCGCCTCGGCGGGGTCGAGCATGGCACGGCGGTCCTCGTGTAGCACCCGGGCCGCCCGCGAGTCCACCATCAGCAGCCGGACCCGGCCGAAGTCACGCCGGTAACTCCAGCGCACGGAGGCGAAGTCTGCGTCCGCCTTCGCGGCGAACGCGCGCAGCGCATCGGTGCCGTCGGGCGTGTCACGCACCGCCGCGTACGTCGCGTCGTCGGCGAGCTCGGCCGGGGTGAGGTTGCCGAGGTGCTGGTACACCCAGTACGACATCAGGCCGCTCAGCAGCCGTTCCTGCCACCACGCGGTCGCGCGCATGTCCTCCAGCCAGGCGGCCGAGGTGTTCCAGTCGTCGACGACGTCGTGGTCGTCGAAGATCATGAGGCTCGGCACGGTGGACAGCAGCCAGCGGATCTGCGGGTCGAGCCAGGACTCGTAGTAGAGGTGGCAGTACTCCTCGTAGTCGGCGACCTGACTGCCCGGGGCCTCACGGAGGTCACGGCGGGAGGCCAGCCAGTTCCGGGTGTCCGCGGAGGTCTCGTCGGCGTAGACCTGGTCGCCCAACAGCAGCAGCACGTCCGGGCGTTCGGCGTCGGGGTCGGTGGCCAGCCGGGTGGCGAGGCTGTCCAGGGCGTCCGTGCCGACCGGATCCTTGCCGTCCGCGGGCGGCGCGGCCCACCGGCAGGAACCGAGGGCCATCCTGACGGTGTCGCCCTCGGCGGGGGTCCGGATGACCGAGGGCGGGAACGCGGAGCCGGGCAACGGCCAGACCGCGCCGCCGTCCAGGAACACCTCGTAGGAGGCCGAGGTCCCCGGCTCCAGTCCGGTCACGGTGACGAGCGCGTAGTGGTGCCCGGCGATCTGGAACGTCGGGGCGTGCGCCCGTGCCCCGGTCGAGCAGCGCACCTCGACGGCGCACGGCCGGCTCGTCTCCACCCACACGGTGGCGGACGAGTCGTCGGTGTGCCTCAGCAGTGGCCCCAGGCGCAGTTCGGCCATCGGCGGTCCCCTCCTCCGTCGCACCGTACGGTACGCAACGGCGGGACCGGGGGACAGAGCGGGGCGGTAGACATCGTTCCGGCGACAGCACAACCAAACGCCGGTGGCGAACGTCATATGAGTGACGCTTCGCTCGATACCGTCACGCCAGGGGGCAAAACATGAACAAGCGTAGATGGCCGGCGGTCGCCGTGGTCGCGCTCGTGACAGCGGGATCACTGAACCTCGTGGCCACGGCCGCGTCGGCGGCCGACGGCAGGACGTCGGCCGCCGCCGCGACCACGTGCCCGACGGGATGGGGCAGTCTGCCCAAGCGCGCCACCCGCGACTCGGCGGTCGCGCACTCGCTGACGAACATCCGCACCGGCCGGCACACCTGCTACGACCGCATGGTCTTCGACGTCGGCGGCGGCACGGCTCCGCTGACCTACTCCGTCGCCTACGTCAAGACCTTCCGCCAGGATCCCTCCGACATGGTGATACCGGTCGCCGGAGGGGCGATCCTCGACATCAGGGTGGGCGCGCCCGCGTACGACCCGGAGACCGGAAAACCCACCTACCCCGCCCGGCCCGGCAAGACGCTGCCCGGCGTCAGCGTCACCGGCTACCGCACCTTCAGGGACACCAAGTTCGGCTCCAGTTACGAGGGAGTCACCCAGGTCGGTCTGGGCGTGCGGGCACGGCTGCCGTTCCGGGTGCAGCACGTGGCCGACCGTCTGGTGGTGGACGTGGCCCACACCTGGTGAGCCAAAGCCACCGGCGTCAGTAGCGCAGGGCCGTGGCGACGTCCGCCTTGACCTGTCCGGTCAGCTTCCGGTTGCTGGTGGCGGTGCCGTCACCGGAGGCGCCGGCGGCGACGTCGCTGATCTTCACCACGGTCACGTCCAGCAGGTTGCCGCTCGTGTCCGTGAAGTTGACCTGCACGGCGAAGGACTTACTGGCGTCCGCGGTGTTCTTCGCGGTCACCTTGGCCGTGGCCTTGCCGTCGCCGCCGATGGTGGCGGAGCCGAGGCTCACGTCGTCCTTGGCCTTGACACCGCCCTTGGCCTCGTCGAGTTTGCGCTTGGCCTCCGCCGTGGCGGAGGCCAGCGCGTCGGTCCCCTGGGAAGCGAGGGAGGAGGCCGCCGAAGCCGCCTTGCTGGCCGCCGACGCCGCCTTGCTGGAGCCGGTGGAGGGGGTTCCGGAGTTGTCGGAGCAGCCGGCCGCCCCGACCGTGACGGCCAGGGCCAGCGCCGTGCCGGCCGCACCCCGTGTCCAGTTCCCTGTCATGCCGCGCCTCCCGTGCACTCGGATCGGTCTGTCCATCTCAGTGAAGGGGGCGCGGCCGGGTCCCGCACACCGAGCGGGGCGCCCGGGCGGCACCGGCACCCGAACGGCCCTGTCCCTGTCCGGGAACGGCGCCGGGCAGCCGTCACCGTCCCCGCTGCAAAGGCCGTCCGGACGTGCGGGGCCAACTGCCGAATGCTGCAATGACGGGAGACGCGCCGCCAGGGAGGCGCGCGGCACACCAGCGCACGATCCCCGGCTGACACGGGAGGGACGGTGTCGTGACCCGCTCCGATGCAACTCCCGCCCCCGCCGCCGGGACCCAGCCGGAAGAGGCCGACCGGCTGCGGGATCTGCTGCGCGACCCCGCCTACCAGAGGACGCTCGTGTTCTCGGCGGTCGTCGGCGTGCCGGTCTCCCTGGCCGCCTTCTGGTTCCTCGCCGGGCTCCACGAACTGGAACACCTGCTGTGGGTAGGGCTCCCGGCCGATCTGGGCTGGAGCACGCCGCCCTGGTGGTGGCCGCTGCCCCTGCTGGCGGTCTCCGGCCTCCTCGTCGGTCTCGTCGTCAGCCGGATGCGGGGCGCCGGCGGGCACATCCCCGCCTCGGGTCTGCACTCCGGCGGGATGTCCCCGGCCGCCCTGCCAGGAGTGGTGCTCGCCGCCGCGGCCAGCCTGCCGCTCGGCGCCACCCTCGGCCCCGAGGCCCCGCTGATCGCGCTCGGCGGCGGCCTCGCCCTGTTCTTCCGGGACCTGATCCGCACCCCGGCGACCGCGCGGGGCACCGCCCTGGTGGGCGCCGCCGGTGCCGCGGCGGCCCTGTCGGCGATCTTCGGCAATCCGCTGATCGGCGCGGTGATCCTGATCGAGGTCGCCGGAGTGGGCGGCCCGCAGCTGTTCGCGGTCATGCTGCCCGCGCTGCTCTCCAGCGGCATCGGGTCGCTGGTCTTCACCGGCTTCGGACGCTGGACGGGCCTGTCCACCGGAAGCCTCTCGATGACCGTGGGCGTCCCGTTCCCCCGCCTGGACGCGGGAGACGTGCTCTGGTCCGTGCTCATGGCCGTCGCCATCGCCACCGCCGTGCACCTGGTGCTGTCCCTGGGGCGCCGGGCCGCGGCGTTCGTCGCGGGCGGGGTGGTGCCGCGCACGGCGCTCTGCGCGCTCGCCGCCGGCGCGTGTGCCGCGGTGTACACCCTGGCCGTGGGCCGTTCGCCGGCGGACGTGGCCTCCTCCGGCGAGGCCGTCCTGCAGCGGCTGGCCGCGGATCCGCACGCCTGGGGCGTGGGCGCCCTGATCGCCGTCCTGCTGTGCAAGGCCGTGGCGTACGCGCTGTGCCTCGGCAGCCTGCGCGGCGGCCCGGTCTTCCCCTCTCTGTTCCTCGGTGCGGCGGTGGGCGTCCTGCTCGCGCCCCTGCCCGGCCTCGGCGTGGTGCCGGGCATGGCCGCGGGCATGGCCGCCGCGACGGCCGCCGCGCTGCGGCTCCCGGTCAGCAGTGTGCTGCTCGTCGTCCTCGTGCTCGGCAGCGGGGCGATGATCCCCGTGGCGATCCTCGCCGCCGTCGTCGGCTTCGTCACCGTCGAACTGCTGCCGCCCGGGCGCGCCGTGCCGCCGGTCGGCAGGCCCGCCGGCCCGCCGGCGGCACGGCCCGCGGCCACCTGGGAGGACGACGGCGCCGAACCCGAGCCGGGGCCGACGCCCGGAAACGCACGATGAGCCCGCAGCCGCCCGCCGCCGCGCGGCCCCTGTCGGCGGCGGCCTTCCGCGAGCTGTACCGCAGGCTGCGCGAGCGGGCTCCCGCGGACGGGGAGCACCGGCGCGGCGCGCTGGACCTGATCACACCCGAGCGCGTGGTGGCGGCCGCCGCCGGGGTGCGGTCCGGACGCACGGTGTCGCTCGCCGCCCCCGTCGAGACCCGGCCCGGTCCGGACAGCCCGGAGCCCGCGGCCCACCGGATGACCGCGCCGACGGACCGGGAAGGCCACGAGCACGGGCTGTACTTCGCCCGCGACCGGTTCGCCATGAACGTGCACGGAGACGTCGACAGCCACCTCGACGCCCTGTGCCACGTGATGTTCGACGGCGAACTGTACGGCGGGGTCCCGGCCGGCACCGTGACCCCGGACGGCGCCGGCACCCTCACCGTCGACCTGGTCCGGGACGGCATCGTCGGCCGGGGCGTGCTCCTTGACATCCCGCGCCTGCGCGGAGTGCCGTGGCTCGATCCCGGGGACCAGGTGACCGCCGAGGACCTCGCCGCGGCCGAGACCGCCCAGGGGACCCGCGTCGGGCCGGGCGATGTGCTGCTGGTGCGCGTCGGCCACCGGCTCCGGCGCCGGACCCTGGGCGCCTGGGACGTGACACGGGCGCGGGCCGGCCTGCACCCGGCGGCGATGGGCTTCCTGGCCGAGCGGCAGGTGTCCGTCCTGGGGTCGGACGGCAACAGCGACGCGGCGCCGAGCGCCGTCGCGGAGGTCCCGTTCCCCGTGCACGTACTGGCCGTCAACGCCATGGGAGTGCACCTGCTGGACTGGCTGGACTTCGAGGAGCTGGTCCCGGTCTGCGAGGAGCAGGGCCGCTGGCACTTCCTGTGCGTCGTGGCCCCCCTGCGGCTCCCCGCGGCCACCGGCTCCCCGGTGAACCCGATCGCCGTTCTGTGAGCCGGCCGGTCCGGCACCGGTCCCGCTCCGGGTGCCGCCCGACCGCACTGCGCGTACGTTCGAAGAGGAAAAGCCGGCAACAGCCCAGACCACACGAGCGAGGACGGTGGTTGCCGTGGACGCACTCCCCCCGTACGACGTGATCGTCATCGGTACCGGCGCGGGCGGCGGCACCCTCGCGCACCGCCTCGCCCCGTCGGGCAAGCGGGTACTGATCCTCGAACGCGGCGGCTACCTGCCGCGCGAACGCGACAACTGGGAGTCCACCGCCGTCTTCGTCAAGGCCAAGTACCGGGCCCCCGAGTTCTGGCTCGACCGGCACGGCAACGAGTTCCCGCCCGAGGTCAACTACTACGTCGGCGGCAACACCAAGTTCTACGGCGCCGCGCTGTTCCGGCTGCGCCCCGAGGACTTCGGCGAACTGCGCCACCACGACGGCGTCTCGCCGGCCTGGCCCCTCGCCTACGAGGACCTGGAGCCGTACTACACGCAGGCGGAGCACCTCTACCTGGTGCACGGCCGGCACGGCGAGGACCCCACGGAGGGGCCGAGCAGTGCGCAGTACGCCTACCCACCGGTCGAACACGAGCCCCGCATCGAGCAGTTGAGTCAGGACCTGGAGAAGCAGGGGCTGCACCCCTTCCACCTGCCGATCGGGGTCAACCTCACCCAGGACGAGTTCGGCGGGGCCACCCACGCCAGCGCCTGCATCCGCTGCAACCGGGTGGACGGCTTCCCGTGCCTGGTCCGCGCCAAGTCCGACGCCCAGGTGATCTGCGTCGAGCCGGCACTCGAGCACCCCAACGTCGACATGGTCACCCACGCGCGCGTGACCCGGCTGGAGACCGATCCCACCGGGCGCAGCGTCACCACCGTCGTCGCCCAGCTCCCCGGCGACGAGGAGGCCCGGTTCTCCGCGAGCGTCGTGGTCGTGGCCTGCGGCGCGGTCAACTCCGCGGCCCTGCTGCTCGCTTCCGCCGGCGACCGGCATCCCGACGGACTGGCGAACGGCTCCGGCGTCGTCGGCCGGAACTACATGCGGCACAACAACCTCGCGCTGATGGCCCTTTCGAAGGAGCCCAACGACACGCAGTTCCAGAAGACCCTCGCCCTGCACGACTGGTACCTGGGCGCGGACGACTGGGACTACCCGCTCGGCGGCATCCAGATGCTCGGCAAGTCGGACGCCGAGCAGATCCACGGACAGGCCCCCCGCTGGGCCGGCGCGGTGTCGCCGGACATGCCCTTCGAGGTCATGGCCCACCACGCCGTCGACTTCTGGCTGTGCGGGGAGGACCTGCCCCAGCCGGACAACCGGGTGACCCTGGAGAAGGACGGCCGTATCCGGCTCACGCTCGACGAGGACAACAACATCGCCGGTCTCAAGCGGCTGCGGCACAAGCTGCAGCACATGCTCGGCCGGCTCGGCATGCACGAGCACCAGCTGCTGTCCCGCAGCATCTACCTGCACAAGGGCATGCCGATCGGCGCCACCGCCCACCAGGCCGGCACCGTGCGCTTCGGAACCGACCCGGCGTCCTCGGCCCTGGACCTCAACTGCAAGGCCCACGACCTCGACAACCTCTACGTGGTCGACACGAGCTTCTTCCCGAGCATCGGCGCGGTCAATCCGTCCCTCACGGCCATCGCGAACGCCCTGCGCGTGGGTGACCACCTGCTGGAGCGCCTCGGCTGACGCGGCCGCCGGGCCGCGCCCTCCACGCGGGCGAAGATGCTCAGCCGCAAGGCGCAATGCGGTCCGTCCCGGCATGCCGAACGCGCGGCGCGGTGTTTGTCTGGCGCCTGAACCCTCCGGGCCGCGCCCGGACGATCCGGGCAGGCAGAGGAGCAGGGCATCGTGAGTTCCACCGAGGGCGCACCGAAGAACGTGATTCCGGCACAGCTGCTGAAGGGTCAGAAGGCGCTGGTCACCGGCGCCAACTCCGGGATCGGCAGGGCGACCGCCGTCGCCCTCGGCCGGGCCGGGGCCGACGTCGTCGTGAACTACGTGGCCGGCGGCGACGAGGCGGAGGAGGTGGTCCGGGAGATCGCCGCCTTCGGGGTGAAGGCCGCCGCCTACGAGGCCGACGTCTCGAAGGAGGACCAGGTCGTCGCCATGATGGACCGGATGGTCCAGGAGTTCGGCACCATCGACATCCTGGTCGCCAACGCCGGACTCCAGCGCGACGCCGCCTTCACCGACATGACCCTCGCCCAGTGGCAGAAGGTCATCGACGTCAACCTCACCGGTCAGTTCCTGTGCGCCCGCGAGGCGACCAAGGAGTTCCTGCGCCGCGGTGTCGTCCCCGAGGTGTCGCGGGCGGCCGGGAAGATCATCTGCATGAGCTCGGTGCACCAGCTCATCCCCTGGGCCGGCCACGTCAACTACGCCTCGTCCAAGGGCGGAGTGCAGATGATGATGGAGACCCTCGCCCAGGAACTCGCCCCGAAGAAGATCCGGGTGAACGCGGTCGCCCCGGGAGCCATCAAGACACCCATCAACCGCAGTGCCTGGGAGACGCCGCAGGCGGAGCAGGACCTGCTGAAGCTGATCCCCTACGACCGGGTCGGCGAGCCGGACGACATCGCCCACGCCGTGGTGGGCCTCGCCTCCGACCTCATGGACTACGTCGTGGGAACCACCCTCTACGTCGACGGCGGCATGACCCTGTTCCCCGGCTTCGCCACCGGCGGCTGAACCCACCCGCCCGGCGCCGCCTCCCGGAAAGGCACCCATGCACACCGTTCTGATGCTGGCGGACACGCCCGCGCAGATGCTTCCGGCCAGATCCCAGATGGCCTTCACCCTCGCTTCCCACATCATTCTGGTGCCGCTGGGTGTGGCCCTGCCGCTGATCACCTTGATCATGCACGCCTACGGGCTGCGCCGCGGAGACGCGACAGCCCTTCTGCTGGCGCGCCGATGGTCGGCGGTGATGGCGGTCCAGTTCGCGATCGGGGTCGTCACGGGCACCGTGCTGTCCTTCGAGTTCGGACTGCTCTGGCCGGGCATGATGGGCCGGTGGGGCGACGTCTTCGGCATCGGCTTCGGGGTCGAGGCCTGGGCCTTCTTCCTGGAGGCCGTGCTCATCGCCGTCTATCTCTACGGCTGGCGGCGGCTCCCCGCGCGCACCCACTTCCTGCTCGGCCTGCCCCTGCCCTTCGCGGCCCTGCTGGGCGCCTTCGGCATCATCGCCGCGAACTCGTGGATGAACACCCCGCGGGGCTTCACCCTCGACGCCGCCGGCAACCCGACCGACGTGCAGATCTGGAAGGCGATCTTCACGCCCATGTTCGGCCCGCAGTACTGGCACTTCGTCGTGGCGATGTTCCTGACGGCCGGCTACGTCGTGGCCGGTGTCTACGCGACCGGCTGGCTCCGCGGGCGCCGGGACCACTACCACCGCCTCGGCTTCACGATCCCCTTCACCCTCGCCGCGGTGTGCACACCGGTGCAGTTCGTGCTCGGCGACTCCATCGCCCGGCAGGTGTTCCACAAGCAGCCGGTGAAGTTCGCCGCCATGGAGATCGTCTGGAAGACCGACACCCATGTCCCGGAGTACCTCTACGGCCGGCTCCATCCCGACGGCACGGTCTCCGGCGGCATCAAGGTCCCCCAGCTCGACTCGATCCTCGCCGGCTTCCGCCCGGACACCAAGGTCACCGGGCTCACCTCGGTGCCCGCCAGTGACCGGCCGACGGCCGCCGAGGCCACCATCGCCCACTTCACGTTCGACACCATGGTCTTCATCGGGTCGGGGCTGATCCTGCTCGCCCTCTGCTACGCCTTCGTGTGGCTGCGCCACCGGCGGCTGCCCGCCTCCCCCTGGTTCTACCGCTGCGCCGCCGTCGCGGGCGTGGCCTCCGTGGTCGCGGTCGAATGCGGCTGGATCACCACCGAAGTGGGCCGCCAGCCGTGGATCGTGTACCAGAACATGCGCGTGGCCGAAGCGGTCACCTCGACGCGCGCGTCCAGTCTGTGGCTGATGTTCGCCCTGGTCATCGTGGTCTACGTGTTCGTCTTCGGGTCGTTCCTGGTGGTGCTGCTGAAGCTGCGGACCCGCTGGCGCGAGGCCGACGCGTCGGCCGGCCCGCGCCCACCGCGGGAGGCACCGGAGACCGACACCCCGTACGGGCCGCGCTCCGCCGGGAGCCCCCGGTGATCGCCGGGGTCATCGCCGTCGTCCTGCTGCTCGCGGTGGCCGCCTACGCCTGTGGCGGCGGCACCGACTACGGAGCCGGCTTCTGGGACCTGACCGCAGGCGGAGCCGAGCGAGGCAAGCGTCCGCGGTGGCTGATCGACCACGCGATGGCTCCCGTCTGGGAGGTCAACAACGTCTGGCTGATCTTCGTCCTCGTCATCATGTGGACGGGATTCCCGGTCTTCTTCCAGCAGGTGTTCGTCACGATGTGGCTGCCCCTGGTGCTCGCCGCCGTGGGCACCGTGCTGCGCGGCGCCGGCTTCGCCCTGCGCAAGCCCGCCCGGAAGCTGGCCGGCCGGCGCCTGTACGGAGCCGTGTTCGCCGTCGCCTCCCTGCTGACACCGTTCTTCCTGGGCGCCGCGGCCGGGGGAGTGGCCTCGGGCCGGGTGAACGCGACGACGACGGCCTCGACGGACGCCTGGGCCAACCCCACCTCACTGCTGTTCGGGCTGCTAGCCATCGCCGCCACCGCGTCGCTCGGCGCCGTCTTCCTCGCCGCCGACGCCCGCCGGTTCACCGCGCCGGACCTGGACGCCTACTTCCGGCGCCGGGCCTGGGGCGCCCTGGCCGGCCTCGCCGTCCTCGCCGTGATCACCCTGGTCGTCACCCACGGGGACGCCCCTCACGTGTGGCACGGGCTCACGCACGGCGTCGGCCTCGTCTTCGTGGTCGTGGCGGCGCTGGCCACCGCCGCCACCGCCTGGCTGCTGACCCGCCCCTCCGGAGCCTGGTCCCGGGTCACGGCCGTCGCCGCTGTCGCCTCGGCGGTCCTCGCCTGGGGCATGGCGCAGCGCCCCTACCTCATCCCCACCTCACTGACCGTCGCCGACGGCGCGGGCGCGCACACCACCATGCGCTGGCTGGGCTTCGTCACCCTCGTCGCGCTGGTGCTCGTGATCCCCACGGTCGTCCTGCTCTACTGGCTGGACACCCACGGCGAGCTGGAGAGCCTCACCGACGCCGACCTGCGGCGCGCCGGCACCGGTGACGAGGGCTGACCCGGCGGCGGACCGGCCGGTGCCGGGCGCGGGGGCGCGGGTGGAGTCCGCGTGACCACCGACGACATCCTGCTGGGCGTCGGGCTGACCGTCGCCCTCGCCGTCGGGTGCCAGATCCTGGCGAGCCGGCTGCGGATCCCGGCCCTGCTCCTGCTGCTGCCGGCCGGGTTCACCGCCGGGGCCCTGACCGGCGACATCCACCCCGCCCAGCTCCTCGGGCCGGCGTTCTCCCCGCTCGTCTCGGTGTCCGTGGCGATCATCCTCTACGACGCCGGGCTCGCCCTGGACCTGCGCCACCTCAGGGGCGCGACCCGCGCTGTCGTCGTCCGTCTGATGGTGCTCGGCGTGGTCCTCACCTGGGGAGCCGTCGTGCTCCTGGGACCGGCTCTGCTCGGTGTGCCGGTGGCCGTGGCCAGCATGATCGGGGTCATTCTCGTGGTGTCCGGGCCGACCGTCGTCGGACCGCTGCTGGAGCACGTCCGGCCGTCGGAGAAGGCGCGGCGGGTCCTGATGTGGGAGGGCACCCTGATCGATCCCGTCGGGGGCATCCTCGGCGCGGTCGCCTTCCACTCGATCGTCTCCGGGGGCCTGCGGAGCGGTCACTTCCGCTTCGGCGCGTTCTTCGCCGGCCTCGCCGTCGGGCTCGCCGGCGGGGCGATCGGTGCCGCGCTGCTCTGGTGCACCCTGCGCCGGCTGCGCCTCGGCGAGTCGCTGGGGACGCTCGCCCAGCTGGCCACCGTCGTCGCGGTGGCCGCGGGCTGCGACATGGCGTACGACGACACGGGCCTCATCGCCGCGATCGTCACCGGGCTGGCCGTGGCGAATCTGCCCGGGCTCGACATGCCCGCACGCAGGCCGTTCTTCGAGACGCTCGTCCAGCTGATCGTCGGCCTGCTGTTCGTCTCCATCTCGGCCACGGTGACACCGCGGTCCCTCGTAGGCGTGCTGCTGCCCTCGCTCGTGCTCGTCGCGGTGCTCGTCGTACTGGTCCGACCGCTGGTGGCCGTGCTGTCCACCGCTCGCACGGACCTCGTCGCCGGTGAACGGGCCTTCGTCGGCTGGATGGCCCCGCGCGGCATCGTGGCCGCCTCCACCGCCACGACCTTCTCCGCCTCGCTCACCGCCGCGGGGCTGCGCGGCGCCGGGAAGATCCTCCCCGTCACCTTCCTCGTCATCGTCGGAACCGTCCTCGTCTACGGGCTCACCGCGAAGCCGGTCGCCGGCCGGCTGGGCGTCAGGCCTCCCGAGCGGGCGCGTCCGCTGCTGGTGGGCGGCGACGGCTGGGTCGTCGAACTCGCGCGTGCACTGCGCACCGCCGGTGTGGACGTACTGATGTGGGCGGGCAGCTCACAGGAGCGGGAGCGGATCGAGCGGGCGGGGGTCGAACTGGCCGGCGGGGAGCTGATGGCCTTGGCCACCGAGCCGCAGGCGGAACTGGAGGGGGTCACCTCGGTCTTCCTGCTCACGGCCGACGACGACTTCAACGCGCTCGCCTCGATCCTCCTGGAGGACGGCGTCGACGGGCCGGTCTACCGCATCGCTCCGCCCCCGGGCGGCGAAGGCGTGGTCGCCCCCGGCACCGCCGGCCGCACGCTGTTCGGCCCGCGCCTGGTCCGCCACGCGCTCGCGGACCGCCACGGGCGAGGCGCCCGCTTCCACGTCCAGCCGGCGTCGGCGCCCCGGGCGCCCGGTCACGACGCCCTGTTCGTCGTACGGGCCGACGGTGCCCTGGAACCGGTCATCGGGGAGCCGTCGCTCGCCCCCGGGCGGCAGGGCGACACGGTCGTCCTGCTCGGACCGGTGCCGTCGCCCTCCTGAACCGGGCCCCGGCTACCGCTTCTCCAGAGCCTCGTTCAGGGTGAGCGCCGCGTCGATGAGGGCGAGATGGGTGAACGCCTGCGGGAAATTACCCAGTTGGCGGCCCGTCGGGTCGATCTCCTCGGAGTACAGGCCCAGATGGTTCGCGTACCCCATCATCTTCTCGAACACCAGCCGGGCCCGGGGGGTGCGCCCCGCGCGCGCCAGGGCGTCGACGTACATGAACGTGCACAGCGAGAAGGTGCCCTCGGAGCCGCGCAGACCGTCGGGCGAGGCCTCGGGGTTGTATCGGTAGACCAGGCTGTCGCTGACCAGTTCCTCCTCCATCGCGTCGAGCGCCGACGTCCACAGCGGATCCTCGGGGGTGATGAACCCGACCGTGGACATGCGCAGCAGCGCGGAGTCGAGCACGTCGCTGCCGTAGTGCTGCACGAAGGCCCGCCGTCCCTCGCTCCAGCCCTTGGCCATGACCTGTTCGTAGATCGCGTCCCGTGCGCTGCTCCAGCGGGCGGTCGAGGCCGGGCGGCCGTGCGACTCCGCGAGCCGCAGGGCGCGGTCGAACGCCACCCACGACATGACGCGGCCGTACGTGAAGTTCTTGCGGCCGCCGCGGGTCTCCCACAGCCCTTCGCCCGCCTGGTCCCAGTGGTCGACCAGCCAGTCGAGATTGGTCAGCAGGGAGGTCCAGCCCTGGTGTCCCAGCCTGATCCCGTGCCGGTGCGCGAAGTAGATGCTGTCCAACGCCTCGCCGTAGATGTCCAGCTGGAGCTGGCCGGCCGCGCCGTTGCCGATCCGCACCGGCGCCGAACCGGCGTAGCCCTCCCAGTGGTCGAGGGTCTCCTCCACCAGGTCGGAGGAGCCGTCGACCCGGTACATGATGTTCAGCGGGCCCGAATCGCCGTCACTGCCGGCCCGTTCCTTCACCCGGTCGCCCAGCCAGTTGATGAACGCCCTCGCCTCCTCGGTGAACCCCAGCCCCAGCAGGGCGTACACGGAGAAGGAGGCGTCCCGGATCCAGGTGAAGCGGTAGTCCCAGTTGCGTTCCCCGCCCAGTTGCTCGGGCAGCGCCGTCGTAGGGGCGGCCACCAGGGCACCGCTCGGGGCGTACGTCATGAGCTTCAGCGTGATCGCCGAGCGCTCCACCGTCTCCCGCCAGCGTCCCGAGTACTGCGACTGACTGAGCCAGGAGCGCCAGAATCTGATGGTCTCCTCGAAGAGCTCCTGGTACTGGGCGAGGCGGATCTGCCGCGGCGGCCCGTCGGGGGCCGACTCCAGGACCAGCCCCCGCTGCTGTCCGGCTTCCAGCGTCAGGGTGAAGTGCAGGTCGTTCCCCCGGTCGGTGAGGACGTCCACCAGCCGTTCGTCCTCCGGTTCGCGGATGGGGTGCACCGTGAGTTCCGTGCCGTCCTCCGCCGCGAAGAGCGCCCCGTGCTCGGTGATGTGCAACCGGTGCGCCGTACGGCCGTAGTCGAACCGCGGAGCGATCTCGACGTCGAACGTCATGGTGCCGCGCACACAGCGCACCAGCCGGACGAGGCGGTGGCTGGGGGTGGCGGTCGTCCCCGTCACGGGCATGAAGTCCAGGACCTCGCCCGCGCCCGCCTCGGTCATGAACCGGGTCACCAGGACCGCCGTGTCGGGCAGGTACAACTGCTTCGTCGCGTACATCTCGTGCACCGGCCGGACCGTGCAGTGGCCGCCCTTGTCCTTGTCCAGCAGCGCTCCGAACACGCTGGGCGAGTCGAACCTCGGCAGGCACAGCCAGTCGACCGTTCCGTCGGTGGTGACCAGCGCCGCCGTCTGCAGATCGCCGATCAGGCCGTGGTTCTCGATGAGCGGGTAGTCGTCCATCGGGCTGCCCCTTCCGGTGCGCGGTTCGCCCGAACGCGTCCCTTCGGATCAGCGTAAGCCGGGGATGCGGCGGCGGCCCGTCGGACTCGCGCCTGGTGATATGCCCAGGTCAGGATGGAGGGCCGGCCTGTCGGCGCCGCGTCTGCGCGGCAGCCCGGCGGGCGGCGCGGCGCCACAGGCGCCGCTGCAGACGCAGGGTGGCGACACCGACGGCCACGAGGACGATCACGTTCAGCAGCAGCTGCACCAGCGAACCCCACGCCTGGTGCCAGTCGGCGAAGGCGACCGACACCGCGACGTCCGAGGCGGCGGGGATCGTGGTCACGGAGATGAAGACCCCCAGCAGGGCGCTGCCGCGTGCCTCGGTGAGCGAGACGATGCCGACGACGCCGGCGAGGGCGGCCACGGCCACGGAGAAGAAGTCCGGCGTGTCGATCAGGTGGGACACGGGGCGCACACCCCGCTCGAAGGCGGGGGACTGCAGGCCGAAGGCCCGTACCAGGGCCGCGAAACCCAGCGTGACCACGATGGCCAGCAGAAAGCCGGCGGCCAGTGCCCGCATCCCCTCCCGCACCCAGGGGCGGCTACGACGGTCCAGGCCGAGGGCGACGCCGGTGATCGCGTTGTACTCCGGACCGACCACCATGGCCGCGACGATGAGGATCTGCGAGTTGGTCATGATGCCGACGGAGCCGATGAGGCCGGCGATGACCAGAAAGAGGTAGAAGGAGGGCGGATAGGTGCCCGCCTTGCGGATCCGGGCTTCGACGGCGGCCCACAGCGGCGCGTGCACGAGTGCGCTGGGCAGGCGGGTCGCGATCCGCTCGGCGCGGTCCGAGAACATCGTGTCGACGTCGTCGACGGCGATCGACCCCGTCCGGTCGACGCCCAGCTCGCGCAGATCGGCCAGGAGGCCGTTCGCGGCGCCCGTCAGCACGTCGCACTCGACCCAGTCGCCGTCCGGCACATGGGCACCCCGCACCACCGTGAGGTTGAGGACGCGGTCGTTAGGGGTGAGCAGGTCCAGGACCGGCCGGGTGAGGTCGGGCGGCACCAGCAGCCGGAAGTGGATCAGATCCATCCGCGACCTCCCGTGAGCGCGGACCGGCTCGGCACGGCGGCCTCGCCGGCACACGCCTCCACTATCGCCCGGCACGGCGGAACGCGCCGCCCGCGCGAGTCAGCGCCGAGCGGCCCGTCACCCGGCCGGACGGCCGGTGGGGGAGGGGCGGCCGTGACCGCGAACGTGACCGCAACGGTCGTACTCAAAAGGCGTGTCCGCCCGCTCTGGCGGATAGTGGTGGGCGGGAGGACTCCCCGGCAGCTTTCCCCGTCCCCCGGCACAGGAGGCTCGATGCCCGCTTCACGGTCCGTGGCCGCGCTCACCGGCATCGCCGTGCTCGGCCTCGCGCTCACCGCCTGCGAGGATCAGGCCAACGGTCAGATCGTCGCCCACAACGGCGCCCGGCACGTGCAGACCATCTCGAATCCGGTGACCGAGGGGTGCTACCGCTTCCGCGAGGGCGTGACCCGCGTCGACAACTTCACGACGAGCAGTCTGCTCATGTACACCACACCGGACTGCACGGTGCCGCCCGGCGGTGAGAGCATCTACCTGGACGGGCCGTCGTCCGACCAGGTCGTCAGGTCCACCGGCCTGTGGCGCAGTTTCTCCTTCGCCCCCGACTGACGCGCTCGCTCAGTCGTCGTCCAGCCCGTCGTCGCGGAGCCTGCGCCAGATGTGGGTGCGGTGCAGCACGTACATCGCGCCGAACAGGACGACCACCTGCAACGCGACCGCGAGCAGCCAGAAGACGGCCCTGCTCTCCATCTCGTCCGTCAGATAAGAGAAGTTCATGCCGAAGTACCCGGTGATGAACGTCAGCGGCAGGAAGATCGTCGACACGATGGCCAGCCGGTTGATCACGCCGTTCTGCTCACCCGACACCAGGGAGGAGTAGCTGGCGAAGGCGCGCCGGTTGGCCTCCTGGAGGGACTGGATGTCGGTGAGCACCAGCCGGCCGGTGTGCTGGAACTCCCGGGCGAGCCGCTGGCGGTCCTCCGGGAAGGCGCGGTTGAGCACCCTGCGGTTGATGAGCTCGTCCGTCGCCTGGAGGTAGGGCAGCAGGTAGTGGTGCAGCAGCGCGGAACGCCGCCGCAGCTGGGACAGGCGGTAGACCTGCTGGGGACGCCGGCTCTCGAACATCTCGTCCTCCAGGTCCTCGACCACCAGGAGGTCGGCGACCGCGGCCCGGCGAAAGGTGTCCAGGGCCTCCTCCAGCAGCAGGAACAGCAGGGACACGGTGTCGGGAGGGCTCTCCTGCCCGAGCCGGACGAGGAGACTCTCCAGTGGCTGGGCCGGCCCCCGGTGGAGCGTGATCAGGTGCCGCTCCGTCACGAGGACGTGCACGTGGTCCACCTGGCCGTCGTCGACGACGGGGACGACGAGTCCGGCCCGGTCGCCCAGGAACTGGGCCCGCGCGGGCTCACCCGCCCTGCCGAACCAGGGCGGAGACTCGGCCGCGAGTCCGAGCCCGTCGACGACCGGTCCCGCCTCGCTCGCCTGCTCGTCCGGCAGCTGGACGTCGACGAGCAGGAAATCGGACGCGGCGAGGCGGTCACGTGCCTGCGCCAGGTCCGTACGCGTGGTGGTCCCCGCGGGCATCGACACCACCGACACGATCATCTCGTCTCCCCGTCGCCCGTCGGCCGTAGCTTCCACGGGGGGCACACTCCGGCGTCCCCGCCGCCGACACACGCAGGCGCAGCGACGGGTGCCTCGAACGGGTGAGGGCGGCGAGGAGGTCGGTGGAAGCGCCGCCCGGGACGGGACGGCCGGGGTCAGCCGCTGTGGACGCCGACGTCGTACAGCGAGTAGCCCCACTGGGTGCCGCGTTCCGTGCCGGTGACCCGGACGTAGCGGGCCGGTGTGCCGGTGAACCGCGCGGTGTCGAGGCCGCCGTCACCGGAGGTCGTCGACCAGGCGGTCCGCCAGTTCACGCCGTCGGTCGACAGCTCGACGCGGTACGACTTCCCGTACGCGCGTTCCCAGTCGAGTGTGACCCGGCCGACCAGGTGGGTGGAGCCCAGGTCGATCCGCAGCCACTGCCCGTCGCTCCAGCCGCTGGCCCAGCGGGTGTCGCGGCTGCCGTCCACGGCCCGGCCCGGCGCGTAGCTGGTGAACGGGTTCCACTCGGTGGAACTGGCCGTCGCCGGTGCGTCCTTGGCGAGGTCGGTGCCCGCCTGGTGCCGCTCGGTCGCTCCCCAGGTACCGAGATAGGACTCCGCCCCACGGAAGAGGTCGTCCACCACGTCCTGACCGCCCACGAGGCGGATGTCCTCGATCCAGTCCGGTACGAGGCCGTAGTGCGCGGCTCCGTCGGTGTTCAGGTCCCAGGTGCGCTCGCCGGTGGTCTGCCGGTCGATCAGGGAGCCCCCGTCGACGCTGCGGAAGGGGTACCTGACGGGGTTGGCGGTGTCGGCACCGCGGGGTCCCGGCCAGCCGCCCACGCCGTTCATGTCCGTGCCGTAGCCGTACCCGACGTGGTACTTGTCGCGGAGCGCGTCCGTGCGCTTCGCCTCGGCGCTGAAGCCCTCCGAGCCGTGCATGTACTGGGCGATGAAGCCGCCGAGTCCGTAGACCCGTTCGGTCCAGTTCAGGTCCATCCAGCTGTGCGAGGAGATGACACCGGGGTAGGACTCGGCCTCGAAGATGTCGAGCACACGGCCGACGGCCTTGACGCTCATGTGGTCGACTTCCAGCATCATCTTCCGCTTCATCATGCCGCGTACGGCGTACTCGCCGAGGTCCGTGAGCCCGCGGGTGTTGCACCGGGCGTCCGCGGCGTAGGAGGGGACGGCCACGCCCGCCGGGAGCTTCGCCTCGGCGCCGGCGGCCGCGGCGTTGCCGATCGGGTTGTCGGCCTGCGGCCCCGCGCACTTCTCCGTCTTCCAGAAGGTGCCGGTGGACAGGAACTGCCCGACGTTGATCGCCGTCCCGAGGCTGCCCGAGTCGAAGCGCACCCCGCACAGCGCGTTGTCGAACTTGTGGCAGAGGAACATGCTGCGCACGCCCAGCGCGTACAGCTCGTCCAGCCCCGCGTCGATGTCGTGCCTGTCGCACTGCGCGATGTCCAGGACCTGCTTGCAGCCGAAGGGTTCGGAGGTCTCCACGCCGAGGATGACCGCCAACTTGCCCTGCTTGATCACCTCGCGGGCCTGCGCGCTGTCGGTGACGATCCGGAACCAGCCCTTGCCGGTGCCGCCGTACATCGTGTCGACGTAGGCCTGGAGGTCGTACGTCATCTTCGCCTGGAGCCGGATGGACGTCATCTCGTCGCAGCTGCGGTCCTTGAAGAAGTACACCGAACAGATCACGCCGTTGGTGACGAGGTCGTTGACGAGCACCCGCTGGCCGCCGCGCCAGGCCCGCTCCACCCACGCGTAGTAGTTCTGCTGGTGGGTCAGCGAGTCGTGCGCGGGCCAGTCCTTGAACGTGGGCCAGCCGACCGGGTCGTGCCGGCCGTCACCGCCCTTGGTGATGAAGTCGAAGACGGCGAGCGAGCCGTCGGGGTAGTGCTCCGGGCAGTCCTTGAGCGCGTCGGCGATCCCCGCGGGCGAGAACGTCTTGCCACAGATCAGGCGCCCGCCGAAACCCTCGTTGGCGAACAGGTGGTCGTGGGCGTCGACGAAGCCGCGCACCCTGCCCTGGGCGTCGGTGCCCGTGAACGGCTCGCCGGTGACATCGATCCGGGAGTCCGGTGCGGGCCGCGAGACCGGCACCCACCATTCGTTCGCCGCCGCGGAACTCGGCGTCGGGCCGAGGACACAGGCGAGTACGAGAAGGAGCAGCGACACGACGGTCACTTCTTTGCGGCGGTACGGCCTGACACCTGCGCTCACGACCCACGTCCCTCGGTCGGCGGTCCGATTGTCATGTACTGGGCGGTCTGCTGCCCAGGAAGGATCGCTACTGACGCGTAGGAAATCAAGACTCGTGCGGGGCGGGGGAGCGGCCGGGAGGCCGGGGGTGCCGACGTGAACTCGGCCGTCATCGTCGCCGTACGGCAGTGCACCGCTTCTCGAAAGGCCGGCTAAAACGTCCGGCACGCGCACGGAGCCGGCGGGAGGGGTACGTCGCTTCAGCGCCCGGACCGGGCGCGGTGAACGGATGTCGCGGATTCCGGGAGCATGGCCGTGTCGCGACGCGAGAACTAAAAGGAGGGCACCGGGAATCGCCCTCCTGACGTGAATTCCGTGAATCCGGTGAATCCGGTTCCGTGAAGGAACGGAAACCCTTGCGTGGTGCGCGGCTCGGCGGTTCTCCGGCTCCCCGAAAGCGCCGTGATCGACGAGCGCGAGCGAATGCGCGCAGGGAACGAAAGCCCCCTGGCACCTCACCGCCGCCCGGAACGGAGGGCGTTCCGGGCGGGGGTGGGGAATAGCCGGCGGGTCAGCGGGTGAACGTGACCCGGCTCTCCTTCAGAGCGGCGCAGTTGGAGCCGGTGACCTGCACGTACACGTTCTTGATCTGGCCGCCCCAGTCGACGCAGTGGGCCTTGCCGTAGACGTACGTCGGACCCGCGTACGAGGTGTACACGCCGTAGTCGTCGTCACCCTGATCGGTGTCGGAGACGTACACCCACGCCGACATGGAGAGGGCGGTGCCCGGGTTGTTGCGGATGGTCGTGACGCAGTTCTTGCCGTTGGTGGCGTTGTACGTCAGGTAGACGGTGCCCAGCGAGCCCACAGGTGCGGAGTTCACCGTCTTGTAGCTGCTCCCGCAGACCTTCTGCGGGGTGGTGTTGGCGGCCGCGGAAGCCGGGGCCGCCAATGCGGTCGTGGCTCCCACGGAGAGGGCCGCCAAGGCGGTGGCGGCCAGAGCGGAACGAGTGAATCGCATTTCTCCCCCTAGTAAGTCCTGGAGGTAATTGCTCCTTGCATCATGTGACCACCGAAGGAACGGATTGGTTGTACCGCTGTCCGCGGGATATTTCGAAACGGCGTCACGCCTCCGCGGTCCGCGGCCGGTCGGCGCCCAGACTGGGGTCATGGACGAAGGAGACGGCACCCTGCTGGCCCGCGGCCGGGTGGCGACCAGGCTTCCGGCCCAGGACCTGGACCGGGCCCGGCGTTTCTACGCCGAGCGGCTCGGACTGCGGCCCGCCGAGGAAGGACCCGGTGGGCTGCTGTACCGGTGCGGAGGCGCGGAGTTCCAGGTGTTCCACTCCGCGGGCGCCTCGTCCGGCGGCTTCACGCAGATGTCCTGGGAGGTCGACGACATCGAGGCGGTCGTCGCGGAACTGCGGCGGCGCGGCGTGGAGTTCGAGGAGTTCGGCCTGCCCTCCGTGTACGGCGGAGCGCACACCCGGGACGGCATCGTGGACGTCGAGGGGTACCTGAGCTCCCGTGCGCCGGGCCCACGGCGGGCGCGGGGCGCCTGGTTCCGGGACAGCGAGGGGAACATGCTGGGCATCGGTCAGGCGGTGGACTGACCCGGCCCGATGCGCCGGACGGCCGGCCGGGTCAGCGGACGATGCGGTGTTTCCGCCCACCGCGCCGGAAGCGCGTCGCGGCGTAGACGAGATCGAGGACGAGCACGACGGCGCCGATGATCAGCAGGAAGAACAGGCCGTGAACGGCGAACCCGATGATGCCCAGGACGAGGGCCACCAGAATCAGCAACAGGAACAAGACCATCGGATCTCCCGAGTCCCGCGGCGCGTCAGCGGCGGCCGAGACGTCGTTCGCCGCCGGCGCCCGTCGCGTAGTCCAGCTCGTAGTAGGCGAAGACGCCCGGCTCCTCGGCGGCGGGCAGTTCCCCGTCCGGGTCGATCGACGGGGCCTTCTTGACCACGTCCTTGCTGTGGGCGACCTTCACGTAGCCCGGCCCGACCGTGGCGCCGGGCAGGGGGACGAACGCCAGACGGCGGCGGGTGGGCATGCCCACGGTCACCGTGGCGAAGAAGGCCCGGTCGGTCGCCGTGTCCACGTAGACCGACTCCAGCGTGCCGATCTTGTGGCCGTCCCGGTCCACCACGTCGTGTCCCCGCCACTCACGGATGTCTCCAGCCTCGAACATCATGACCTCCACCAGCGGGGTACCCCCGATCGCGCGTGTGATGTCGGCGCCGGCCGAGCGGGGCCCGCGCGGTCAGCTCTCGTCCAGGGGGTCGTGCCCCCAGTTCATCAGCGAGTGCCGCCACCGGCTGTCCCGCACGTCCCCGGACGGGCGCTGCGCCAGGTGGCGGTGGACGTACCCGTTGACCTTGCGCATGTGGGCGTAGTCGGAGTCCGTGAGATCGCCCTTCTTCTTGCGCAGGATGTCGACGATGGCCCGGCCCGAGGCATGTCCGGTCGACTCGTCGCCGTCCTTGTGCTGCCCCGCCGACCACGACGCGTCGGTCGCCAGCCACTTCTCCAGGGCGGACGGTGTCATGTTGACCAGTTCGCCGAAGGCGTCCCAGGTCTCGCGCTTCTCGTCGTCGCTCGTCGTGTCGGCCACTGCCGCCACCTCTTCCTCCCGGGTGCGTGCGCCCTCCGATCCTGAGGGAGGGGCGCGGGGCCCGCACCCGGGAGGCCGGGACCGTGGGCGGGGCCCCCGGACCACCACCCGCCCGGGGGCCCTCCGCATGCGCCACGGCCCGGCCCGGGCGAAGGTGGCTCCATGGACCAGGTGACCGTGTTTCCGCCCGCGGAGGACGGTGGCCGCCGCGTCCGCATCGGCCGGTCCTTCGCCGGGATGGCGTACACGCTCATCGACATCGTCGAGTTCCTGCGGGCCGCCGGTCTGGAGGACGTCGAGCCGGCGGACGTCACGCACGCCGAGTGGATCGAGTGGCGGGGCGCCGGCCCGGAGGCCTGGGAGCACTGACCGCCCCGGGAACGCTCCGTCGGCCCGACGCCACCACTCTGTGACCAATTCCCTCGTCCGGTCGGCCTCAACTGGTCACCGGGCCGGCCCTCGGCATCGGATACTCGATCAGTCCATGATCGGCGGTCGCGGCCGGCGATCGCCGGCGCGAGCGCCCGAAAGGCAGATTCCCGCGTGTTCCACGAAACCCCGATCTTCAACCGCCTCGTCGCCGAGCGTGGTGACGTCCCCGCACAGGTCCGTGACGAGGCCAACCGCGTCCGCGACCAGCTGTCCCGGGTGCTGCCCTCGGCGCCCTGGCCCGTCGTCAACGTGCCGCGGCAGCGGGCGCACGCGCCCGGCGGGAACCTCCCGCCCGGCTCTCTGTGAGCAGTGCGGACCGATCGGCCGCGCCCGGACGCCGGGCGCCCGGAGAGGCCGGTGCCGAGCGTTCGGTCGCCGGCCTCCGCGCTGTCACCCCGCACCCACGCGTAGCCGTCCCGGACGCACGCGTGCCCGGCGACGTGCCGGACCGGCCCGCGCACCCGTGGCGCCGGAGCAGGCCACCCTACGAGCGGGTAACCGGGAGTTGAGACGTGTCATCACGCTCCTGAGTCGTGTAATCCATAACGATCTTGGCGCAAACCTTGCGTACCGCCCCGTCCCCTTTAGCCTCCCGGCATGGGATTTCTTTCAGGTCGCCGCAAAAGGTCGCGCCTTGCCCCGGAACTGGACGACCAGGACCTCGGCAAGCTTCTGAAGTCGCTGCTGGCGACCACGAAGACCGGGATGATCGCGACGACGGACCTGTGCGTGGCGCAGATCTCCCGGCTTTTCGACCAGGACCGCGGGGACTGGGACCGCCGGGCGCACCGGATGGGCGTACTCGCGGACTACCTGACCGAAACGCAGCTGTCGCGCGCGTGGGCCGCCCGCGAACCGCGCAACGCCGACGCGCTCGCACTGCACGCGTGGACGCAGGTCGAACGCGGTCGGCGGCAGGGCTTTCTGGAAGACGCCGACGCAACCGTGGACCTGTGCGTCCGGGCGGCCGAGACGTCCCCGGACGACCCGACCCCCTGGGTCATCCTGCTGGCGGTCGCCCGCCTGGAGGCCTGGGAGCAGTCGCAGGTCTTCGGCGTGTGGAACGAGGTCCTCGCGCGCGACCGCTGGAACCGCGAGGCCTATCTCGGCATGCTCGGCTACCTCAGCCCGGAGGAGGCCGGATCGCGCGTCCAGGTACTGGAGTTCGTGGATTCCCTGGGCCTGCGCATGCCGGCGAACGTGCCCTGCGTGGCCACGGAACTCACCGCGCAGGTCAACCAGTACCACTCGCTCATGGGCCGGGGCGGAGTGGAGGCACTGGTGGCCCGGAACCACTGGTCGCAGCCGATGGCCACGCAGGCCGTCGACAAGGTGGCCCACACGTGGGCGCAGCCGGGCTTCCTCCGCCACGCCAGGGCCCTCGCCGACCTCAACGTCCTCGCCTACGCGCTGATGGCCGCCGACCGGCGCCGGGAGGCCGGCGCGGTCTTCGAAGCGCTCGGCGGCGTCGTCACGGCGTGGCCCTGGCAGGCCGACGGCGACCCGCTGACCGAGTTCGAGCAGGCGCACCGCAGGGCCGCGGCCGGCATGTGACGACCGGTGCGGCCGACGGACCGGTGCAGGGCGGCCGTGCCTCCGACGCGCGTACGTCATCGGGGGGATGACCGCCCCGTCAGGAGTCGGGCCCTTGCCCGTCCGGTGCGTCCGTCACCGTGAGGAGGCCGTCCTGGCCGGCCAGGGCGTCCAGGGCGAGTGTCCGGTAGCCGACTTCGTCGAAGAGCACGGTGATGCGGTCCCTGTCCTCGCTCAGCACCGTCCCCCGGCCCCACCCCTGGTGCCGTACCGCGGCCCCGACGGGATAGCGGCCGGTGTCCGGATGCGCCGGACGACGCTCGCCCGGCGTCCCGTCACCGCGCCCGGCCTCCGGCCCGTCACAGACGTCGCAGCTGCCGCACGGCTCCTGGTACTCCTCGCCGAAGTAGCCCAGCAGGAAACGCCGTCGGCAACCGGTCGTCTCGGCGTAGGAGCGGGCCATGTCGACCCTCGAGCGGTCCATGCGTCTGTGGGCCTCGGCGCTGTCCGTGGCCCGGCGCACCGCGCCCGCCTCGGCCGTGCCCGGGACCGGCCCGACGGCGCCCGAGGCGTCCGTGACGACGGCGCCGGCCTCCTCCAGGAGGTTCACCGCCTTCGTCAGCCGGGTGCGCCCCATGCCGGTGTCCCGTCTCAGTTCGTCGAGCCCCGCCGGATCGCCGCGGCCGTGCACGGCCCGCACGACCGTCGCCAGGGTGTCCCGGCCGGGGGTGCGGCCGCTGAAATAGGCCTGCATCCCGGTGTCCTCGGTCCGGTAGTGCAGCACGGCGAGGGCGGAGCGACCGTCCCGGCCGCAGCGCCCGATCTCCTGGTAGTAGGCGTCCAGGGAACCCGGCAGCGAGGCGTGCAGCACGAAACGCACGTCCTCCTTGTCGATGCCCATCCCGAAGGCCGAGGTCGCCACGACGACATCCGTCCGGCCCGCGAGGAAGGCCTCGTGGATCCGCCGGCGCTCGGCGGCGCGCAGGCCCGCGTGGTACGCCTCGGCCGCGAGCCCGAGCGCGCTCAGCTCGGCGGCGTAGAACTCGCTGTCCTTGCGGGTCGCCGCGTAGACGATGCCGGGCTTCTCCTCGGCGGCGGCCCGCTCGACGACCGTGCGCCGCCGCTCGTCGTCGTCCAGGTGGCGGCGCGCCTCCAGCCTGATCTCGGGCCGGTCGAATCCGGTGACGAGCTGCCGCGGCCGGTCCATGCCGAGCCGTTCGACGATGTCCTGCCGGACCGGGGGAGCGGCGGTCGCGGTGAGCGCGAGGACCGGTGGCCGGCCCAGGCGCCGCGCGGCCTGCGCCAGCCGCAGGTAGTCGGGCCGGAAGTCGTGGCCCCAGGAGGACACGCACTGGGCCTCGTCCACCACGAACAGCCCGGGGCGCGCATCGGCGAGCCGTCGTACGACGTCGTCCTTGGCGAGCTGCTCGGGGGAGAGGTAGACGTACCGGACCTCCCCGCCGCGCACCTGGTCCCAGGCGTCCTCCGTCTCCGCCGCGCCGAGGTCGGAATTCAGGGCCACGGCGCCGGGGGAGCGGTCGCCGTCGGGCAGCCCGGCGATCTGGTCCCGCTGGAGGGCCAGCAGGGGTGACACGACCACGACCGGGCCGGCCAGCAGCAGGGCGGGGACCTGGTACACGGCGGACTTCCCGGACCCGGTCGGCATGACGACGAGCGTGTCCCTGCCCTGGAGCACGCACCCCATGGCGGTGACCTGTTCCGGGCGCAGCTCCTCCCAGCCGAACACCTCCGCGGCGGTGTCGCGCAGTCGCCGGGTCCGCCTTTCGTCCGATCCCAAACGCTCGTCGCTCATCCCCGCTCCTTCCGGCCACCCCGAAAGTCCTGGGCACGGACCACGGGTGCCCGCCGGCTCCGCCGCCATGCCGCGCCGGGCGTCCGCCGCCGGCCGACCGCCGCCGGGGGCGGTCCGGTCCGCCGCCGTGGCCGTCCCCGGTCCGGTGCTGCATCGTGGAGAGAGCTGCTGATCTCCCGGGAGGACGCCGTTCCGCCCGACCGCGAGGCGAAGCCGGTACGGCCGCCGGGACCGGCAGGTGGAAGGAGCGCGTGCGATGACGCGAGCGAGCCCGGGCTCGCAGCCGTCCGATCGTCCGGCGAGCGGCGCGGTGGCCCCGAGCGGGCTGATGGACCTGCTGAACGTCGCCGCCGTGCTGCTGAAGGCCGACGGCAGGATCGACATGTGGAGCCCCCAGGCCGAGCAGCTGTTCGGCTACGCCCGCAGTGAGGCGGTCGGGCAGTACGCCGCACCGCTGCTCGTCCGCCCGGAGCACCAGGACGCGGTGATCGAACTGTTCGCCGAGGTGATGGCGAGCGGCCGCGCCTGGGCCGGGGCGTTCCCCGTCCGGCACAAGGACGGCAGCACCCGGATGGTCGAGTTCCGCAACATGCGGCTCACCGACAACCTCGGTGACCACTACGCCCTCGGGCTGGCCGCCGACCGGGCCACGGTTCGGCACGTGGAACGCAAGGTGGCCCTGTCCACCCGTCTGGTCACCCAGGCACCCATCGGGCTGGCCGTCCTCGACCCCGACCTGCGGTACCTGGCCATCAACCCGGCCCTGGCGGCGATGCACGGCGTCCCCGAGTCCGACCACGTGGGCCGGAAGTTCCGCGAGATCCTGCCCGGCGCCCCCTTCCTGGGAGCGGAGACCGTGATGCGGCACGTGCTGGCGACCGGCGCGCCCGTGGTGGACCAGCAGGTGGTGGGGCGCACCGCCGCCGACCCGGAGACCGACCACGCGTGGGCGGTGTCGACCTACCGGCTGGAGGACCACCTCGGTCATGTCCTGGGCCTCGCCTATGTCGTCGTCGACGTCACCGACCGGTACCGGGCGGCGAAGAAGGCCGACGAGGCCCAGCACCGGCTGCGTCTCCTCGCCAACGCCTCGGGCCGGATCGGCACCACCCTGGAGGTGGAGCGCACGGCACGGGAACTGGCCGACGTCCTGGTGCCCGACCTCGCAGACATGGTCGCCGTGGACCTCCTGGACTCGGTCCTGCAGACGGGCCGGGCGGACCTCGACCAGGGCCCGGCCCTGTTCCGTGCCGTCGCGGTGAAGACCGCCTACCCCACCGACGCCGACCGGGCCATCGTGCCGCCCGGCAGCCTCGTCACGTACCACGCCGACCATCCGGCGTCCCACTGCGTCCGCACCCGCCGCCCCCTCCTGATCACCCATGTGAGCGGCGACGATCTGGGCCGTATCGCCGCCGACTCCGAGGCCGCCCGCCTGCTGGCCCGGGCGGGTGTGCACACCGACATGGCCGTTCCGCTGATCGCCCGCGAGCAGATCATCGGCGTCATGGGCCTGGCCCGGGCCCGCAACCCCCTGCCGTTCGACCAGGACGACCTCACCCTCGCCTGCGAGATGGCCTCGTCCGCCGCGCTGAGCATCGACAACGCCGTACTCCACCAGCACATCCGCGGTGCCGCGGAGACGCTGCAGCGCAGCCTCCTCCCGCGGCTCCCGCCCGGACGACCCGGCCTCGAGGTCGCCGCCCGCTACCGGCCCGCCCAGGCCTTCAGCGAGGTGGGCGGCGACTGGTACGACGTGATCGCCCTCGACGACGACCGGACCGCCCTCGCGGTGGGCGACGTCATGGGCAGCGGTGTCACCGCCGCCACCACCATGGGCCGGCTGCGCACCGCCACCTCCACCCTGGCCGACCTGGACCTCGACCCGGCCCGGATCCTCACCCACCTCGACAAGATCACCGCCGATCTGGACCACCTCGCCACCTGCCTGTACGCGGTGTACGACCCCCACCGCGCCCTGCTGCACGTGGCATCCGCCGGCCATCTGCCCCCGGTCCTGGTGCGGGACGGCCGGCAGCCGGAACTGCTCCGGCTGCCCACCGGCACCCCGCTCGGCGTCCGCGGGGTGCCCTTCGAGGTGACGACCCTCGACCTGGAGTCCGGCGACCGCCTCGTCCTGTACACCGACGGACTCGTGGAAACCCGCCACGACCCCATCGACGAGCGGCTGGACGACCTCATGCGCCTCCTGACACCACCGGACCGGTCGACGGAGGAGACCTGCGACCGGCTCCTGCGGGAGCTGCGGCACCCCGCAGGACACGACGACGTCGCCCTGCTCATCGCCCGCGTAGAACCGCTCGCGCCCGCCTGACGGAGCCGGCCCCCGAGGTCAGGCCGTCTCCAGCACCACCTTCCCGGTCAGCGTGCCCGTGTCCAGCAGCCGGTGGGCCTGTGCCGCCTCGTCCAGCGGCAGCGAGCGGTCGATGTGCGGGCGCAGCAGACCGGCGTCGACCAGGTCCGCGAGGGCCGCCAGACCCACGTGGTCCGGTTCCGCCGTGACACCGTGGAAACGCAGCCCGCGCGCCTCGGCCAGCCGGGCCAACTCCGTGTTCCGCATCTCCACGATCGTCACCAGCGCGCCACCGGGCCGCAGCACGTCCAGCGAGCGTACGGCCGTGTCGCCGCCGACGCCGTCGAGGACCACGTCGACGTCCCGGACCTCGGCGGCGAAGTCCACCGCCCGGTAGTCGATCACCCGGTCGGCGCCCAGGGCCCGCACGAAGGCCGCCTTGCCGGCGCTCGCCGTGGCGATCACCTCGGCCCCGCGGGCCTTGGCGATCTGCACGGCGAGATGGCCCACGCCGCCGCCCCCGCCGTGCACCAGCACCCGTGTGCCCCGCCCCGCCCACCCGGTCTCGACCAGCGCCTGCCACGCCGTCAGCCCGGCCAGCGGCAGCCCCGCCGCCGTACGGTGATCGACGGACGCCGGTTTACGGGCGAGCTGCCGGGAGGGCGCCACGACGTACTCGGCGTAGGCGGCCGCCGCACGCGGGATGCACGGCATGCCGTACACCTCGTCCCCCACGGCGAACCGGGTCACGCCCGGAGCGGTCGCGGCCACGACACCGGAGACGTCCCAGCCGACGGTGAAGGGCGGTGCGCCCAGCAGCGGAAGCTCCCCCGACCGGACCAGGGCGTCGATCGGGTTCACACCGGCCGCGTGGACCCGGACCAGCACCTCGTTGAGCGCCGGGGCCGGCCGGGGCACCCGAGCGGGCTCCAGGACGCCCGGCCCGCCGAAGGCGCGCTGGACGACGGCCCGCATCAGAGCGGTCATCCGGCGCCCTCGATCATCGCGTCCAGGGTCGAACCCTCCGGCACGGGCTGGCCGACGTCCCAGTGCTCGGCCAGCCGGCCGTCCTCGACGCGCCAGATGTCCACGACGACCGACGGGTGCGCCCCCGGCGCCGCCCTGGCCACGCTGTGGGTCCACACCTGGTCGCCCTCCGCGACCACGCGCCGCACGGTGAGCGAGAACTCGGGCATCACCGAGACGGCGGCCCGGAACGTCTCGACGGTACGGTCCCGGCCGGCGCCGACGCCGTGGTGGTGGTTGACGAAGCCCTCGGTCAGCAGCTCCCGGGCCCGGTCGAAGTCCTTCTCGTTGTAGAAAAGCCGGATGTATTCGGAGACCAGTTCCTTGTTCTGCTTCATCGCGTTCATTCCTTGACCCCTACCACGATCGAGTCGGGCCCCACGAGGTGTTCCGTCCAGGTGCGCTCGAAACCGGCCTCCCGCATCCACTCCTGGCACTCGAGGCCGGTGTAGCCGAAGCCGCCGTCCGTGACGGCGAGCATGTTCAGGCTCATGAGCAGGGCGAACGCGTTCTCGGACCGGTCGTCGTCGATGAGGGTGTCGTACACCACCACCGCGCCGCCCTGCGGCAGCGCCTCCCACGCCTTGCGCAGCAGGACCTTCTTCCTCTCCAGGTCCCAGTTGTGCAGGATGTGGCCGAAGGTCAGCACGTCGGCCCGCGGGAAGGGGTCGGTGAAGAAGTCACCGCCGGTGAAGCCGAGCCGGTCCGTCAGGCCGTGCCGCTCGGCGTACTCGGTGAACACCGGCTCCGCCTGGGGCAGGTCGAAACCGGTGCCGGTCAGCCGCGGGTTGGCGAGCAGCACCTGCACCGCGAGGTCGCCCTGCGCGGTGCCCATGTCGGCCATCGTCGTGTAGTCCTCCCAGGGCACCTGACGTGCGATGCGGAGATTGGCGCGATGGCTGATGCCCGTCATCGACGAGAGGAACGTCCGCAGGCGGGCGGGGTCCGCGTACAGGGCGTCGTAGGTGTCCCGGTCCACGTCCTTCGACTCGTCCTGGGAGAGGCCGGTCCGCAGGGAGTCCGACAGCCGGTTCCAGATGCCGAACAACCGGGACCCGGCCATCTCCAGCATCGGTGCGACATGCCCGTAGCCGGGCTTGGCCCGGTCCAGGTGGGCCTCGGACTCGGGGGTGTTGTGGTAGACGCCGTCCTCGCGGCGCAGGAAACCCAGCGCGACCAGCGCGTCGAAGAAGTCCCGGGCGCCGCGCGGATGCAGACCGAGCCGCTCCCGCAACTCGTGGACATCGGCCGGTTTCCTGGCCAGCTCGGTGAAGACGCCGACCTCGACGGCGCTGAGCAGCGTCCTCGACGCCTGGAAGGCCAGGGCCGTCTCCAGGATGCGGTCGGCCGAGGGGGCGGACTCCGGGGGCGGGTTCGTGTTCTTCATGACGTCCTCCTCAAGGGGTGGTGAACAGGGCGCGCGCGTAGTGGTGCGCGGCCGGCTCGAACTGCACGGCCTGGTGGGTGGCGACGGCGTTGACGTCGTGCCAGAAGCGCTCCAGCGGGCCGTGGGCCGTCTGCCCGCCGGTGCCCGCGGCGCGAAAGACGCGGTTGACGGCGGAGAGCAGCAGCTCGACGGTGAAGGCGCTGTCGCGCATGTTCCGCGCGATCGTCCGCCCGGTGAACGGGCCGCCGTCGTCGGCGAGTCGGGCGATGCGCGTGAGCAGCAGACGCGCGCTGTCGATCTCGGCGGCCGAGCGGGCCAGGGTCATCTCCTGGGTGGCCAGGCTGCCGCCGGGGCCGGGCATGCCCGGCGTCGGCGTCACCTCCGCGAGCTTGCCCGCCAGGTGCCGGGTGAGCTCGGCCAGGGCGCCCTGTGCGGCGCCGAGCGCGGGGACGACGAACGTCAGGCCGTTCACGGCGGCCAGCGGGGCGATGGAGGTTCCGTCGGCGGCCCGCCCCGCGAACACCGCGTCCCGGTCGACGTACCGGGCGGCGGGGACGGGCACGTTCTCCAGGACGACGGTGTCACTGCCGGTGGCGCGCATCCCCACGCTGTCCCAGGTGTCCTCGATGCGGACGGCCGACGCGGGCACCGCCACCAGCGTGAGCCGGGACCCGCCGGCGCCGGTGGTCCGGGCGCAGACGACGATCCAGTCCGCGTGCTCCGCGGCGCTCATGTACGGCCATCGTCCGCTGACGCGCAGCCCGTCGGCGTCCGGCACCGCCTCGCCGAACGGCAGCACCGAGCAGACGAACGCGGTGTCCGGACCCTCCGCCCAGAACTCCTTCTGCCCGGCCTCGGGGAAGCAGGGCACGAACCGGGGCGTGCTCGCGAAGAGCGAGGCGCACCACGCGGTCGCCGGGCAGGCCTCGCCCAGGGTCGCCACCGCGTCCAGCAGGTCGGCGAGGGTGCCCCCGGCGCCGCCGAACCGCGCGGGTGCCAGGTGCCTCATGAAGCCGGCTTCGCGCATCGCCGTCACCAGGCCGGCGTCGATGTGCCGCTGCTCGGCCATGCGGGCGGCGAGCCCGGCGGCGGTCGCCGCGATGTCGCGGGCTGCCGTGGCCAGCGGGCCGGCGGCTGTGTCCACCATGTGTGTGTCCCGTCCTAGATTCGGAAAAGCCGTCGCGTGTCAGCGGAGTCGGAGGTGGTCCGGGTCGGCGCGCCGGGTGCGTGTCCAGTACTCGGCCGCGGAGAAGGGCCAGTTGGTGGCGGAGCGGGAGCCGTCCTTGTACCAGCCGCTCACCTTCGACCAGACCCAGGCCCGGTCGGCGCTCGCCGCGTCGACCCAGGCGTTGTAGTCGTCGTGCACGTCCTCGCGGACCTGGACCGCGTCCGCGTCCCGCGTGAGCAGCAGGCGGATCGTGTCCAGGACGTACCGGGTGGCGCACTCGGAGAAGTAGACGATGCTGCCGCCCTGTCCGACGAGATTGGTGTTCGGCCCGTACAGGCAGAACAGGTTGGGGAAGCCGGGGACGCTGATGCCCAGGTGGGCACGGGGGGCCCCGCCCCAGCGGGTGTGCAGGTCGACGCCCTGCTCGCCGGTCACCTTCATCGGGGTGAGGAACCGCGAGGCCTGGAACCCGGTGGCGTAGACGATGACGTCGACCTCGAACTCCTCGCCGTCAGCGACCAGTCCGAGCGGTGTCTCCCGTTCCACCGGGGCGGTCACCAGCGTCACGTCGTCCCGCTTGAGGGTGGCGAGCCAGGTTCCGTCGTCCCGCAGTACCCGCTTGGCGCCGACCGGGTAGCGCGGCACGACCTTCTCGCGCAGCGCGGGCGCGTCGGTGAGCTGGGCCTCCATGGACTCGAGGAGAGAGGCGCGCAGCTGCTCGTTGAGGGCGGAGACGGCGCGTTCGGTGGGCGGGTGGTCGTGGTCCACGATCCAGCCGTCGAGGATGCCGCGCAGTCCGGGCGCGAACAGCCAGAAGCGGTACCACTGGGCGTAGTACGGCAGATGCTCGCAGAGCCAGGAGGTGCTGCCGGACAGCGGCTCGTGGTAGTGCGGGGTGGGCCGCAGCCAGGGCGGATTGCGCTGGAAGACGACCACCTCGGAGGCGACACCGGCCAGTTCGGGCACGATCTGGTAGGCGCTGGCGCCCGTGCCGACGACCGCGACCCGCTTGCCCGCGAGGTCCGCCGTGTGGTCCCAGGCGGCGGAGTGGAAGGCGGGCCCGGTGAAGCTGCCGAGTCCGCCGACGGCCGGCAGCTGCGGCCGGTTGAGCTGGCCCACGGCGCTGATCACCATCCGGTGCGTGACCGTTCGGGGGCCGCCGGGGCCGTCCAGGGTGAGGTGCCAGCGGCGCTCCCGGTCGTCCCAGCGCAGCTCCCGCACCTCGGTGCCGAACCGGACGCGGTCGGCGACCCCCGACTCCTTCGCGAAGTCCCGCAGGTACTCCAGGACCGTGTCGCGCCGGCAGAAGTGGTCCGGCCAGTCGGCGCGGGGCGCGAAGGAGTAGTTGTACAGGTGGCTGGCGACGTCGGTGCGGCAGCCCGGGTAGGTGTTCTCGAACCAGGTGCCTCCGACGTCTTCGTTCTTCTCGTACACCACGACCGGCACTCCGGCCTGGGCGAGCCGGTGGGCGGCCAGCAGCCCGCTGAACCCGGCGCCGATCACGGCCACGTCCAGATCGGCGCCGGGGCGCAGCCGCTCCAGCGTCCAGTCGGGCGCCTTGGGGTCGTCCCGCGGCAGCGCGATCTCCTCCGCGAGCAGTTCCAGCAGGTCACCGGTGTCGGAACCCATGGCCCAGGTGGTGATCGTCCGCAGCAGCGCGGGGTCCGGCGGTTCGTGGGTGCCGCCCCGGTCCCGCCACGCGGTCAGCGCCTCGAAGGCGAGCCGGCGGGCCTCCTCCTGCCGCGCGGCGGTCAGGCCGCCCTGCGGCTGGAACAGCCAGCCCGGTGCGCGCAGGTCGTCGCGGAGCAGGGCGGTGTCCCCCGTCAGGTGGGCCACCGTCAGCAACAGCGCCGGCACGTCCGCGCCCGCCAGATGGCGGCGCAGGGTCTCGTCGTCGGGAATCGGCCGCAGCGGCCGGCTGAACGCCATGTGCGTCACCTTCGAAGTGTCCGGAGTGGGGGTCGTCATGAGGCCGGGCCGAGCGCGGCGAACCGGCGGTTGAAGTAGACGGCGGGCGCGCCCGACTCGGTGAGGTGCGTGCCGACGACCCTGCCGACGACGATCACGTGGTCACCCGCGTCGTGCCGCTGCTGCACCAGGCACTCCACGACGGCGAGGGCGTCGTCGACGACCACACCTCCCCGCGCGGTGCGCCCCAGGCCGCCCGGGCCGAACTTCTCGGCCCCGGCCGTCGCGAACCGCACGGCCAGCTCCGCGTGGTGCTCGCGCAGCACGCTCACCGCGAACTCGGAGGCACGCGCGAACACCGGGAAGCACTGCGCCGACCGGGCGACGCAGAGCAGGACCAGCGGCGGGTCCAGGGAGACCGAGCAGAAGGAACTGACGGTCAGCCCGTGGGGCCGCCCGCGCTCGTCGCGCACGGTGGCGATGGCGACCCCCGTCGGGAACCGCGCCATGGCCTCCCGGAGCCCGCCGGTCGTCTCCACGACCTCCTTGAGTCCCTCAGTCATCCCGGGCCCCCGCGGCGCGTACGACGACCGCCGAGTTGAAGCCCCACTTGCCGCGCGCCAGCACCAGCGCCGCCCGGACCGGGACCTCCCGGGGCGCGCCGCGCACGAGGTCGATGCCGTACTCCTCGGGCACCTCGTCCGTGCCGTACGTCGGCGGGATCACGCCCTCGCGCAGGCTGAGCAGCGCGGCGGCCACGTCCAGCGGGCCGCCGCCGGAGCACAGCCGGCCGGTCAGGGCCTTGGGCGCGGTCACCGGTACGCCGTGCGGACCGAACAGCCCGCTGACGGCCTCGGCCTCCACACGGTCGAGGTCCGGGCTGCCCGCCGCGTCCGCGAACACCACGTCGATGTCATCGGGCGCCAGCCCCGCGTCCGCCAGGGCGAGTTCGGCCGCCCTGCGCAGGCCAGGCGGCCGGCCGGAGCCCGGAGCGGGGTCGAAGGTGGAGGCGTAGCCGGCGATCTCCCCGTACACCTGCCGGGCACCCCGCTCCCGCGCCGTCCGCGGGTCCTCCAGGACGAGGATCGCGCCGCCCTCGCCGGGCACATGGCCGCCGGCGTGCGTGCCGAACGGCTGGTAGGCCCGGTCCGGGTCGCCGGAGGTGGTCAGCCGCCCGCCGGCGATCTGCGACACCCAGCCCCAGGGGTCGAACGCCGAGTCGACGCCGCCCGTCACGACCATCGGCGTGCCGCGCCGGATCGTACGCCGGGCGTGCCCGATCGCGTCCAGACCGCCGGCCTGCTCGGCGACCAGGGCGCTGCTGGGGCCGCGCAGCTGGTGGCGGATGGAGATCTGGCCGGTGTTCACCGCGTAGAACCAGGCGAACGACTCGTACACGCTGACCTTCTCCGGGCCCTGCGACCACAGCTTGCGGAACTCGCGGTGCGTGAACTCGAAGCCGCCCTGCGCGTTGCCGGTGACCACGCCCATGTCGTAGTCGGCGTAGGCGCCGGGCTCGATCCCCGCGTCGGCGAGCGCCCGTTCGGCGGCGACCAGGGCGTACCGGGTGGAGACGTCCGTCTGCGGCAGCAACCTGCCCGGCAGCTGGGCGGACGCGTCGAAGTCCCGGATCTCACCGGCCAGCCGGACCGGATGGCGGGACACGTCGAAGCGGGTCAGGGTGCCGATGCCGGTCCGCCCCTCGACCGTGGCCGCCCAGTAGGGCTCCGGGCCGGTGGCGTTCGGCGCGATCAGGCCGATTCCGGTGACGAGTGCGCTGCTCACGCGGTACCTCCAGGGACGTGCCGGAGCACCATGGCGGACTGGAAGCCGCCGAAGCCGCTGCCGACGGTCAGGACGTTGCGCAGACCGCGCTCGCGCGCCGTCAGCGGCACGTAGTCCAGGTCGCACTCGGGGTCCGCCTCGTGCAGGTTGGCCGTGGGCGGGACCACGCCGTTCTCCAGGGCGAGGGCCGAGGCGGCGATCTCGATCGAGCCGATCGCGCCCAGCGAGTGCCCGACCATCGACTTGATGGAACTGACGGGCGTGCGCCGGGCGTGCTCGCCCAGGCTGCGCTTGTAGGCGGCGGTCTCGTGGCGGTCGTTCTGCTTGGTGCCCGAGCCGTGCGCGTTGATGTAGTCGATGTCCGTGGCATCGGTGCGCGCCTCGTCGAGGGCCGAGCGGATCGCCTCGGCCATCTCGCGGCCGTCCGCCTTCAGCCCGGTCATGTGGTACGCGTTGCAGCGCGTGGCGTAGCCGGTGATCTCGGCGTAGATGTGCGCGCCGCGGGCCCGGGCGTGCTCGTACTCCTCCAGGACGAACATCGCGGCGCCCTCGGCGAGGACGAAGCCGTTGCGGGTGCGGTCGAACGGCCGGGAGGCCCGCTCGGGTTCGTCGTTGCGCGAGGTGGTCGCCTTGATGGCGTCGAAGCAGGCCACGACGATCGGCGTGACCGGAGTGTCGCCGGCACCGGCGAGCATCACGTCGGCGCTGCCCTCCTCGATGAGCCGGCAGGCGTGGCCCACGGAGTCGATCCCGGAGGTGCAGCCGTTGGAGACCATGGCCACCGGGCCCTCGGCGCCCACCGTCCAGGCCACCTCGGCCGGCATCACGCTCGGCACCAGGTAGTCGAACATGTGCGGGGACAGGTTGGCGGTGTCCATCAGCCAGTCGCGTCCGCTGTCCGACAGCACCAGGTACTCCTGTTCCAGGCTGGTCGCCGCGGCCACCGCGCTGCCCAGACTCACCCCGATCCGGCCGGGATCCAGCCGCTCGAAGCCGAGCCCGCTGTCGGCGACCGCGTCCCGCGCGCAGACCACCGTGAACTGCGTGGCCCGGTCCATGCGCCGGATCTCCAGGGGGGTCAGTCCCTCCAGCACGGGGTCGAAGTCGGCCTCGCCGGCGATCTGCGACCGATAGGGCGACGGATCGAAGAAGGAGATGCGGCGGATGGCGCTGCGGCCGGAGGTCAGCAGCTCCCAGAACGCCTTCACCCCGTTCCCGCCGGGCGTCCGCACCCCCATGCCGGTGATCACCGTGCGGCGGGTCATCGCGTCCCGCCCGTCTGCCGAGCCGCTGCTGACTCGTTCACCTTGTGGCCCCCTTCGTGCCGAAGCTGACGGCGTACGGCCATGTGCCGTGCGCCGCGCCCAACATGACCGACACCGCCCTACGGGCCGCTGGGACGGCGCTGGGAGGATGGTGGGGCGCCCGCCGGGGCCCGGCGGACCACCCGAACGGCCGGTCACAACCAGCCATTCGGCGAGTGGGGAGCGGACGCCGGGCCCGTAGCATGAAAGACATGGCATATCGGGACTGGGGGAACCCGCAGCGTGCCCTGACGGTTGCGGCCGCGCTGATGCAGGCACCCATCAAGCAGGTACTGTCCACGCTCTCCGACGCGCTGTCCGACCTGGTGGCGCACGAGGCCCTGGTGATGCTGACCGGCGACTGCCCGACGTCGGCGACCTGGAGCCATGGGGACGCCGAGCTGACCGAGGCGGTCACCGCGGCCGAGATGGCCCAGCTCGCCACACACGTCGACATCGGCAGGCCGCGGTTCGACCGGGCGAGACTCGCCGACGCCTCACGCCCGGTCCTCGCGGTGGCCTCGGCGCCACCCGGCTCGGCGGGCGCGCTGCTCGCGGTGCTGCCGGTGGAGGGCACCGCACCCGACCCCGAAGTCCTGCCCGTCGTACAGCAGTTGTGGGATCTGGCGATGCTGCGGGTGATGGCCCTGTGGCCCACCGTCGTCCCCGTCAACCAGACGGCGCCCTGGATGGCGAACAGCGAACGCGCGCGCATCGTCTCCGATCTGACGGACTCCCACGCGTCGACGCTCACCTCGCTGATCGGGCTGCTGCGCAACCGCAGCCTCGACGACGGCACGGCCCGCCGGACCGCCGTCGACCTGGCGGTGTCCTCGCTGATCGAACTGCGCTCGGTCGGCGACACCGAGCGGGTACCGGGGGAGGAGACGGCCCACGACGCCTTCGGACGGCTCACCGAGATGCTCGGACTGCTGTCCCGGTACGGCAACGTGCGGCTGGAGTTCGAGGGCCCGGTGGGGGAGGCGGCCGAGCGGCTGATCCCCTCGGTGATCGCCCAGACGGCGCGCACGACGACCCGCGGCACCGTGCTGACCATGCTGGAGCAGGGCGCGGTGAGCCGGGTCCGGATCAGCTGGCACGTCGAGGAGTCCGAGGTGCGCGCGGTGATCCGGGACGACGGCCCCGGCACCCTGGCCGGTGACGCCCTCGCCGTGCACCGGCTCACCGACCGGGCGGCGGCCGTCAGCGGTGCCGTGGACGTCGACGCGGTACCGGGATGGGGAACGATCGTCACCGTCCGGCTGCCGCTGGCCGCGCCGGAACGGCAGCGCAACGACCCGCTCGGCGACCTCAACCCGCGGGAGCTCGACGTCCTGGAACTGCTCGTCCAGGGCCACCGCAACCGCGCCATCGCCGGGCGCCTGCTGATCAGCGAGCACACGGTGAAGTTCCACGTGGCGAAGATCCTGAAGAAGCTCGACGTCAGCACGCGGGGCGAGGCGGCGGCGCTGGCACTGGCGGCGGGGTTCCCGACCGCGCCGGCGTTGACGTCGTAACCCTGGTCCACCGACGTCGTCGTAGGAACGCCCTACGGCAGACCCGAGGGCCGCGACCACACATCCGTGGTCGCGGCCCTCGAACGTGCCCACTTCCTAGGCGCGGTCCCTGCGCCACACGAGAACCCTGCGGTGCTCCACCCCGTCGACGCGGGTGCGGGCGTGCAGCGTCAGACGGCCCTCTGCCAGCGTCGCCTCCCGGGTCTGCTCGGTGTCGGTCCAGTCGGGCCGGGGGGTGACCTCGATCCGGTGCACGATCCGGGAGCCCTCCAGACGCCAGGTCCCGGCGTAGCCCATGTACGGGACGGGGCCGGGGTCCGGACCGCGCATCATGTGCACCGAGACGTGCCCGTCCCGGGTGTAGAGGAGCCGGCCCCGGGGCGCGTCGCCCAGGGGGCCCACGCCGGGGGTGCCGGCGCCGTCCAGTTCCCGGAACGACACCAGGTGCCACACCCCGACCAGGTCGTCAGCGCGCATGACCGCCCTCGTCGTCGAGAAGGGCCACCACCCGGGTCCAGCCCGCCCCCGCCCCGGCGACCGCCACCGGGAAGCACACCACGGTGAAGCCCGTCGGCGCGGGCAGTGCGGCCAGCTGCGCGAGCTTCTCCAACTGGAGGTACTCGCGCGTGCGGCCGTAGACGTGCGCGGGCCACAGGGTCTTCTTGTCGCCGGTCCGGCGGTAGTCGTCGATCATCGACCGCATGGGCCGGTCAAGACCCCAGGCGTCGATGCCGATCACCCGCACCCCGGACTCCACGAGGAACGCCGTGCCCTCACCGGTCAGGCCCGGGTACTTCGTCAGGTACTCGGCCTCGCCCCACAGCGCGTCGGCACCGGTCCACAGCAGGACGATGTCGCCGGGCCGCAGGGTGTGTCCGGCCGCGCGCAGTGCCGCGCGCAGATGCTCCACCGTGATGCCCTCGCCGGGCGGCACATGCCGCACGTCCAGCCGTACGCCCGGACCCACGCACCACTCCAGCGGGACCTGGTCGATGCTCTTGGCGGGCGCGCCGCCGCTCAGCGGGCCGTAGTGCAGCGGCGCGTCCATGTGCGTGCCGGTGTGGGTGGTCAGCGTCACCGTCTCGTTGGAGATCGCCATCCCGTCCGGGAAGTCCTCGGGCGTCAGACCGAGGACGGTGGCGCCGGTGACGTGGTCGAGGAGTTCCACCGTGACGGGTGTCGCCTCGCTCGGCGTGTGCCGGGTGACCACGCTCAGGTCGACGAGGCGCCTCACTCGGCGGCGCCCTCGACGGCGAGCTTCTCCGCCTCGTCCTTGACCGCGCCGAGGTCCGCCACGCTGTTGCGCTCCACCGCCGCCTTGATCATCTCGTCGGCCTGTTCGTACGTGAACTTCCCGGCGATCAGGCCGTCCTCCGGCTCGCGGGGCTTGAAGTCGTGGGTCAGGACCAGCTGGGTGGTGTGCTCGTCGATGGGCAGGGCCCGCCACTCGCCGCCCATGTAACCCATCATCGGGGCGTTCTCCAGCTGCCGGTAGGCGATGACGCGGCGGCCGGCGTCGATGTCCCGCCGGGAGATCCAGGACTGCACCTCGCCGTTGACGTCGACGGTCAGGCGGGCGATCTGGTGCTCGGGCGACTCCTCCAGCATCTTCACGTCCTCCGTGGGCGGGAAGATGCGCGCGTAGCCCTCGACGTCGACGAGGACGTCCCAGACGATCGCGGCCGGGGCGTCGACGGTGACGGTGTGTTCGGTGTGGTGCATGGGACTCTCCTTCGTGAGTGCGGGCGCGATGACGTGGAGCAGGTCGTCGTGGTTGGCGTAGGCGGCGTCGTACTCGATGCGGGACCGCCAGCCGGCGATGTGCTCGTGCACGTGCGGAAGCTCCGAGAACGCCCGCAGGTCGTCGAGGTCGCGGCAGGCGAACTGGGCCACGGCGTTGGCGGTCGTCCCGGCGGCGTGGTCGTCGACCGGCAGCCGGTGGTGCGGTCCGTGACCGAAGTGCGTGACGAGGCCCGAGCCGCGCGCGATCTTCTCCAGGTCGGTGAAGAACTCGCGGCGCTGGGACTCGTCGACCGAGTCCGCGAACCGGTAGACGAGGGTGTGGATGATCACGGGCTCTCCTCCGAGGCACACGGGAAGCGGTAACGGGCCACAGCGTCCCGGCGGTGCCTCGCAGTCGGCTGGGAGCGCGCTGGTGTCCGGCGTGCACCGCGCCAGGCACGTCCAAGCGCCGGCCAAGCGAAATACGGGCGGTGGCGGCGAGGCTCCCGGTCGCCGACCGGCCGCGCCCGGCTGCGACAGCGCCCGGGGCGGTCCACCGTACGAGTCGAGGAGAGACCAGCATGGCCCCGACACCGAGCACCGACCCCCCGCACACGACGACCTCCGTACCGCCGGACCGTCAGGCGCTGGTGGCGGCCGCCCGGGACGTGGCCCAGGAGGCCGCCCGGTGCGCCGCCGCCGCCGAGCGGGAGCGGCGCCTGGCACCGGACGTCGTCAAGGCGGCCGTGGCCGCCGGCTTCGCGCGGCACCTGGTGCCCGCGGCACACGGCGGCACCGAGGGGACCTTCCTGGAACTCGGGCGGGCCGTGAGCGCCGTCGGCGAGGGCTGCGCGGCGACCGCCTGGTGCGTCTCGCTCGCCGCGCACGTCGGCCGGATGGCGGCCCATCTGCCGCGGGAGGGCCGCCAGGAGGTGTGGGCCGAGGGACCCGACGCGTTTATCGTCGCCTCCCTCACCCCGCTCGGCACCGCGCACCCCGCCCCCGGCGGCCATCGGCTCAGCGGCACCTGGCGCTTCGTCAGCGCGATCGACCACGCCGACTGGGCGCTGCTCGCGGCGAACCCGCCGGCCGGGTCCGGCCCGGCCGGCGCCCCCCGTGTCTTCGCGGTGCCCCGCGGCGCCTGGCGCACCGAGGACACCTGGCACAACGTCGGCATGGCCGCGACCGGCAGCCACACCGTCACCGTCGAGCACGTGTTCGTGCCCCAGGCCCGCTCCGTCAGCCGTGAGGACCTCTTCAGCGGGCGGGGCGCCGTCGACGTCGCGCCGGGCCTGGCGGTCCCGATGCAGGGCACGACCATGATGTTCGCGGCCCCCGCACTGGGCGCCGCCAAGGGCGCGCTCGCGGCCTGGCGGCGGCACGCCGAACGCAAGATCCGCGCGGCGGCGCGCAACCCCGCTCCCACGCTGCCCGGCATGCCGTCCTTCCACCGCGTCACCTGGGACGTGACCCTGACGCGGAGCGCCGGCGAGATCGACGCGGCCGAGCTGCTCCTGGAGCGCGCCGCCCGCAGCGCCGACGACAGCGGCCACGGTCTCACCCCGGCGCAGACCATGCGGGGCTGGCGCGACTGCGCCATGGCCACCGACCTCCTCGTCGGCGTCGCCAACCGGCTCTTCCGCGGCGTCGGCACCACCGGCCAGTCCACGGCCGAACCGGTGCAGCGGTTCTGGCGGGACGTCAACTCGATGGCCGGCCACCAGGGTCTCCAGGTGGAGTCCGCCGCCACCGCCTACGCCTACCAGTCGCTCGGCTTCTGATCCGCCCACCGACCCCGCGCACGTCCTTCGGAAGGAACCCGTATGTCCCTGAGCCGCCGCACGGCACTCACCGTCACCGCCGCCGCACTCGCCGGCACCGCCCTGTCGGCCGGACCGGCCTCGGCGAGGGGCACCGCCTCGTCCGCCGGCCGGCGCGTCCTGTTCGAGGACGACTTCTCCGGCGGCTTCGCCACCAGCGGCCCGGGCGCCCGCTGGACCCGGATCCCCTTCGGCGGCGGCGTCGGCGAGGACGCCGTGGCCGACACGTCCGGGCGCGGCCTGCGCCTCGCCGCCAAGGGCAGCAACCCGCACACCGGCGAGCCCGCCTTCACCCTGACCCTCGGCCAGCACGAGCCGAGCGGCCTGCCCGGCTCGCTCGACCACGTCAAGTGGCTGTCGTACCCGGACCAGCACACCGCCGAGGGCACGCTGGGCTTCACCGCCGAGCCCGGCCGCCTCCTGGTCGCCGAGGCGCGGCTGACGGCCGGCACGTTCGGCACGGCGGCGCACCCGTTCGGCTCCGCGGTCGCCGACCCGCACGACGATCTGCGCCTCGCCATGGCCGGACTGCCCGCGGAGGACCAGGAGACCGGCATCGCGGTCGACTTCTTCTTCACCGACAAGACGGTGTACGCGTTCTACGAGCGCCTCCCCAACCACCGCGACACCCTCGGTGACTACGCGGCCTTCACCTACGCCGTGCCGGTCGCCCGCCGCTCCTCGCCCACCGCCGAACACCACGTCCGTATCGAGTACGACCGCTCCCGGGGCGTGATCCGCTGGTGCCTGGAGGGGCGCGAGGTGTTCACCGTCGACCGGATCGGCCAGTTGCTGCCCTCCCGACGCCACCTGCTGCTCGACCACGGCGGCACACCGGCCACGGTGACGCCGCGCCAGTTCACCTTCGGGCTCGGTCTGTTCGACGCCCTCGACGGCGCGCGCCCCGGCGTGCCCGGTTCGGGCCTGGTCCGGCTGACCACGGAGACGGGGCACTACTACGACCCGGCGCGCGGCGAGCCCACCGCTCAGACCTTCCTCGACGACGCGAGCCGTCCGGAGAACCGTCTGTGGGGTCAGGGCGCGGCCCTCGGGGTCCGCAGGTTCACCGTCTTCAGCCGGAACGCCGGCTGACGGAGCCCCGCCCCGCCGTCCCTCCGGGGGCGGCACCACCACCGACCACCGTCCCACCCCCCTCGACGGGGGGGGGGGGGGGGGGGGGGGGGCGCGGGGGGGCGCCCCCCCCCCCCCCCCCGGGGGGCCGGCGGAGGGCGGCGACGACCGGCCGCACCCAAAAGACCCCCCCCCCCCCCGCCCCGCGGGCCCGCGGGGGGGGGCACCACCCCCCCCCCCGGGCCCACCCCCCTCGCGGGCGGCGGCGGCCGGGCGCGCCGCGGGCGGGGCCGCCGACGCCGTCCCTTGCCGTTCCCGAGGAGTTCCGTCATGCCGTCCTCCTACGACTTCGACCCCCAACTCGCCCCGGAGGCAAAGGGGATGCGGCCGCTGGACTACGCCGATCCCGAGTCGGCCCGGGCGGTCATGCGCCAGGTGATGGCCAAGCAGCCGCACTACGAGCACCTCGACCGGGTCCGGGTGAGCGACCGGGTGCTGCCCGTCGCGGGCGGCCCCGGCCTCACCGTGCGGGTGTACGCCCCGGCAGCCCGGCCCGGTGACCCGCTGCCCGCGCTCCTCTTCCCGCACTGGGGCGGGTTCGTCACCGGGGACCTGGACACCCCGCGCGCGTTCGCCGCCCGGATCGCGGACCAGGTGGGCGCGGTGGTGGTCTCGCCCGACTACCGCCTCGCCCCCGAACACCCGTTCCCGGCGGGCCTGGACGACTGCTGGGCCGCACTGGAGTGGACCCGCGCGCACGCCGGTGAACTGGGCGTCGACCCGGACCGGATCGGTGTGGGCGGGTTCAGCGCGGGCGGCGCCCTGGCGGCGGCCCTGGCACTGCGCGCCCGCGACACCGGCGGTCCGCGCATCCGCTACCAGTACCTGCTCTTCCCGCAGCTCGACGACCGCCTGGAGACCGTCTCCGCACGGGAGTTCACGGACACACCGGTGCTGGACCGGGCCGCCCTGGTGCTCAGCTGGAAGCACTACACCGGTTCCGGACCGGCTTCCCACCTCGCGGCCCCGGCCCGTGCCGAGGACCTGTCGGGGCTGCCGCCGGCGTTCGTCGGGGTGTGCGCGTACGATCCGCTGAGGGACGAGGGGATCCACTTCGCGCACCGGCTGATCCAGGCGGGCGTGTCCACCGAACTGGTCCACTACCCCGGGACGTTCCACGCTTCCGTCGGCATCGGGCACGCCGCCGTGTCCCGCCGGATGGTGCGCGACCAGATCGACGCGCTGCGCCGCGGTCTGCGGGCGGACTGAGCGGACCGGCGTACGAGGCGGAAGAGACAGAAGAGACAGAAGAGGGTGCCCCGGGGATGTGCGTCCCCGGGGCACCCTCTTCGTGCGTGGTGCCGGCGTCAGGCGGCCGTGCGCTCCCGCGCGGTGCGCAGCAGCAGGGCGTGTTCCGCCACCCGGCGCCCGAGGTGGGCAGCGGTGAGCAGGTCGCCCTTGCGCATGGACTCCGCACCCTGGTCGCCCGGGCACTGGCCCATGGCGCCCAGCCAGCCGCCCAGCCGGTTCAGGTCGTTCTCCGTGTCACCGGGCAGCAGGTCGAGGTTCACCCAGTGCATTCCGTGCTGTGCGGCGAGCACCGTGAAGTACTGGAGCGTGTTCAGCTTGTCGCCGCTCATCGCGCCGGACGTGGTGAAGCCGGCCGCGACCTTGTCCTTCCACGCCAGCCCGTACCAGCGCCCGCTGGTGGCCGCGGCGAAGGTGTGGAAGGCGGGGCTCGCCGAACCCATGTAGGTGGGTGATCCGAAGATGATCGCGTCGGCGGCGTCGAGCCGGGCCCAGTCCTCCTCGGTGATGCCGTCGACCTTGACCACCTCGACCGCGGCGCCCGCCACGGACCTGATGCCCTCCTCGACCCCCTCGGCCATTCTCGTGGTGTGCCCGTACCCGCTGTGATAAGCGATGGCGACGGATACCGGGTTCTCGGACATGCGTTTCCCTCCGGACAGCCAAGAATTGTGTGGGTGAATACCCGCCCGATCTCCGCTGCCGCGGCTCGGGCACGCTTCCAGGCTGTCAGCAATAGCTGCGCCGGGGGACTGCTCCTTCGGCTAACAGAACCTGCCCGAAGGAGTGGTCGGCGGACTGGCCCGCCGGAATTCCGGTCATGAGGTCCTGCTGCAGCGTCTGCAGTTCCGGTGCGGGTTCGATGCCCAGTTCCGTGTCGAGTATGCGACAGAGATTTCGGTAGGCCTGGATGGCCTCGGCCCGCCGCGCGCTTTTGTACAAGGCCTTGATCAACTGGGCGTGGAAACTCTCGTTGAGCGGGTTCTCCGCGACCAGCAGGCGCAGTCGCGGGATGATCTCCTGATGGCGGCCCAGCCGGGCGCAGGCCGCGATGTGCAGCTCGTGCGCGGACAGTCGCAGCTCGTTGATGTAGGTCAGGTGGGCGTCGAGCACCGGCCCCGTGATCATCCCGGCCAGTACCGGGCCGCGCCACAGGGCGAACGCCTGGTCGAGCAGCCCGGCGGCCTTCGCCGCGTCCCGCTGGTCGAGGGCCGTGCGGGCGCGGTTGACCAGGCCCTCGAAGACGACGCTGTCGACGGAGTCGCCGGGCACCTCGATGCTGTAGCCGGCGGGCCGGGTCACCAGGACGGACTGGCGGCCGGGGCCGATGCCGCAGAGCTTGCGGGCGTGGTAGATGTACGTCTGCAGGGTGGTCAGCGCGCTGCGCGGTACGTTCTCCCCCCACAGCTCCTCGATCAGTGTGTGGGCTCCGACGGACTCACCGTTCTGCACGACCAGCAGTCCCAGGAGCTGGCTGACTTTCGACCTGGTCAGGGTCGTCGGCCGGCCGTTGTTCAGTACTACTTCGAACTGTCCCAGCAGTTTGAACTTCAATTTCTTTCCCCCTGTTTTTCGAGCACGCGAAATGGTCCGCCGAATCGTGCAAACGATCTCCGTCCGCTACGGATGATGTAGGCGACGTCGGATGTGGCGAGAATGCTTCGCGGTGCCCCCGTGTGGCCGACCGCGTACCACCTGATGGTCCAGTCCACGTCTGTTTTGAACGGTATAAGAGCAAACGCAATCAATGCCAGCGGCTCAGAAGTGATCGGCGTCACACTAGCCGTGGACTGCTCTAATTGGCGGGTGCATTCACCGGCGCCCGGGACGGTCTTCACACAATGGCGACGAAAAGGCGTACGAATTTCCGCCGGAGTTCGTGTACGCCAAGCGGAATCACCCCGCGGGGGAACCCGCCGCGACGCTGACCAGGTGCCCGGTGCCGGTGAGATGGGTCGTGAACCGCGACTCCACGGGCCGCACCGGCCGCCCCCGGTCGTCGGTCAGCACCGCCGTACGGCCCAGCAAGCGGAATCCGAAGCCGGTGAACGGCAGCCGCAGTCCGGCCCCGAGCGCCTTGGCGTGGGCTTCCTTCAGGGTCCACAACCGCAGCAGTACGGCGGGACGTGCGGCCGGCGGCAGGCCCGCCAGCACTGCCCGTTCGTGGGGTGTACAGATGCGGCCCGCGAGTGTCTCCACCCGCACCGGCCGGTCCGCACGCTCCACATCCACCCCCACCGGCACCCCGCCCGCACCGAGCGCGAGCACCAGCCGGCTCCCGGTGTGACTCAGACTCACCTGGAGGCGGGCGTACCCGCGCAGCCGGGGCCGGCCGCCCGGATCACGGGTGAGTTCCAGGAGAAGCGGATCGACCCCGAGGACGGCCCCCGCCACGCATCTGACCAGCCGCCGGGACGCCACGAGCCGCTGCCGCACCGGCGCGGGAAGCGGCCCGGCCAGCCGCCCGCGCTCGGCGCCCGCCCACAGCGCGGCCTCCTCCTCCCGGTCCACGGCCCAGTCCGCGGCATCCGCGTGCACGGCCACATCGCCGTACCGGGCGAGCGCCGCCCGCACCGGCCCGAAGGAGTCCGCCGGCGCCACGGCGAGCAGCGGCGTCACGCCACGGCGCATCGCAGCACGTCCGCCCGCCACGCCGTACGCGCCGCCTCGGACACCGGCAGATCGAGCCGCACGGAGAGCCGGCACAGAGCCCCGCACAGGCGGGCGCGACGGGCACCGATGCCGAGGGTGGTGTCGTGGACACCGGTGTCGCGCGGCTGCCAGCCGTCGACACACGCGGCCGCGGCGGTCAGCAGGGCGTACCGCTCGGCGGGACCGTACCGCACGTCGGCGGCCGGCTCGCGGGCCACGGCGGCGGCCAGGCGGTGCCGCTCCTCCTCCAGCCCGCCGACCAGTTCCGGCAGCGGACGCGGCAGCGCGCGGTGCCGTACGGCGGTGAGGGGGTGGGCCAGACGGTCCTCGCCCGCCGCGAGGCGGTCCATCCGCCGGGCGAGCCGCCCCCACACCTGCGGCGAGCGCTCCCGTGCCGCCCGTACCAGCACCCGCCGCCGGCGCCGGTACTCGACCGCCGCGGGCTCGGGCCGGTGCAGTCCGGCCCCGAGAGCGGCAGCCAACCCGCCGACGCCCTCCAGCAACAGCAGCGGGACGAGGCACTGGGCCGCGGCCGACCGGCCACCCCCGTCGTGGCGCAGGAGCCGATCGCAGATCCACAGATCGAGGTAGCAGGCGCCCACGGCGTCCGACGGCACCCGGCCGAGGCGGCCGGTGGCAGGACCGCCCACGGCCCCGACGACGACCTCCAGCGCCGCCTCCGCGTGTTCGACCAGCCGCCGGGGCTCCAGCGGACCGAGCCCGCCGGGCACCACCCTCAGCCCGTTGGACCGGGCGCCTCCCGTCCGGGCAGGCCCCCCGCCTCCCGCGACCCGTACCCGCCGGTCGTCCGTGCCCATGGCCCACCGCCCCTTCCGAAGCCCCCCGTTGGGTGCTCCTCAGGGTGGGAGACCGGCATCGCGGGCGGCTGGGAGGCCACCGGAGCGCCGCTGGACCGGTTCCAGCGGCCTCCAAGACGGTGGCCGCACGATGCCCGGGACCACGTCACACGCCGATCGAGGAGACGACTGCCATGGCAACCCTGGACATCGAGGACCTGCGCCGCATCCTGGTGGACTGCGCCGGTGAGGAGGAGGGCGCCGAGGTGAGCGGTGCCACGCTCGACACCCCTTTCGAGGAGCTGGGTTACGACTCGCTCGCGCTCATGGAGACGGCGGCGGCGATCCAGGACGAGTACGGGATCGTGCTGCCCGACGACGACGTGTCCGAGGCCCGCACGCCCCGCAACCTGCTCGACCTGGCGAACGGGGCGGTCCGCACCGGCGGCTGACCGGCCCGGGCACACCCTCCGACGGGAACGGCCCCCGGCGGCACCTCTGCCGCCGGGGGCCGTCCCGCTGCGACGCGACCCGCGTCCTCTCGGGCCGCGTTCAGCCCGCCTTCCGTCCCGCGCCGGCGATGGTCACCACGGCACCCGCTCGGTCACGTCCCCCTCCATACCGCCGTGGAAGCCGCCCGTGCCCCCCGCGCCCAGCGCCAGCCTCACGGGTACCTCGGCACCCTGCTCCACCGTGCGCGTGCCCCGGCTGAACGGCGAGTCGGCGTTCAGGTCCGTGGCGACGAGCCCGGGGTTGGCCGCGTTGACGCGGATCCCCTCCGCGCGCAGGGCCTCGGCGTACACCAGCGTGACCGCGTTCAGCGCCGCCTTGGAGGAGCTGTAGGCGAGCAGACCGCGGGAGGCCGCCGGGTGACCGCCGGGATCGCTCAACAGGCTCAACGAGCCCAGCGGGCTGGACAGGTTGACCACCCGCGGATCCTTCGAGCGCCGCAGCAGCGGCAGACAGGCCTGGGTCAGGGCGACCGCGCCGAACAGGTTGACCTCGAACGCCCGGCGCAGGTGATCCTCGGTGACCTCCGCCACGGGGACGCCCCACTCGGTGACGATCCCCGCGTTGTTGACCAGGACGTCGAGCCGCCCGCACTCCTCCTCGATCCGCCGCACGGCCGCGTCGACCTGCTCGCGCACCGTGACGTCCAGCCGGACGAACCGCACGTCCCCGCCGGCCGGGACCGCTTCCCGCCCGGCCCGCGCCAGCTCCCTCGCGGCCCCGAGACCCCGCTCCTCGTCCCGGGCCCCGAGGTACACGGTCAGGCCCTCGGCGGCCAGTCGCCGCGCGATCTCCTTGCCTAGCCCCTTGTTGGCCCCGGTCACCAGTGCGATCTCCGTCATGCCGCCTCCACTCGTGTCAGGTCCGCCGACGCGGCCGCGTCCCGACCGTAGGCCCGGGTGAGCGCCGCGCCCAGCACGCCCGGCTCGACGGTGTACGTCTGCGTGCCCACCGCGGCCAGGGCGAGCGAGGCCATGGCGCAGCCCAGACGGGCCCGGTCCGCCTCGGGCCGGCCGCGGCTCAGACCCGCCAGGTATCCGGCCCGGAAGGCGTCGCCCACCCCCGTGGGGTCGATCGGAGTCGCCACCGGCACGGCCGGTACGACCGTCCCGTCGCCGGTGACCCGCTCGATCCGGCAGCCCCGGGCGCCGAGCGTGGTCACCCAGGTGCCGACGCGGTCGAGGACCTGCGCACGGCTCCAGCCGGTGCGGGTGAGCAGCAGGTCGTGCTCGTACTCGTTGGTGAACAAGTGGTCCGCCCCGTCGACGAGTTCGCGCACCGCGGGACCGTCGAGCCGGGCGAGCTGCTGGGCCGGGTCGGCGGCGAAGGGCACCCCGAGGGTGCGGCAGGCGCGGGTGTGGCGCAGCATCGCCGCCGGGTCGTCGGCCCCGATCAGGACGTAGTCCACCTCCCGGGCCCCGATCACCTCGGTCAGGTCGGTGCGGTCCGCCTCGGCCATCGCGCCCGGGTAGAACGTGGCGAGCTGGTTGCCGTCGGCGTCCGTGGTGCAGATGAATCGGGCGGTGTGGCGGGTCTCGGAGACGTGCACCGCCGAGACGTCCACCCCGTGTGCCGCGAGCGCCCGGCCGTACGGCTCGAAGTCGGTGCCCGCGGCGCCGACCAGCACCGGCCGGTGCCCCAGCGCGGCCAGTCCGTAGGCGATGTTGGCGCCGACCCCGCCCTGCCGCACGTCGAGGGTGTCGGCGAGGAAGGACAGCGACACGTGGTCGAGCCGGCCGGGGAGGAACTGCTCGACGAACCGCCCGGGATAGGTGAGCAGATGGTCGGTGGCGAGGGACCCGGTGACGGCGAGGGTCCCAGAACCGCGGCCCAGGGGCGTCGGTGCGTCCGTCATGTCAGAGCCCCGTCGCCGACAGCAGCGCGTCCACGCGGTCCGTGCGCTCCCAGGTGAAGTCCGGGAGTTCCCGGCCGAAGTGCCCGTACGCGGCCGTCTGGGCGTAGATGGGCCGCAGCAGGCCGAGGTCGCGGATGATCGCGGCCGGGCGCAGGTCGAAGACCTCGGTGACGGCCGCCTGGATCCGCTCGACCGGCACCTCCTGCGTGCCGAAGGTCTCCATGAACAGCCCGACCGGTTCGGCCCGGCCGATCGCGTACGCCACCTGCACCTCGCAGCGGGCGGCCAGGCCCGCCGCCACCACGTTCTTGGCCACCCAGCGCATCGCGTACGCCGCCGAACGGTCCACCTTGGAGGGATCCTTGCCGGAGAAGGCACCACCGCCGTGCCGGGCCATGCCGCCGTACGTGTCGATGACGATCTTGCGGCCGGTCAGGCCCGCGTCACCCATCGGACCGCCGATCTCGAACCGCCCCGTCGGGTTGACGAGCAGCCGATGGCCCTCGGTGTCCACCTTCACCCCCTCCTCGGCCAGCCGGGCCAGCACGGGCTCCACCACGTACCTGCGCACGTCCGGCGCCAGCAGCCCGTCCAGGCTGACGTTCGCCGCGTGCTGCGAGGAGACGACCACCGTGTCCAGCCGGACGGGCCGGTCACCGTCGTACTCGATGGTGACCTGCGTCTTGCCGTCCGGGCGCAGGTAGGGCACCGTGCCGTCCCGGCGCACCTCGGCGAGGCGGGCGGAGAGCCGGTGCGCGAGGTGGATCGGCAGCGGCATCAGCTCCGGCGTCTCGTCACAGGCGTAGCCGAACATCAGCCCCTGGTCGCCCGCGCCGCCCGTGTCGACCCCCTGGGCGATGTCGGGCGACTGGGTGCCGAGCGACACGGACACCCCGCAGGACGCCCCGTCGAACCCCTTGGCCGAGGCGTCGTACCCGATGCGCAGGACCGTGTCCCGGACGAGCTGGGCGACCGGCGCGTACGCCGTCGTGCCGACCTCGCCCGCGACGTGCACCTGACCGGTGGTGATCAGGGTCTCGACGGCCACCCGGGCGGCGGGGTCGGCCGCCAGCAGGTGGTCCAGGACGGCGTCGCTGATCTGGTCGGCGATCTTGTCGGGGTGCCCCTCGGTGACGGACTCCGAGGTGAACAGACGTGTGGACACGGCTCTCCTTGGGTTGCAGCGGCTGCTGACTGCGCGCAGTGTGCGGGGTCCCGGTCGGGGACCGCTTGGAGAGCCGAGGGGGCCCGGCCGGCCTGTCGGGCCGGGCGGACGGGCCTCAGCCGCAGGCCCGGAGGAACTCGATGAGGGCCGCGTTCACCTCCGTCGGGCGTTCCTGCTGGGTCCAGTGCCCGCAGCCGGCCAGTTCGAGGGGCGGACGCCACAGGCTGGGCATCAACTCGGGCAGTTCGGCGATGAGTTCGGGTGTGCCGGGGAAGGCGGGGACCGCGTCCCGGTCGCCGTAGACGTACAGGGCGGGCCGGTCCACCACGGCGCCTTGCCAGGCAGCGGTGAGCTCCCAGTTGCGGTCGAGGTTGCGGTACCAGTTCAGGGCGCCGGTGAAGCCCCGGGAGAAACTCTCGGTGAGGGCGTCGAGATCGTCCTCGGTGAACCACCGCGGCAGCACCTCGGGATCGGGCATGGTCGCGAGCCAGCCGCGCTCGGGGTCGACGAGCGGCTGCTTGCCCGCACCGGCGTCGGGAGCGTCACCGGAGGCGAAGAAGAAGAACTTCCGCAGGGCGGTGCGCGGGTCCGCCCCGAACTCGGCGTCGGCGACACCCGGGCGGGCGAAGTGGTTCCAGTAGAACCGGCCGCCGAACATCTCCTCCATGGTGGCCAGCGGTGGCCGCGTCCCGCGGAACGGGGGCGGCACACTGAGGCCCGCCACCCCGCGCACCACGTCCGGTCGCAGCAGCGCGGTGTGCCAGGCGACCGGCGCGCCCCAGTCGTGCCCGACGACGTACGCCCTCTCCTCGCCCAGGGTCCGGATCAGCCCGACGACGTCGCCGACCAGGTGGAGGATGGTGTACGCGCCGACGTCCTCGGGATGGTCGCTGCGCCCGTAACCGCGCTGGTCGGGCGCGACCACCCGGAAGCCGGCGTCGGCCAGCGGGCCGAACTGGCGGTGCCAGGAGTGCCAGGACTCCGGGAAGCCGTGCAGGAGCACCACCAGCGGGCCGTCGCCCTGTTCGGCGATGTGCAGCCGAACGCCGTTCACGTCAACCATGCGATGCCGGACCATGCGCCCGAGCGTACGGCCGTGATCCCGGGGCGACGGCGTCCGGCGCGGGCCTGTCGCCGTTCCGCCCCCCGTTCGCCCCAGGGACGCCGCCGCCGGCCCGGGGCTACAGCGGAGCGGGGGAGGAGGCGCCCGCGATCAGCAGGCGCGGGGTTCCCGAGCCGTCCGCGGGCACGCTCCACAGGTCGCTGCTGCCGACCTTGCCGTCGCTGGGCAGGGCGTAGGCGAGGGTGTGGTCGTCCAGCCAGGTGGCCTGGTCGTCGACGCTGTGGCGTTCGGCGAGCGCGGTCTCGCGCAGCGTCCTCAGATCGAGGACGTACTCGTGCCAGAGGTTGGTGCGCGACAGGATCCGCTTCTTGAAGGCGACGCGCGTCCCGTCGGGGGACAGCGAGGGGCACTCCACGTTCTGGACCAGCGTGGTGACCGTACGCCGGGACAGCGAACCCCGCACCAGGTAGGTGCGGTTGGCGGTGTTGAGGGTGGCGTAGAACGTGTCGTCGTCCGCGGCGAAGGTGACACCCCAGAAGTTGACGTCCGAGGCGTGGTAGGGCTTGCCGTCCTTGACGACGGCGAACGTCTCCAGACTGGGGGTCAGCCGCATGGTGCGGGTGTCCAGGATCGAGGTCCGGGTGGAGAAGAAGGCGGAGGAGTACGACTCGCCGGAGACGAAGACGGTCCAGGCGGCGAAGCGGCCGCTGGGCGAGACCCGGGCCCGGCTCGGGTTGCCCGCGAGCGGGAAGGTGCGCACCGTGCGCAGACCGGCGTCCAGGAGCAGGGCCCGGTTGCTCTGCTTGAGCACGCCGGGGACGGACTGGAGGCAGACGCCGGTGCCGGCGGCGGCGTAGAAGCGCGCGCACTTCAGGCTCGCGGCGGTGCGCCCGGACCCGGGGTCGCCGGCCGGGACGGACGCGACCGCCGTGCGGTGCGGGCCCGCGGCCGCGTTGACGAACATCAGGCGGCCCTTCTGATCGAGCGACACCTTGCCCGCGCTGACGCCGGGACCGCCCGACCGCGGCTGGTTCGCGCGGTCCGCCCGTGCGGCCGCGTGCAGGACGATGCCCGTGCCCACGCCCGCGAGGACCAGTACCGCCGTGACGAGTACGAGCAGGCGGCGGCCCAGCGGTGTCATCCGGATCCTTGTCGTCGTCGAGGTCATCGCTCACCGCCGGTGGGCCGCAGCACCATGCCCGCGACGGCGGCGCAGCACAGCAGGCCGACCGCCGATCCGGCCAGCGCCGGGCCGTCCCCCCACACCGTCCAGGCGGCGCCGAAGGCCAGCGAGCAGCAGAACCGGGCCAGCGCCTGGCTGGTGCCGACGACGGCCAGGCCGGTCGCGCGCAGCTGCTCGGGCACGACGTCGGCGAGGGCGGCCGGCAGCACGCCGTCGGTGGCCGCGTAGAACGAGCCGTGCAGGGCGAGCACGAGGAGGGGGAGGGCCGGTGTGGACGGGGTCCACAGCAACAGGGCGTAGGCGGTGAGCAGACCGGCGTGCCCGGCGAGGAACACGGTGCGCCGCCCGATCCGGTCCGCCAGCGCGCCGAGGGGCACGGCCAGCAGCAGGAACACCGCCGCGGTCCCCAGCGGCAGCAGGGTGAACCACTCGTCGCCGATGCCCGCGCGGCGTTGCAGGAGCAGGTAGACGAAGGCGTCGCTGACGGTGGTCAGGCCGAGCAGCGCGGCACAGCCGGCGAGGGCCCGCAGCCGAGGCAGCCGCAGCAGCGCCAGTGCCTCGCGGACGCCGACCGGCGGCCTGTGCTCCTCCGCCCCCGGCGCGCCGCGGCGCCTGCCCGGTACGAACAGCACCAGCACGAGCACGCCGAGCACGGCGACGCACGCGCTCACCCCGAACACGGCGTCGTAGCCGTCGGCAGCCGTGCGCAGGATGAGGAAGGCCGCCAGCGGGCCGAGCATCGCGCCGGTGGTGTCCATGGCCCGGTGCACGCCGAAGGCCCGGCCCTGGTTCGCGGACGGTGTGGACAGGGAGATCATCGCGTCCCGCGGGGCGGTGCGCAGACCCTTGCCGGTCCGTTCCAGGGCGAGAACGGTGCCGAGCGTGCCGACGCTGCTCGCGAGCAGGAGCAGCGGCTTGCACAGCGCGGACAGGCCGTAGCCGAGCCCGGCCATCAGCTTGTGGTTGCGCACCCGGTCGGCGAGGTGGCCGCCGGTGAGCTGGACGAGTGCGCTCACACCGTTGTAGACGCCGTCGAGGGTGCCGAATCCGAGGGGGCTGAAGCCGAGCCGGGTGACGAGGTAGAGCGGCAGGACGGCGGTGACCATCTCGGAGGAGATGTCGGTGATCAGGCTGACCGTGCCCAGCACGAGCACCACGGGGGCGACCTTGCGCGCCGGGCCGCGTCCGCGGGCGGTCCCGGTGTCCGCGTCGGGAGGGGTGGAGCGGTCGGTGAGGTACATGTTCAAGGACTCCGGTGCGGTGCGGTCAGTTCTGCCGGCTGCTCTCGTCCCGTAGCCAGGTGCCGAAGTCCTCGGCGCGGATGGCCTTTTCGGCCTTCCGCCGCGCGACGACCGCCGCCGCGACGAAGACGACGACGCCGGCGAAGAGCCTCGGCTCCCCGCGGAGCAGGTCCTTCAGGTCCGCCTTGCTCGTCCGTGCCGAGGCCTGCTGCGGTGGCTGGTGCCGCTCCACCTGGGCGGTGGACACCGCGGCCCGGACCCGTCGCCTGATCAAGTCCGGCCAGGTGCGCGGCGGGTGGACCACGACACCCGCCTCACGGACGACGAGCCGTTCCTCGGGGGTGAACGCCAGGGAGGCGGCCAGGTCGTCCGCCATCAGCGGCGGCAGTGCGGCGATCCGGGCGTGACCGGCCTTGGAGACCGCGATGACCCCTCGGCCGAACAGCCCCTCGCGCACCGCGGGGAGCCGCTGCCACACCCGGTAGTAGGCGCGCACCCGCCAGGCGCAGCCGGCCAGCGGGACGCGGCGTTCGGGGGCGGTGGCGAGGACGCCCGAGGTGTCGTCCCGCAACGGTCCGGTCAGCCTCCGTACGTCGGAGCCCGTGAGCACGACGTCGGCGTCCACATAGACGCGCGGGAAGCCCCGCGCGTGATCGTCACCGGCCCGCAGCGCGGCGTGCTTGGAGGGGACGGGAATCTCGATCACCCGTACGCGCGGGCCCCGTTCGGCCGCGATCCGGGCGGTGTCGTCCGTGCAGCCGTTGCACACGACCACGATGTCGGTGTCGTCGTCGGAGGGATCGGTCAGCAGCGAATCGAGGAGCCGGCCGATGACGCGCTCCTCGTTGTGCGCCGGTATCACGATGCTCGTCACCTGGGCAGTATGCCGTCGTCATCAGCCGTGCGCCGAGTGTTTCGTCCAACTGTTCCCGCGACTGCGTCCAGTGGTCTAGATTGATGACCGCCGGACCGGTTTGGGAGGGGGAAGCGGCCTTGGCGGGACGCCAGGGCGCGGCCTTGTGAACCGGATCAGGATCGGCAATGCGCACCATGCGGGGGGCATGAGGCGGTTGGGGAACCGTCGAAGCTCCCTCGTTTTCCAGTGCCGCTGTGTGGAGGAGACGCAGCGGTGCTGATCCAGCCCTGACCAAGGACTGGCGACCGAATGTGCCCGTTCGGTTCGGTCAGGGATCGCCGCGTATGTGGTGGGGGGGGGCATGACCATTGAGGTCACGCATGAGCAGCTGGTTGTGGAACGGAGCATCCCGGATGCTCGCCGAAGACGCTGGGAACGGAAGTACCGGCTGGTCCTGCTGGCCGCGGACGGCCTCGCCGCCGTCGCCGCGGCCTTAATGATCCACACGGTGTACGGCCGCTGGGCGGTCGCCCTGGTGCTGCCGCCGATGTGGATCGTGACGATGCTGGCCCATCGCTCCTACGACCGCGGTGCCCTCGGTCTGGGGTCCGAGGAGTACGTGCGGGTGCTGCGCGGTGCGGTCGCGCTGCCGGCTCTGGCGGCTTGCGTGCACTGGCTGTTCACGCACGACTGGGGGCTTCTCCATGACATGATCATGGCCGCCGTGCCGGCCGCCGCCTTCGCCCTGCCGGTCCGCTACGCGCTCCGCCGCCGGCTCTACCGGCGCTGGGCGCGAGGCCGGGACCGCAGCACGACGCTTCTCGTCGGACCGTCGCACTCGGCCGTGGAACTGGTCGCCGCCCTGCGGCGCGCCGGTGGCGTGCACGAACTCCAGGTCGCCGGTGTGTGCCTGAGCGATCCGGAGAACGCCGCCGGGATCCGCGAGCTGGGCCTTCCCGTCGTCGGCGGCGTCGGTGACATCGACGACGCCGTCCGAGCCCTGGGCGTCAGTACCGTGGTGGTGCTGCCGGCCCCCGAGTTCGACGCCTCCGTACTGCGCCGGATGTCCTGGACGGCGGCGGTGCAGGACGTCGACTTCCTGCTCGCCCCCGTACTCGCCGACGTGTCCGCCCCCCGGCTGACCGTACGGCCCACCAACGGCGTGCCGTTGCTGCGCATCCAGGCCCCGAACCTCTCTCCGATGTCCCGGCTGCCGAAGGAACTGCTGGACCGTTCGCTCGCGGCGGCGCTCCTGCTGTTCCTCGCCCTGCCCATGCTGCTGATCGCCCTGATCGTCCGCCTGGACAGCTCCGGGCCCGCCCTGTTCAGGCAGCAGCGGGTGGGCCGGTACGGCGACCACTTCACCATGCTCAAGTTCCGTACGATGCGGCCGGATTCGGAGGACCTCCGGACGGAACTGGAACACCTCAACCAGAACAGCGACGGGCTGCTGTTCAAGGTGAAGGAGGACCCGCGCATCACCCGCGTCGGATCCTTCCTGCGCCGCAGCTCGCTCGACGAACTGCCCCAGCTCATCAACGTGGTCAAGGGCCACATGTCCCTCGTCGGACCGCGCCCGCCGCTGCCCGACGAAGTGGAGGAGTACACGCCGGAGGTCAAGCGCCGGCTGCTGGTCAAACCCGGCCTCACCGGGCTCTGGCAGGTGAGCGGCCGCTCCGACCTGCCCTGGGACGAGGCGGTCCGGCTCGATCTCGGCTACGTCGACAACTGGTCGATGGGCCTCGACCTGGTGATTCTGATGCGCACCGGCTCGGCCGTGGTGCGGGGAACGGGGGCCTACTGATGAACCACAAGGAGAAGGACACGGTGAGCGGCACCACGCAGCCGTTGGGCGTCGCGGTCGTCGGGGCCGGCTACTGGGGCCCCAACCTCGTACGCAACTTCCAGGCCAGCGACCGGTTCCGGCTGCGCTGGCTGTGCGACCTGGACGTGGACCGGGCCCAGCGTGTCCTCGGCGGCTACTCGACCGTCCAGGCCACCGCGGACTACGCGGCCGTCCTCGCCGACCCCTCCGTGGACGCCGTCGCCGTGGCCACACCCGCCGGCACCCACCTCGACATCGCCCTGGCCGCCCTGCGCGCCGGCAAGCACGTCCTCGTGGAGAAGCCGCTGGCCGCGACCTACGCCGACGGCCTGCGCCTGGTGACGGAGGCGGAGGAACGCGGACTCACCCTGATGTGCGACCACACCTACTGCTACACCCCCGCCGTGGGCCGCATCCGGGAACTGGTCCGCTCCGGGGAACTCGGCGAGATCCACTTCGTCGACTCGGTCCGGATCAACCTCGGGCTCGTCCAGAAGGACATCGACGTGATGTGGGACCTGGCCCCGCACGACCTGTCCATCCTGGACTTCATCCTCCCCGACACCGTCGAACCGGTCGCCGTCGCCGCCCACGGGGCCGACCCGATCGGTGCCGGACAGGCCTGCGTCGCCTACCTGACACTCCAGCTCAACACCGGTGCCATCGCCCACGTGCACGTCAACTGGCTCTCCCCGACCAAGGTGCGCACCACCATGGTCGGTGGCGCCAAGCGCACCCTGCTCTGGGACGACCTCAACCCGCTCCAGCGCGTCTCGGTCTACGACCGCGGAGTGGACCTGGCCGCGCCCCAGGAGATCGGCGCGGACGAGCGCCGGGAGATGCTCGTCTCGTACCGCTCCGGTGACATGGTCGCCCCCGCCATCGGCGAGAAGGAAGCGCTGCGCAGCATGGTCGACGAGTTCGCCGACGCCATCCGGCACCGGCGTGCCCCGCTCACCGACGGCCGGGCCGGCCTGCGCGTGCTGGACATTCTCGAAGCCGCCTCCCGGAGCCTGGAGTTCCGCGGCGCGGTCGTCGGCCTCCGCGCCGGGCATTGACAGTTCCACCCACCGAGAGGGCAGTTCAGTTGAGCAGCGTACGAGGCAAGAAGATCCTGGTCACCGGAGGGGCGGGCACCATCGGCTCGAACCTCGTCGACCTCCTGGCCGAGGGCGGTGCCCGCGAGATCGTCGTACTCGACAACTTCGTGCGCGGACGGATGGGCAACCTCGACCGGGCCCTGGGCAGCGGTGTCGTGGAGGTCGTCGAGGGCGACATCCGCGACGCCGCCACCGTACGGAAGGTCACCGAGGGCGCCGACCTGGTGTTCCACCTCGCCGCGATCCGCATCACCCAGTGCGCCGAGGAACCCCGGCTCGCCAACGAGGTGATGGTCGACGGCACCTTCAACGTCCTCGAGGCGGCCGTCGAGGCCGGCGTCGGCAAGGTGATCGCCTCCTCCTCGGCCTCCGTGTACGGCATGGCCGAGGAGTTCCCCACCACCGAGCGCCACCACTCCTACAACAACGACACCTTCTACGGCGCTGCCAAGGCGTTCAACGAGGGCATGCTGCGCAGTTTCCACGCCATGTACGGCCTGGACTACGTGGCCCTGAGGTACTTCAACGTCTACGGCCCCCGCATGGACATCCACGGCCTCTACACCGAGGTCCTCATCCGCTGGATGGAGCGCATCGAGTCGGGCGAGCCGCCGCTGATCCTCGGCGACGGCAGCCAGACCATGGACTTCGTCGACGTCAGGGACATCGCCAGGGCCAATGTGCTGGCCGCCGAGTCGGACCTCACCGACGAGGTGTTCAACGTCGCCAGCGGCACCGAGACCTCGCTGAAGGAGCTCGCCCAGGGCCTGCTGGAGGCGATGGGCGCGTCCGGCCTGGAGCCGGAGCACGGACCCGCGCGCGCCGTGAACGGGGTCACCCGTCGCCTCGCCGACACCGGCCGGGCCGCCGAACGACTCGGTTTCACCGCACGGATCGACCTGCGCACGGGCCTGCGGGACCTGGTGGACTGGTGGCGTGCGGAGCGCGCCGCCGACACCGCCGCCGGGGAGGCCGCGCGATGAGCACGGACCGCATCCCGGTGATGATCCCCTGGCTGGGCGAGGAGGAGGCCGCGGCCGCCTCCGACGCCGTGCTGTCCGGCTGGGTGGCCCAAGGGCCCCGGGTCGCCGCCTTCGAGCGGGCGTTCGCGGAGCGGGTGGGCGCCGAGCACGGCATCGCGGTGAGCTCCTGCACCACCGCCCTGCACCTGTCGCTCGTCGCGCTGGGCCTGGCACCCGGCGACGAGGTCGTGGTCCCCTCGCTGTCGTTCATCGCCACGGCCAACGCCGTGCGCTACGTCGGCGCCGAGCCCGTGTTCGCGGACGTGGACCCGGCCACCGGCAACCTGACCACGGCCACCGTGGACGCGGTCCGCACCCCCCGCACCAGGGCCGTCCTCGCCGTCCACCAGGGCGGGGTACCCGCCGACGTGGCCGCCCTGCGCGCCGCCTGCGCCGAGTGGGACGTGCCCCTGGTCGAGGACGCGGCCTGCGCCATCGGCTCCACCGCCGGCGGCAAGCCCGTCGGACACGGCGCGCTGCTCGCCGCCTGGTCCTTCCACCCCCGCAAGGTCGTCACGACCGGCGAGGGCGGCATGATCACCACGGACGACGCCGCGTGGGCCGCGCGCCTGCGCAGGCTGCGCGAGCACGGGATGAACGTCTCGGCCGCCGAGCGTCACGCGAGCGACCGGCCGGTCCTGGAGAGCTACCTCGAGGTCGGCTACAACTACCGCATGACGGACGTCCAGGCCGCGATCGGCCTGGTCCAGCTCGGCAAGCTCGACGCGATGATCCAGCGGCGCCGCCACCTCGCGGCCCGTTACGACGCCCTCCTCCAGGACGTCCCCGGCCTCGTCCCGGTCCGCGACCCCGCCCACGGCCAGAGCAACTTCCAGTCCTACTGGGTGCTCCCGGCCGAGGACTTCCCCGTCGGACGGGACGACCTGCTCGCCGCGCTCGCCGCGGCCGGCATCTCCGCCCGGCGCGGGATCATGGCCACACACCTCGAACCGGCCTACGCGGACCACCCCCGCGCACCGCTGCCGGTCACCGAGCGGATCAGCCGCGACTCGCTGATCCTGCCGATGTACCACACGATGACCGAGGCCCAGCAGGACCGGGTGGTGGCGGTACTGCGCGAACAGGGCCGCCCATGAGCGAACTGCTGATCATCGGCGCGGGCGGCTTCGCCCGGGAGACCGCGCAGGCCGTACGGGACGCGGGCGACCTGAAGCTGCTCGGGCACCTCGACGACGACACCGCCCTGCACGGCACGGAGGTGGACGGCGTACCCGTCCTGGGCGGCTGCGACCTGGTCCACGAGCGTTCCGCGGCACAGGTCGTGATCTGCGTCGGCAACCCCCGGGACCACGCCTCCCGCGCCCGTCTGGTGCGCCGGCTCGGCCTGCCCGGGGACCGCTACGCCACCGTGATCCATCCGACGGCGGCGGTCTCCTCGACGTCGCACGTCGGCCCCGGATCGGTGCTGCTCGCGCACTGTGCCCTCACCGCTGCCGTGCGGGTCGGCGCGCACGTCGCGGTGATGCCGCACGTCGTCCTCACCCACGACGACGTGGTCGAGGACTTCGCCACCCTCGCGTCCGGCGCCCGGCTGGGCGGGGGAGCGCGGCTGGAGCGGGGCGCCTACGTCGGTGCCGGGGCCCTGGTGCGGGAGGGCACGACTGTCGGCGCGTGGTCGCTGGTCGGGATGGGCAGCACGGTGCTCGGCGATGTGCCGCCGGGCGAGGTCTGGGCGGGGAACCCGGCGCGGCGGCTGCGTGCGGCGGCCGCCCCGGTGCTGGACGAGCTTGGGACACGGACAACGGGGGGACCGGCCACATGAACCAGATTCCGCTTGTGGACCTCAAGGCGGCCCACGAGGAAGTCGCCGACGAGGTACGGACCGGATTCGAACGGGTCCTGGCCGACACCGCGTTCGTCGGCGGCGAGGAGGTCCGCCGGTTCGAGCGCGAGTACGCCGAGTTCGGTGACGTCGCGCACTGCGTGGGCGTCGCCAACGGCACCGACGCCCTCGAACTCGCCCTGCGGGCCGTGGGGGTCGTGGCCGGCGACGAGGTCGTGGTGCCCGCCAACACCTTCATCGCCACCGCCGGCGCGGTGGCCAGGACCGGCGCGCGGCCGGTGCTCGCGGACTGCCTGCCCGACGGCTACCTGCTCGACCCACAGGCCGCGCTGGACGCGGTCGGCCCGGCCACCCGGGCGGTGGTGCCGGTGCACCTGTACGGGCAGTGCGCCGAGGTGACCGGGCTGGCCGGCCGGCTGCCCGGCCGGGTGCGGGTCGTCGAGGACGCCGCGCAGAGCCAGGGCGCGACCCGCGACGGCCGGTCGCCGGGCAGCGGCGGGATCGCGGCCACCAGCTTCTACCCGGGCAAGAACCTGGGGGCCTACGGCGACGCGGGCGCGGTGCTGACCGACGACGAGGAACTGGCCGGTCTGGTGCGCGCCATCGCCAACCACGGCGGCGTCGCCAAGTACCGCCACGACGTGCCCGGGTTCAACAGCCGGCTGGACGGGCTCCAGGCCGTCGTGCTCCGGGCGAAGCTGGCCCGGCTCGCCGACGGCAACGCCGCCCGGCGCGCCGCCGCGGCCCGCTACGACACGCTGCTCGCCGATCTGGCCGCGGCGGGACGGATCGTGCTCCCGGCGACGGCCGCGGGCAACATCCACGTCTGGCACCTCTACGTCGTCCAGGTCACCGGCGCCGACCGCGACGACGTCGTGGGCAAGCTCAACGCGGAGGGTGTCGGCGCGGGTGTGCACTATCCCGCCCCGGTCCACCTCACACCGGCGTACCGGCATCTCGGGCACACCCGGGGCGACTTCCCGAACGCCGAGAGGGCCGCGGAGCGGATCCTGTCGCTCCCGCTCTACCCGCAGATCACCGCCGACCAGCAGCAGCGGGTCGTGGACGCGCTCGCCGACGCGCTTCGAGGCTGATCGGTACCTGGCCTCACGCACCACCCCGACCGCACGGGTCGGTCCTGCACAGCACCGCTGAGAGGTACACATGAAAAGATGGAGCAGACGGATCCGGGGCAGAAGCCTCGCCGTCGTGGCAGCGTTGATCTGGGCGGTGCTCCCGCAGGCCGTGCCGGCCCAGGCGGCGTCCGATCCGTGCGGTTCGGGCTCGAACCCGATCGTCTGCGAGAACTCCAAGCCGGGCAACCCCAAGTCCGACTGGTTCTCGCCCAACGCCTATGGCGACATCAAGGGCTTCTCCACCAAGGAGAGCGTGCAGGCCGGCGACACCGTCCAGTTCAAGGTCCAGTCGAAGACCTCGTACCACATCGAGATCTACCGCCTGGGCTGGTACGGCGGCGACGGCGCCCGTGAGATCTCGACCGCGGCGCAGGCAGCCGTGACCTATCCCGCCAACTACACCACCAAGCCCGCCAACTGCACCACCAAGGCCGGCACCGGCCTGGTCGACTGCGGCAACTGGCCGGTGACGGCGAGCTGGACGGTGCCCAGCGACGCGGTGTCCGGCCTGTACATCGCGAACCTGACGCAGACCGACGGAGACGGCCTGATGCCGTACCCGTTCGTCGTCCGCAAGGACTCCAGCACCTCCGACGTCGTCGTGCAGACCAGCGACCAGACCTGGCAGGCCTACAACGACTACGGCGGCCAGGATCTGTACGGCGGCGCGGGCCCCGCGCCGGACGGCCGTGCCTACGAGGTCAGTTACAACCGGCCGCTGGACATCGGCGGCGACAACGGCATCTACGGCTCCGAGTTCATGATGCTGTCCTGGCTGGAGCGCAACGGTTACGACGTCAGCTACCTCTCCGGGGTGGACGTGTCCACCAACGGCGCGACCCTGCTGAAGAACCACAAGGTGTACGTGTCCTCCGGGCATGACGAGTACTGGACGCAGAGCCAGTACTCCAACGTGCTCGCGGCCCGCAAGGCGGGGGTCCGGGAGGCCTTCTTCAGCGGCAACGAGGTCTTCTGGAAGACGCGGCTCGCCCCGAGCATCGACGGTGCGAACACCGCGAACCGCACCATGGTCTGCTACAAGATGACCAAGATGGCGCAGGGCAACGGCATCGCCGACCCCAGCGGCACCTGGACGGGCACCTGGATGGACCCGACCAGCACCCAGTACGGGCAGACCTACCAGCCGCCGAACATCCTCACCGGCTCCATGTTCACGGTGAACGGCTACCGCAGCGACGCCATCACCGTCCCCGGTTCGTACGGCAAGAACCGGATCTGGCGCAACACCTCCGTCGCGAACCTCTCCGCCGGCCAGACCGCCACCTTCCCGACCGGCACCCTCGGCTACGAGTGGGACAGCGACCTCGACAACGGCACCCGTCCGGCCGGAGCCATCGACGTCTCGTCGACGACGGTCGACATCAACGACGGCAAGCTCCGCATGGACTGGGGCAACGTCTACGGCAACGGCACCGCGACGCACAATCTCGTCGAGTTCCGCGACCAGGACTCCGGGGCCCTGGTGTTCGGGTCGGGGACCGTGCAGTGGTCGTGGGGACTGACCAACGTGCCCACGTACAACCCCGACGACACGGTCGTCACCGCGGACAGCCGCATGCAGCAGGCGACCGTGAACGTCCTCGCCGACATGGGCGTCCAGCCGAAGAGCCTGCAGAGCAACCTCACCGCCGGCACGGCCACCACCGACACCACCGGCCCGGCCGTCACCGTCACCGCCCCGGCCTCCGGGGTCACCGTCCCGGCGCTGAAGCCGGTCACCATCAAGGGCACGGCCGGCGACTCGGCCGGCGGTGTGGTGGCCCGCGTGGAGGTGTCCACCGACGGCGGATCCACCTGGAACGCCGCCACCGGACTGACCTCCTGGAGCTACAGCTGGACCCCGACCACCCCGGGCGCGACCTCCATCAAGGTCCGCGCGGTGGACGACAGCGTCAGCATCGGCGCCGTCACCACCGTCCCGGTGACCGTCGGCCCGCAGGCCTGTCCCTGCACCGTCTGGCCGGCCTCCGCGGTGCCCGGCACCGTCAACGCGGGCGACGGCAGCTCCGTGGAGCTCGGCGTCAAGTTCCGCACCACCGCCGCCGGTTCGATCACCGGTGTCCGCTTCTACAAGTCGCCCGCCAACACCGGCTCCCACACCGGCAGCCTGTGGAGCGCCTCCGGCACCCGCCTGGCCACCGGCACCTTCACCAACGAGACGGCCTCCGGCTGGCAGCAGCTCAACTTCTCCACCCCGGTGTCCGTCAAGGCCAACACCACCTACGTCGCCTCGTACTTCGCCCCCAACGGCGGCTACTCCTACGACGGAGGCTACTTCTCCGACAAGGACGCCGGCCTGGCCCCGCTCACGGCGCTGAAGTCCGGCACCGACGGCGGCAACGGGGTCTACCACTACGGCTCGACCAGCGGCTTCCCGTCCTCGGCGTCCTCCGGCAGCAACTACTGGGTCGACGTGGTGCTGGACACCTCGACGGCCAGCACCACCCCGCCCACCGTCACCTCGACCTCCCCGACATCCGGCGCGACCGGCGTCTCGATCACCGCACCGGTGTCGGCCGTCTTCAGCTCGGCCATCGACGCCGACACCCTGACCTTCACCCTGAAGGACGCGAACGGCGACACCGTTCCCGGCGCGAAGACACTGCCCGCCTCGAACAAGGCGACGTTCACCCCGTCGACCGAGCTGGCGCTGCACACGACGTACACCGCGTCCGTCCAGGCCTCCGACCTCTGGGGCAACGCCATGGCGGACCCGGTGACATGGAACTTCACCACCAGCTCCACACCGCCCGCGGTCACCTGCCCGTGCACGCTGTGGAACTCCTCCACGGTGCCGGCCACCACCGATGTCACCGGTGACACCAACTCCGTCGAGCTCGGCACCCGGTTCACCTCCTCGGCGGCCGGCTGGATCACCGGCGTCACCTTCTACAAGGGCACCGGCAACACCGGCACCCACACCGGCAGCCTGTGGTCCGACGACGGCACGCTCCTCGCCACCGGCACGTTCACCGGCGAAACCGCGTCCGGCTGGCAGCAGATGACGTTCACCACCCCGGTGGCCGTCACCGCGGACACCGCGTACGTCGTCTCCTACCACGCCCCGAACGGCCACTACGCCGTCGACGGCGGGTACTTCACGGCGGCCCACCAGTCCTACCCGCTGACCGGCACCGCCGACACGACCGCGCACCACAACGGTCTCTACCGGTACGGCGCAGGACCGGCCTTCCCGAACAGCTCCTACGGATCGGCCAACTACTGGGTAGGCCCCGTCTTCACCGCGGACAACCCCAGTGGCTCGCTGGCCAAGGTCACCTCCTCGGAGGTGACCACGTCCTCGCTGAAGCACACCGCGGACGCGTCCGACCCCCTGACCGTGACGCTTCCCGCCAGGACGAAGCTGTCGTCCGTCAAGGCGACCGTGACCGTCCTGTCGGGCACCAAGGCGGCCGCCGCCAGGAAGCTCCACGTCACGGCCGTCACCTCCTACGACCGGGCCACCCACAGGATGGCCGTCCACCTGTCCGCACCGCTGCCCGACGGCACCCGGTTCAAGGTCACGCTCACGGCCCGGGACACGCACCGCCACCCGGTGAAGTCCCACAGCTGGACCCTGACCAGCAAGACCGTCCGCAAGAAGAAGAACTGACCGACCGCACCCACCGGTGGTGGGGGCGCCCCCCCCGGGGGGGGGCCCCCCCCCCGGGGGGGGGGGGCCCCCCCCGCCCCCCCCCCGGGGGGGGGGGCCCGGCGAGACCGAACGCGCGATTCACCCCCCCGCCGGCACCCCCGGGCGCGAAG
>NZ_JBIBUW010000009.1:0-42969 GCF_043079785.1 Streptomyces sp. NPDC015139 | reverse complement strand
CCGGCACCCCCCCCCCCCCCCGGTTAAGCCCCACAGCTCCACCCTCACCATAAACACCGTCCCCAACAAAAACAACCCCCCCCCCCCCCCCCGGGGGGGGGGCCCCCCCCACCGGGGGGGGGCCCCACCACCGGGGATTGGCTTGCCCACCGATGAGCACCGTCAGTGTCGTGATCCCGTGCTACAAGTACGGCCATTTCCTCGCCGACTGCGTCAGCAGCGTCCTGGACGAGCAGGACGGCGTCGACGTCCGGGTGCTCATCATCGACGACGCCTCGCCCGACGACTCCGCGGAGGCCGCGCTCAAACTCGCCGCCTCCGACCCCCGCATCGAGGTCCTCGTCCACGAGACCAACAAGGGCCACATCGCCACCTACAACGAGGGCCTGCTGGAATGGGCCGACGGTGACTACGTCGCCCTGCTGTCGGCCGACGACCGGCTGGTCCCGGGCTCACTGGTCCGGGCCGCAGCCCTCCTGGACGCCCACCCCGAGGCGGGGTTCGCCTACGGACGGCCGCTGCGCTTCCAGCACGGCGGCCCCCTGCCGCGGGCCCGCACCCGCTCCACCGGCTCGGTCGTCTACCCCGGGCAGTGGTGGCTGGAGCGCCGGTTCCGCGAGGGCACCGGCTGCATCACCTCGCCCGAGGTCGTGGTCCGCACCAGCCTGCAGCGCACGGTCGGCGGCTACGACCCGGCCCTGCCCCACGCCGGCGACATCGAGATGTGGATGCGGCTCGCCGCCCACGCCGACGTCGGCTACGTACGCGGCGCCGACCAGGCGTTCTACCGCGTCCACGGCAAGAACATGTCCACCACCGACTTCGGCGGCCAGCTCGACGACCTGCGTCAGCGCCTGGTGGCCTTCGACTCGGTGCTCGCCAAGTGCGGCGACCGGCTGCCCCACGCCGACCGGCTGGCCGACCAGGTCCACACCCGGCTCGCCCGGTTCGCCCTTCGCCGCGCCTACCGGGCCTACGACCGGGGGCGTACCGAGGTCGTCCCGGTCGACGACTGCGTGGCGTTCGCCGCGGAGTGCCTGCCGGGCTACGCGGCGCTGCCGGAGCACCGGGCGCTGCGGCTCCGCCGGCGGATCGGCCCGAAGGCGATGCCCTACCTGCAGCCGCTGGTGTGGTCGGCCGTCGCCGAGCGCGGCCGGGAGGCGCTGTGGTGGGAGTCGTGGAAGCGCCGCGGCATCTGATGGAGCACCGGCACCACTCAGTCGGCCACCGCCACCGCACCGGCGTGGCGGCCGGGGGACACCGTCCGGCGGCCCAGCAGGTACCGGTCGAGCCACAACGCGCCGAGGACACCGGCCGCCGCGCCCAGCAGGGCAGTGCCCGCCAGACCCCGGCCCCGGTCACCCTGTACCTCGGCGGCGCTCGGCGCGACCAGCACGGCGGCGGTGATCCGCGCTCCGGCGGAGACGCCCTGCGCGGTCTGCAACCGCTCGACGTGCTCGGTGTAGACGTCGATGATCCGGCGGACCGCCGTCACGGCGGCGTCCGAGCCGGACGCCTGCGACTGCACCTGCAGGGAGGGGATCAGATAGCGGGGCGTCGCGCTGGTGCCGCTGTTGCGGGGGACGAGGTGGTAGGTCCCCCGCACGCCCGCCGCCCGCAACTCCCGTGCCCCCGCGGGGGACTGCAACTGCTCGACGATCCCGTACGAGACCAGGGCCAGCGGCGGCTGCAGATTGGTGAGCTGGTTGGGCTGGTTCCGGGTCACCGGCGGCTTGAGGACGACCACCGCCGAGCCGGTGAACTGCGGGGCGGGGCGCACCACCCGGTACGCGCCGGCCGCCGTCAGCAACAGCGCGAGCACCACGACGTACCAGCGGCGCAGCAGCGCGTCGGCGACGTTCCCGGGCGACATAGGAGATCCTTCCGTCACCCCCGATACTGGCAGGACACACGGCTGGATGCCACCGAACGGGGGGATGGTTCGTGAGCCTTGGTGAGATATGGGCCATTCTGCGCAGACGTTGGTACTTCATGGTGCCCTTCACGCTGCTCAGTCTGCTCGGCGGCGGCTATCTGTACGTCACCGTGCCCGTCTCCTACCAGTCGCAGAGCTCCGTCGCCCTGCTGGACTCCTCGGCCGTCGCACGGCTGGCCCCCACCTTCGGCAACCCCATCTCGAACGCGGGCGGTTCGCTCATCGTCACGGCCGACGTGCTGATCCGCACCCTCGAATCGAGCGACGCCGCCAAGGAGTTGCGCGGCCGGGGCGTGACCGATCCGTACACGGCCGGTTTCGCCCCGGCCAGCGACAGCCCGCTGCTCGTGCTCAGCGTCACCGGCACCGACCGCGAGAAGGTGCTCGAGGAGACCAACACCCTGACCGCCTTCGCCGGTGAGCAGCTGAAGGCCCTGCAGTCCGCCGACAAGGTCCCGAGCCCCTACCGTGTGCAGACGACGCCCGTCGTGCTGCCGCAGACCCCGGTGGCGAAGTCGAAGAGCCGCTACCAGGACATCGCCGCCGTCGTCATCCTGGGCGTGGTCAGCGCGTTCCTGCTGTCGATCCTGATGGAGGGCGTCTCGGTCGTGCGCCGCCGGCGGCGCGCCGCCCCGAGCGCCGCCGCGCCGAAGAAGGAGACCCGCGCTCCCAAGCGGCTGCGCACGGGCGCGCCGAGCCGGCGCGTCGACGCCACCGCGATCCTCACCGTCTATCTGGTGCTGGCCTTCTTCGTCCCGTCGAACCTGGCCCTGCCCGCGCTCGGCGGCGTCGGCACCCCGGCCAACGTGTTCGCCCTGCTCGGACTGCTGTGGTACCTCGCGACCTGGCTCGGCGGCCGCATCCTCCCGGCGCCGGGGACCCGGCTCCCCCGGATCGCCATGTGCGTGCTGGGCACGGCCGTCCTCATGGCGTACATCGCCGACTCGATGCGCGAGAGCTCGCACCAGGAGGTCCTCGGGGCCGACCGCGGACTCATCGGATTTTTGGTGTGGGTGTCACTGGTCGTCCTCACCTCGGCCGGGGTGCAGGAGCGCGGCCGGCTCGACGTCCTGATGCGCCGCCTGGTGGTGATGGGGACCGTCGTCGCCGCGATCGGCTACTACGACTTCTTCTCGGCCACCAACATCGCCGACTCGATCCACATCCCCGGACTGCAGACCAGCGTCGCCCAGGTCACCGCCATGGACCGCGGCTCCTTCACCCGCCCCCGGTCCACCACGGCCCAGCCGCTGGAGTTCGGCGGCATGCTCGCGATCCTGGTGCCGTTCGCCGTCCAGCAGGCGTTCGACCCGGTACGCCGCCACCTCCACGTCCTGCGCCGCTGGGGGCCGGTCGTCCTCATGGCCGGCGCGCTGCCGCTGACCGTGTCCAGGACCTCGATCATCGGCATGCTGCTGATCGCCCTGGTGATGGTGCCCCGCTGGAAGCCCCAGCGGCGCTGGGCCGCGATCGGCCTGATGACGGCGTCGGTGGCCGGCTTCAAGGTGCTCATCCCCGGACTGATCGGCACCATCACCGAACTGTTCGCGTCGTTCCTGTCCAACTCCGACAGCAGCACCCAGGCCCGCACCGTCAAGTACAGCGCGATCGTGCCCTACCTCGAGGAACACCCCCTGTTCGGGCGGGGCTTCGGCACCTTCACACCGGACCTGTACTTCTTCACGGACAACCAGTACATGCTGACCCTCGCCGAGATGGGAGTGCTCGGGGCGATCGCCCTGCTCGTGCTGTTCATCACCGGCATCCACCAGGGCGGCTCCATCCGCCGCCTGGCCCGCACCGACTCCGACCGCGAACTGGGCCAGGCGTTCTTCGCCTCGTCCCTGGTCGCCCTCGTCATCAGCGCCACCTTCGACTCGCTCAGCTTCCCCATGTTCGCCGGCATGTTCTTCCTGGTCCTGGGGGCGGGGGGCAGCTATCTGAGCTTCGTCCGGCGCGAGGCGGCCGCCGCTGCCCCCGCCCCGGTGCCCGGCAAGACCCCCGACGTCCCGTCGCCCCGACTCGTGGAGATCCGATGAGCCCCGTCGCAGTCGTCGTCGTCACCTGGAACAGCGCCGCGGTGCTCCCCGGGTTCCTCGCCGCCCTCCCGGACGGCATGGCCGGCCTGGACTGGCGGCTCGTCGTCGCCGACAACGACTCGGCCGACGACACCGTGGAGGTGCTGCGCACCCTCGCGCCCGACACCACGATCGTCCAGACCGGCCGCAACGCCGGATACGCGGCGGGCATCAACGCCGCACTCGACGCCGCCGGTGAAGGGGACGGCGGCTACGGAACCGTGCTGGTCTGCAACCCCGACATCCGGATGCGGCAGGGCTGCGCCAAGCGGCTCGTCGACCGGCTCGACGCGGAGGTGGGGATCGCCGTACCCCTCCTGTACGAGGAGGGCCGCGAGGCGCCGCTGTACTCGCTGCGCCGTGAGTCCACGGTGGCCCGGGCGCTCGGCGAGGCGGTCATCGGCAACCGGCGGGCCGGACGGTTCCCGTGGCTGAGCGAACTGGTCACCGACCCCGCCGCCTACGCCCGCCCGACCCGCCCGGACTGGGCGACCGGCGCGCTCATGGCCCTCTCGGCGGACTGCCTGGCCGCGTGCGGTCCCTGGGACGAGTCCTTCTTCCTGTACTCCGAGGAGACCGAGTACTGCCTCCGCGCCCGCGACCTGGGCTACCGCACACAGCTGGAGCCGACCGCTCAGGCCGTGCACCTGGGCGGCGAATCCCGGGTGTCGCCCCGGCTGTGGACCCTGCTCACGCTCAACCGCGTGCGTCTGTACGGGCGTCGGCACGGCGCCCTCGCGACCGGATGCTTCCGGGCGGCCGTCTTCCTGCGCGAGGCGTCGCGTGCCGTTCTCGGCAGGGAGGCCAGCCGTGCGGCGGCGGCCGCCCTGCTCCGGCCGGGCGCGCTGCGGGCGCCCGCGGGACCGTGAGGCCCGGCCGGGCTCCGCTCAGCCGGACCAGGTCGTGTAGAAGCTCTCGGGGTTGACCAGGTAGCGCACGGTGGCGTGCGGTACGTGGCGCACGCGGTGGCCGCGGCTGTACCGGAAGACGAGCTCCCAGTCCTCGCGCGGCAGCACCTCCGGCGTCCGCCGCAGCCGGCTGAACCGCAGCCCCGGGGTGCGGCGCGCGACGAACGCGTTGGTGTCGAGGAAGGACTCCCGGGCGGCCCGGCGGCGGTCGAACGGCACGGACAGCACGTCCCGTTCGGTCCCGTCCGGCAGGACGCGGCGCAGCGCCGTGTAGACACCGTCCGGGCCGTCGGGGGCCTCCAGCGCCGCCAGCGCCCGCTCCAGGTGATCGGGCTCCCACAGGTTGTCGTCGTCCAGGAAGGCCACGTAGCGCGAGCGGGTGAGGCGGATGCCCACATTGCGCACGACACCGGCCACACCGGTGTTCCGCGCCAGCGACACGGCGAACAGCCGTGGATCGTCGGGGAGTTCGGTCAGACCGGCCCCGTCGTCCACGACCACGACGACCTGGTCGCGCACCGTCTGGGCGAGTGCCGAGCGGACGGCGGCCCGCAGCTGGTCGGGGCGGCGGTGGGTGGCGATGACGGTGGCGACGAGGGCGGCCGGCGCCTCGGCGGCGCAGGCCGAGAGCCGGCGGGTCTCGGCGGTCTCCAGCCGGCGCAGCCGCAGCGCGGTAGGGGCGAGGAGGACCTTGTTGCGGAGCTCGAAGAGGACGAGCCAGCCGAAGGCGCGCTTCAGCAGTTCCCAGGGGGCACGGACGATCCGTCGCATGTTCCTCTTCCTCAGCCGGCCGGCGCTGGGGTGACCGGAGTGCCGTCGGTGAACCGGTTGCCGCGCCAGACGTTGCCGGAGCCGTCGGCGTTCCAGGCCGTGACGGCTCCGTAGCCGCCGCCGTTGCGGTGGTACCGGGTGGAGAAGACGTTGTTCGTGACCGTGATCCCGGTCGCGCCCTTGCCGCCCCCGTAGAGGGTGTACGCGCCCCCGGCCAGCAGGTTGCCGTCGACGACGGTGTTGGACACGGGGCCGGTGTCGGAGAACAGCCCGATGCTCGCCGAGGCCCCTTGGCCTACGGCGACGGGATTGAGCAGGGTGTTGTGCCGGATGATCAGCTTGCCCTTGTTGCTGCCGCCGCTGATCACCGCGTCCGTGTGCTGCCACTCGCCGCCCGCGTTGCGGAACGGCACGAGGTCGTGCACGTAGTTGTCGTGGATGTGGCCCTGGCCCATGGACAGGGCGTTGCCGAACACGGAGATGTCGCACCAGCCGACCTCGACGGAGCTGGCGCTCATGTTGGAGACGGCGTAGTCCACCCCGCCGTTGTCGGGGCCCTTGCCGGGTACGGCGGTGATGGTGGTGTGGAGGACCTTCAGCCCCTGGTGGCCGGGGCGCAGGTTGATCCCCCACCAGTTGGCGGAGGTGATCCTGGTGTCGACGATCGTCACGTCGTTCGCGTAGATGTCGAGCGAGCCGGTGATGTCCCAGCCCTTGATGACGGTGCCGTCGGTCCTGATGGTCATGTCGCCCGTGTCGTGCGGTGTCAAGGGAACACGGGGACCGGTGGTGTTGGCGTCGGGAAAGCCCGCTTCCCGTCCCGTGCCGCTCGGCGGGTGCGCCGTCCCGGCCTTGCCGGGGCCGGTGGTGGCTCCCTTGCCGTCCTCGGCGGAGCCGCCGCCACCGGAGCAGGCGGCGCACAGCGCGAGCAGCAGGACGGTGAGCAGGCGGCGGAGCCCCCTCATACGGACTCCACCGCCCGGGAACCCAGCAGGAACCGGCGGCTGGGCAGGACGCACACCACGTAGCAGGCCAGGGCGGCCGTGCCGACCAGGACCAGGGCCGGGGCGCTGTCGCCGAGGAACCGCCGCGCGGCGAGCAGCACCAGAGCCATCACGGCTCCCCCGAGCAGCGGCCAGGCGCAGGCCCTGGCGATGTGGCCGAGCCCGATCCCGGCCCGGCGGAGAGCGTAGAGAAACGCGGGTACGACGAGTCCGGCGGCGACCAGCACATGGCCCTGGGAGACGCCGACCATGCCGTTGAGGTGTGCGCCGACGACCAGTACGGGGACGAGGGCGACGAGCCAGAGCGCCTGGACCAGGATGAGGGAGCGGCGCTGTCCGGCGGCGACGAGACAGTCGTAGGCCAGTTCACAGCCGATGCGGACCAGGCCCAGGGCCATCAGCCAGGGCAGCGCCGCCGCGGCGGGCACCCAGGTACGGCCGTAGACGAGCTGGACGACCGGTGCGGCGAGGCCGCCGAGCAGCACGCACAGCGGCACGGTGCCCGTGACCAGGACGCCCAGGGCGCGGCCGAAGCCCTCGGCGAGGGCCCCCGGGGAGCCGGCCAGGCGGGAGAAACCGGCGAAGGAGACACGGCGTGCGGCCTCGCTGATGATGCGCACGGGCCAGCCGGACATGTTGAACGCCAGGACGTAGAAACCGAGGGACACCTGGCCGAGGGACGAGCCGACGATCATGGTGTCCACGTTGACGACGGCGAGGGCGAGAAGGCTCGCGCCGGCCAGCGGAAGTCCGAACCCCAGCAGCGCGCGGGCCTGTTGGGGTTCCCAGCCGAACCGCAGGGTACCGGGGGCGGCCAGGGCGCAGCCGATGAGAGCGGCGACGTTGCCCGCCACCGCTCCGCACGCGAAGCTCATCGCGCCCCAGCCGGCGAAGGCCAGCACCAGGGTCACTGCGGTGCTGAGGACGAAGTTGAGCGCGTCGATGACCATCCGCTTGCCCTGGGCGAACTCCCTGGTGAGGAAGTTGGCCGGGACCTGGGCCACGCCGTCGATCACCAGGCACAGACACATCACCCGCAACACGCCCGAGGCCTCGGGGGAGTCGAGGAGGCCGGCGACGGTCGGTGCCGAGACGAAGATGGCCGCGTACAGCAGGGCGCTGGAGGCGGCTCCCAGGGTGAGCACGGTCGGCGCGAAGCGGCGGGGGTCGCCGTCCCAGCGGACGATGGCCAGCCCGACGCCCAGCTCGTTGGCGGACAGCAGGACCAGGAGGACGGTCTGGGCGATGCCGTAGACGCCCCACTCCGCCGGTCCGAGGGCGAACCGTGCCAGCAGGATGCCGGTGGCGAAGTTGCCCAGGCGCATGACCACGGTGTTGATCAGGCTCCAGCGGGCCGCGGAACGGACCTTTCTGCCGAGGGACGGGGAAGGAGACGGTGGCGGTGGTTCGGGCGGCGCGGGGGCGCCGCTCTTCTCAGAGGGGTCGCTGTCCGGTGTGCGAACGCTGTCCATGCGACGACTCCTCGTCCAGCGGCTCGGCGGCGGGCGCCGCGGCCATGACGGGCCGCCCGGCCCTGGGCTCGGCGGCGGGCCTGTTCTCGGCGGAACGCGCCCAACTGGGCTGTGTCCGCAGGGCGATGGTCTGTTCGGCGACCGGTTCCCCGGCCGCCGGGTCGGGGGCGGCGACCGGCCCGGCGGTCTCGTCCCCGTCCGGGCCGGCGGCCGCGTCCGGCTGTGCCGCGGCCGCGCGCGACCGCCGGCGTGCCTCGACGTAGAACGTGGCGACCAGGCTCAGGACCAGACCCAGGCCCCCGGCCATGATCAGGTACTCGAGCCGGGTCTTGGTCTGCGCCACGGGGTTCTGCGGGGGCACGATGGTCGTCATGCGGATCATGGCCTTCGGGGCCACCGACTGCTGCTTCTGGAACTGGTCCAGCCGTTCCTTGGCATAGGCGGTCAGAAGGCGGTCCGAGGTCAGGACGGCGCTCCTGTCCGTGCCGGTGACGGTGAGCCACATGAGCGGCCCCTGCGCGTTGTCGGCGAGCTTGGCCTCGAACGTGCCCTTCGCCCCACGGGACTTGAGCTCCCGCAGGGAGATGTCGGAGTTGAGGTTGCGGGCCAGGCTGTCGGCCATGCCGGTGAGCGAGGTCTGGGTGCTGAGGAAGGGGTTGCCGTCGTAGGCCACGGTGGCCTTCTGCGAGTTCAGCAGCACGACCGTGCTCTGCGACTGGTAGGTGACGGGGACCACCAGGGCCACGGCCACGGCCAGGCACGCGGTCAGCAGCAGTCCGGGCAGCAGTACGTACCAGCGCCTGCGCATGACACGGAAGATCTCAGCGAGATCCATGGCGGTCCCCCCTAGCGACCCGACGTCCAACGAGCATAGGTTGCAAGCGGATCATATGGGGAACGTTCGATCGGTGGGCCTCGGCCGGGTGCCCGCCGTCCCTCCCTCCAGCAGCACGTCGGCGATGCGGTCGCTCGCGCGGCCGTCCCACAGCTCGGGCCGGCGCGGAGCGGGTGGATCGTCCAGCACCCGGTTCACAGTGGCCACGATGCGCGCCGGGTCCCGGCCGGCCAGCACATTGGTGCCCTCCTCGACGGTGATGGGCCGCTCGGTGTTGTCCCGCAGGGTCACGCACGGCACCCCCAGCGCCGTGGTCTCCTCCTGCACGCCGCCCGAGTCGGTCAGCACGAGGCGGGCGGAGTCCTGCAGGGCGATGAAGTCGAGGTATCCGGCGGGCGGTACGAGCCTGACGCCCCCGGGCACGCCGATCTCGGCCAGCCGTTCGGCCGCGCGCGGGTGCACGGGCAGCACGAGCGGGCAGCGGCCGGCGATCTCGCCGAGGGCCTTCAGCAGTCCGGCGAGGACCTCGGGGTCGTCCACGTTGGCCGGGCGGTGCAGGGTCACCAGGCCGTACTCGCCCCTGGCCAGGGCGTACCGGCCGAGCACGTCGGACGCCCGGGCCCGGTCGAGGTTGGCCAGCAGGGTGTCGATCATGACGTTGCCGACCAGGTGGATCTGGTCCTCCCGGTACCCCTCGGCGCGCAGGTTCTCGGTGGCGTCGGGGGAGGGTGCCAGCAGGTAGTCGCTGACCCGGTCGGTGGCGACGCGGTTGACCTCCTCGGGCATGCTCCAGTCGCGGCTGCGCAGGCCCGCCTCGACGTGCGCCAGCAGCGGTCCGGCCTTGGCCGTGACCAGAGCGCAGGCCAGCGTGGAGTTGATGTCGCCGACCACCACGACGATGTCCGGGGACACCTCGCCGAGCAGCGGCTCGAACGCGGTCATCACGCGTCCGGTCTGCTCGGCGTGGGTACCGGAGCCGACCCCGAGGAAGCGGTCGGGCGGACGGATGCCGAGGTCGGCGAAGAACACGTCGTTCATCGCCGGGTCGTAGTGCTGGCCGGTGTGGACGAGGACCACCTCGGCGCCCCGGTTCTCCAGGGCGTCCATCACCGGTTTGATCTTCATGTAGTTGGGGCGCGCCCCGGCGACGCAGACGACACGCGGCATGGCTCAGAGCACCTCGATCGTGGGTCCGGGCGACAGCCGCCTGCGGCAGTCGAGGACGAAGGGGGCGTGCTCGGCGATGACGCCGTAGTCGAAGCTGTCGTGGTCGGTGAGCAGGACCACCACGTCGGCGGCCGCCAGCTCCTCGGCGGTCGGCTCGACCCGCACCAGACGGGTGTCCACCGGCAGGCTCTCGACGACATGCGGGTCCGCCGCCTTGACCTGCGCCCCCATGTCGAGCAGCAGCTGGGAGATGCGCAGGGCGGGCGACTCCCGGGCGTCACCGGTGTTCTTCTTGTACGCCAGGCCCAGCAGCAGGATGTTCGAGCCGTTCACGGAGCGGCGTCTTTCGTTGAACAACTCGCCGATGCGCCGGGCCACGTACTCCGGCATGTGGTTGTTGATGTCGTTGGCCAGCTCCACGAAGCGGAAGCTCTGGCCGAGTTCGCGCTGCACCCGCCAGGACAGGTACGACGGGTCGATGGGCAGGCAGTGGCCGCCGACACCCGGCCCGGGCGTGAACTTCATGAAGCCGAAGGGCTTGGTGGAGGCGGCGTCGATGGCCTGCCAGACGTCGATGTCCAGATGGTGGGCGAACATCGCGATCTCGTTGACCAGCGCGATGTTCACATGCCGGAAGGTGTTCTCCAGCAGCTTCGCGAGCTCGGCCTCCTTGGGCGAGCCCACGGGCACGGTGGTGTCGACGAGTTGCGCGTAGAAGCCCTGAACCGCCTTCAGCGACCGCTCGTTGACCCCCGAGACGACCTTCGGCGTCTCCTGGAATCCCCAGACGGCGTTGCCGGGGTCGATCCGCTCCGGGCTGTATCCGAGATGGAAGTCGGTGCCCGCCGTGAGCCCCGAGCCGTCCTCCAGGATGGGGGCGAACAGCTCCTGCGTGGTACCGGGGTAGGTGGTCGACTCCAGGACCACGGTGGCCCCGGGGCGCAGGTAGCGGGCGAGGGTGGCCCCCGACTCCTTGATGTAGCGCAGGTCGGGCGTGCCCTCGTGCAGCGGTGTCGGCACGGTCACGACGGCCACGTCGAAACCGGCGCAGTCGCGGGCCGAGTCGCTCGCGCGGTAGACACCGGCGTCCAGTGCCGCGCGGATCCGCTCGGAGGAGACGTCCTCCACGAAGGACTCACCGGCGGCGAGGCTCTTGACCCGGCGGGAGTCGACGTCGTAGCCGACCACCTCGTGTCCGACCTCGGCTGCGCGGATCGCCAGCGGCAGGCCTACGTAACCCTGTCCAACCACGACTACGCGCATCAGCGACTCCTGTTCGCGGGAGCGGGCGACGGGGCGGGCCGGAAGTACTCGCGCGCCGTCATGAGAAGGAAGGCAGCATTGGTGGTGACGTAACGCCGGCCCAGGCGGCGCGGCTCCTGGAGCGCGCGGTAGAGCCACTCCATGCCCCACCGCTGCCAGACCTCGGGGGCCCGCTTGGTGACCCCGGCGAGGATGTCGAAGGAGCCGCCCACGCCGTGCACGACGCGGGCGCCGGTGCGCTCCCCGTGGGCCGCGGTGAAGATCTCCTTCTTCGGCGAGGTCATGCCGAGGAACAGCATCCGGGCGCCGCTGCGGGCGATGCCGTCCGCGATCGCCTCCTGCTCGGAGTCGTCGAAGTAGCCGTTCCGGCTGCCGGCCACCTTCAGGCCGGGGAAGCGGTCGGCCACCCGAAGCAGCATCCGCTCCAGCACGTCCTGCTTGGCGCCGAGGAAGTACACGGACATGCCCGCGGACTCCGCCTCGCCCAGCAGCCGCAGGAACAGGTCGATCCCGGCGACCCGCTCCGGCAGCGGGGCGCGCAGCACCCGGCCGGCCCAGACGACGGCCTGTCCGTCGGCGAGGACGAGATCGCAGCCCGCCACGGCCCGGGCGAGCCGCTGGTCCCGCCGCATGTTCACCAGCTTCGCGGCGTTGACCACGCCTATCTCGAGCTTCTTGCCGTCGCGTACGGCCTCGAGACACCGCTCCACGGTCTCGTCCATGGTCAGCGGGTCGAGTTCGACCCCGAACAGGGACTGACGGTCACTCATATCCGGCCCCCCTGCCAGGCGTGGAGCATCCAGCCGAACTCGTAAGGCCGGCACTCGCGGTCCACGGAGACGGGGCGGTACACCCGGTCCAGGGTCTTCAGCCGCAGGCCCGGCGCGACCCGGGTGCCGAGGCCCCGGGCGGCGCGTACGGCCTTCTTCGGATCGCCCCGGTAGACCTTGCGCCAGGTGACGCCGAGCTCGTCGAGGATCAACGGCTCGGGGCGTTCGGCCAGCTCGGGCACCTCGGTCATCCAGCGCAGGCCCTTGCGGACCGCCGCGCCGAAGTCGCTGCCGCCGGCGTCGGTGAGATCGAACAGCGCGGTGGGCGACATCGCGTGCTGGTGGACGCTGTAGACCGGGTAGCCCTCCACGACACCGCCGGTGCGCGCGTCGTAGTGCCACCACCACTGGCCGCCGTCGCCCTGCAGTGCGCAGATGCGCGCGGCGCACGCCTCGGACGCGGCCAGTGCCTCCGGGTCGCCGCCGTCGCCGCTCGCGTGCAGGCGGGCCAGCGCCTGCAACGGGTACGTCTGGTCGGCGAAGCAGCTCACGTGCGCCCGGTACCAGGGCACCAGGCCGGGGCCGGTGGCGTGCGGGAAGAGCGGGCCGTTGCCGATCCGGGCGCGCAGCAGCCGGTCGCGGGCCGCGGTGAGCCGGTCCTCCACGTCGGCCGCTTCCCGGGCCGCCGCGAGGGCGGACAGCACCCAGGCCGCCTCGACGGTGTACTGCGGCCGGCCCGCCTCGTCCAGGGCGTCCACCCGGGCGAGGGCGTCGGACAGTTTGGGGTGCGCGGTGTCGGCGGCGGCCCAGGCGATGAGCGCCGCGTCACCGAGGTTGGTCACCGTGGGCAGCGACTCGACCAGCAGGCCCGCGAACTCCTGGGCGGTACGCCCGCCGAGCACCGTGCGCTGACGGTTCTCGGGCAGGAACCGGGCACCCAGCACGGTGATGGCCGCGTACCGGATGCTCGTTCCGCGCCGCTCCAGGGTCCAGGTGCTGTCGGGCGCCTCCCGTCCGGCCATGGTGAAGGCGAAGGCCTCGCCGCCGGGGAGCAGCATCGACGGCAGTCCCGACTCGGCGAGTGTGAGCAGTCGTCGGGTGAGCGAGAGCAGTGGCGGATCCTCGCTGCCGAGCGCCGCCAGACGTGTGTTGGTCATCGTTCGGACACACCAACCCCCCTGTGGGTCCTGTGCTTGCACAGACTCATGAGCGCCGCGGCGCGAAGGCCGAGCGGCGAAAAGAAGAAAGACGTCAGGCGACGGAGCGGTGCCCGCTCCTCGCTTCAGGCACAGGTGTCCTCACCCGGTAACCCCCCCTGGGCACCACCGACTTGTGGCCTCACTGTGCCCGGTCTGCACAGTTCGAACACATGTTATGCCTGCCGATGTTCGAGGATCGGCGTTTTGGGCAAATCGGCGTCAGGCGCGCTCGACGAGCTCGCCGCCCTTCTCCTCGTACAGCGCTCCCGTCTCCGGGCACTCCCACCCGCCGGGCACGTCCTCCCGCTCGACCAGGCGCACCCCGGCCCGGCCCACCCAGCCGATACGGCGGGCCGGGACACCCGCCACGAGCGCGAAGTCCGGCACGTCCCGGGTGACCACGGCACCCGCCGCGACCAGCGCCCAGCGGCCGACGCGCACCGGTGCCACACACACCGAACGGGCGCCCAGCGACGCCCCCTCGCCGACCACGACCGCCACGGCCTCCCAGTCGTCCCCACGCTTCAGCCGGCCCTGCGGGTCCACCGACCGCGGGAAGCAGTCGTTGGTGAGGACCGCCGCGGGCCCGACGAACGCCCCGTCACCGAGCACCGCCGGCTCGTAGACCAGCGCGTAGTTCTGGAGCTTCACGTTGTCGCCGATCCGCACCCCCGGGCCGACGTACGCTCCCCGGCCCACGATGCACCCGGTGCCCAGCCGGGCGTCCTCGCGTATCTGGGCCAGATCCCAGACCGTCGTCCCGTCACCGACCGTGGCCCTCTCGTCGACCTGGGCGGTCGGCTGGATTTGGTTGCTCACCTGGCTGAACCTCTCTTCTTCTCGAGCAGAGCGGGAAAGGCCGCCGCCAGCGCCTCCTGCCAGGGGCGGATCGGTTCCACACCGGCACGGCGCCAGCGGTCGTGCCCCAGGACGCTGTACGCGGGGCGGGGCGCGGGCCGGGCGAAGGCGGCGCTGGTGGTCGGCCGGACGCGTCCGGGATCGCTGCCGAGCAGCCGGTAGATCTCCCGGGTCAGCCCGAACCAGGTCGTCTCCCCGCCGCTGGTGCCGTGGTACACACCGGCGGGTGCGGTGCCGGCCAGTGCGGCCCGGCCGAACCGCACCAGCCGGTCGGCGAGGTCCACCGTCCACGTGGGCTGTCCTCGCTGGTCGTCGACCACGTCGACGGTGTCCCGGGCCGCCTCGAGCCCGATCATCGTGTCGACGAAGTTCCCGCCCCCCGCGCCGTACAGCCAGGCCGTGCGCACGACGTACCCGGTCTCCGGGAGCGCCGCCAGCACGGCCCGTTCCCCGGCCAGCTTGGTACGTCCGTAGGCGCTGCGCGGTGCCGTCGGCGCGTCCTCGGGGTACGGGCTGGTGCCGTCGCCCGCGAACACGTAGTCCGTCGACACCTGGATCAGTCCGGCGCCCGCCTTCTCGCAGGCCTCGGCGAGGTTGCGGGGCCCGTCACCGTTGACCCGCAGGGCGTCCGCCTCGTGCACCTCGGCGTCGTCCACGGCCGTCCACGCGGCGCAGTTGACCACGATCCGGGGCCGGTGCGCGGCGACCGCGTCGTGCACGGCGTCGGGGTCGGTGATGTCGAGACCGCCGCGGCCCAGGCCGACGGCCTCCTCGCCGTCCCGGCCGAGCCGCGCCAGAACGTCCTGCCCGAGCATCCCCGTCGCGCCGGTGATCAGCCAAGTGGTGGTCATGGTTCCCTGTTCGTCGTCGGAAGGGGACCGGGGGCGGCGACGGCCACCGCCCCCGGCCATGGCACTAGAGCGCGGCGCGCTCCTTCAGCGGCTCCCACCAGGCGCGGTTCTCGCGGTACCAGGTGACGGTCTCCGCGAGGCCGGTGGCGAAGTCCTTGCGGGGCTCGTAGCCCAGCTCCGTCCGCAGCTTGCCGCAGTCCACCGAGTAGCGGCGGTCGTGGCCCTTGCGGTCGGTGACGTACTCGACGCTGCCCCAGTCCGCGCCGCAGGCCTCCAGCAGGAGGGCGGTCAGCTCCTTGTTGGACAGCTCGGTGCCGCCGCCGACGTTGTAGACCTCGCCGGCGCGCCCCCTGGTACGCACCAGTTCGACGGCCTGTACGTGGTCGTCGATGTGGAGCCAGTCGCGGACGTTGCCGCCGTCGCCGTACAGCGGGACCTTCCCGCCGTCCAGCAGGTTGGTGATGAACAGCGGGATGACCTTCTCCGGGAAGTGGTGGTGCCCGTAGTTGTTGGAGCAGCGGGTCACCCGCACGTCGAGGCCGTGGGTGCGCTGGTAGGACAGGGCCAGCAGATCGCTGGACGCCTTGGAGGCGGAGTAGGGGGAGTTGGGGCTCAGCGGGTCCGTCTCCGGCCAGGAACCGGACTCGATGGAGCCGTACACCTCGTCGGTGGAGATGTGCACGAAGGTCCGCGGCGCGTGGCGCAGCGCCGCGTCCAGCAGGGTCTGGGTGCCGAGCACGTTGGTCCGGACGAACTCGGCGGCCCCCAGGATCGAACGGTCCACGTGCGACTCGGCGGCGAAGTGCACCACCTGGTCGTGCGTGGCGAGGAGCCCGTCGACCAGTTCCGCGTCGCAGATGTCGCCCTTGACGAAGGCGAATCCCGGGTGGTCGCGCACCTCGTCGAGGTTGGCCGGATTTCCCGCGTACGTGAGCTTGTCCAGCACCGTGACCGTCACGTCACCGGGGCCGGCGGGGCCGAGGAGCGTACGGACGTAGTGCGAGCCGATGAAGCCGGCACCACCGGTCACCAGGATGTTCGTCGTCATGAGGAGATCTGCACCTTGCTGTGGTCGCCGAGGACGAGACGGTGGGCGGCCGGCTTGCGGGGCGCCGGGGTGACCTCGACGTTGCGGCCGATGAGGGAGGCCTCCACGCGGCGTACGCCGCTCACGGAGGAGTCGCGCAGCACGATCGAGTACTCGATCTCGCTGTCCTCGATCCGGCAGTCCGCGGAGATCGAGGTGAAGGGGCCGACGTAGGAGTCGACGATGACGGTGTTCGCGCCGATGGCCACCGGACCCACGATCCGGCTGCCGGTCACCTTCGCGCCGCGCTCGACGACCACCCGGCCGATGATCTCGCTGTCGTCGTCGATCGTGCCGTCGATCCGGCGCTCGACGGTCTCCAGCACCGAGCGGTTGACCTCGAGCATGTCGGTGACGTTCCCGGTGTCCTTCCAGTACCCGGTGATCGTCGTGGAGCGCACGTCACGGCCGGTGTCGATCAGCCACTGGATGGCGTGCGTGATCTCCAACTCGCCGCGCCAGGACGGCTCGATCACGCGCACGGCCTCGTGGACGGCCGGCGTGAACAGGTAGACGCCGACCAGCGCCAGCTCGCTCTTGGGATGCCGGGGCTTCTCCTCCAGACCGACGACCCGGCCGGCCGCGTTCAGCTCGGCCACCCCGAACGCGGTCGGGTTGGGCACCTTCGTCAGCAGGATCTGCGCTTCCGGCCGCTCGGCGCGGAAGGCGGTCACCAGATCGGTGATGCCGCCGACGACGAAGTTGTCGCCGAGGTACATCACGAAGTCGTCGTCACCCAGGAACTCACGGGCGATCAGCACCGCGTGGGCCAGCCCGAGCGGGGCCTCCTGCGGGATGTAGGTGACGTCGAGGCCGAACGCCCCGCCGTCGCCGACCGCCTCCCGGATCTCCTCGGCCGTGTCGCCGACGATGATCCCGACCTCGGTGATGCCGGCCTCGGCGATCGCCTCCAGGCCGTAGAACAGCACCGGCTTGTTCGCGACCGGCACGAGTTGTTTCGCCGATGTATGGGTTATAGGGCGCAAACGGGTACCAGAGCCACCAGACAACAAAAGTGCCTTCATGGGCAGCACCCTACTTTCGCGGGACATGCCGACGGGAGGATTCCGCACACCGTCGGCATGCCCGCCGCCCGTTCAGCCGTCGTCGCGTACGGCGGCCAGGCCGTTGAAGACGCCGACGTAGGCGGTGCCGTCCGGGCCGAGCGTGATCGGTGCCCAGTTGTTGTCGTAGCCGGCGCCCGTGCCGACGAGCTGCTTCCACCGGGTGCGTCCCGTGCGGAAGTCGACGGCGGTCAGATACCAGGCGTCGATGCCGAGGGGGTCGGGATCCTTGGTGTAGAGGTAGAGGAGTCCGTTGCCGGTGGACAGCTTCGGCACGACGGACGGCGACCGCTCGGCGCTCTCCCAGACCGTGTCGCAGCCGCTGCCGTCGGGACGGACGTCGATCCGGGTGACCCCGCCGACGACGCTCCGCCCGAAGGTGAGCGAGGTGACGTTCCCGTAGCCGTAGTTGTTCTCGACCACCAGGCTGTCGCCCCAGCTGATCAGGGAGTTGTCCGTGGTGGACGCGCCGGAGCGGAACACGGGGATCTCGCACACCGGCCGTCGCCCGGCGGGGACGCCGGCACCGCGCCGGTAGACGAGGACGTGCATGCGGTCGTCGGCGTTGTCGGTGATCGCGACGTACCGGCCGCCCTCGCCGAAGATGTCCGGCGTCGTGCCCGAGCCCTGGTTCACCGAGCCGGGCTTGGTGCCGGTGCCCCGGTCGTAGGTCTGCCGCCACACCACCGCGGGAGTTCCGTCCGCCGTGGCGGTGAACTCGTACAGCGCGTGGTCGGAGACGATCGAGACCCCGTCGGCGGCGACGGAGAAGGAGTTCTGGATCTCCTCCCCGTCCAGGCGGATCGAGCGGACGGCCCCGCTGCCCGGATCGACCGTGCCGACGCGACCCTGCCGGGTGACCCACCAGATCCGGCCCTGCCAGTCCGGCATGACGGAGGTGACCGGGTCACACGTCCCGGTGGGGTACAGGTTCGTCCAGGTCACACAGTCGTGGGGCACCCGTGCGGTGAGGTCCCAGTCGTCGGTGACGGTGAACTCCCAGCCGCCGTCCGGTCTCTGCCGGTGGGCGAGGCGGACGATGTGCTGCCGGGAGTCGGCGAGCACCAGCCGGTCCTGGTCGTCCAGGTACGAGTAGGCACCGCCGGAGGTGTCCTTGAAGATCCGGGAGAAGTCCAGCCGGGTGATCGCCTCCACCGTGGAGGGACGCTGCGGCAGCTTGTACTCGGCCAGCGTCGCGAGGGTCCGCGGGTCGAGCAGTTTCACCAGGAACCCGGTGAACGTCCCGCAGACGGTGACGATCCGGCCGGCCCGGTCGAAGGTCACGTTGGCGCACTCGCCGCCGAGCAGTGCCATCCGCTCGCTGTCGGCCCGCGGGTGCTCGCCGAGCGGGCCGGACCAGGGGTAGGTGGCGCTGCCCCAGCCGTCCGCGTGCATCCCGGACCGGCCGTTCGGCGCGAGGTACGGGTGCTGCGGGGGCCGGGTGCCGGGCAGCGGCCGGGCGGCGGCCGGGGCGCCGGTGTAGGCGTCGACGAGGCGGTGGCCGGGTGCCTGGGGTATCGGGTCGGCCTGCGCGGGCAGGGGCCCGGCCACGGCCGTACCCGCGACCAGGGCCAGGGCGAGGCCCAGGGCGCGGTGGAGTGTCCTGCGGGACATGGGGCTCCTCGGGATGCGGACGACGGGTGGTCGCGCCGCGGCGACCTTAGAAGAGCCCTGCCGAGGAGTCCACAGAAACGTGAGGATTGTTCATGATCCCGCAACGACCGGGTGCGCTCTAGCCGAGTTCGCGCTCCAGGACGCGGCGGGCCGCCTCGGCCTCCGCCGCCGGCGGGGAGAGTTCGTCCAGGGTGTCGAGCTCGTCGTCGGCCTCCAGCTCGCGTTCCCAGGCCGCCGCCAGCCGCTCCTGTTCCTCGCGCGGCTCGGCGGCGATCGCCTCCCGGTGGTCCGGGTCGAGTGCCGTCAGAAACCGTCCGACCGTGTCCGTCGGCATACCGTGCTCCTTGTCGCCTGGTGTCTGCCACTACCTGGCCCAGCATGACCACGTGGCCCCGCGCCCGCCTCCCGACGCCGCCCGGAGGCACCCTGACGGCCCGGGCGGAGGGCCGGACACCGCCCGCATCAGCCCGCCCGGACGGGGTAGTCCGAGTATGAACCGTTTGGTGGGAAAAGGAGATGGATGGCCGTGATGGTGTCCCATGCGCTCGATCAAGGCGTACTCGTCGTCACGGTGCACGACGATCCCGGCAGCGACGGCCGTGCGGTCCTGCTCGCCCGGATCGGCGATCTCGTCAAGGGCCACGCACCGACCTCCCTCGTCCTCGTGCTCGACGGGCCCGCGGCGGCGGACTCGGCCGTCGGCGTGGTGCTGCGCGTGCACCGGCTGTGCAACCGCCTCGGCCTGGTGATGTCCGTGGCCACCCACAGCGCTCCGGTGCGGCGCCTGCTGGAGGCCGACGCCGACATCGGGGGGACCCGCCTGGTCGTCCTCGCCCGCGCCGACACGGCGCTACAGCTGACGGCGGCCGCGCTCACCGCGGCCGCATGACGGGCAAGGGCCTCAGCGCACGTCGTAGAACAGATGCGTCGCCGTGGACGTCACGGTCGCACCGCGCTGCACCGGCGTGCGTCGCGTACGGCCGGTGAACAGCGGCGTCCCGGCACCGAGGACGACGGGCGCGAGGTGCAGTGACAGCGCGTCGACCAGGCCGGCGTCGAACGCGGAGCCGATCGTGGCGCCGCCGCCCATGAGGACGACGTCGAGGTCGTCGCCGGACGCCGAGGAGGCCGCCTCCGCGCGCTCGCGCGCCCCGGCGACGGCGTCGGGCAGGCCGGTGGTGACGAACGTCCGGTCGAGGTCGGTGAGCCGCAGCGACGCGGGCGGCGCGCTCGTCACGACGACGAACGCCGGCCTGCCGACCTCCCCGGCGCCGTAGCCGGTGGTGTCGTCCCAGCCCTCCGGGCCGTCGACCAGGTCGAAGAGCCGGCGGCCGAGGACGACGGCCCCCGAGCGGGCGGTCCCCTCGCGCAGCACCCTGCGGTCGTCGGGGTCGTCGGAGAACGCCCAGGTGTGCAGGGCCTCGCCGCCCGACCCGAGCCCGTTGCGCGGGCCAGGGGCGGGGCCGGTGACGAAGCCGTCCAGGGAGACCGAGATGTCGGCGAGGACGCGTGTCATACCGGGGTGGACCCGGGGCGCCGTCCGAACTCGTCGCTCACCGCCGGGCACGCGCGCCGGACCGCCGGCCGCCCGGGTCAGGCGAGCGTCACCTCCACGGGCAGCTTCTTGATGCCGTTGACGAAGTTGGAGCGGACGCGGGGCACGTCGCCGGCCAGGCGGATGTCCGCCACGCGCGGGATCAGCTCCTCGAACATGATGCGGATCTCGGTGCGGGCCAGCAGGTTGCCCAGGCACAGGTGCGGGCTGCCCTTGCCGAAGGTGATGTGGTCGTTGTCCGGCCGGGCCACGTCGAAGTCGTAGGGGCTGCCGAAGACGTCCTCGTCGCGGTTGCCGGAGGCGAACCACATGACGACCTTGTCGCCCTCCTTGACCTGCTTGCCGCCGAGCTCCACGTCGCGGGTGGCCGTGCGGCGGAAGTGGTAGACGGGGGAGGCCCAGCGCAGGAACTCCTCCACCGCCGTCGGGATCAGGGAGGGGTCCTCCTGGAGGCGGGCCAGCTGCTCGGGGTGCTGGAGGAGCGCCAGCATGGAGTGGGTGATGGTGTGGCGGGTCGTCTCGTTGCCGGCGACCACCAGCAGCAGGAAGTAGTTGTCGAAGTCCTGCGCCGACAGCGGGACGCCGTCGCGCGGGGTCTCGTTGACCAGCCGGGAGATCAGGTCGGTGCCGGTGCCGCCCTTGCGCTGCCGGGCCAGTTCGCGGCCGTAGGCGAAGACCTCCAGCGAGGCGGGGGAGCGGAACGGCAGGTCGCGGTACTTCTCGCTCTCCTCGCTGTGCAGGAGGACGTCCGCGTAGTCGGGGTCGGTGTTCCCGATGATGCGGTTGCCCCAGTCGATGAGCCGCTGGTTGTCCTCCGGCGGCACGTCCAGGAGGCGGGCCAGCACGTTGATGGGGAAGTCGGCGGACACCTCCTGCACGAAGTCGAAGGTGCCCTTGGCCAGGGCGTTGTCCAGGGTGGTGGCGGTCAGCCCGCGCAGGAAGTCGGCGTAGCTGTTGATGACGCTCGCGCCGAACTGCCGCTGGAGGAGGCTGCGCATGGCGCGGTGGCGGACGCCGTCCAGCTCCAGGATGGAGGCGCGCTTCTTGATCTGGTCGTCGTCGACCTCTTCGAGGTTGACGAACCTCGTCGAGGTGAAGGTGTCGGCGTCGCGGTCGACGCGGGCGATGTCGGCGTGCCGGGTGACGGCCCAGAAGCCGGAGTTGGGTGCCTCCTCGGGCTGCCAGTGGACGGGGTCCTCGTGGCGCAGGGTGTGGAACATCCGCCAGGGGGTGACGCCGTCGGTGAAGTGGTCGAGGTTCGCGAGGTCGACGTCGGCCAGCGGCAGGGGCTCGCGCACGGCGTCGGTCAGGGAGTGGGCGGTGGTGGTCATGGGGTGTGGGCTCCTCGGCGTCACAGGTGGTAGGCGTACTCGGTGAACTCCCAGTCGGTGACGTGCCGTTGGAAGCGCGCGACCTCGTCGCGCCGGTACGTGAGGTAGGAGGTGGTGAAGTCCTTGCCGAGCACCTCGGTCAGCGCCGTGTCCGCCTCCAGCGCGTCGAGGGCGGCCGGCAGGCTCATGGGCAGCACGGCGGACCGGGCGGTGTCGTAGCCGTAGCCCTCCAGCGGTGCGGAGGGGTCCTCACCGGCGAGCACGCCGAGCAGGGCGGCGGCGAGGGTGCCCGCGATCAGCAGGTAGGGGTTGGCGCTCGCGTCGCCGAGGCGCAGTTCCAGCCGGGAGCCCGCGCCGCGCTCGGGCGGGACGCGGACCATGGCGCTGCGGTTGTCGAGGCCCCAGTCGATCAGCCAGGGCGCGAGGGTGTCGGGGCCGAAGCGCTTGTACGAGTTGATCGTCGGGTTGGCCAGGGCGGCCAGCGCGGGGGCGTGGGCGAGGATGCCGGCCACGGCGTGCCGGGCGGTGACGGAGAGGCCGTGGGGGCCGGCCGGATCGTCGAAGACGTTGTCGCCCGCGTCGTCCACGCAGGACAGGTGGAGGTGGAAGCCGGACCCTCCGACGCCGTTGAAGGGCTTGGCCATGAAGGTGGCGAGCCGGCCCTCCCGGCGGGCGAGTTCCTTGATCGCCGCCTTGAAGCGGAAGGCCCGGTCGGCGGCGGTCATCGCGTCGGAGTGGGTCAGGTTGATCTCGAACTGCGAGCCGTCGAACTCGTGGTTGCCGCTGGTCACGCCGAGGTCCAGGGCCCGCAGCAGGCGCAGGGTGCGCAGCAGGTGGTTGTCGGCGTCGGCGCGCAGCCCCGCGGTGTAGACGACGCCCTCGGCCTCGCTGTAGCGGCGCCAGCCCCGGGCGGTCCCGGGGGCCGCGTCGCAGAGGAAGTACTCCAGCTCCGGTCCCACCACCGGGCGCAGGCCGTGCTCGTGACAGCGCTCGACGACGGCGCGCAGCAGGTCGCGGGGGGATTCCGGGACGGGCAGGCCGGTGGCGGGGTCGGTGACCTCACCGAGGCAGGTGGCGACTCCGGGCTCCCACGGCAGGGCGGTCAGGGTGTCGAGGTCGGGGCGCACGCAGATGTCGGGCAGGCCCGCGTCGAGTCCGCCGGACACCGGGACCACGTCGCCCTGGGGGCTGGTGTGGTAGACGGCCCGGCAGAAGGCCAGTCCGTGGTCGCAGGCGGACGGCAGGTGGTCCAGCAGGACGTCCCTGGCCCGTTCGGTGCCGATGAGGTCGGGATAGGTCACCCGGACCACGTCGATGCCCTCGGCGGCCAGCCGCTCCAGGCGGCGGTGGACGGGTGGGGTGTCGGATGCGCTCACCGGTGTCTCCTCTAGGGGAAGGGGGCGCCTCCCAGGGCTCGCGGCGCTGGGGGAGGGGGAGAGGGCGGCCTCGGACTGCCGGAAGGGTCGGCGGGCCGGTCACTCGTTTGGTGTCAAACGGTAGGGACGCCCGTCACCTTCCCGCAAGGGTTCCGTCCCAGAAATTTATCCACGTGGATAGCTCTTGACCAGAGGTCTGGCCGTTCCTATGTTGTTTGAAGCCAAACGAGTTGGGGGTGCGGTTGATCCGCACCCCTTTGGCAGGGGCCCGGACCCCGTGTCCGGGCCCCGTTCCCCGCTCTCCGACGCCCCCCTCAGCACCAGGAGGACCGGCCATGAAGGTCGTCGTCGACATGAACAAGTGCCAGGACCACGGCCAGTGCGTCTTCGCCGCCCCCGACGTCTTCCGCTTCGACGACGCCGGGCGCCTGGCCTACGTCCCCGAGCCCGGCGAAGCGCTGCGCGAAGAGGTCGAGGAGGCCGCCGACGTGTGCCCCCTCCAGGCCATCCGGATCGAGGACTGAGCCATGAGCGCGAGCGTCGTCGTCGCCGGTGCCTCCATGGCCGGCCTGCGCACGGCCGAGCAGCTGCGCGCCGCCGGCTGGGACGGTCCGATCACCCTGGTCGGGGACGAGCCCCACATGCCCTACAACCGGCCGCCCCTGTCCAAGGAGGTCCTGGCCGGCAAGGCGCCCTTCGAGTCGCTGGCCTTCCGGCCCCGTGCCGCCGTCGCCGACGTGCGGTGGCGGCTTCGCACCCGGGTGACGGCCGCCGACCTCGACCGGCGTGTCGTCGAGCTCGACGACGGCGAGGCCCTGCCGTACGCCGGACTGGTCGTCGCCACCGGCATGCGCCCCCGGCGGCTGCGCTGCCCCGGCCCCCTCGCCGGGCGGCACACCGTCCGCACCCTGGCCGACGCCCAGGGCCTGCGGGCGGAGCTGACCCGGCCGGGCCGGCGCGTGGTCGTGGTCGGCGCCGGTTTCATCGGCTGCGAGGTCGCCGCCACCGCCGTGGCCCTCGGCGCCGCCGAGGTCACCGTCGTCGATCCGCTGCCGCTGCCGATGGTCGGGCCGCTGGGCGACCTCCTCGCCGAGGCCCTGCTGAGGCGGCACGAACAGCGCGGCGTCCGGTTCGCCCTCGGCACCGGTGTGACCGGCTTCGCGGGGGACGACCGGGTCACCGGGGTGGTCCTGACCGACGGCACGGTTCTCGCCGCGGACGTCGTCGTGGAGTCCGTCGGCTCCGTCGCCAACACCGAGTGGCTCGACGGCAACGGCCTCGACCTCACCGACGGCGTCCTCACCGACGAGCACCTGCGGGTCGGCGGGCGGCCGGACGTGGTCGCCGTCGGTGACGTCGCCCGCTTCCCCAACGCCCGCTACGACGGCGTACCCCGCCGCGTCGAGCACTGGTCGATCCCGGCGGACACCGCCAAGCACGCCGCCCGCTCCCTCGCCGCCCACCTCGGTGGCACCGACGCCGGGCTCGCCCCCTTCGCGCCGCTGCCGACGTTCTGGAGCGACCAGCACGACTTCCGGCTCCAGTCCTTCGGCGCCCCCGCCCTCGGCAGGGACGACGTACGCGTCCTGGACGGCGATCCGGACGGCGACGTCCTGGCCGGCTACCACGTCGAGGGCCGCCTGGTCGGCGTCGTCGCCCTCGGCGGCCGGGCCGCCGCCGCGGCCGCCGTCCGCCACCGCGCCGAACTGCTGAAGCAGCCCGACCTCACCGCCTAAGGAACCCCAGTGACCAGTGTCCGTGGATACTTCCACCCCCAGACGGCGACGGGTGCCTCCTCGCTGATCCCCTCGCCGCCCTGGCGCTACTCCGGCGATCTGCTCACCGTCGAGTACCGGACCGACCCGGCCCGCGTGCGCGAACTGCTCCCCGAACCGCTGGAGCTCGCCGACGAGGATCCCGGCGCGGTCGCGCTGATCTGGGCCGACTGGCAGTCGTGCGCCGCCTCCGGCGACGAACTGCTGGACCCCGTGCGCGCCCAGTACAAGGAGGCCTTCGCCGTCGTCCGCTGCACGTACCGGGGACAGACCTACACGCGCTGCGTGTACATCTGGGTGGACAAGGACTTCGCCATCGCCCGCGGACTGCACCAGGGCTACCCGAAGAAGCTCGGCTCCATCCACCAGACCCGCCCCCACCCCTACGGTCCCGCCCCGCGCATCGAGGCCGGCGCCCGCTTCGGCGCCACCCTCGCCGCCGCCGACCGGCGTCTCGCCCAGGCCGTCGTCACCCTGCGCGAGCCGTCCGGGACCAACGGCTTCGTCAACGGCCACCCGATGGCCCACCACCGCCGGCTGCCCTCGATCGAGAAGGGCAAGGGTCTCGCCCTCGACGAGCTGATCGAGTCGAACGCCGCCTCCTTCGAGGGCGGGCAGTCCTGGGTCGGCGACGCCGAACTGGAGCTGTTCGAGGCGCCCACGGAGGAGCTGGCCCGGCTGGAGATCCGCGAGCCGATCGCCGCGTACTACCGGCAGGTCGGCGTGGTCTGGGACGGCGGCCGGCTGCTGGAGTCCAGCACCTCCGGCGCCGAGTGACCCCCTCACCCACCACAGGACTTGGAGTCCGGACATGACCGAACACACCCTCACGGTGGCCGGGGTCGCCGTCGACACCCGGCACTGGATCGGCGGCGAACGCGTCGCCTCCGCCCAGACGTTCACCGACGTGTCACCGATCGACGGAAGCGTCCTCGGTGAGATCTCCCGGGGCACCGCGGCGGAGGCCGATGCCGCCGTGGCCGCCGCGAAGGCCGCCTTCCCCGCCTGGGCCGCCACCGCCCGCGCCGAACGCGCCCGCATCCTGCACGCCGTCGCCGACGGTGTGGAGAAGCGGATCGAGGACCTGGCGATCGTCGAGACCACCGACAACGGCGCCCTCCTGCGCTCCCACCGCCGCGGCGTCATGCCCCGCGTCGCCCACAACTTCCGCTTCTTCGCCGACTGGCTCCTGAAGCTGGACCACGAGGACTTCGAGACCCGCGGCCACACCAATCACGTCAGCTGGGACCCGGCCGGCCCGTCCGTGCTGATCACCCCCTGGAACGCCCCGCTGATGCTGTCGACCTGGAAGGTCGCCCCGGCACTCGCGGCGGGCAACACGGTCGTCCTCAAGCCCGCCGAGTGGTCCCCGCTGACCGCCTCGCTGCTCGCCGACATCGCCGCCGAGGCCGGTCTCCCGGCCGGGGTCCTCAACGTCGTCCAGGGGTACGGCTCCGAGATCGGCGACACCCTCACCTCGCACCCGGACGTGCGCCGGATCAGCTTCACCGGTTCCGTGCCGACCGCGCGGCGCATCTCCGCCTCGGCCGCCGCGAACCTCACCCCCCTCAGCCTCGAACTCGGGGGCAAGTCCCCGCTGCTGGTGTTCGCCGACGCCGACCTGGACCTCGCCGTCGACCTCGCGGTGGAGCAGTACGACAACGCCGGCCAGGTCTGCCTGGCCGCCACCCGCCTCCTGGTCGAGGAGTCGATCGCCGAGGAGTTCACCCGGCGCTTCACCGAGAAGGCGGCCGGCATCGTGCAGGGCGACCCCCGCGACGAGATCACCGACATCGGCCCCACCATCCACCCCCGCCAGCTGGACAAGATCGACGGCTTCGTGCGGCGGGCCCTCGCCGCCGGTGCCCGCGCGGTCGTCGGCGGGCACCGCGAGGACGGCCGGTACTACGCGCCGACCCTGCTCACCGACGTCGCCCAGGACTCCGAGATCGTCCAGGAGGAGGTCTTCGGCCCCGTCCTCACCCTCCAGACCTTCACCACCGAGGACGAGGCCGTACACCTCGCCAACGACACCCGCTTCGGCCTGGCCGCCACCGTCGCCACCGGCGACCCCGGGCGCGCCGAACGGGTCACCGCACGGCTCGTCGCCGGCACCGTCTGGGTCAACTGCTTCTTCGTCCGCGACCTCCGGGCCCCCTTCGGCGGCTCGCGGCACTCCGGCGTCGGACGCGAGGGCGGCACCTGGAGCTTCGACTTCTACTGCGACCTGAAGAACACCGTCACCGCACCGAAGGGCTGGAAGGACCATGGGTGAGATCGTCGGGGCGGGCCTGCTCGCCCACGTCCCCACCATCGTGCTGCCCGAGGAGACCCGCCGGGAACTGAACGAGGGCAAGGAGATCACCCTCGTCACCGGCCTCGAGGGACTGCGCCGGGACGTCTTCGAGCGCGACGACTACGACACCGTCGTCGTCCTCGACTCCCACTGGGCGACCACCGTCGAGTTCGTCGCCACCGCGCAGGCCCGCCGCGCAGGGCTCTTCACCTCCGAGGAGCTGCCGCGCGGCATGTGCCGGATGCCGTACGACTTCCCCGGCGACCCCGAACTCGCCCGCAACATCGCCTCGTTCGCCGACAGGCACGGCACGTGGATCACCGCGATCGACGACGAGTACCTGCCGGTCTACTACGCCACGATCAACCTGTGGAAGTTCCTCGGCGAGGGACTGCCGGACAAGCGCTGGCTGACCATCGGCGTCTGCCAGACCGGCGACATGGAGGACCACCTCCGCCTCGGCCGCGCCCTGGCCGACGGTATCGCCGCCACCCCCGGCCGCCGGGTGCTGCTCATCGCCTCGGGCGCCCTGTCGCACACCTTCTGGCCGCTGCGCGAACTGCGCGACCACGAGTCCAGCGACCCGGCCCACGTGTTCACGCCCGAGGCGCGCGCGGCCGATCGCGAGCGCATCGCCTGGTTCAAGGAGGGCCGGCACGACAAGGTCCTCGACACCATGGACGACTTCTGGAAGTACAAGCCCGAGGCCAGGTTCTTCCACTACCTGATGATGGCCGGCGCCCTCGGTGAGCAGGCGTGCACCGCCAGGGGCCGCCAGTACGGCGAGTACGAGAACTCCATCGGCACCGGCCAGGTACACCTCTGGTTCGACCGGCCCGCCGACGGCTGGACCGGCACCGGCGTCCCCACCTCCCCGCGCACCCCGCACAGCCGTATCTAGGAGCACCGACATGCCCGAATACCGCCGCATCCTCCTCGACGGTGCCACCGTCCAGGTCACCGTCGACGGGGACGAGCTCGTCGCCGCGGACGGCCGCCGCGTCAAGACGGAGGACGCCCACCACCTGCCCCCGGTCGTCCCCTCCAAGGTGATCGCCGTCCATCTCAACCACCGCAGCCGTGTCGACGAGTTCCGGATCGGCCTGCCGGACACCCCGACCTACTTCCACAAGCCGACCTCGGCCCTCAACGCCCACCGGGGCGCCGTCGTCCGCCCCGAGGGCTGCAAGTGGCTCAACTACGAGGGCGAGGTCGCCATCGTGATCGGGAAGACCGCGCGCAACATCGCCCCGGCCGACGCGGGGGAGTACGTCGCGGGCTACACCGTCGCCAACGACTACGGTCTCCACGACTTCCGCGACACCGACGCCGGCTCCATGCTCCGGGTCAAGGGCTCCGACACCCTGTGCCCGCTCGGCCCCGGCCTCGTCACCGACTGGGACTTCCACGGCAAGCGGCTGCGCACGTACGTCAACGGCGAGGTGGTCCAGGACGGCACCACCGACGAGATGACCTGGGACATGCACTACCTCGTCGCCGACATCGCCCGCACCATCACCCTGTACCCCGGTGACGTCCTGCTCTCCGGCACCCCGGCCAACTCCCGGCCCGTCCGGCCGGGCGACGTCGTCGAGGTCGAGGTCGAGGGCCTGGGCCGGCTCACGAACCACGTCGTCACCGGACCCACCGCCGTCCGGACCGACGTCGGCGCCCAGCCCACCGAGTCCGAGGAGGTGCTCTCCACCGCCCTGGGCGGCGACTGGGAATTCCGTGGCATCAGGCCGCCGAAGCGCTGACCCGCGGGCCGCCGGTAGGGTCGGCGCCATGACCGACTCCGTCGAGCCCACCGGTGAGCGCCGCACCCGCAAGCGCGTGAACCACTACGGGACGGGCCGGGTCGCCCTGCTGGACGCCGCCGTCCGCGTGGTGGCCCGTGGCGGTCTGCGCAAGCTCACCTACCGGGCCGTCGCGGAGGAGGCCGGAGTCACCCACGGCCTCGTCGTGCACCACTTCGGTTCGCGTGACGCGCTGATCGAGGAGGCCGTCACCCATGCCATCCGCACCTCGCTGAACAGCAGCGCCCTGGAGATCGGCACGGGCGATCCCGCCGACTTCGCCGGCGGCCTCGCGGACATGGTCGCCTCCGGCCCGGAGCTGCAGGCCTTCCAGTACGAACTGCTCCTGGAGGCGCGGCGCCGGCCGGAACTCCTGCCGCACCTGCGCACCCTGTACGAGGAGTACTTCGAGGCCACCCGGCGCGAGCTGTCCCGCATGCTGCCCGGCACGGTGGACCGGGGCACCTCCCGGCTCGTCTTCGCCGCGCTGGAGGGCCTGGTCCTGCACCAGCTGGTCTTCGGCGAGCGCGAGGTCACCGAAGAGGCCCTGGCGGAGCTGCGCGTACTGCTCCAGGGGCTGGCCGAGTCCCCGGCCGCCGAGAGCTGACCCCACCCCCTCGCGGCCGCCCGCCGGGGAGCGCGTGTGCCCGCCCGACGTCACGGCGGCGCAAGGAATCCCCCCGCGGCGGGATTGCCTGCCCCCAACCCCTTGTCAAACGGATAGTTCCGCCCCACGATGAGGCAACTCGTTTGGCCTGAAACGACCTCCCCCTTCTCTGGCAGGTGATCCGAGTGGACAGTCAGACGGCTTCCGCGGAGCGGACCGTACGGGACGCCCCCACTGCAGCCACGCTCAAACCCAACGCCCTGGGTGTCCTGGGCATCCTCTTCTTCGTGCTGTCCGGCCAGGCCCCGTTGACGGGTATCGCCGGAGCGGCCCCCCTCTCGGTCGCCCTCGGCAACGGGTCGGGCACCCCGGCCGCGTACGTGCTGGCCGGAGCCGTGATCCTGCTCTTCTCCGTCGGCTTCGTCGCCATGGGGCGGCACGTCGTGGACGCCGGAGCCTTCTACACGTACATCGGCACCGGCCTGGGCCGGACCGCCGGCGCGGGCAGCGCGAGTGTCGCCCTGTTCGCCTACTGCGTCATCCAGGCCGCCATGTACGGCCTCTACGGCTCCATCGTCAGCGCCCTCGTCGCCGACCACACCTCCGTCGACCTCCCGTGGTGGGTGTACACCCTGGTCACCATGGCCGTCGTACAGGCGCTGGGCGCCGCGGGCATCGAGATGGGCGCCCGGGTCCTGGCCGTGTTCGTGCTCGCCGAGTTCAGCATCCTGCTGGTCTTCGGCCTGGTCACCCTGTTCAAGGGCGGCGGGCCCGAGGGCCTCGGCGTCGCCGACAGCTTCTCGCCGTCGGCGGCCCTCCAGGGCGCACCGGGTGTCGCCATCATGTTCGCGGTGGCGTCGATGTTCGGCTTCGAGGCGACCGCCATCTACGGCGAGGAGGCCAAGGAGCCGAAGAAGACGGTGCCGCGGGCCACCTACCTGTCGGTGGTCGTGGTGACCGGCTTCTTCGCCCTCACCTCCTGGATGCTGATCTCGGCCTACGGCGCGTCCCGGGCGCCTGCCGCCGCGGGCAAGGCCCTGGCGAGCGGCGACTCCGCCGGCTTCGTCTTCGCGCCCATCGCCGCCCAGTTCGGCGGCTGGGTCGGCGACGTCCTGCCGATCCTCCTGGCGACCAGCCTGTTCGCCGGCATCCTGACCTTCCACAACTCCGCCAACCGCTACCTGTTCTCCCTCGGCCGCGACCGGCAGCTGCCCGCCCGGCTGTGCCGGCTCAACGACCGGCACTCCCCGTGGGTCGCGGGCTGCGTCCAGACCGTCATCGCCGTACTCCTGGTCGTGCCCTTCGCCGTGGCCGGCAAGGACCCGGTGCTCACCCTCTTCTCCTGGTTCAGCGGCCTCGCCGTCCTCGCGATGATGCTGCTCTACCTGCTGACCTCGGTGTCGGTCGTGGTGTTCTTCCGCCGCCGGCGCGTGGACTCCCGGCTCTGGAACACCCTCGTCGCCCCCGTGCTGGGCGCGATCGGCCTCGCGGGCGCCATCTGGCTCATCCTGGCCAACTTCACGACCCTGATCGGCGGCGAGGCGAGCACGGCACTGTGGCTCGTGCTCTCCGTACCCGTCGTACTGGTCCTCGGCGTCGCCAACGAACGCCTGCGCCGCCGCCGCACCGGCCGGCCCGCCATCCGCTGAGGTCACGGCCGTCCGCCCCGGCGCTTGACGGCGGACGGCCGCCCGACCTTCCCCACCGCCCCTAGACCCATGGTCCGGAGGACCCCATGACCGCTGCCACCCACGACGAGTGGATCCGCCGGGCCAAGACGCTCGAACCGCTCCGCACCCACCTGATCGACGGCGCCGAGGAACCCGGCGGAGGCAGCACGTTCCCCGCGGTGGCGCCCCGCGACGGACAGGTGCTGACGGACGTCGCCGACGGCGGCGCCGCCGAGATCGACGCCGCGGTGGCGGCCGCCCGCCGCGCCTTCGACCACGGCCCCTGGCCCCGGCTGGCCCCCGCCGACCGCGGCCGGGTCCTGCTGCGCCTCGCCGAACTCCTCGACGAGCACCGCACCGAGCTGGCGCTCACCGTCAGCCTGGAGATGGGCAAGCCCATCACCGACGCCCACGACATCGAGCTCCGGGCCGTCGTCAACACCTTCCGCTGGTACGGCCAGCTCGCCGACAAGCTCACCGACGAGTCCCCGCACACCGCGCCCGACGCGCTCGCCCTCGTCACCCGGGAACCGGCCGGCGTCGTCGGCGCCGTCGTGCCCTGGAACTTCCCCCTGACGCTCGCCGGCTGGAAGGTCGCCCCCGCCCTGGCGGCGGGCTGCACCGTCGTCCTCAAGCCCTCGGAGAACTCGCCGCTGTCGGCGCTGCTGCTCGGACGCCTCGCCCTGGAGGCCGGACTGCCCCCGGGCGTCCTCAACGTCGTCAACGGCGACGGACCGGTCGCCGGCCGGGCCCTCGGACTGCACCCCGACGTGGACGTCCTCGCCTTCACCGGCTCCACCGCCGTGGGCCGTCACTTCCTGCGCTACTCCGCCGACTCCAACCTCAAGCGGGTCTGGCTGGAACTGGGCGGCAAGTCACCCAACATCGTGCTGCCCGACGCCCCCGACCTGGACAGGGCCGCCGCGACCGCGGCCTGGGGCATCTTCTTCAACCAGGGTGAGATGTGCACGGCGCCCTCCCGGCTGCTGGTCCACTCCTCCGTCGCCGAACAGGTCACCGAGGCGGTCGTGGCACGTGCCCGCGCCCTGCGCGTCGGGGACCCCCTCGACCCCGCGACCGAGATGGGCGCCCTGGTCGGCGAGCAGCACCTCGACCGCGTGCTCGGCCACGTCCGCGCCGCCACCGACGACGGAGCACGCCTGCGCACCGGCGGCGCGCGCACCCTCACCGGAACCGGCGGTGTCTACCTCGAACCGACCGTCTTCGACCGGGTGGCGCCGGACAGCCGGCTGGCCCGCGAGGAGGTCTTCGGACCCGTCCTGTCCGTCCTCGTCTTCGACGACCTCGACGAGGCGGTCGCCCTCGCCAACGCCACCGAGTACGGCCTCGCCGCCGGCCTGTGGACCTCCGACCTGTCCACCGCGCACCAGGTCTCCCGCGCCCTGCGAGCCGGCACGGTGTGGGTCAACTGCTACGAGGAGGGCGACCTCACCGTGCCCTTCGGCGGCATGAAGCAGTCCGGCAACGGACGCGACAAGTCCGCCCACGCCCTGGAGAAGTACACCGAACTGAAGACCACCTGGATCCAGCTGTGACCCACCGCCCGCTGATCGCCGTACCCGCCCGCTTCTCCGCCACCACCTCGGCCCTGCGCCACGCGGCGGAGGCCAACGCACGCGCCCTGATCGAGGCCGTGTGGCGGGCGGGCGGCGAACCGGCCACCCTGCACCCCCACGCCCCGGGCGGTACGGCCGACCCCGACGAGGTCGCCGCCCGCCTCGCCCGCTTCGACGGCCTTCTGCTCCCGGGCGGCGGCGACCTCGCCCCGCACCGGTACGGCGCCGCCGACACCCACGCGGCCGTCTACGACGTGGACGACGAGCAGGACGCCTTCGATCTGGAGCTGGCCCGGCAGGCCCTCGCGTCCGGGCTTCCGCTGCTGGCCGTCTGCCGGGGCCTGCAGGTGGTCAACACGGTCCTCGGCGGGACGCTGCACCAGGACATGGGCGGTCCCGATCGCGAGCACCGCCACGTACGGCATCCCGTGGCGTTCGCCCCCGGCTCGGCCCTGGCCCGTGTCACCGGCGCCGACAAGGCGGAGGCGTCCTGCTACCACCACCAGCACGTCGACCGGCTGGGGGAGGGGCTCACCGTGACGGCCCGCGCGGCGGACGGGACCGTCGAGGCCGTGGAGCTCACCGGCGGCACGGGCCGGCTCCTGGCGGTGCAGTGGCATCCGGAGGACACCGCGCACGAGGACCCGGCCCAGCAGCGCCTCTTCGACGCACTGGTGCGGGCGGCGCGGGGGCGGGCCTGACGAGGAACCGGCCCCGCGTCCGGGAAGTGCTCCCGGCGCGGGGCCCGGCTCACTTCCTGGGGCGGCGTCCGCTACGGCGCGGCGTGGGTTCCTCGCCGTTCAGCAGCGCCCTGCGCCGCTCCTCGCCGTGTTCCTCGACCTGGAGCACCACCCGGCGCAGCGTGTCGGCGAGGCCGCGGCACTCGGCGTCGCTCAGCCGGGCCGTGACGAAGGCTTCCTCGTCGTTGAACGCCGGGAACACCCGGCGCATGAACTCCTCGCCCTCCTCGGTGAGGGCCAGCAGGACGAGCCGCCCGTCGGTGGGATGGCCGGCGCGCCGCAGCAGCCCGCGCGACTCCAGGGTGCGCGCGACCCCGGTCAGCGTGCCCTTGGAGATCCCGGCCTCCTCGGCCACGTGCCGGGTCTCGGACTCGCCCCAGACCCATACGACCCACAGCACCACGAACGCGGTCCAGGTCAGGTCGGAACCGCGCAGCACGGAGTTCTCCAGGTGCTGGCGCACCGCGGACGCGGCCCGGTAGATGTTGGCCACCGCGGCCATCTGTTCCCGGCGCAGGGGAATGCCGCCGAGCTTCGCCTCCGCGAGCTTCTCCGCCTCGCCGATCGACCGCTCGCTGGGCACGGCCCCTCCCTCGCCTCGTCGCGGGATCGCGGGCACCCGGGGCACGCGATCGTTCGGAGTCAAAGTGTACGGGCGGCTCGATCGGTGGTGCCGGGCGCGTACCGCCGCTCAACTCGCCGTGGCCGACGCGGAGGTGCCGGTACCGGGCGGTGGCGCCCCGGTCACTACGTGGTCCCTATCGGCAGTTCGAGGTGGAGCTCGTAGCCGCCGTCGGAGGTGGGGCCGGACGTGATGGTCCCTCCGAGGAGTTCGGCCCGCTGGCGCAGCCCCACCAGACCGTGGTGGGCACCGGGCAGCGGGAGCGGCGCCTGGGTGGGGGCGGTGTTGGTGACGGTGACGCCGATGGTGCCGTTCAGGTGGTGGATGGCGACTATGGCTCTGGCGCCGGGGGCGTGCTTGCGGACGTTCGTCAGCGCTTCCTGCACGGTCCGGTAGACGGCGCGCTGGGTCGCGGGCGGCAGGTCCGCCGGCAGATCCGTCTTCAGTTCCGCCTCGATGCCGCTGCCGTCCACCAGACGCTGGAGGTCGGCGAGGGACGGCTGAGGAGTGAGCTCCGTGGGACGGCTGCCGGACGCGCGGAGCACGCTGACCATGTGCCGCAGCTCGTCGAGAGTCTGCACACTGAGCCGCCGGATGGTCGACGCGGCCGACTTCGTCTCCGGGTCCCTGCTGCCCACCTGGAGTGCTCCGGCCTGTACGGCGATCAGGCTGACCTGGTGGGAGACCACGTCGTGCATCTCGCGCGCCAGCTGCGCCCGCTCCTTCGCCAGCACGCTCTGGGCGGTCAGCAGCCGCTCGTTCTCCCGGGCCTCGGTGATCTCGCTCAGCCGGAGCGACAGTTCACGCCGGGCCTGGACGAGCTGGCCCAGGAAGACCGGCGCGGCCGCCGAGGCGACGGAGTAGAGGATGTGGACGACGTTGCGGGTGCCACCGAGCTCGGTGGCCCGCAGGTTCGACCACGGCCAGGGGAGGAAGTCGATGACCGCGTACGTCAGGGCGCAGAGTCCCAGCAGCACCCGGTGGCGGTTGAGCGAGGACAGCGTGTACAGCGCCACCAGCGTGGCGAACACCGCGTCCGTGACCAGGGCCGTGGGCAGCGTGAGCAGGAACGTCGTCAGCGGCAGGTGCCGGCGCAGCACCAGGGCGAAGGACGCGAGCAGCGCGCAGCCCAGGGGCGCGCCCCGGTCGAAGCCGACGTTGGCCCACGTGTCGATCAGCGCGACCAGGACGAGGAAGGCGTCCAGCAGCGGAGGCGGTACTCCCCGGCGCTTCACCGGGTGTCCTCCTCCCGCGAGGGTCCGAGCAGGCCCGCCCGCTCGGCGATCAAGGCCGCCTGCACACGACTGCCGACCTCCAGCTTGCTCAGCACGGCGCTGACATGGCCCTTGACCGTGCCGGCGCTCAGATGCATCCGTTCGCCGATGTCCGCGTTGGCGAGGCCCTCCGCCATCAGGACGAGGACGGCGCGCTCACGCTCGGTCAGCCGGGCCGTGAGACGGGCGGAGGGTTCACGGCCGCCCTGGTTGAGATAGCCGTCCACCACCGTGCGGGTGACCTTGGACGACAGCACCGTACCGCCCTCTGCCAGAGCCCGCACCAGATAGGGGAGCTGCTCCGGATCGGTGTCCTTCAGCAGGAAGCCGGCGGCGCCCGAGCGCAGCGCCGTCGCCACGTATTCGTCGGCGTCGAACGTGGTGAGCATCGCCACCACCGGGCAGTCCGGCATGCGGCGCAGCTCGGACAGGACCGTGAGTCCGTCCACGTCCGGCATGCGGATGTCCAGCAGGACGACGTCGGGGCGTGCCTCGCGCACCGTACGGACGGCCTGGCCGCCGGGGACCGCCCCCACGACCTCTATGTCGTCCGCGGTGTTGAGGATGTGTGTGAAGCCCGTACGGACCAGGGCCTCGTCGTCCACCACCAGTACCCGGATCACCGTGCGCTCCGCTCCTTGCGTGCCCGCTGTTCGATGCGTACCACGAGGAAGCCGGCACCGCGCGGCGCGGAGCCGGATCCCGTCCGATCGGCGGCCCGGACCCCGCCGATCGGCGGGGGCGGCTTCGGCCGGTCGGCGGGGCGCCTTCGGAAACACGCCGGGTGAGCGGTCCCGGATGCCGGGCGAACCATGAGGACATGGGGCAGAACGCAGGGCCTGCGGTCGCGGCGGAGGTGCCGCGCGTACTCGACGCCGACTCGCCCTCCACTGCTCACGCTCCGGCCGCGCCCTCGACGGGCCGGCTCGTCGGCATCGACGTGGCCCGCGGTCTCGCGGTCTTCGGCATGTACTCCGTCCACGTCGGCCCCGACCCCGCGGTGGGCGGTCCGGTGGGGTTCCTGGTGGAGTGCGCGCGGGGCCGCTCGTCCGCCCTCTTCGCGCTCCTCGCGGGCTTCTCGCTGGTGATCATCACCGGCCGGCCCCGCCCCCGGACCGGGCAGGCCGGCCGGCAGGCCGTCGCCCGTGTCGCGATCCGCGCGGCCGTTCTCGTGGCCATGGGCTACGTCCTGACCGCGCTGGACACCGAGGTGGACGTGATCCTGAGCTTCTACGGGCTGCTCTTCCTCGCCGTCCTCCCGCTGTACCGGCTGCGGGCCGGGACGCTCGCGCTCATCGCCGCCGCCGGCGCGCTGGTCCTGCCGCAGATCCTGTACGTGATCCGGCAGTCGATCGAGGGGGGTGACTGGGCGGACACCGTCATCGCGTGGGACCCGCTGGCCCGGCTCACCGACACGGACGGTCTCGTCGAGCTGCTGTTCACGGGGCCGTACCCCGTTCTCACCTGGATCCCCTTCCTCGTCGCGGGAATGGCGGTCGCCAGACTCGACCTCACCCGGCCCGGCGTCCGGCCCCGCCTGGCCCTGGCCGGCGCGGCGCTCGCCGTGCTCGGCCACGGCGGCTCCTGGCTGGCGCTGCACACGGTGCCGGGCGCCCTTCCCGCCGTCGCCGCCGCGACGGACGGCGGTTCACCCGCGTCGGCGTGGTGGTCGGACACGGTCGGCAGCCCCGACGACCGCACCCCGCTCGCCTGGCTGCTCGTGGCCGCCCCGCACAGCCAGACCACCTTCGCCGTCATCGGCGACACGGGCGTCGCCCTGCTGGTGCTGGCCGGGTGCCTGACCGTCGCGGAGCGCCTGCCCCGCGCCAACCGCCTGACCAGGCCGATCGCGGCGGTCGGCATGACGGCGCTGACCGCGTACGTCCTGCACATCGTCGCCCTCTGGCTCCTCCTCGACGTCTGGTACGTGCCCGCGGTCGACGGCGACGGCATGAGCGAGCTGCCGGTGCTCCTCGCGTTCGTCGCGGCCGCCGCTCTCCTGGCCACCCTGTGGACCCACCGCTTCCGGCGCGGCCCCCTCGAACACGCGATGTACAAGGCCACCCGGCTCGCGCGCCACGTCCGCTGAGCGGCGCCGGCGGGCTCCGCCGTGCCATGCGCCGGTCCTGTCAGCCGGCCAGGAGGCTCGCCCATTCCGTCAGACGCCCGAAGTCATCCGAGGTCAGTCCGGTCCGCGGATCGACATGGTGGAGGAGCGCCGGACCCCTGTGGCGGGCCCGGACCCAGGCCCGGTCCACGTCCGTGATCTCGTCGTCGACCCAGGCGAAGGGGCGCCCCCTGGCCCAGGCGACGACGTCCGGTGTCTTCCAGAACACTCCGCCCTCCGGCTGGGCACGGGGATCGGTCCAGGCGATGTACGGCAGCGAAGGAAGCCCCAGGAGGGGCGAGAGGAAGGTGTTGGCCTCCTCCTCCCACGTCGTGGCCCACACCAGATCGAAGGGCAGGGCGGTGAGCGCCGGGCCGTGAGCCGGGTTCAGCCATACCCGCAGGGGCTTCGCCGCTCTGTCGGGAAGGCCCCAGGCGGCCAGGCGCCGTCGCTCGGCCGCCGCCCAACGCGGAGTCATCAACCGGTGCGTGCCGTAACCCTCGGGCCGTCTGGACGGCTTCGCCGCGTAGGGATTCAGCGGCCCGTCCACGTCCACCAACAACACCGGCCGCACCGGCCCACCCCCCGGAGTCCTCCTCCGAAGCTACCGGCCGGCAGGCGATGGCACCGGCGTATTTCCCAGCAGTCGCGTCACTGGCCGTGCGTCAGTGGCCGGCCGGTGAACGCGTCCAGGAGGGCGCGGCCGCCGACCGGGGACTTCAGCGTCACCCTCACCCGCTCGATGAGCAGGTCGCTGGGGCAGATGCCGTCACGGGTCCCCGCCACGGACGCGGACAGCACGACGCTGTGCGCCGTCTCGAGGGTCTTCACGACGGGACCGTCGTCGCAGGAGCCGTGCGTGGCGCGGACGGTGACGGACCTGCCGTCCGGGGCCACGTCGACCACCGCGCCGAGTGGCGTCAGCTCGTCGGTCGGCTCCGGTCCGAGCGGCCTGACGGGGGCCCGGGGGAGCGGGGACGGGCTGACGGCGGCGAGCCTGAGCGGGGTGTCGTAGCCCTTCACGGTGAACAGCCACGCCGGGACGGTCGCGCGGCCCCGGCTGGTGACCACGGTCGTCTCGCCCGGCTTCGCCGCGGTCACGGTCAGGCGGGGACCGGGACCGCCGTCGCGATCCAGGGTCGTGTACACCTCCTGGGCCGAAAGGATCGGCATGCCGAGGGTGTCACCGTTCCTCCACCGCACCTCGCCGTCCGGCCTGGGTGCGGAGGGCAGTGGTCCCCGCAGAGCGAAGTTGCCGGTTTCGTAGGCGCGCCGGTCGGCCGCACCACGGAGACCGCCGTCGGGCAACCGGATCGCGTCCGCCATCGGGTAGTAGCCCGTGCGCCACTTCGCGGCCGCCGGGGAGCCGTCCCAGGCGTCGGCCACCTGGCGGGCCCGAGCCTCGGGCCGGGTCGCCGACGGGTCGGGGTGGTCCTTCGGCGAACCGTCGTGGCGGTCGCCGCCGCATCCGGTGACCGCGGCGGCGGTGACGGCCGACAGGGCGAGCGCGGTGAGCAGACGCACGGCGCGGGCGGCCGTGGTCGTGGTCGTGTGCATGAGTCCCCCAGGGTCATACGGTGCGTCGTCGAGGCGAATCCGGAAGTGGTCGCCGGACCTGTGACGCACGAGCACCCCGCCGCGTTCGCCGGTCCCCGCATCGGGGACCGGCGGGCTCAGGGGCCGGTCAAGCGGTGCGTCCCGGGAGGGTGTTGATGTCGATGACGGCGCGCTGGAGATCGCCCTGCGGCCGGCCGCCCAGATCGTCGATCGTCACGATGTTCATGTTGCGGGCCAGTCCGGGTGCCCGCCAGTCCGTCCGCAGCTTGGTGACCACCTGCGGGTTGAGCCCGTTCGCGAGGTACATCAGGTAGTTGTCCCGGACGGAGGCCGGGAAGAACGGTGACAGCAACCGGATCAGGAACAGCTGGGGTATCTGCACGTCCGGCTGGACGATGCTCGACAGCACGAAGAACCGGCCGGCGTCGGCGCCGGGATCACGGGCCAGCGCCGCCTGGTTCAGGGACAGCGTCTGGTCGTAGATCTGCTGGGGCGGGCTCCCGTTGAAGAACGACTTCAGGATGTCCCACCAGGACGGGTCGCCCGTCGGGTAGCTGCCGCGGTCGGAGACGCTGTCCCCGTGCCAGGCCCAGGGCTGGTCGACCGCACCCGACGAGTCGACGAGTACGACGTTCTTCCCGGCCTTCACGTAGTCGCCGTAGGTGGAGGTCGGGGACAGGTCGGTCCGGGTGGCGACCCGGGAGCCGAACAGGTCCCGCAACCGGGTCAGGGGCTCCTTCACGTCGGTGCCCGCCGGTGCGGCCACCGACACGCTGAAGACGACGACCTCCGAGGGGTGTGCGTCGACCCAGCGCTTCACCGAGGCCGCCTCACCCGAGGCATCGTCGAAGAACACTCCTCCCATCGGGGCGCCGTGGAAGGTCCGCCACTGCCCGCCCTCGAAGCACAGCCGCAGATCGACGTAGCGGGCGCCCTGGTCGAGCTGGTCGGTGAGGCTGCCGCTCTGGGAGCGCGAGATGCTGGCCGCCAGCCGCGGATCGACTTTGGCGACGTTGTAGGACCAACCGCTGGTGCACAGCGCCGGGTCGGCCGGGATGCTCCAGCTGCCCGAGTCGTGGCTGCCGGGCATGGCGATCCGGTTGAGCGGTTGCCCGTCGAGATAGCCGTGCATGTCGCCCATCCACCGCGACAGATCCACCGTCGCGGCCGACGCCCGTCCGGCCGGTGCCGTCGGCGCCGCGTGCGCCGGTGCGCCGATCACCATCACCGCGACAGCGAGCAGCGAGGCGACCAGACCGGCGGCCGAACGTCGTAAACGGGTGCGGTCCGGGGTGTCGTTCGTTCTGCGTCTCATCGTCGTACGCCCTCCTTGGGGGAAGAGGCCGAGGTCGGGCACAGAGGGTAGAGCGCGGTGGACGCCATGCCCAGAGATGTCACCGACCAATCGGCTCGGTCCGCTCGCGGTCCGGGCACGGAAGCCACCGATCCCCGCCCCCGCGGGGCCCGTACGGCCGCCCGTACGGTCCTCCCGGCATGCGGGGCCGCCGGCCCGCGGGGACACTGGCCCCGGGCGGAAGGAGTGATCATGCTTCCCGGGTTCTTCACCAGGGTGTTCGCCGTGCTGGTCGGCCGGGAGGGGCGGTCACTGCACCTGAAGGCGGCGGGCGGCGCGGCGATCGTCCTCGTGCTGGTGATGGTCGCCGGGTCCTGGGCCGTGGTGGCCGCCGAAGAGGGCGCCCGGCACGCGAACCTGACGTCGTACCCGAAAGCCCTGTGGTGGTCGATCGAGACGGCGACCACCGTCGGCTACGGGGACTTCTTCCCGGTCACACCGTGGGGGAGGGTGGTCGGTGCGGTCGTCATGGTCGTCGGGATCACGACGTACGGCATGGTCACGGCCGCGCTGGCGACCTGGTTCGTCGGCCGGGAGGACCGCAGGCGTGGCCGGGCCCACCAGCTGCGTGAGGAGACCGTCCAGGCCCTGCACACGCGCTTCGACCGGCTCGAACGCCTGCTGACCGGAGAGCGCGGCGGCGACCGCTGAACCCCGTCCGCTCCTGCCGGAGGCCGGGGCGGTGGCCGGGCTTGCGGACCGGCCACCTCGTTGCGCAGGCTGTGCCCCCGGGCGGGCACGGTCGCGGCTGCCCGCCCGCCGATGTGGGGCGGACGCCGGCAGAAGGAGTACGAGCATGATCCTCCCGAAGATCAGGGACCCCCGTCTCGTGACGATCCGGCGGGGCGGGACGCTCACGGACGCGGATCACCGTCTCCTCGCTCTGTGGGCCGCGTCCTGTGCGGAACACGTCCTCGGCCTCTTCGAGTCCGCCCGGCCCGACGACCCCCGGCCGCGCCAGGCGATCGAGCACGCCCGCGCCTGGACGCGCGGCGAGGTCGGGATGATGCAGGCGCGCGCGGCGGGCGGCCATGCCATGGGCGCGGCCCGTCCCCTGCGCGGCGCGGCGCGGCACGCCGCGTACGCCGCCGGCCAGGCCGGAGCCGTCGCCCACGTCGCCGCGCACGAGCTGGGTGCGGCCGCCTACGCGATCAAGGCCGTACGCGCCGCCGCGCCGGAAGGGGAGAGCGAGGCCGCCGGGCGACTGGAGTGCCGGTGGCAGCGCGACCGGCTGCCGGACGCCATCCGCGACCTGGTACTCGACGACCAGCGTCTGCGCAACGACATCTGCTGGTCGGTGTTCGACTGCTGAACACCCGCCGGTCGCCGGCACCGTCCGTACGCAGTGGCCGTGCCGCGTGGTCGCGACCGGCCGACCGCCATGGCCGCACGCCCCGTCGGCCCCGATGTCAGTGGCGTGTGCCAGGCTGCGTGCATGCTCGAGATCGTGGTGAGGACGGAGAACTGGCAGCGGCACGAGCGTGTGTCCGTCGACGAACTGGCCGGGCTGGTGCGGCGCATCGGGGGCGAGGAGGACCGGTTCCTGGTGCTCCAGCGGATACCCGACCTGCCCGACGTCTTCGCCCAGGTCTGGCACAAGACCGGCGGCGACTACACCCTGGAGCACCGCGACGGCGCCGCCGACCGGCACTTTAGGACGACGGCCGGCACACCGGAGGCCGTGACGGCCGCGCTGACCGGCTGGGCCCTACGGGAGGACGGCTGGGACGCCGGCTTCGCCTGGTCGCCGCTGGACATGGGACCCGTCCGCGAGGTGCCGCCGCTCGACCTGGACGAGGGCGACCGCCGGGACCTGGAGAGCCGCCTTCGTGAGGTACTGGCCGGCGGCTACGCCTCCCGCGCCGAACTGGCCGAGCTGGCCGAGGAATACCTGGTCACCGGCGACCGCCGGCCCGTGTCGCGCGAGCAGGCGACCGCTCTGGCAGACCGGCTGTGGCTGGAGCGCGTCGCGGAGCAGGCCACCTGGGAGGGCGAGACGGACCCCGAGCGGCTCACCCGCGCGTTCACCGCCCTCCAGGAGGCCGGTGTCACCGCCCGCGAGAACTTCACCTGCTGCCGCAACTGCGGTGACGCCGAGATCGGTGCCGAGGGCGGTCCGGACACCCGCGGCTTCGTCTACTTCCACTCCCAGTGCACCGACTCCGCCGCGTCCGGCCACGGCCTGATGCTCCTGTACGGCGGTTTCGACGGCTCGTCCGAGACCACCGCGGCGATCGGGCACGAGGTGGTGGCCGCCCTCGAAGCGGTCGGACTCGACGCCGAGTGGGACCGCGACCCCGCCCGCGCCATCTCCGTCACCTCACTGAACTGGCGCCGCCGGCTGGTCGGCTAGGGCCTGTCGTTTGGATCATGCCCGCGTCGCGGGGCGTGGCACGCACATCCGCGGCGTTGTCGTCGGTTGTCGACGCTCCGCGTCGCCGCCCTCCTCCGCCTT
>NZ_JBIBUW010000008.1:289738-390782 GCF_043079785.1 Streptomyces sp. NPDC015139 | reverse complement strand
CAGCACGGTGTCGGGGTACTGCGCGTCGATCTCCTTGCGCACCCGCCTCAGGAACTCGTGGGTGGCGGGCAGGTTCTCGCAGTTGGTGCCCTCCTCCGCGTAGAGGTAGGGGACCGCGTCGAGGCGGAACCCGTCGATGCCCAGGTCCAGCCAGAACTTCAGCGCCGCCAGGATCTCCTCCTGCACGGCCGGGTTCTCGTAGTTCAGGTCGGGCTGGTGCGAGAAGAAGCGGTGGAAGTAGTACTGGCCGCGGACCGGATCGAAGGTCCAGTTGGACGCCTCGGTGTCGACGAAGATGATCCGGGCGTCCTGGTACTGCTTGTCGTCGTCGGCCCACATGTAGTAGTCGCCGTACGGCCCGTCGGGGTTCTTGCGGGACTCCTGGAACCACGGGTGCTCGTCACTCGTGTGGTTCATGACGAAGTCGATGATGACGCGCATGCCGCGCTGGTGGGCGGCGTCCACGAACTCCACGAAGTCGGCGAGGTCCCCGAACTCGGGGAGCACCGCGGTGTAGTCGGAGACGTCGTACCCTCCGTCGCGCAGCGGCGACTTGAAGAACGGCGGCAGCCACAGGCAGTCCACGCCGAGCCATTGCAGGTAGTCGAGTTTGGCGGTCAGGCCCTTCAGGTCGCCGACACCGTCGCCGTTGCTGTCCTGGAAGGACCGCACGAGGACCTCGTAGAAGACGGCTCGCTTGAACCAATCCGGGTCCCGGTACTTCGCCGGAGTGTCCTCGAACGTGTCCAGTACCGGTTCGTTGACGGTCATGAGGCTGCGGGCCCTCCGTTCTGGGGCGTCGATCGCCCGACGTGGAGCACGTGCGCCGGCGCGCTGCCGGGCGTCAGACGCACGTAGTTGGTCCTGCCCCAGTGGTACGTCCCGCCCGTCAGTTCGTCGTGCACCGACAGGGCGTCGTGCCAGTCCAGGCCGAGTTGCGGCATGTCCAACGAGACCGTGGCCTCCTGGGTGTGATGCGGGTCGAGATTGACGACCACGATGACCGTGTCCGTGCCCGTGCTCTTGCTGTAGGCGAGCACGGCGTCGTTGTCGGTCCGATGGAAGCGGAGGTTGCGCAGGCGCTGTAGCGCGGGGTGCCGCCGCCGGATGTCGTTGAGCCGGGTGATGAGCGGGGCGATGGTCCGGCCCTCCCGTGCGGCGGCCTCCCAGTCGCGGGGCTTGAGCTGGTACTTCTCCGAGTCCAGGTACTCCTCGCCGCCCTCGCGCAGCGGGGTGTTCTCGCACAGTTCGTAGCCGCTGTAGACGCCCCAGGTGGGGGAGAGGGTGGCGGCGAGGACGGCGCGGGCCTCGAAGGCGGGCCGGCCGCCGTGCTGGAGGTGGGCGTGCAGGATGTCCGGGGTGCTGGGAAAGAGGTTCGGCCGCATGTAGGCCGCCGCCTCGCCCGACAGTTCCGTCAGGTACTCCGTCAGTTCCTGCTTGTCGTTGCGCCAGGTGAAGTAGGTGTACGACTGCTGGAACCCGACCTGCGCGAGGGTGTGCATCATCGCCGGCCGGGTGAACGCCTCGGCCAGGAAGATCACGTCCGGGTCCTTGCGGTTGATCTCCCCGATGACCCGTTCCCAGAACACGACCGGTTTGGTGTGCGGGTTGTCCACCCGGAAGATCCGCACCCCGTGGTCCATCCAGTGCCGCAGCACGCGAACCGTTTCCTCAACCAGGCCGTCCAGGTCCGCGTCGAAGGCGATCGGGTAGATGTCCTGGTACTTCTTCGGCGGGTTCTCGGCGTAGGCGATGGTGCCGTCGGGACGGTGGTGGAACCACTCCGGATACTTGTGCACCCAGGGGTGGTCGGGGGAGCACTGCAGGGCGAAGTCCAGCGCGATCTCCAGGTTCAGCTTCCGCGCCTCACCGACGAAGAAGTCGAAGTCCTCGATCGTGCCGAGGTCCGGGTGGACGGCGTCGTGCCCGCCCTCGGGGGAACCGATGGCCCAGGGCACGCCCACGTCGTCCGGGCCGGCGTTCAGCGTGTTGTTGCGGCCCTTGCGGAACGTCGTGCCGATCGGATGGACCGGCGGCAGGTAGACGACGTCGAAGCCCATGTCCGCGATCGCCCTCAGCCGGCGGGCCGCGGTGCGGAACGTGCCGTGCGGCCGCTCCGCCGTGCCCTCCGAACGCGGGAAGAACTCGTACCAGGAACCGAACAGCGCCCGCTCCCGCTCCACCAGCAACGGCATCGCGTCGGAGGCCGTCACCAGGTCGCGCAGGGGATACCGGGCGAGGAGTTCCTCCACCTCCGGGGCCAGGGCGGCCTTCAGCCGGTCGTGCACCGACAGCGAGTCGTCGCCGAGGGCGTGCGCGGCGGCCAACACCAGGTTCCGCTCAGGGCCCTTGGGGACGCCCGCCGCCGCACGCTCGTGCAGCTCGGCGCCCTCCTCCAGCACCAGACCGGTGTCGATGCCGGCCGGCACCTTGATGGACGCGGTGTGCCGCCAGGTGGCCAGCGGATGGCTCCACGCCTCCACCCGGTAGGTCCAGCGGCCGGTGGCGTCCGCGGTGATCTCGGCGCCCCAGCGGTCGCTGCCCGGGGACAGCTCCCGCATCGGAGTCCAGGGGCCTCGGCGGCCCTTGGGATCGCGCAGGACCACATTGGCACCCACGGCGTCGTGCCCTTCACGGAACACGGTGGCCGTGACCTCGAAGGTCTCACCGGTCACCGCCTTCGCCGGGCGCCTGCCGCACTCCACGGCCGGCCGGACGTCGCGTACCGGTACACGGCCGATGGCCGGGGTCCTGCGCATGTATCTCACCTCCGCCGTGCGCGAAGCCGGGCACGCGGCCCGGCTTCGCGATCCGAGACGGGCCGAATCGGATCGGTCCCGTGGGGGAACGCCTTGTACGGTGCCAGGTCAGGGGCTTGGCGCCGTGGAACGCCGCTCCGGTGGCTGCGCTCTTCTGGCCGTCCGGCGCGGCTGCGGCCGTCCGTCCTGCTCGCGCAGGTAGGTGACCAGGCTGGTGCGCAGATAGCGCTCGGCCGCGTCCGCGGCCTCGCGGGCGCACCGTTTGCCCATCAGAACGCACAGCGTGTAACCCGAGTCCTCGAAGGTGGCCCGGACCGTGCGGTCGTGGGGCGAGGCGAGCATCACGCGCTCCCACGCCCGGTAACGCCGCAACTGCCGGGCCACTTCGGCCTTGGCGGGTAGCAGCATCGCCCTCTTCACCCTCCACGCTCTCGACTGGGCGCGTTCCCGACGGTCGGGTGGTGTCCGCGCACGGGAAGGCGCGGCACCGTTACGGCGATCGAGGCTTTCACTTATGGTGCACGCACGATGACGCAGCGTCTTGTTGGAGCTTCAACCATTCCGGGTGTCGGGTGCTCGTGTTGCACGAATGGCGTAGTGCCCCCATCGTGAAGGTGACTCAGAAGCGATAACCGCTCACGCTATGTGTCCGGGATCCCTCCCGGACGGGGCAAGGGGAGCGAGAGCTTCGCCGGTGAGGAGCAAGCGACGATGAAGACCGCAGTGCCCTGCTACTACCACCTCGATGTGGAAGTCAGTCCGGAACGAGTGGTACAGGTCAGCCGCATCCTGGCCGCCCACCTCCGCTACTGGGACCTCGAGAACCTCGTGGCCCCGGTCTGCCTCGGCGCGGAACTGCTGCTGAGGGCGATCGACGAGCACGCGACCGACAAGCACACCTCGATCGAGATGTGGTGGAACGGCCAGCACCTGATCACCGCCTTCGGTGACGACGACCCCGATCTGCGCCCGGACCAGGACCTGCGGTCCTGCCTGGCGGACATCGCCGCGATGAGCGACGGCTGGGGGTGCTGTGCCTCCGACACCGGCAGCAAGATCATCTGGTTCTCGCAGCGCGCCCGTTCCGGCGAACGCGTCCCGCTGGTGCCCCTCGCGCCCGACCCCGCTCTGCGCACGGGCCTCCGCGTGCCGCGCGCCCCGCGGACGGCGGTGCTGGCCGCGCCCGCGCCCGCCGGTGACGGCGTCCTGGAGGGCAGCCGGTGACCGCCCGCAAGAAGCGTGCAGGGGTGCCCGTGTGGAGCGGGCACCCCTACCCGTTGGGCGCCTCGTTCGACGGACAGGGCACCAACTTCGCCCTCTTCAGCGAGGTCGCCGAGCGCGTCGAGCTGATCCTGGTCGCCGAGAACGGCAAGGAGACCCCCGTACGGCTGCACGAGGTCGACGGCTTCGTCTGGCACGCCTACCTGCCCGGCATCGGCCCCGGTCAGCGCTACGGCTTCCGGGTGCACGGTCCCTGGCAGCCCGCCCTCGGCAACCGCTGCAACCCGGCCAAGCTGCTGCTCGACCCGTACGCCCGTGCCGTGGACGGCCAGATCGACAACCACACCTCCCTGTACGAGCGCGCCCCGGACGGTCCCGCCCCGGCCGACAGCGCGGGCCACTCCATGCTCGGCGTGGTCACCGACCCGTTCTTCGACTGGGGCGACGACCGCCCGCCGCGGACGCCGTACGCGGAATCGGTCATCTACGAGGCGCACGTGCGCGGCATGACCCGCACCCATCCGGACGTGCCCGAACGGCTGCGCGGCACCTACGCCGGACTCGCCCACCCCTCGGTCGTCGAGCACCTCACCTCGCTCGGCGTGACCGCGGTGGAGCTGATGCCGGTCCACCAGTTCGTGCAGGACGGCGTCCTCCAGGACCGGCAGCTGTCCAACTACTGGGGCTACAACACCATCGGCTTCTTCGCCCCGCACAACGCCTACGCCGCCTTCGGCAGCCTCGGCCAGCAGGTCAACGAGTTCAAGGCGATGGTGAAGGCGCTGCACGCGGCCGGCCTCGAAGTCATCCTCGACGTGGTCTACAACCACACCGCCGAGGGCAACGAGATGGGCCCCACGCTGTCCTTCCGGGGCATCGACAACGCCTCCTACTACCGCCTGGTCGACGGCGACTGGGCGCACTACTACGACACCACCGGCACCGGCAACAGTCTGCTGATGCGGCACCCCTACGTACTGCAGCTGATCATGGACTCGCTGCGGTACTGGGTGACCGAGATGCACGTCGACGGCTTCCGCTTCGACCTCGCGGCCACGCTCGCCCGGCAGTTCCACGAGGTGGACCGGCTCTCGGCGTTCTTCGACCTGATCCAGCAGGACCCGGTGATCAGCCGCGTCAAGCTGATCGCCGAACCCTGGGACGTGGGCGAGGGCGGCTACCAGGTGGGCAATTTCCCGCCGCTGTGGTCGGAGTGGAACGGCAAGTACCGGGACGCGGTGCGGGACTTCTGGCGCGCGGAGCCCGGTTCCCTCGGTGAGTTCGCCTCCCGGCTGACCGGCTCCTCCGACATCTACCAGCACAGCCGGCGCCGGCCCCGCGCGAGCGTCAACTTCGTCACCGCGCACGACGGTTTCACGCTGCGCGACCTGGTGTCGTACAACGACAAGCACAACGAGGACAACGGCGAGGACAACCGGGACGGCGAGAGCCACAACCGGTCCTGGAACTGCGGCGCGGAGGGCGACACCGGCGATCCCGCCGTCCTCGAACTCCGTGCCCGCCAGCAGCGCAACCTGCTGGCCACGCTGCTGCTCTCGCAGGGCATCCCGATGCTCTGCCACGGCGACGAACTCGGCCGCACCCAGCGCGGCAACAACAACGCCTACTGCCAGGACAACGAGATCTCTTGGGTCGACTGGGAGCTGACGGCGGAGCAGGGCTCCCTGGTGGAGTTCACCCGGCACCTCATCGGCCTGCGCGCCGCGCATCCGGTGCTGCGCCGCCGCCGCTTCTTCCGCGGCGAGACCGCGACCAACGCCGAACAGCCGCTGCCCGATCTCATGTGGCTGCGGCCGGACGCCCGCGAGATGACCGACCGGGACTGGCAGCGCGGCGACGCGCACTCGGTCGGCGTGTTCCTCAACGGCGACGCCATCGCCGAACGCGACCCGTACGGGCGCCGCATGACCGACGACAGCTTCCTGCTGCTCGTCAACGGCTACTGGGAGCCGGTCGACTTCCGGCTGCCCGACGACTCCTTCGGCGAGCGCTGGACCACCCTCATCGACACCGCGGATCCCGACGGCGTCCCCGACGAACGCGAACGCAAGGCGGCCACGAGGCTCCCCGTGGAGTCGCGCAGCCTGATCCTGCTGTCCAGGCCGTCGAGAGCGGCCGGCTAGGCACGCGCCGCGACCACCGGAGCCGGACGCCGCGCGCGGCGACGGAGCGAGCGGGGGAAATTCGGTGGAGGGTGGCCCGGCGCCGGGTGATGATGTCCGGCGCCGGCCGCTGCCGGCGAATGGAGCCCGCCGAAGTCGGCGGCCGTCGCGGCAGGGGGGAGCGCGTGGGCGGTTTCCTGCGGTGCAGTCTTTTCCACGGGGTCACCCATGAGCAGGTGTTCGACGCACTGGCCGGCTTCTGGCGGGCGCAGGACCACCGGCTGGTGGACGCCGCCGCGGACGAGGACGCCTACACACTGCACCGGACGAGCGGCCCCTGGACCGCGCTGAGCTGGACGCGCGGCTGGGAATGGGACCTGCGGCGCCGCGCGCAGTTCCATGTCTCGCGCGTCCACGACTGCCCCGGCCTGCTGACCTTCCTGTACGACGGCGACTACTGGGGCTACGAACTGTTCCACCACGGCACCACCGTCGACCGGTTCCTCCAGTGGGCGCAGCCCGGTCAGCAGTTCTTCCCCGACGCGTCGGTACGGGGCCGGCCGGACCTGCTGGTCGCCCAGTTCCCCGCCCTCGGCCTCGACCCCGACCACGCCAGGGGCTACCTGACGAGCGTCGACGTCGAGGACCCGACGTACGAGGACTTCGACGCGTCGTCCGACGATCCGCGGAACCGGCCGGTCCGCGACGGCGACCGGTGGGGGCGCCTGGACGCCGAGGCGGTCTTCGACTTCTGGCGTTTCCTGGGAGCGGAACCCGGCACGCCCTACGACACCGACGGCTTCCCCAACCCCTACCTCTTCGCGGCGCCCGTCCACAGGAGGTTCACCACCCGGCCGGCGTGAGCGATCCGGTCACCGGTGGCTGCGGGACGTCACCGTGAACTGCGCGCCGTCCGCGTCGCGCAGCACCGCCTCCTGCTCGTCCTCGCTCAGGACGCTGCCGCCGTGCTTCTCCGCCGCACGGGCGCAGGCCGCCACGTCGGACACGGCGAAGTGGATCTGCCAGTGCGGGCGCACGGAGGGGTCCGGGGCGGCTTCCACGGCGCCGGAGTCGATGCGCGCGACCACGTCCCCCTGGTAGCGCAGCAGCACCTCGCCGCCCGCGTACTCGACCTCGCACCCCGACACCCCGGACGCCCAGTCGAGGATCTCGCCGTAGAAGATCGCGGAATCGAAGGCGTCGCGGGTGTGCAGCCGGATGAAGGCCGGCGTGGCCCGCCGCCACGCCTCCCAGTTGTAGACCAGCTCGCCCTGCCAGATGCCGAAGGTCGCCCCGTCGCGGTCCGCGAGGAGCGCGGCACGGCCGGGCGGGAAGGACAGCGGTCCCACGGCCGCCGTGCCACCCCGCTCGCGGGCCCGGGCCACGGCCACGTCGGCGTCCGGCACGGCGAAGTACGGCGTCCAGGCCACCGCCATCTGCCACATCGCGGCGACGGCGGCGATCCCGGCCACCGGCACCCCGTTCGCGAGGGCGATACGGAAGTGCTCGCCGAGTTTCGCGCCGCGCCAGCGCCAGCCGAGGACGGCCGTGTAGAAGTCCTGCGTCGCCTCCAGGTCCCGGCTGGTGAGACTCACCCAGCACGGCGCACCGAAGACCGAGTGGGTGGAGACGACATCCCGGCGCCTCGGCGCGCCGTCGCTCCGTCCGCCGCTGACAGGGGGGTCTTGGTTCATGGCAGTGCGTCCTGCTCTCGGGGCGGGGCCGGGCGGCCACCGGTCTTGCACCAGTGTCCGGCCGCAGGGGGGAGGGCTGCCTGTCGAGTACCCCGGGTGGCGGGGGGTCAGTACCCCGGGGTGGCCCACTGCTGGGCCGTTCGCGCACCATGGAGGCATGGGAGAGAGCGAAGCGGACCGCATCGCCGAGCTTCAGGCGGAGGTCGACCAGTTGAAGGAGGCCGTGGCCTCGCACGCGGTGGTCGACCAGGCGATAGGGATGATGGTGGCCTTCGGCCGGGTGACCCCGGACCAGGGCTGGGAGGTACTCAAGGACGTCTCCCAGCACACCAACATCAAACTGCGGAACGTCGCCGAACTGATCCTCGTCTGGGGGCGCCGGGGTGACATACCGCCCGAGGTGCGGGCCGAACTGGAGGACGCCCTGGACCGCTACGGCCCCACGCAGGTGCCCGGCGCGGACGCGTGAGGGGCCGGCGCCGGGGCGGTGCTCAGCGGGCCTCCGCGAGCAGTTCCTCGCGCAGACGGTCGAAGCAGCTGCTGAGCAGCCGGGAGACGTGCATCTGCGAGATGCCGAGCTGGTCGGCGATCCGGCTCTGGGTCATGCCGCGGAAGAACCGCAGGTAGAGGATGAGGCGCTCGCGCTCGGGCAGGGCGTCCAGGCAGGGCCGGACGGCGGCCCGGTCGACCACCAGGTCGAAGCCGGGGTCGGACGCGCCGAGGGAGTCGCCGAGGGCGTAGCCGTCCGTACCGGCCACCTCGGCGTCCAGCGACAGCGCGGAGAAGCACTCCAGGGCCTCCATGCCGGTGCGCACCTCGTCCTCGGTGAGCCGGGTGTACGCGGCGATCTCGGCGATCGTGGGAGCCCGGCCGGACGTGGTCTGCGCCAGCTCCTTCGCGGCGCTGCGGACCCGGTTGCGCAGGTCCTGCACCCGGCGCGGCACGTGCAGGGTCCACATGTGGTCGCGGAAGTGGCGTTTGATCTCACCGGTGATCGTCGGCACGGCGTACGCCTCGAACGCCCGGCCGCGTTCCGGATCGAAGTGGTCGACGGCTTTCACGAGTCCGAGGGCGGCCACCTGGTACAGGTCCTCCAGGGCCTCGCCGCGGCCGCGGAACCGCACGGCGATCCGCTCGGCCATGGGGAGCCACAGTTCGATCAGCTCGTCGCGGAGCGTCCTGCGCTCGGGACCGTCGGGCAGCCTCGCGAGCCGCTCGAAGGATTCCACCGTGTCGGGGGCGTCGTCGTGGGGGTGGGGCTTGGTGCTGCTGCCGGTGACAGGCATCGTGCGCACCTCTCTCAGCAGGTGCTGAATGGACAGACACCGCGGGAGGTGCGCTCGGACCAGGTTGTGACACCGGGGCGATCCGGCTGCGCCGGCTCCCACGGACGTGCCTCCTGTCCGAAGCACTTACGTTTGTTTTCCCCCTCGCGGACATCCCTAAACAATTGAGTACATAAAGGACTTTACGAATTCCGGAGGCGGACTTGGGGGTATTACCTCTGTCGCAGAGGTAATTTCCGAGGTGTGGCGAACGACGCGTTCACCGAGGAACTGGCCGACGCGCTGGTACGCATCCAGCGGCTGATCCGGCGCCGTCTGCGGGGCGGGCTCACCGTCCCCCGGCTGCGCGGTGCCGAGGTGGAACTGCTGCGGCTGGTCGAGGCGCGGCCCGGCATCGGCATCTCGGCGGCGGCCCGGCGGCTGCACCTGGCGGGCAATTCGGTGTCGACCCTCGTCAACCAGCTCGTCCGGGACGGATACCTGGTCCGGGAGGCCGATCCCGCCGACCGCCGCGTCGCCCGCCTGCTGCTGACCGGCGCCGGCGAGAAACGGCTCGGGGACTGGCGGCGCCGCCGGGCCGAGCTGGTGGACCGCCACGTCTCCCGGCTGGACGACGTCGACCGCGAGGCCCTGCGCGCGGCCCTCCCGGCCCTGCGCAAGCTGGCCGCCACCCTGCACGAGGAGGCCGAGGAATCATGATGGGAAATCCACGGCACAACCCCTTCCCCCGGGACGAAGCCCCGGACTCGGCCTCGCTCGCGGCCCCGCGCGCGGTGGGCGGTGTGGGCGGGCCGGAAGCGGTGGCCGTCGCGTGTGTGGGGCTCACCCATGCCTTCGGGGAGACCCGTGCCGTCGACGGGCTGGATCTCGGCGTCCGGAAGGGGGAGGTGTTCGGGCTGCTCGGCCCCAACGGCGCGGGCAAGACCACCGCCATCCGCTGCCTCACGACGCTCCTGCCCGTCCCCGCCGGCACGGTCCGCGTCTTCGGTCACGACGCCGCGAGGGAACGCATGGCCGTCCGGCGCCTGCTCGGCTACGTCCCGCAGCAGCTCTCCGCCGACAGCGGCCTCACCGGCCGGGAGAACGTCGCCCTCTTCGCCCGGGTCTTCGACGTGCGCCGCCGCGAGCGCGCCGCGCGGGTCGCCCAGGCCCTCGCCGCCGTCGGCCTCGCGGACGCCGCCGACCGGCTCGCCGGCACCTACTCGGGCGGAATGGTCCGCCGTCTCGAACTCGCCCAGGCCCTGGTCAGCGCACCCCGGCTGCTCATCCTCGACGAGCCCACCATCGGCCTCGACCCGATCGCCCGCACCGGCGTCTGGGAGCACATCAACGCCGTCCGCGCGGCCACCGGCATGACCGTCCTGGTCACCACCCACTACATGGACGAGGCCGACCAGTACTGCGACCGGGTCGGCCTGATGCACCGCGGCCGCATCCGCGCCCTCGGCACGCCCGCCGAGCTGCGCCACGGTCTCGCCGAACGCCACGGCACCGACGTCCTGCCCACGCTGGAGGACGTCTTCCGCGAGGTCGCCGGCAGCGGCCTCGACGACCACTCCGCAGGAGGTTTCCGCGATGTCCGAAGCACCCGCCGCACCGCCCGTCGCGTCGGCTGACGGCACGCTCGTGGACACCGCGCTGCTGCTCAGCCCGCCCGTACCCCGCGCCGGCCGGCTGCTGCTGCCCGCCCGCGTGGGCGCCCTGTGCGCGGTCGAACTGCAGAAGCTGCGCCACGATCGCACCGAGCTGTACACCCGCGCGGTCCAGCCCGCCCTCTGGCTGCTGATCTTCGGTCAGACCTTCACCCGGATCCGGGCGATACCCACGGGCGGCATCCCGTACGTCGACTACCTGGCGCCCGGCATCATCGCCCAGTCCGCCATGTTCATCGCGATCTTCTACGGCATCCAGATCATCTGGGAACGGGACGCGGGCATCCTGAACAAACTCCTCGTCACCCCGACCCCGCGCTCGGCCCTGATCACCGGCAAGGCGTTCGCGGCCGGGGTGAAGTCCCTGGTGCAGGCGGTCGTCGTCATCCTGATCGCGGCCCTCCTCGGCATCGCCCTCACCTGGAACCCGCTGAAGCTGCTCGGCGTCGCGCTCGCGGTGGTCCTCGCCGCCGTGTTCTTCTCCTGCCTGTCCATGACCATCGCGGGCATCGTCCTCAGCCGTGACCGGCTCATGGGTTTCGGACAGGCGATCACCATGCCGCTGTTCTTCGGCTCCAACGCCCTCTACCCCGTTTCGGTGATGCCGGGCTGGCTCCAGGCCGTCAGCAGGGCCAATCCGCTGAGCTATCAAGTCGACGCCCTGCGCGGCCTGCTGCTGGGCACGCCCGCGCATCTCGCGGTCGACTACGGCGTGCTCGCGCTGGCCGCCGCGCTCGGCATCACCGCGGCCTCCTCGCTGCTCGGCCGGCTGGCCCGCTGATCTTGCCGGCGACGTGATGTGCGGCACGCCCGCCCCGCCCACCGGACAGCGCCGGGAGGGGATTGTTCCTGCGCAGCGCTTGATCACCGATCAAAGCGGGTGAATTCCCTGGCCACAGCGCATTCCGCTCATTTGACAGTGCGCTGAGCACACAGATAAACAGCAGCTCTCGAAAGGCGAGAGGGGCACTGTGTACGAGCCGAACGTGGTCGGGGACTGGCAGGAGTACGACGAGCATGCCGGTCTGCGCGTCCGCGTCCACCGTCTGGAGGCCGCCGAGCCCCCGCGCGGACGCGACGACGCCGCCGTCGGGCTGACGTACTTCAGTGTCCGGGTGACCATCGAGAACCGCGGAGACCGGCACTACGGCATCCACCTGGAGGACGGCCAGATCGACGTGCGGGTCGGCCCCGACGGCGAGGGCGCCTTCATCGACTGGCGCAGCTCGCAGTTCATCGAGGGCTTCGACGTCTATCCGCTGCGCCGGGCCACCGCCGTGATCTACGCCGCCGCCCCCGAGGGCGCCCTCAGCCACGTGGACGTGCAGGTGCAGCTGCGGGTCGACGAGGAGTGGGCCGACCGCCGGCTGTGGGCGGGCGGCATCGGTGTCTCGGAGTCGGCCACGGCGGCCGCTTGCACGGGCACCGCGCAGGCGGGCCTCGCCCACCAGGTGAGCGCCTTCCTCAAGGACCAGACCGAGCCCGGCACCGCCTGACACGAGCGGCGGTGCCGTACGGCCCGAGGCTGAGCGCGGGTCAGTGCGCGATGCCGTCGATGATCTCCCGGGCGCCCTGCCGCAGCAGCGCCACCGCCACCGAGGTGCCGAGCGTGGCCGGATCCAGCCGGCCCGCCCACTCGTGGGCGTTCAGCCGGGTCTTGCCGTCCGGCGTGAACACACAGGCCCGCAGCGAGAGTTCACCGCTGCGGTCCACGCGCGCGTAACCGGCGATCGGGCTGTTGCAGTGGCCCTGCAGCACATGCAGGAACATCCGCTCGGCCGTGGCCTCCCGGTGGGTGGCCGGGTCGCCGAGCCCGCTGACCGCGTCGATCAGCGCCCTGTCGTCCTCCCGGCACTGCAGGGCGAGGATCCCCGCGCCGATCGGCGGCATCATCGTCTCGGTCGACAGCACCTCGCTGATCACGTCCGTGCGGCCGATCCGCTCCAGGCCGGACACCGCCAGCAGCAGCGCGTCCGCCTCGCCGGCGGCCAGTTTCTCCAGCCGGCGGTTGGCGTTCCCACGGAACGGCACGCACTCCAGGCGCGGGTGCGTGGCGGCCAGCTGCGCGATCCGGCGCACCGAGGAGGTGCCGATCCGGGTGCCGGCCGGCAGCTCGTCCAGACCGAGCCCGCCCGGGTGCACCAGCGCGTCCCGGACGTCGTCCCGCTTCAGGAACGCGGCGAACACCGTGCCCGCGGGCAGCGGCCGGTCGGCGGGGACGTCCTTGACGCAGTGCACCGCGAGGTCGGCCTCCCCGGCGAGCAGGGCGGCGTCCACCTCCTTGGTGAACGCGCCCTTGCCCTCGACCTGGGACAGGTCGCCCATCCACTTGTCACCGGTGGTCTTCACGGGGACGACCTCGGTCCGCACACCCGGGTGCAGTACGGCCAACTCGGCGCGTACGCGCTCGACCTGAGCCAGCGCCATGGGCGAGTCGCGGGAGACGATACGGATGAGTTCCGGCACAGACATGGGGGACACCATAGACCCTGGGGCCGAACGCCCGTCACAGCATGACGTGTTTCACCTGGGTGTAGTCGAGCAGGCCGGTGAGGGAGAGGTCGCTGCCGTATCCGGAGTGCCGTACGCCCCCGTGCGGCATCTCGGACACCGTCGTGCCATGGGTGTTGACCCAGACGATGCCGGTGTGCAGCTCCCGGCTCGCGCGCATCGCGCGGTCGTGGTCCCGGGTCCAGACACTCGCCGCGAGCCCCTGGGGCACGCCGTTGGCCAGGCGGAGGGCCTCGGCCTCGCCGGTGAACGGCTGGACGGTGACGACCGGTCCGAACACCTCGCTGCGGACGATCTCGTCCTCCTGCCGGGCCCCGGCCACCACCGTCGGCCGGTGGAAGTAGCCGGGCCCGTCGAGGGCCGTGCCGCCCGTGACGACCTCGGCGTGGTCCGGCAGCCGCTCCAGCAGGCCCCGCACGGAGGCGAGTTGCACGGCGCCGGCCAGCGGACCGAAATCGGCCCGCGCGTCGTCCGGGGCGCCGGGCAGCCGCTGGGCGGCCCGGCGGGCGAAGGCGTCCAGGAAGGTGTCGTGGATCCGCTCGTGGACCAGGATCCTGGTGGCGGCCGTGCAGTCCTGCCCCGCGTTGTAGAAGGCCAGCGACGACAACTGCTCCACCGCGTCGTCGAGATCGGCGTCCTCGTGGATCAGGACCGGCGCGTTGCCGCCGAGTTCGAGATGCAGCCGTTTGAGGTCGGCCGCCGCCGCGGCGGCGATCTCCTGTCCGGCGCGGACGCTGCCGGTGACGGCCACGAGCCGCACGTACCGGTGGGCGACGAGGGCGCGCCCGGTGTCCCGGTCGCCGCAGACGACGTTGAGCACGCCGGGCGGCAGGTGGTCGGCGGCCAGCCGGGCGAGGAGCACGGCCGAGGACGGTGTGGTGTCGGAGGGCTTCAGTACGACGGTGTTGCCGGCGGCGAGCGCGGGCGCGACCTTCCACACCGCCATCATCAACGGGTAGTTCCACGGGGTGATCTGGGCGCAGACCCCGACCGGTTCGCGGCGCAGCAGTGAGGTGCGGCCCGGGGTGTACTCGGCGGCCGCGGCGCCCGGCAGGTTCCGGGCGGCTCCCGCGAAGTACCGCAGCACGTCGGTGATCGCGGGCAGTTCGTCCGCCAGGAACAGGGCACGTGGCTTGCCCGTGTCGGTCACCTCCGCGTCGGCCACGGCCGCGGCCTGACGCTCCAGGGCGTCGGCGATGCGCAGCAGGGCGGTCTGCCGCTGCGCGGGCGTCGTCGACGACCAGCCGGGGAAGGCCTCCTGGGCGGCCCGGCAGGCCTCGTCGACGTCCTCGCGCCCGGACAGCGGGGCCGTCCCGTGCAGGCGCCCGGTGGCCGGGTCGACCAGCCGCAGGGTGGCGCCGGAGGCGGCCGGCACCTCCTTGCCGCCGATGTGGTTGAGCACGGTCGTGAGGTGTTCGGGGTCAGCCACGGCGCAGTGCCTCCTCGGCGGCGGCGCGCCCGGTGCGGACGGCGCCCTCCATGTATCCGGCGACCCATTGGTCCGAGCCGCAGACGTAGAACGGGGGTTCGTGGCGGCCGTGCAGCGGGCCGACCGCCATGACCTCGCCCGGCGGCCACTGGGTGACGTAGCCCCGGGTCCACGGGTCGGTGCCCCACATCCGCAGATGGCAGGCCGTCGGCCGCAGCGCCTCGTCGCCGAACATGCCGGCGATCTCGGCGAGCAGCTCGGGCGTGCGCAGAGCGGGCGGGGTGCCGAGCAGGACGCCGTACCGCTCGGGCGGGATCAGCGCCGACAGCACGCCCTCGTTCTGCGGCCAGGTGCTGCCCAGCACCCCCTCCGCCTCGGACAGGCCGTTGAGGCCGCCGTCCCGCCAGAAGGGACGGTCGTACACGGCGGCGAACTTCGCGGCCGTCGCCTGCCGCTGCCGGTGCAGGGAGGCGAGCCGGGCCTCGCTCACACCGGTGACGGCGACGTCCCGCAGCGGCCCCACGGGCAGCGCGCTCACCACGGCGGTGGCGGTGAGGACCTCGCCGGTCACCAGCAGTACGCGGCAGTGACCGGGCCGTACGTCCAGGGCGGCGACGGGTGAGCCGAGCCGTACCCGGGGGCCGAGACCGCGGCCGAGGACCTCGGCGAGGGTCGCCGAGCCGGCCGCCAGCTTCAACCCCTCCCAGTCGTCGTAGTCGTAGTCGCCGCCGCCCGAGCCGGGGACCGCCGCGCTCTTGCGCAGCGCGGCCAGCAGGGAGATCCGTTCGTAGGAGCCGCCGGCCAGGGCGAGCTGGCCGATCTCCCACAGGCGGACCACGGCCGGGGTGGCGTGCCGGGAGCGCAGCCAGCCGGCCACGGACAGCCGGTCCAGGGCGGCGGCGTCGGGGTGCGACCAGGGGTCGTCGGGGTCGACGCCGGCGGCCAGGGCGCCGAACTCCGCGCCCAGCTTGTCGTGCAGGGCGGCGTCCCCGGGGCCGAACCAGTGCGGCGGATCGCCGGCCGAGCGGCCCTCCGGTGTGGCCCGGGTGATCCGTCCGGGTTCGGCGACATAGCTGGGGACGAGTTCGAGGCCGAGTTCCTCGGCGAGACGCAGATAGGCGGTGTGCCCGCGGCCGACCACCTCGCCGCCCAGCTGGACGGTGCGGCCGTCGGGGGTGCGGGTCTGCTCGACCCGGCCGCCGACGCGGTCACGGGCCTCCAGGACGAGTACGTCGGTGCCGGCGGCCGCCAGGTCCCGGGCGGCGGTGAGGCCGGCCAGTCCGGCGCCGAGCACGATCACGTCGTGATGCATCAGTTTCGCTCTCCGGTTCGGGCGCGGTCAGGCCATGACCAGGCAGTGCTCGGGGCGCCAGGCGAACTCCACGGTCTCGCCGCCGCTCCAGCGGTCCTCCATGCGGGCGCGGTCCGTGTTCTGCTCCAGGACCGACAGGGTGACGCCGGGGGCGAGCTCGATGAGGTACGTGGTGGTCGCGCCGCTGTAGACGGTCTCGCGGATCACCCCGCTGAGCACCGACATGCCCGGTTCGAAGTCGGACAGCCAGATCTTCTCGGGGCGGACGGAGACGCTGACGGCGGTGCCCTCCGTGATGCCGGAGCGGTGGCCGACCGGCAGGGCGGGGCCCGTGTCCAGGGCGACCTCGCCGCCGCGGTAGGTGCCCGTCATCAGGTTGGAGGTGCCCATGAAGGAGGCGACGAAGCGGCTCGCCGGGTGCTCGTAGATGTCCTCGGGGGTGCCGCACTGCTCGACCCGGCCGGCGTTCATCACGGCGATCCGGTCGGACATGGTGAGCGCCTCGTCCTGGTCGTGGGTGACGAAGACGAAGGTGATGCCGACCTCGCGCTGGATCTGCTTCAGCTCCACCTGCATCTGCCGGCGCAGCTTCAGGTCGAGGGCCGCCAGCGGCTCGTCCAGGAGGAGGACGGCGGGCCGGTTGACCAGGGCGCGGGCCAGGGCGACGCGCTGGCGCTGGCCGCCGGAGAGGGTGCGGGGCTTGCGCTCGGCCAGGCCGCCGAGCTGGACCAGGTCCAGCATCTCGGCCACCCGCCTGCGTGTCTCGGTCCGGTCGACGCCCTTGCGCTTGAGGCCGAAGCCGATGTTGTCGGCGATGCTCAGGTGGTCGAAGAGGGCGTAGCTCTGGAAGACGGTGTTGACGTTGCGCTTGTTGGGCGGCAGCCCGGTCACGTCCTCGCCGGCCAGCAGCACCGAGCCGTCGGTGGGGTCGGTGAACCCGCCGATCATGCGCAGTGAGGTGGTCTTGCCGCAGCCGGAGGGGCCGAGCAGCGAGAAGAAGTGGCCGGCCTCGATGTCGAGGTCGAGGTCGCGCACGGCGAAGGAGTCCGCGTACTGCTTGGAGACGCCGTCGAGCCGGACGGCCGGGGTCGCGTCGGTCGCGTCCATGGGGTCACTCTCCGGAGAGGATGTCGAGGCCGCCGCGGCGGCCGAAGAGGCGCGGGATGAACAGCGCGAGGGCGATCAGGCAGATGGAGCCGGCGAGCATCAGGGTGCCGACGGCGTTGATGGTCGGCTGCACCCCGAAGCGGATCGCGGAGTAGATCCGCACCGACAGCGGCTGGGGGTCGACGCCGGTGGTGAAGTAGGCGAGCACGAAGTCGTCGAAGACGAGCGCGAAGATCAGTACGGCGCTCGCGAGCACGGCGGGCAGCAGGGCCGGCAGGGTGACCAGGCGGACCGCCTGCCAGCGGGTGGCCCCGAGGTCCATCGCGGCCTCCTCCACCTCCGGGTTCAGCGCGGCGACGCGGGAGCGGAGGATGACGGTGACGTAGGAGATGGAGAAGGTGATCTCCGACAGCATGACCGTGCCCGTGGACAGGGTCACGCCGAGGCCCTTGAACAGCAGCATGGACGCGACGCCGGTGACGATCTCGGGGGTGATCAGCGGGACGAGCATGACGAGCCCGGCGAGCGAGCCGAGCCGGGTGCGTGAGCGGACGAGGCCGAGCGCGAGGGCCACGCCGAGGAGCACCGAGCCCGCCATCGCCACCAGCGAGATCCGCAGGCTGGTGCCGAGCGAGGCGAGGAGCACGTCGTCGTGGGCGAAGGCGCGGTACCAGCGCAGGCTGAACCCGCCGAACACGGTCAGGGACTTCTTGGAGTTGAAGGAGAACAGCGCGACGACCGCGATGGGCAGGTACAGCAGCGCGAAGAACAGCCCGGTGACGGCGAGGAGGACACGCGGCCTGCGTTCGGCGCGGCCGCGCCGCGAGCGGGATTTCGCGGCGGTCCGGGCGGGAGCGGCGGCCCGGGGCGGTTTGATCAGGGTCATCGGCGGGCCTCCGCCTCGTCCTTGCGGGTGCGCCGCAGGTAACCGAACATCCCGAGCAGCAGCACCAGCATCAGCAGCATGGTCAGCGCCGAGCCCAGGGGCCAGTTCTGGCCCTGGAAGAACTTGTCCTGGATCAGGTTCCCGATCATGATCTGGTCCGGGCCTCCCATGAGCTGCGCGCTGACGAAGTCGCCCATGGCGGGCAGGAACACCAGGACCAGCCCGGCGGCGGCGCCCTGCCGGGTGGCGGGCAGGGTGACGAAGAAGAAGGTCCGCACCGGGCCGCCGTACAGATCGCGGCCGGCCTCGACGAGGGAGACGTCCAGCCGTTCCAGGGCCGCGTACAGCGGGATGATCATGAAGACGACGAAGCCGTAGACGAGGCCCGCGACCACGCCGATCCCGGTGTTGAGGATCCTGGTGTCGCCGTCGGCGAGGCCGATCGCGCGCAGGGCGCGGAGCAGGGGCCCGTCGTCGGAGAGGACGACCGACCAGCCGTACATGCGGACCAGGTAGTTGGCGAAGAACGGCACCACGATCGCGGCGATCAGCGCGTTCTTGTACCGGCCGCCGTGCAGGGCGATGGTGTACGCCACCGGGTAGGCGATCAGCAGGCAGATCAGGCAGGTCAGCAGGGCGTAGCCGAGGGAGCGGGCGAGGACCTCGGTGTAGGCGGGGTCGGTGAGGGCGCGGACGCCGGCGAGGTCGAAGCCGAAGCGCGGGTTGCCGAGTTCGTCGGTGGTGCCGACGGCGAGTACGGCGACGAGGATCAGCGAGGCGACCAGGAAGCCGGTCATCCACAGGGTGCCGGGCAGCATGAACCAGGTCCACATGCGGCTGCCGCTGGTGTCCGGTTTGCGGCGCCGGGTGCGGGAGGAGGGGCGGAGCAGTGCCATGTCTCAGCCCGCCTTCACATGGGTCCAGGCGGTGTCGCGGGCGTCCTCCGCCGCGCGGCCGCCGTTGCGGAAGAACAGGTCCGCCTTGAGGTCGGCCTGGGTGACCAGGCACTCGGGGAAGGGCTCGACGAGGGCGGCGTAGACCTTCTCGGTGCCGGCGACCGGCATCGGGTAGCCGATGTACTCGATGTTCTTCTTCACGTTCTCCGGCCGGAGCATGTAGTCGATGAAGAGCATCGCGGTGCCGGGGTGCGGGGCGTTCCAGGGGATGGCGTAGCAGTCGGAGTTGATCGGTGTCCCCTCCCTGGGGGCCTGGAAGCCGAAGACGGAGGGGTCCTTGGCCTGGTTGAGCATGGCGGCCATGTCACCGCTCCAGGCCTGGGTCATGACCGCGTTGCCGTTGAGGAGGTTGTTGTAGCTGTCGCTGGAGAAGCCGCGCAGCCGGGGCCGCAGGGTGCCCAGCAGGGACGTGATGCGGTCGAGGTCGCCGGTGTCGCCGGTGCTGACCGGCAGGCCGAGTTCCAGGGCGCCCATGCCGAGGACCTCGTCGCGGTCGTCGAGCAGGAACACCTTGCCGCGGGCCTTGTCGCTCCACAGGTCCTTCCAGGACCCGGTGAGCTCGCCGATCCGGTCGCGGCGCCAGCCGATGCCGGTCTTGTAGGCGGTGAAGGGGACGGTGTGCGCGGAGCCCGGGTCGTACCACGGGTCCGCGAAATAGTCGTAGGTGCCGAAGATCGCGTGGGCGTTGGTGAGCCGGCTGTGGTCGATCCGGCGCAGCCGGCCCCCGCGGACCAGGCGCTGGGCCCATTTGGCGGTGGGGAAGACGATGTCGTAGCGGTTGCCCGCGTTGAGCTTGGCGACCATGCCCTCCATGGAGTCGAAGTTCGACTGCACGACCTTGACGCCGTACTCCTTCTCGAAGCCCTTGAAGACGGAAGGATCGACGTAGTCGGCCCAGTTGAAGTAGACGAGGTCGCCGTCGACGCGGGGCCGGACGGGGGCGAGGTCCTTCGCGTCGGGTTGGCGCGCGGGCATGAACCCGCAGCCTGCGGCCGCGGCGCCCAGCAGTCCGCCGGCGCCCGCGCGCAGAAGGGCGCGGCGGGTCGGTGGGGTGGGTGGAACGGGGGACATGAAGCGTCCTCTCCGTCGAGGAACGGCACAAGTCCAGGGCGGACCGGCTGGTCGGCTCGCTGCGGGCCCTGACTCCGCAGTGAAGACCGGTCTGGGGTGGTGCGGACGTGCGTCAGCGGGGGAGGGGTAAGCCCGGCGGGAGGCGCACCGGAAGCGGGCGCGGGGCGGAGGGCGTCACGGGGCGGTCCCCTCGGGGGCGAACGGCGCGGTTCCCTCCAGGTCGTCCCGGACCCGGCGGGCGAACCAGCCGACGGCGGCCTCGCGGCGCGAGAGCGGTCCCGGTTCGAAGCCGGGCGTGGAGAGGCCGGCCTGTACGCGTTCCACCAGCTCTGCGTCCTCGTCGTTGGTGACCCAGCCGATGTGGATGTTGAGCCGGCGGGCCAGCCGGGTGCGGACGCTCTCCCCGTGCCTGGTGTAGAAGGCACCGGGGATCGCCGCCCGGTCCTGGGCGGTGGGCAGGGCGGTCCACGCGAGCACGTGGTCAGGGTAGAAGTCGATGAGCGTGTTCGGGTAGATCACGGCGTACCGCCAGACCCGGCGGTCGGCCTCGGTCAGCCCCGGCATCGGGGAGGCGAGGCGCTGGTAGAGGCGCTCGGTCCAGTTCGAGGACGGCTTGTCGCGCAGCGGGGACTCGAACAGGACGTAGTTCTCCTGCACGTCCACGGTGTACGCCTGGTAGTCGAGCAGGCGCATCAGCGCGGGATGGGCGACGGGGACGTGGTAGCCCTCCAGGTAGTTGTCGACGATCACCTTCCAGTTGGCGTTCTGCTCCTCGCCGTCGGCGAGGTCGTGGGTGCGGTGCTTGCCGACGGGCACCAGGTCCGCCCCGGCGTAGCGGCCGACGGCCTCGGCGAGTCCCTTGCAGGATTCGGCGAGGGGTGTCGCCTCCATGTCGAGGTTGACGAAGACGAAGCCGAGGAACGACTCGACGTTGACCGGGTGCAGTCCGAGCCGGGGCTTGTCCAGGCAGGGGATCCGGCGGGCTTCCGGGGCGCCGACCAGGCGTCCGTCCAGTTTGTAGGTCCAGCCGTGGTAGGGGCAGCGGATCGCCTTGCCCTCCGGTTCCGGGGCGGTGACCAGGCGGGTGCCGCGGTGGCGGCAGACGTTCAGGTGGGCGGCGAGGCCGCCGTCCTCGGTGCGGACGACCAGGACCTCGCGGCCGGCGACCGTGGCGGTCAGACGGGCGCCCGGCCCGGGCAGGTCGGACTCGTGGCAGGCGAGCTGCCAGGACCTGGCGAAGATGTGCTCGGTCTCGGCCGCGCTGACGGCCGGATCGGTGTAGTAGCGCGCGGACAGCGCCTTCCCGGGATCCTCTCCGGGTGCCTGGGGCGGATTCACCGGTGCGGTGTCGGCCCGGGTGGTCGAGGGGTGCATGGGGTCCTCCTCCGCGCCGCGGCGGCGGCGATGGGCGGTGAGGCTGCGGGCGGGACGACGGCCCACGGTGCCGTTGCGCACCTGGCGTGTCCCGGCTGACTAATTGGTTAGTCAGAGTGGGACCGGCGGAGGGCCAAGTCAAGACTTGTGGCCTGACTAATTAGTTAGTTAGTGTCGGTGGCAGGTCGGACGCGTCGGCTCCAGCAGAGGGCTGCCCGGACGCGTCCCGTGATTCCGCGGCCCTCGTGCGCCGCCCCGCTCCCACCTCCCCGCAGGGACCGGAGCACCCCCTACCCGCCATCGCCGCGCCAGCCCGTTCCCGGACCCCGGGACCGGTGCGCCCCCGGAGGCACGCATGAGCGCTCGCCGCAGTCTGGTATGGCTCGGCCTCACACCGGAGCCCGAACAGGAGCTGCCCGCCGTGGTGGCCGCCCTGCGGAGCGCCGCGGAAGACACCCCGCCGCCGGGCCTCGTCGCCGCCGAGCGCCGCCGCGTGGAGCGGCTGGTGCTGCGCGGCACCCAGCGCGGCTGGCTGCGCTACCTCGGCGAGGTCACCGACCTCGTCGTGGAGGCGGCCGCCGAGTCCTCCCCGGCCCCCGACCCGCGCCCGGCCCTGCTCGCCGGCGAGGTCGTCCTCGACCACCACCGCATGCTGATCGGCCTGCCCGGCGACGGCTACCGGCGCACCGACGGGCAACGGCAGGCGCTCGAACGGGCGCTGGTCCGCCTGCGGTCCCTCCCCTTCCGCCACCCCGAGCCCCGGAGCACCGTATGACCGGCGTCCTCTCGCTTCTTCCCGAAGGACAGCACGGGCTGCTCACCACCCCGGCCACCGCCGACCTGGCCGCCTATCACGCGGCGGGCGGCTACGCCCCCCTGCCCGAGCCCGCCGAACTGCTCGACCGCGTCGCCGCCGCCGGGCTGCGCGGCCGGGGCGGAGCCGGCTTCCCGGCCGCCGTCAAGCTGCGCTCCGTCCGCGACGCCCCCGGCCGGCCCGTGGCCGTGGCCAACGGCGAGGAGGGCGAGCCCGGGTCCGTCAAGGACCGCTGGCTGCTGCGGCACCGCCCCCACCTGGTCCTGGACGGCCTCCGGCTGGCCTCGGCCGTCACCGGCGCCGCACGCGGCGTCGTCTACCTCTCCGACCCCCGCGCCGAGCGAGCCGTACGCCGGGCGCTCGGCGAGTGGCCCGGTGAGCTGCCGGTCGACGTCGTGCGCACGGAGCCCGCGTACGTCGCGGGCGAGGAGAGCGCGGTCGTCCGCCGCATCGACGGCGGCCCGGCGCTGCCCACGGCCAAGCCCCCGCGCCCGTACGAGAGCGGTGTCGGCGGCGCCCCCACCCTCGTCGCCAACGTGGAGACGCTGGCCCGCATCGCGCTGCTGCACACCCGCCCCGACGGCACGGCCGCCGACGCCCACCTCGTGACCGTCTCCGGAACCGGGGGAGCGGCCGCACTGGTCGAGGCGCCCGCGGGCACCCACCTGAAGGTCCTCGCCGACCTGTGCGGGCACGGCACCTCCGAGGCGGTGCTGCTGGGCGGGATGTTCGGCGGACTGTACGGCGCCGGCTGGCGGGACCTCCCGCTCGACCAGGACGTGCTGGCCGCCGCGGGCGGCGCGCTCGGCTGCGGGGCACTGCACTTCCTGCACCCCGAGGCCTGCCCCGTCGCGGTGGCCGGCGAGGCGGCCGCCTACCTCGCGGCACAGAGCGCGCGGCAGTGCGGCGTGTGTGTCTCCGGCACCGGAGCCCTGGCCGACGCCCTGGCCGCCGTCGCCCGCGGCGAGGCCGGCGCCGACACGTCCGAGAAACTGCTCCGCTGGTCGCGCGGGCTGCCCGGACGCGGCGCCTGCGGGCTCCTCGACGCCGCCGCCGGCGTCGCCGGCTCCCTCCTCGCGCACTTCCCCGACCGCGTCGAGGACCACCGCGACTCCGGGTGCCCCGCCTGTGCGGGCGCGGCACCCGGGGACGGACGCCGGTTCACGGTGCCGGTGCCCTGACCCGGCCCACCCCGTACCCCCACCTCCCCGCCGCACCGAAAGGACCGTGTCATGAAACTCCTGCTGGACTCCACCCTCTGCCAGGGCTACGGCCTGTGCCAGGAACCCGCGCCCGAGCTGATCGACCTCGACGAGTGGGGTTACGCCCGGGTGCGCGGGACCACCGTGCCCGAGGGCGGCGAGGAAGCCGCCGCCACTGCCGTCGCCGCCTGCCCCAACTCCGCGCTGCGGCTGGTGAAGTGACATGGGACGCGACCTTTCCGCCCTCTTCGACCCGGTCTCCGTCGCCGTCGTCGGAGCCAGCGACGACCCCGCCAAGTACGGCCACGCCATCGCCGTCCAGGCCCTCCGCGCCGATGGACGCCGCCCCGTCCACTTCGTCAACCGGCGGGCCGGCACGGTCCTCGGCCGCACCGCGGCGCCCAGCCTGAGCGCGCTCGGCGAACCGGTCGACCTCGCGGTGGTCTCCGTGCCCGCCGCCGGCTTCGAGGACGCCGTCGACGAGGCCCTGCGGTGCGGGGCCCGGGCGATCGTCGCCATCACCGCCGGATTTGCCGAGACCGGCGCCGCCGGCCGGGCCCGCCAGCACGCCGTCGCCGAACGCGTGCGCGCCGCCGGAGCCGTCATGGTCGGCCCCAACTGCCTCGGCATCGCCGACAACACCACCGACCTCTTCCTGGCCTCGGACTCCTTCACCCCCGGCGGAGTCGCCCTGCTCAGCCAGAGCGGCAACCTCGCCCTCGAACTGCAGCTCCGCTTCCGCCCGCACGGCCTCGGCTTCTCCCGTTTCGTCTCGCTGGGCAACCAGGCCGACGTCACCCTCGTCGACCTGCTCGCCGACTGCGCCCGGCACGAGGGCACCCGGGCGATCGCCGTCTACGCGGAGGACTTCGGCGACGGGCGCGCCTTCGCCGAGGCCGCCGCCGAGGCCGGCAAGCCGGTGGTGCTGCTGACGGCCGGCCGCGGGGACGCCTCCGCGCGCAGCGCCCAGTCGCACACCGGGGCGCTCACCACCTCCGCCGACGTGGTGAGCGCGGCCTGCCGCGACGCCGGCGTGGAACTCGTCGCCACACCGCGCGAACTCACGGTCGTCCTCGCGGCGTCGGAAGGCGCGCGGCGCGCGGCGGGCCGGCGGGTCGCGGTCCTCACGGACGGCGGCGGCCACGGTGTCATCGCGGCCGACGCCGTCGAGACGGCGGGCCTGACCGTGCCCGAACTCGCCGAGCCGACCCGGCAGCACCTGCGCGAGGCGCTGTGGGAGCAGTCCGCCGTCGCCAACCCCGTCGACCTCGCCGGCATGGGCGAGCAGGACCCCGGCTCGTACGCGGCGACCGTGGCCGCGCTGCTGGCGGCCGAGGACACCGACGCCGTCCTGATGACGGGGTACTTCGGCGGCTACGCGGCGGCCGAAGGCGGACTCGGCGGCGGCGGTACGGCGCTCGCGGACGGCGAGCGGGAGGCCGCCCGGCTCATCGCGGCACGGCACCGGGCCACCGCGAAACCGCTCGTGGTGCAGTCGATGTACCCCGAGTCGCCCAGCTGCCGCACCCTCGCCGCGGCGGGCATCCCGGTCTTCGCCGCCACCGAGGACGCCGCCCGCGCGCTCCTCGCCACGGCACCCGCGACGGCGCACACCGGCGTCACCCCCCTCCCCGCGCCCGCCGCACCGATCCGCCGGACCGGCTACCTGGAGACCCGCAGGGCCCTCGAAGCGGCCGGGCTGGCCTTCCCCGCCGCCCAGGAGATCCACGACGAGGCGGAACTCCTGGCCGCTGCCGCCGAGTTCACCGGGCCCTACGTCCTCAAGGCCCTGCACCTGCTGCACAAGTCCGACGCGGGCGGGGTCGCCCTGAACCTGGCCGGCCCGGCCGAACTCCTCGCCGCCTTCCGGCAGATGCACGCCCGTCTCGGCGCCCCCTCCTACTCCGTGGAGGCCATGGCGGACCTGTCGGACGGCATCGAGCTGATCGTCGGCGTCAACCGCGACCCGCGCTTCGGACCGGTGGCCATGGTCGGCCTGGGCGGAGTCCTGGCGGAGGCACTGCGCGACGTCGCCTTCTCCCTGGCACCCGTGCCCGCGGACCGCGCCGAGTCGCTGCTGCGCGGCCTGCGCACCGCCGCCCTGCTGGACGGCGTACGCGGCAGACCGGCCGTGGACGTCGCCGCGGCCGCGGCCGCCGTCGAGACGATCACCACCTTCGCCGCCGAACACCCCGAGATCGCCGAGATCGAGGTCAACCCCCTCCTCGTACGGCCCCGGGGCGTCCTCGCCCTGGACTCCCGCGCCGTACTCGCCTGACCGGACCGCAACCCCGCCACCGGTGGGCACCCACCGGACCGGACCACCCGCCCCGCACCCCGTCTCCCGGAAACAAGAGGCACCCATGGACCTGCGCTACACCCCCGAACAGGCCGATCTCAAGCGCCGCGCCGCCGACTACGCCCGCCTGCTGATGCGGTACGAGGAGCAGTCCGAGCAGGCCGGCGGGCCCCTGCCGCAGGAGCTCGTCGCCGAGCTGACCCGGGCCGCCATGGACGCCGGCGTCTACGCCATCAACATGCCCGCCGAGTGGGGCGGCGCCGGACTGAGCCTGCTCGACCAGGTCATCGTCGAGGAGGAGTTCGGCAAGGTCACCAACTGCCTGTGGGACATCCCCTGGCGGCCCGCCAACGTCCTCGCCTACGGCGACGAACGGCAGCGCGAGAAGTACCTGCTGCCCGTGATCCGGGCCGAGAAGTTCGACGCGTTCGCCGTCACCGAGCCCGGCGCCGGATCCGACCCCTCCTCCGGCACCTCCACGGCCACCCGGACCGACGGCGGCTGGCTCCTCAACGGCGAGAAGTGGTTCGTCACCTGCGGCGACGTCGCCGACTTCCTGCTGGTGCAGGCCGACGCCGGCCCCGAGCGGCTGCCCACGCTGTTCTTCGTCGACAAGGCGGCACCCGGTGTCGAGATGACCCGGCTGCCCCGCTTCATGCACTCCGCGGTCAACGGGCACCCCGAGTTCACCTTCACCGACGTCTTCGTCGCCGACGAGGACGTGCTCGGCGGGGTCGGCAAGGGCTACGAGCTGACCAAGGAGTGGTTCACCGACGAGCGCCTGATGATCGCGGCACGCACGGTCGGCGCGGCCGAGCGCGCCCTGGAACTGGCCCGGGACTGGGCCGTGGAGCGCGAGCAGTTCGGGTCGCCGATCGCCTCCTACCAGCTGATCCAGGGGATGCTCGCCGACAGCGCCGTCGACATCGCCGTCAACCGCGCCTACACCCACCAGGTCGCCTGGGAGGCCGACCAGCCCGGCACCGACCGCAAGACGCTGCACGCCAAGGCCTCCACCGCCAAGCTCGCCGCCAGCGAGGCGGCCGGCCGGGTCGCCGACCGCTGCCTGCAGATCTTCGGCGGACGCGGCTATGACCGCTCCTACGCCGTCGAGCGCATGTACCGCGAGCTGCGCGTCGACCGGATCTGGGAGGGCACCTCCGAGATCCAGCGGCTGATCATCGCCAACGAGCTGATCAAGCGCGGCACCGGCGCCCTGGCCCTGCCCACGCCCTGACCATCACCGAGCCCCCGTCGCACCCCATCACCTTCACAGCGAGGACTTCCATGGACTTCCGTCTCACCCCGCGCCAGGTACAGCTCAAGGCCGACGCGCGTGCCCTCACCGACCTCATCGCCGCCTACGAGCTGGAGTGCGAGGAGAACAACGGCCTGCCCGCCGACGCCCACGCCAAGATCCGGGACGCCGTCCTCGACGCGGGACTCCAGGCCGTCAACATGCCGGCCGAGTGGGGCGGCGCCGGCCTCACCATCGCCGAACAGGTCACCGTGCAGGAGGAACTGGGGCGCCTCACCGGGGCCCTGTGGGACATGGTGTGGCGGCCCGCCAACGCCCTGCGCTTCTGCACGCCCGAGCAGCGCGAGCGCTTCCTGGTCCCGGTGATCCGGGGAGAACGGCGGGACTGCTACGCCGTCACCGAGCCCGGCGCCGGTTCCGACCCGCAGAACCTCGCCACCACCGCCACCAAGAACGACCTGGGCTGGGTCCTGAACGGCGAGAAGTGGTTCGTGACCGTCGGCGACCACGCCGACTTCATGATCGTCCTCGCCGCCGCGGGCCCCGAGCGCGCCCCGACCCTGTTCCTGGTGGACAAGGACACCCCCGGCATCGAGATGACGCGCGTGCCGCGCTTCATGCACACCTTCGTCTACGAGCACCCCGAGTTCACCTTCACCGACGTCCAGGTGGACGAGGACGCGGTGCTCGGCGGCATCGGCGAGGGCTACGACATCACCCGCTCCTGGTTCACCGAGGAGCGCCTGATGATCGCCGCCCGCACCACCGGCGCGGCCGAGCGGGCCCTGGAGCTGTCCCGGGACTGGGCCGTGGAGCGCGAGCAGTTCGGGTCGCCGATCGCCTCGTACCAGCTGATCCAGGGGATGCTCGCCGACAGCGCCGTCGACATCGCCGTCAACCGCGCCTACACCCACCAGGTCGCCTGGGAGATCGACCGCGCCTCGGCCGAGGACCGCAAGCGGCTGCACGCCAAGGCCGCCATCGCCAAGCTCTCGGCCAGCGAGGCGTCCGGCCGGGTGATCGACCGGTGCCTGCAGATCCACGGCGGGCGCGGCTACGACCGCTCCTACGCCGTCGAGCGCCTCTACCGCGAGCTGCGCGTGGACCGCATCTGGGAGGGCACCTCCGAGATCCAGCGGCTGATCATCGCCAACGAACTCGTCCGCCGCGGTACCGGGGTCCTGGACCTGCCCACCGCCTGACACACCGGCCGACACAGATCGAAGGGAAGCTCGGATGACCGACATCGAACGCGTCGGAGTCGTCGGCTGCGGCCTGATGGGCGCGGGCATCGCCGAGGTCTGTGCGCGGGCCGGCCTGCCGGTGACCGTGGTGGAACGCGACGCGGAGGCGGCCCGCTCGGGCCGCCTGCGCATCGCCCGCTCGCTCGACCGGGCCACCGCGCACGGCAGGCTCACCACCGAGGGGCGCGAGGCCGCCGACGCCCTGATCACCGTCGTCGACGAGATGGAGGCGCTGCACGACAGCCCTCTGGTGGTCGAGGCCGTGGCGGAGGACGAGCGCCTGAAGACGGACGTCTTCACCCGCCTCGACGCCGTCCTCACCCGCGACGACGTCCTGCTGGCCACCAACACCTCCTCCATCCCGGTCATCCGGCTCGCCGCCGCCACCTCGCGCCCCGAACGCGTCGTCGGCGTGCACTTCTTCAACCCCGTGCCGGTCCTGCGGCTGGTCGAGCTGGTGCCGTCCCTGCTCACCTCGGCGGACACCCTGAGCCGCGCCGAGGCCTTCGTCACCGGCAGGCTCGGCAAGGAGACCGTCCGCACCCGGGACCGGGCCGGGTTCGTCGTCAACGCGCTGCTCGTGCCGTACCTGCTCGCCGCGATCCGCATGGTGGAGGCGGGCGGCGCGAGTGTCGAGGACATCGACCGGGGCATGGTCCTCGGCTGCGCGCACCCCCTCGGCCCGCTGGCCCTGACGGACCTGATCGGCCTCGACACCACCCGGGCCATCGCCGAGTCGCTGTACGCCGAGTTCCGCGAGCCGCTGTACTCGCCGCCGCCGCTGCTGTCCCGCATGGTGGAGGCGGGGCTGCTCGGCCGGAAGTCGGGGCGCGGCTTCCACACGTACCCGGCACAGCCGCGGCAAGGGACGGCCGTACCGGCGGAGCGGACGTGAGGGAAGATGGTCCCGGCGCAGGACCACCGGACGAGGGGAGCCGCAGGGTGACGACCAAGGTGCGCGGCACGGCCGACACACGCGAGCGCATCCTGACCGCGGCGTGCGAGGTCATCGCCGAGATCGGCTTCGAGAAGATCCGCATGCGGATGGTCGCCGAGCGGGCCGGGGTGTCGACCGCACTGCTGCACTACCACTTCGACACCCGCGAGAAGCTGTTCACCGAGGCGATGACCCACTCGTTCGCCCACACCGCCCTGGACGCCGAACGCGACGCCGACACCGCGCCGGCGGCGGTCGTCCTGGCGCGGATCCTGCGGAACCTGCTGCCGACCGACCCGGAACTGCACCAGGACTGGCGGCTGTGGCAGGAGTTGTGGGCGCGGGCGCTGCGCGACGAGACGACCCGGGTCTTCGCCGTCGATCTGTACGCCGAACTGCACGCGTGGGTGACCGGCGCGATCCGCCGGGGCATCGACTCGGGCGAGTTCGCCCCGGCAGACGTGGACGACCTCGGCACCCTCGTGCTGTCCCTCAGCGACGGCTACGGCATCCGGCTGATGCTGCGCGATCCCGCCGTCACGCTGGACACGGCCCTGGCCGCCGTCTGGCGTCATGTCGCCGGGGCGCTCGGCCTGCCGGCGGAACTGCCCGAGGAACCGTCGCAGACCTGAGGGCGGTCTTACGACGGCCGGGCCTCGCGGCGCCCGCTCAGGCGTTGGGGTCGAACGGGATGCCGGACGGCTTCGCGGACGCCAGGTGCGAGGCGAAGCTGTCGTCGCGCAGACCGAAGTGGGCGCTGCCGAAGTCGTAGGAGCTCAACTTGTCCCGCACACCGGCCGGGTAGCCGTTCCAGCCGACGAGCGCCGGGTACTGCCAGGTGTGCCGGTGGTTCTCCGGCGGCTCGTCGTTCGCGTTGGCGAGCCGGAAGCAGTGCGTGCCGATGCCGTCCTTGTGATAGACGACCTTGGGGTGCCCGCCCTCGAAGCGGACCTCGGATGCCGGGTGCACGGTGAACGAGCCGTGGTTGGACGTCGACACGTACCGGATCTGCCCGTCCTGCACCCACACCGCGACGTGCTCCCAGTCGTTGCGGTGCCCGCCGATGCTGCTGCCGGGCAGTGCCTGGTCCTTCTCGAAGTACAGGCCGTAGACATAGGCGCACCAGCCGTTGTTGCACTTGTAGCGGGAGTAGCCGTTGGTGTTGTCGAGGTCGGAGGCGTCGTGGCAGTTGCCGTTGAGGGCGCCGGTCGGGTTCAGGCCCCCGTTGACCGTTCCGTCCGGGCCGATGGCGGGAGTCGGGTAGCAGCCGTCCGTGTCGTAGTCGAACGCGGGCTGGTACGCCAGTTCGGCCGGCTCCGCGTTCTTCGGTAGCGCCAGGGGCGGCGCGGCGAAGGCGACGGCGGGGAAGGCGATCACGAGGGCGGCCGCGCTGGCGAGCGGGGCGAACCATCGGCCGAGCCGCGGGCGCGAGGCGAGCGAGAACACCGGATTCCTCCAACAGCGGTGGGGAGCGCGTGAGTTCAGCATCCCGGCCGGGCACCGCGCTGCCAAGAGGACACATGCGTCCCAGGAGTTGAGCGCGGGTGAACTCCTGCCGCCGGCCCGCGTGCGTACCCGCTGGGGCGCCGTCCGCCGCTAGACGAACTCGTCCGGCAGGTCCGCCGCCGACTGCTCCGGTGTGAGGTCCGGGCGGAGCCGGAGCCAGGACGGCTGGCGCAGCAGTCCGTTGCGGGTACGGGTGCTGTAGCTGACCTCGCCCACCAGCCGCGGCAGCACCCAGCGGGCGCCGGGGGCGCGCGGCACCGGGGTGAAGGGGCAGCGGTCGCTCGCCGCCTCCCCGAGCAGCCGCGCCAGTTCCGTCCGCTCGGCGTGGCTCCAGCCGGTGCCGACCCCGCCCACGTACCGCAGCCCGCCCGCCGCGCGCTGTCCGACCAGCACCGCGCCGGGCAGTCCCGTCAGCCGCCCCTTGCCGGGCAGCCAGCCGCCGACGACGACGTCCTCGGCACGCATGTTCCGGATCTTGATCCAGGCGCGGGAGCGCACGCCGGGCTCGTACACCGAGTCCAGCCGCTTGCACACCAGGCCCTCCAGGCCGTGCTCGCGGGTCGCCGCCAGCGCCTCGGCGCCGTGCCCGGTCACGGCGCCGGGTGTCGACCAGTGCGATCCGGTCAGCCCCAGCTCCTCCAGGTGGGCCCGGCGCCGCGTGTACGGCAGCCGGACCAGGGGTTCGCCGAGGAACGGCACGTCGAACAACACCAGGTGCACCGGCACCTGGGCGGCCCGGCGTGCTGCTCGCGCGGGGGCGTGCGCGAGGCCCATCCGGTTCTGCAGCAGCTGGAAGTCGGCCCGGCCCCGCTCGTCCAGGGCCAGCACCTCGCCGTCCAGTACGGCCGCGGTGCCGCCCAGGGCGCCGCCCAGCGGCCGGAGTTCGGGATAGGCGCCGGTGATGTCCTCGCCCGAGCGGGCGCGCAGCAGCACCGTTCCGTCGCCGGGCAGGTAGACCATCACCCGCTGTCCGTCCTGCTTGGTCTCGTACGCCCACCGGTCGTCCTGGGCGACGGGCGGCAGCCGGCCGGGTGTGGCGAGCATCGGCGGGATGAGCGGCAGCGTCACGACGGTCACGGCAAGAGCCTTCGACCACGACGTCCGCCATCACGCCCACAGCGACCCGGTTTCCCCTGAACGGTCCTCCGGCGGGCCGGCGCCGACGGTCCGTCCGGAGCCGGAGCCGGAGCCGGAGCCGGGGACGCGGCCGGGGCCGCACGGTGGGCGCGGTGGCGACCCCTGGATCGCCATGGGCCTCGCGCCCGCGGCCGCCGGCCGGGCCGGGATTCCGCTCGCCACGCCCCGTCCGCCCTTCGGCGCCGACCTCCCCGGCGGTGGCCGGGAGGGCGTACCAGCCGGCGCCGGGCAGTGGGTCGCTCAGCCCACCGCCTCGGCCGACGGCTCCTCGGCCGTCGGTGCCGGGGCCGGGGTGGCCGAGCGGTGGCGGGGGAGGAACGCGGCGAGGACGAACGCGAGGGCCGCCGCGCCCGCGCCGATGGCCATGACGACCTTGAAGCCGTTCTCCGACGGCAGCGCGTGACCGCCGAGGCTGATCGTCAACCGGGCCAGGATCACGCCCGCGACCGCGCTGGCCACCGAGGTGCCGATGGACCGCATCAGCGTGTTGAGGCTGTTCGCGGCGGCCGTCTCCGACGCCGGGACAGCGTCCATGATCAGTGCGGGCATGGCTCCGTAGGCGAAGCCGACGCCCGCGCCGATCACGCAGGACACCAGGACCAGCTGCCAGAGCTCGCTCATCAGCGCGATGCCGAGGCCGTACCCGACCGCCACGATCACCGCACCGGTCATCAGCGTGGTCTGCGGCCCCCGGGACTTCGTGATCATCGCGGAGACCGGGGCCATGGCCATCATCACCAGGCCCTGCGGTGCCATGACCAGACCCACGGTGAGCATGGACCTGCCGAGCCCGTAGCCGGTCTGTGCCGGCAGCTGCAGCAGCTGCGGCATGACCAGGGACATCGCGAACATCGAGAAGCCGAAGGCGATCGAGGCCAGGTTGGTGAACAGCACCTGGCGGCGGGCCGTGGTGCGCAGGTCCACCAGCGGGTGTGCCGTGCGCAGTTCGAACCATCCCCAGGCGGGCAGGACGACGGCCGCGAGCGCGAACAGGCCGAGGGTGGTGCCGCTGCCCCAGCCCCAGTCCGCGCCCTTGGAGACGGCCAGCAGCAGCGAGACGAGCCCGAGTGCCATGCCGAGCGCCCCGAGAAGGTCGAAGCGGCCACCGGTGCGCACACCGGACTCGGGCACGAGGCCCAGCACGAGGGCGAACGCGACGACGCCCACGGTCGCGGAGGTCCAGAACAGCACGTGCCAGTCGAAGTGGTCGGCGATGAACGCCGCGGCGGGCAGGCCCAGCGCACCGCCGACGCCCAGCGACGCGCTCATCAGCGCGGTGGAACCGGCCAGCTTCTGTGGCGGCAGCTCGTCGCGCATGATGCTGATGCCGAGCGGGACCACGGCGGCGGCGAGTCCCTGGAGCGTACGGCCCGCGATCATCGGCACCAGCCGGTCGCTGAACGCGCAGACCACCGAACCGGCCACCAGCAGCACCAGGCTGACCAGCAGCAGGCGCCGCTTGCCGAACATGTCGCCCAGCCGGCCGGCCACCGGGGTGGCGACGGCGGCGGCCAGCAGCGTGGCCGTGACCGCCCAGGCGGCGTCGGACGGCGCGGCGTGCAGATGGCCGGGCAGCTCGGGGACGATCGGGATCACCAGGGTCTGCATCAGCGACACGGTGATGCCGGCCAGGGCCAGCACGGCGACGACGGCACCCGGACGGGGCGGAGCGGAGCTGCCGGCCTCGGCGGGCCGGGCGGGGGCGTCGGACATGGGAGGGGAACCTTCCGGAGGAGGGCAGGAGCGGGCGGCCGGTTCGACGATCCGACGCCTTTTAAGTCAACTGATTGACTTACTCTAGCGACCGGGGGCGGCGCTCCGCACGGGGCCTGTCGGGAGCGGCCGGACGCGCCCCGTAGGCTGCCCCCCGCTGGACCTCGCCGCCCCGGTCGAGGACCTGGGGCGGCACGCGGGACCGGCCGGCCAGGGCGATGCGCAGTCCCGGAGCGGTGGTGAGCATGGCGCGCAGGACGGCGCGGGCCGAGCAGGTGAACGCGACACGGGAGGCGATCCTCGCGGCGGCGGAGCGGCTGTTCGCCGAGCACGGCGTGTACGCCGTCTCCAACCGCCAGGTCAGCGAGGCCGCCGGGCAGGGCAACAACGCGGCGGTCGGCTACCACTTCGGCACCAAGGCGGACCTGGTCCGTGCGGTGGCCCGCCGGCACGCCGACCGCATCGAGGTGCTCAGGGAGCGGTCCCTCGCGGCCGCCGGCGACTCCACGGACGTACGCGACTGGGTCTACTGCCTGGTGCGCCCGGTCACCGAGCACCTGGCCGGCCTCTCCAGTCCCACCTGGTACGCCCGCTTCTGCGCCCAGGTGATGACGGACCCGGCGCTGCACGAGATCATGGTCGAGGAGTCGCTGACCTCCCCGGCGCTGCGGCTGGCGATCGAGGGGCTGGACCGCACCCTCCCCGAGCTGCCGCCCGAGGTCCGCGCCGAACGCGGCCAGATGGTCCGCCTGCTCATCCTGCACACCTGCGCCGAACGGGAGCGGGCCCTGGCCGAGGGCGCCCCGACCCCGCGCGCCGGCTGGAACGAGGTCGCCACGGGGCTCGCCGACGCGATCGTCGGCCTGTGGCTGGCACCGGTGAGCGCCACGCGCTGACCGCGCCACGCGCCGACCGCCCGCCCGCCCGGAGCGGGGCGGTCAGCGGCGCGCCGTGGCGATGCTCACCGCGTTGGCCGCCACCACCGCCGCGATGCCCGCCCACTCCGGCCCGCCCATCTCCTGGCCGAGCACCACCAGGCCGACCAGGGCCGCCAGCACCGGATTGACGCTCATGAACAGGCCGAACGTCTGTGCCGGCACATGGCGGAGCGTCAGCAGGTCGGCCAGGTACGGCACGGCGGAGGAGAGGAGACCGGCGGCCACGGCGCACAGCACGGCCGCCGTCGTCGGTGGATGGCGCAGCGCCACCAGGACACCGAGGGGCAGGAAGGCCAGGGCCGACACGGTGGAGGCCGCCGCCGCGCCCTGCGCGCCCGGTATGCGCCGTCCCACCACACGGTTGAGCAGGATGTACGACGCCCAGCAGCACGCGGCGACCAGACCGAGGGCCATCCCGGTGCAGTCCGCGGACGGACGCGGCCGCATCAGGACGACGACCCCCGCCCCGGCCAGCAGTGCGCAGACGGCGTCGAGCCGGCGCCGGGAGGCGGCCAGCGCGATCGTCAGCGGCCCGAGGAACTCCAGCGTCACGGCCAGGCCCAGGCCGATCCGGTCGACGGCGGTGTACAGGCTCAGGTTCATCGTGCCGAACACCACGGCCAGCAGGAGCACCGGCCACCACTGCCGCCGGGTGAAGCCGCGCAGCCGCGGCCGGGCCACCGCGAGCAGGACGACGGCGGCGACGTACTGCCGTACCGCCACCACGCCCAGCGGGCCGAGGACCGGGAAGGCCAGGGCGCCGACGGCGGCGCCGGTCTGGTTGGAGAGCCCACTGCCGATCATGGTGGCCACCCCGGTGAGCCGCCCGGGCGTGGGCAGGGGCGTCGTCGCGGCCACGGGCGCGGTACCCGCCGGGTGTTCGAGAGCTCGTCGCATGCCCGGATCGTGCGCCCGCCCGGTCCTTGCGCAAAATGCATGCGTCGGCCGATCTATACGCTGCACGTATGCACGACATCGACCTGCGTCAGCTGCGCTGTCTCGTGGCCATCGTCGACGAGGGGACGTTCACCGACGCGGCGATCGCCCTGGGCGTCTCCCAGGCCGCCGTCTCCCGCACGCTCGCCTCGCTCGAACGCGCCCTCGGGGTACGCCTGCTGCGGCGCACCTCCCGCGAGGTGACCCCCACCGCGACCGGCCTGCGGGTGGTGGCGCAGGCCCGGCGGGTGCTCGCGGACGTGTCCGCACTGGTCCGGGAGGCCACCTCGGGGCACACGCGGTTGCGCGTCGGGTACGCCTGGTCGGCGGTGGGCCGGCACACGGTCGCCCTCCAGCGGCGCTGGCGCGCGGCCCACCCGGAGACCGACCTGCACCTGGTGCGCGTCAACTCGCCCTCGGCGGGCCTCGCCGAGGGCGCCTGCGATCTGGCGGTGGTCCGGCGGCCGCAGGACGACCGGCGTTTCGACACCGCGATCGTCGGCCTGGAACGGCGGCTGTGCGCCCTGGCCGCCGACGATCCGCTGGCCCGGCGCCGCTCGGTGCGGCTCGCCGAACTGTCGGACCGCCTGCTGCTGGTGGACCGCCGTACCGGCACGGCCACGCCCGAGCTGTGGCCGCCGGACGCGCGGCCGGCCACCGAGGAGACGCACGACGTCGACGACTGGCTCACCGTCATCGCCGCCGGCCGGGGCGTCGGGGTGACGGCCGAGTCCACCGCGAACCAGTATCCGCGCCCCGGGATCGTCTACCGGCCCGTGCGCGACGCCGAACCGGTCGCCGTACGGCTCGCCTGGTGGCGCGACGATCCGCACCCGGCACTCCAGGCCGTCCTGGAACTGCTCACCGAGCTGTACCGGTCGGCCTGAGGAAGCGGCACGAGGGAGTGCCGCCCATAGCGCGAACAAAATTGTTGACAATTCTGTCTGGCTAGATTTAGGTTCGACAGGCACTCACTCAGGGAGGGCACATGCCGAAGGAAGCCCGTCCGACCACCGGAGAGCAGGCCAAACAGCACGCGCTCGCGCAGCTGCGGCAGGCGATCCTGCACGGCGAGATGGCGCCGGCCCAGCGGCTGGTGGAGAACGAACTCGCCGAGCAGTTCGGTGTGACACGGGCCAGCATCCGCGCGGCGTTGATCGATCTGGAGGCGCAGGGACTGGTCGAGAGGATCCGCAACCGCGGTTCGCGGGTGCGGGTGGTGACCGTGGAGGAAGCGGTCGCCATCACGGAGTGCCGCATGGTCCTGGAAGGGCTGTGCGCGGCGAAGGCCGCCGTCGCCGCGAGCGACGAGCAGCTGGCCGGACTGGCCGACCTCGGCGCGGCGATGGAGAAGGCCGTCGCCGACGGCGAGCCGGTCACCTACTCCGAGCTCAACCACCAGCTCCACGACCGGATCCGGGAGATCTCCGGGCAGCAGACCGCGGTCGAGCTGCTGGAACGGCTGAACGCCCAACTGGTGCGTCACCGCTTCCAGTTGGCACTCCGGCCGGGGCGCCCGCAGCAATCCCTGAACGAGCACCTGGCGATGATCGAGGCGATCGGGGCCAGGGACCCGCAGGCGGCCGAAGCGGCCGTCCGCGCCCACCTCGCCAGTGTGATCGACGCGCTCGGCGACTGACGAGCCCCGGCACCGACCCGCTCCGGCGGGGAAGTACCGGGGAGTCGGAGTCGCCGAACGGCAGAACGCGTCGCGCGCGGGACGCGGGGACGGGCGCGCACCTGTCCACCGAGGCGCGGCGGACCACCGGACACCTCCGGCGGCCCGCCGCGCCCGAAAAGGGAGAACCCGCAATGACGCACGCCAACGCGCCCGCACCCCCACCCCGTTCTACCCTCGTCGTCACCGCGCACGCCGGCGACTTCGTATGGCGCGCCGGCGGAGCGATCGCCCTGGCATCGTCCCGGGGCGAGAAGGTCACCATCGCCTGCCTGACCTTCGGCGAGCGCGGTGAGTCCGCCAGGGCGTGGCGCGAGGGCCGGACCCTCGAGGAGATCAAGGCGATCCGCCGGGAGGAGGCGGAGCGGGCGGCCGCCACCCTCGGCGCCGAGGTCCGCTTCTTCGACGCGGGTGACTACCCCCTCGTCGCGAGCGCCGAACTCACCGACCGGCTCGTCGCCGTCCACCGGGAGACCCAGCCCGACGTCGTCCTCACCCACCCGGTGGAGGACCCGTACAACGGCGACCACCCGGCCGCCAACCGGATGGCCCTGGAGGCCCGCGTCCTCGCCCAGGCGATCGGCTACCCGGGCCCCGGCGAGATCATCGGCGCCCCGCCCGTCTTCTACTTCGAGCCGCACCAGCCCGAGATGAGCGGCTTCCGGCCCGAAGTCCTCCTCGACATCACCGACGTCTGGGAGACCAAGCGCAAGGCGATGGAGTGCCTCGGCGCCCAGCGGCACCTGTGGGACTACTACACCGACCTCGCCGTCCGCCGTGGCGTCCAGCTCAAGCGGAACGCGGGCCCGAACCTCGGGCTGCCCCACCGGACCCTCGCCGAGGCCTACATGCGCCCCTACCCGCAGATCGCGAAGGAGCTGGCATGAGCGGCGTGATCGTCACCGGCCCGCCGAGGGCCGCGGCCACGGACGTCGAGGCGCTCGCCGGGTACGGCGTCGCCACCGTGCACGAGGCGATGGGCCGCACCGGGCTGCATCCTTAGCGTCTTGCGCACACCGGGTCGGCCGCACGAGCCGCGCAGGCCCGCTTCGAAGTCCCCTCCAGGGAACGCCGCCTGGACGAGAGGAAAACAACGATGTCCTCCTCCCCGCCCCTGTCCGCCCGCGGCCGCAGACTGGCTCCGCTGGTCGTCGGCCTGTGCTGGCTCGCCGTGCTGTTCGACGGCCTCGACATGTTCATCTACGGCTCGGTGCTGCCCCACATGCTGGAGGGCAAGGCACTCGGGATCACCCCGGGCCAGGCCGGCGACCTCGGCAGCTACGCCACCTTCGGCATGCTGGTGGGCGCCCTGACGGCGGGCACGGTCGCCGACCGCATCGGCCGCAAGAAGCTGATGGTCGGCTGCGTCACGCTGTTCTCGCTGGCCTCCGGGATATGCGCGGTCTCCGGGTCCGTCGCCGTCTTCGGGCTCGGCCGCACCCTGGCCGGTGTCGGCCTCGGCGGCCTGCTGCCCACCGCGATCTCCATGGTCTCCGACTACGCCCGTGGCGGCCGCGTCGCCCTCACCATCGGCGTCCTGATGACCGCCCACCACGCGGGCGGCATCCTCTCCGCCTACGTGGCCAAGTGGCTGGTGGAACCGGCCGGCTGGCGCGCCGCCTTCTCCGTCTGCGTGGCCCCGCTGCTGTTCGTCCCCGTCCTGGCGAAGGTCATGCCCGAGTCGCTGAGCTTCCTCGTCGCCAAGGGCCGCACCGAAGAGGCCCGCGCCCTCGCCGCCCGCTACGAGGTCGAACTCCCCGACCGGAACGCCCCCGAGGCGCCGGCCGACCGCTGGGGCGCGCTGCTCGGGCTGTTCCGCGGCGGCGAGTGGGCCCAGACGCTCCTGTACTGGCTCGCCTCCTTCGGCGGCCTGCTCCTCGTGTACGGCGTCGCGACCTGGCTGCCCACCCTGATGCGCGGCGAGGGCTACGATCTCGGCTCCGCCCTGACGTTCGTCGTCCTGTTCAACCTCGGCGGCATCGTCGGCATGCTGGTCGCGGGCCGCGCCTCCGACCGCTTCGGCGCCCCGCGCATCTCCGCGGTCTGGTTCGCGCTGACGGCGGCGGGCGTCTTCCTCCTCAGCGTCCGCATGCCGCTGGGCGTGACCTGCCTGGTCGTCCTCCTCACCGGCGTGTTCCTCAACAGCGCCCAGACGATGATCTACGCGACCGTCTCCATCCGCTCCACCCCCGGCAACCGCGCCACCGCCGTGGGCTGGACCTCCGGCATGGGACGCTTCGGCGCGGTCTTCGGTCCGTGGCTCGGCGGGCAGCTCCTCGCCGCGGGCAACGGCGACTGGGGGTTCACCGCCTTCGCCCTGGCCGGCGTCTCGTCGACGGTGTTCATCGGCGTGGCGGCCCTGCGCTCGTCCAGGCGGCCGCGGCCCGCCGGCACCGGGCAGCCCCTGGTCACCACCGGCTGACCCGGGACCCCCGTTCGGCGCCGCACCCGAGACCCCGGGGTGCGGCGCCGTGCCGCTCTCACCCCTGCTCCTCCAGGTCCGCGTCCAGGCCCGTGCAGGCCACCTTGCCGTCCGCCTCGGCGCACGCCTCCACTCCCCGGGGCGAGGGCACGAAGAGCATCGGGCTGCTGTCGCCGGCGGTGTCGTGGGCGGAATAGCTCGCCGAGAGCACGTCCTGCCCCGCCCGGACCGACACCTCCCGGGCCCGCGGCGAGCGCATCCGCACCTCGGACCAGGCCGTGCCGCAGGCGGGGGACCAGCGCAGCCGGACGGTGTAGCCGCGGGCGTCGACCGAGCTGCGGGTCTGCGCGTCCCGGGTGCACGCCGAGGCGTCGGGCAACTCCCCCTGGCAGGCGGGCCCGTGGCAGCGGGGCACCGCCGGGAGGGTCTGTGCGGCGGGCGCGGTTCCCGGCCCGCCCGACAGGCCGAGCGTGGCGCCCAGGGCCGCCGCCGCTCCGCACAGGACGACCGCGGACAGCGGCAGCCAGGCGCGCCGGCGGTTCGGGCGGGGCGGGGGCTGCGGGCTCGCGGAGGGCCGCGCGTCGGCGGCGTCCCACAGGGGCAGGACGGCCTCGGGGGCGCCGCCCGCCAGCCGGCACAGCGCCTCCACGGCGGCCCGGGGCGGCCGCTGGGCGCCGGACAGATAGCGGTGCCAGGCGGACTTGCTGTACGGGGTGCGCGCGGCCAGCGCCGCGAGACTCAGCCCGGTGCGGTCCCGCAGTTCGCGCAGGCCGGCCGTCAGGCGTTCGTCCGGCGTGGTGGATCGTTGGGGGTGCCCCATCGTGCGTTCCTCGACTCCCATCCGCTATGGGCGGTTTCGCCCCTGATGTTCGGAATGACTTCCCCGTCAGGAGGTCGCTGCAACGCCGGAGAGGTAGGAGGAAGGTGAGGCCCGGGCAGGCCGAAGGCCCGTTCGGGGGTCGTCGAACGGGCCTTCGGTGTTCAGGGGGTGCGGTGGTGAGGGGGCGTCAGCACCAGGAGAGGGTGCGGTACGGACGCACGTAGCGGGCCGACACGTAGCCCCGGTGGTGCGGCAGGCGGTACCAGACGCGGTTGCCACGCACCCACGAGCCGTGGGTCCGGCAGGCGAGCCGAACGGTCCGGTACGCGTGCCGGTGGCCGATCACCCGGTAGCCGGTGCCGGGGCCGGAGCGGACGTTGAGCCGGGCGCCGTGGGTGACGACACGGCCCGTGGCGGCGGCGACGACGCGGTGGCCGGTGGAGCGGAGCGGGACTCCGGGGACGGTGAAGCGGTGGATGTGGTGGTGCCGGGCCGGGTGGGTGCGGTGGTGCAGCGCGGTGGCGCCGGGCGCCTGTGGTGCGGCCGCGCCCGCCGTGGCGGCACCGGCCGCCGTCGGCAGGAACGCGAGCAGGGACACCGCGGCCACCAGGCCGCCCTTGAGAGTCCGTCGGATCATGGAAACCTCCGGCTGTCGTTCTCGTGACCACGAGCAGTGATCACGACGGCCAGCCTTGCCGCGGCGGCCCCGGGACATGCCGTGCCCGCGTCCCGCGGGACGTCCCGGACGTCCCCCGGGACGCGCCCGGGCGCCGCGGGGCGCCCCACCAGGCCGGTGCGGGGGACACGTCTCGCCGTCCCGCCCGCCCCGGTGGACGCCGGTGCGACCCGGCCGTACGAGGCGGGGGGAACGGCCCGCCCGTGCTTACCGTCCAGTAATATCCGGCGGCAGATCACCAGAGGAGGAACCGTGCCCCGGTCCGAACGATCACCCCTGCTGCTAGCCGGGCTCCTGGCCACCGCCGGAGTCGCCCACTTCGCCGTTCCCCGGCAGTTCGACGCCACGATTCCCCGGATGCTCCCGGGCTCGCCCCGCACCTGGACGTACGGCAGCGGGGTCGTGGAACTGGCCCTGGCGGCCGGGATCGCCGCACCTCGCACGCGCGCCGTCGCCGCGAAGGCGGCGGCGGCGTTCTTCGTCGGCGTCTTCCCCGCCAACGTGCAGATGGCCGTGGACTGGCGCCACCGGCCGGCGCCGTTGAGGACCGCGGCCCTGGCCCGCCTGCCGCTCCAGCTCCCCCTGGTGCTGTGGGCCCGTGGGGTCGCCCGCAAGGGGGAGGGGCGGTCATGAGCGAGCGCATCGAGATCGGGGACAAGGCCGACGACTTCGCCCTGCCCGACGAGACGGGCACGGTCCGCCGGCTCGGCGAGCTGCTGGCCGACGGGCCGGTGGTCCTCTTCTTCTACCCCGCCGCCCTCACCCCCGGCTGCACCGCCGAGGCCTGCCACTTCCGGGACCTCGCCGCCGAATTCGCCGAGGCGGGCGCCCGGCCCGTGGGCATCAGCGGGGACACCGTCGAGAAGCAGCAGGAGTTCGCCGGACGGCACACCCTCGGCATGCCGCTGCTCTCCGACGCCGACGGCGCGGTCCGGGAGCGGTTCGGCGTCAAGCGGGGCTTCTCCCTCGCCCCGACCAAACGCGTCACCTTCGTCATCGCCGAGGACCGCACGGTGCTGGAGATCGTCCGCAGCGAGCTGCGCATGAACACCCACGCCGACCGGGCACTCGCCGCCCTGCGGGCCCGCCGGGGCTGAGCCGGCCGGTCCCGCGCTTGATGCACCGGACCGATCGGATCATCCTGGGCGTATGGAGCATGTCGCCGCCGTGGCGTTCATCGACGCCCGAGGCCGGGTGACCGGATGGAGCGAGGGCGCGCGGCTGCTCACGGGCCACCCGGCCGGGGACGTCGTGGGCCGGCCGGCGGCCGGCCTGCTCGCTGAGGACGTCACCGCCGACGCGCTCGCCACCCGCTGCGGCACCGTCGCCCTGCGGCACCGCGACGGCCACCGTGTCGAGGTGGCTCTCACCGCCTGCCCGGTCCTCGGGCAGGACGGTGAGGTCACCGGGTACGCGGTCACCGCCGACCAGGAAGCCGCGCCCGCCCCGACCCTGGCCGCCCGGGCCTTCGAGCAGGCGTCCATGTCCATGTCGGTCTTCGACCTCCGGCAGTGCTACCTGCGGCTCAACGAAACCGCCTGCAAGGTCATGGGTGTCTCCGAGGCCGGGCTGACCGGCCGCTTCTTCTCGGACACCGTCGAGGACGGCGAAGCCAACCAGGGTCTCCTGCGCCACCTGGAAGAGGTCGCCGAGACCGGCAGGCCGATCCGCTACGAGAGCTTCGCCCGCGCCCCCGCGCTCAACCGGGAACATCTCTGGAGCATCGAGATGTGGCCCCTGCGCGGCGACTCCGGTGAGATGACCGGCGTCGCCATGGCCGCCTTCGACAACACCGAGCAGTACTGGGCGCGCCGCCGCCTCGCCCTGCTGAACGAGGCGGCGACCGGCCTCGGCACCACCCTCGACGTGGTCCGCACGGCCGAGGAACTGATCGAGATCCTGGTCCCGCGGTACGCCGACTTCGCGAGCGTCGACCTGCTCGACTGGGTGCTCGGCGCCGAGGAGCCGCCGATCACGGCCGAATACGGAGCCCCGGTCCAGCGCGTGGCCCACGGCTCCGCCCGTCCGGGCAGTCCCGGAGCGGCCATGCGCATCGGCGAGACCGACGCCTACCCGCCGCTCTCCCCGCCCGCCCGGGCGCTGCGCGAGGGCCGGGCGGTACTGGCCCAGGCCGGCGAGCCCGCCTTCGTGGAGTGGCTGGCCGAGCGCAACAGACGCTCGCCCGCGGGCCGCGATCTCCGCCTGGGCGTCCACTCCATGATCGCGGTGCCGCTCCGGGCCCGCGACACCACCCTCGGTGTCGCGGTCTGCGTCCGCGTGGTCCACCCGGACGGCTACGGCCCGGACGACGCCGTGTTCGCCGAGGAACTCGCCAGCCGCGCCGCCGTCTGCGTCGACAACGCCCGCCGCTTCGCCCGCGAGCGAGCCACCGCCCTGGCCCTCCAGCACAGCCTGCTCCCGCGGGGCCTGCCCGGACAGGCCGCGGTCGAGGTGGCCCACCGCTATCTGCCGTGCGGATCTCTGGCCGGCATCGGCGGTGACTGGTTCGACGTCATCCCGCTCTCCGGCGGCCGGGTCGGCCTGGTCGTCGGCGACGTCGTCGGCCACGGCATCCAGTCCTCGGCCACCATGGGCCGGCTGCGGACGGCCGTGCGCACCCTCGCCGACGTCGACCTGCCGCCGGACGAACTCCTCACCCACCTCGACGACCTGGTCACCCACCTGGCATCCGAGGGCAGCGCCGAGGAGGTCGCCGAACTGGGCGCCACCTGCCTGTACGCCGTGTACGACCCCGTCTCGCGCCGCCTCGCCCTGGCCGCCGCCGGTCACCCGGCCCCGGCCGTCGTGCTGCCCGGCGGCACGGCCGAGTTCGTCCCGATGGCCGCCGGGCCGCCGCTGGGCGTCGGCGGTCTGCCCTTCGAGGCGACCGAACTCGAGTTGCCCGAGGGCTCCGTCGTCGCCCTCTTCACCGACGGGCTGATCGAGGACCGCGACCGGGACGGCGACCGGGCCACCGAGGAACTCCGCCGCGCGCTCGCCGCACCGAGCGACTCCCTGGAGTCCCTCAGCGACAACGTGCTCAAGGCCGTCATGCCCGAACAGCCCATCGACGACGTCGCCCTGCTCCTGGTCCGCACCCGTGCCCTCGGCGCGGACCGGATCGCCACCTGGGACGTCCCGCCGGACCCGGCCGAAGTCGCCACCTTCCGGCGGGCCGCCGGCCGGCAACTGGCCGCCTGGGGCCTGGAGGAGGAGGCCTTCGTCACCGAACTCGTCGTCAGCGAACTGGTCACCAACGCCATCCGCTACGGCACCCCGCCCATCAAGCTCCGCCTGATCCGCGACCGCGCGCTCATCTGCGAGGTCTCCGACGGCAGTTCCACCTCCCCGCACCTGCGCCGGGCACACGTCTACGACGAGGGCGGCCGGGGACTGCTGCTGGTCGCCCAGCTCACCCAGCGCTGGGGCAGCAGGCAGACGGGCAGCGGCAAGACCATCTGGGCGGAACAGCCGCTGCCGGGCACCTGATCACTGGAACGAGCAGCCCGGGTTCGGCGCGTCCTCCGAGAACGGGGCGCCGTGCGGCAGCACGTAGAGCACGTCGAGGACGACCGGGACGTCCCCCAGATTGCGGCCTATGTGGACGTTGCCCGGCCCGGCCGGCTCCTTTATCGAGGCGCCCGCGCGGTACACGCCGTCCGAGGCGCAGCCGGAGTCGAAGTGGCTCAGGGTGCCCTGCTTCACCACGCCGTACAGCGGGCCGTCGTGGTAGTGCCAGCCGGTGCTCTGACCGGGCGGGACAGTGATCTCCCGCAGGGTGTAGTCGGTGCCGCCGACGGTGTACCGGGCGAGAAGCCTCGCCGTCACCCCGGGCCCCGGAGGGGTCGCCCCGGCGGTGCCGCAGGTGAGGGTGGTGACGGCGGTGAGCATGCCGACGACGGCCGTGCGGAGTGCGATGCGCATGCGGGAGCCTCCGGGGACGCGAGCGGGTGTCGCCGCGAACATAGAGGCCGCGTAGGCGTGTTGTGGCCGGAACCCGATGATCCGGATTCAGCCGCCGGCCGGCCGCGCCCGTGGCGCGAACCTCACTCCTCGCCGGCGGCCGCCGCGACCTGGGCGAGCGTGCGTCCCGTGCGCACCGAGCGGGCCCGCCGTGGATCCGGGGTGCCGTGCCCGGCCGGCCGCGCCGGTCCCTTGCGCACCAGCAGCCAGGCCTCCTCCTCGTCCGCGCCGCCGCGGAAGCGGGTGAGGGCGTACTCGCCGTGCAGCTTCGTCCCGTGCAGCCGGAAGGTGGCGTGCCCGCGTGCCAGGGACTCGGCGAAGTCCACCGCCCGCCCGCGCCGGTCGTGGCTGAGGGGCTCGTAGGTCCCGTTGTCCCACACGATCACCGTGCCGCCGCCGTACTCGCCCACGGGGATCACACCCTCGAAGTCCTCGTAGTCCAGCGGATGGTCCTCGGTGGGTACGGCCAGCCGCTTGTCCGCGGGGTCGCCGGACGGGCCCTTGGGGACGGACCAGGACTTCAGGACGTCGTCGACCTGGAGCCGGAAGTCGAAGTGCATCCGCCGCGCGTCGTGTATCTGGACCACGAACCGGGGCTCGTCCGCGCCGGCCCGGCCGGCCCGGCCCGAGGGTTCGCGGGTCCGCTCGAAGTCGCGCTTGCCGCGATACGTCCGCAGCCGGTCCTCCGCCGCCACGTGCGGCTCCTTCCGTGCGTGGGTCCTCACGCGCCCCGGGTACCCCGGGCGGGGCGCGTTCAGCCCGCGATGCCGTCCAGCTCGGCCACCGCGTCGTCCGGCAGTACCAGGGCCGCCGCGGCGATGTTCTCCCGCAGGTGCGCGACGGAGGAGGTGCCGGGAATGAGCGCGATGTTCGGCGACCGGCGCAGCAGCCACGCCAGCGCGACCTGCTGCGGCGAGGCCTCCAGACGGGCCGCCACCTTGGCCAGCGTCTCGGACTGCAGGGGCGTGAAGCCGCCGAGCGGGAAGTACGGCACGAAGCCGATGCCCTCGGCCGCGGTGCGCCGCAGCAGGGCCTCGTCCCGCCGGTTCGCCAGGTTGTACAGGTTCTGCACGGTCACCACCGGCGCGATCGCCCGGGCCTCGGCCAGCTGCGCCACGGAGGCCGCGCTCAGCCCCAGGTGCCGGATCAGCCCCCGCTCGCGCAGCTCGGCCAGCGCTCCGAACTGCTCGACGACGGAGTCCTCGTTCGGGACGTCGACGTCGCCCAGCCGCAGATTGACCACGTCCAGCGTCTCCACGCCGAGGTGCCGCAGGTTGTCGTACACCTGCGCCTTCAGGTCCTCGGGGTGCCGGGACATGATCCAGCCGCCGTCGGCGCCGCGCCGGGCACCGACCTTGGTGACCAGGTGCAGCCCGTCCGGGTAGGGGTGCAGGGCCTCCCTGATGATCTCGTTGACCACCACGGGGCCGTAGAAGTCCGCCGTGTCGATGTGGGTGATGCCCGCCTCCACCGCAGCGCGCAGCACCGCGACCGCCCGGCCCCGGTCCTTCGGCGGGCCGAAGACGTGCGGTCCGGCCAGCTGCATGGCGCCGTAGCCCATCCGGGTCAGGGTCGGTCCCCCGGCCGGGGTGACGGTGCCGCCGAGCTGTGCAGTCATGTCGTACCTCTCATGTTCTCCGGGCCACCGGCCCTCCCGGTCGCCCCACCTCCACCCTGCGCCCGCCGTGAACGGGGCGGCAGTACCCCCGCGATCCTGGGAGTGACAGGGCCGGTCACCGGCGGCCGGGCGCCCGTACGGTGGTGCCATGGACGGTTCGAACGCGCTCGGTGAGTTCCTGCGCGCCCGCCGGGCACTGGTGCGGCCCGAGGACGTGGGGCTCCCCGGCGGCGGCCTGCGCCGGGTGCCGGGACTGCGCCGCGAGGAGGTCGCGATGCTGTCCGGCATCAGTTCCGACTACTACCTCAGGCTGGAGCAGGGCCGCGACCGCAACCCGTCCGTGCAGGTGCTGGAGGCCGTCGCCCGGGTGCTGCGGCTGGACGCCGACGCCACCGCCCACCTCGTCGGGCTCGCCCGGGAACGGCCCGCGTCGGCCGCACGGCCCGGGCGCCGGACGCCACGGGTCCCGGCCAGCCTCCTGCAACTGATCGACGGCTGGCCGCGCACCCCCGCCTACCTCCAGAACCGCTACACCGACTGCCTGGCCGCGAACGCCCTGGCCACCGCGATCACCCCCAACTACCGGCCCGGCGTCAACCTGTTGCGGGCCGTCTTCCTCGACCCCGCCGAGCGCGCGCTGCGCCGGGACTGGGAGGACCTCACCGCGGAGGGCGTGGCCGCCCTGCGCTCGGGGGCCGGGGCGGACGCGGACGACCCGCGCCTGCGCGACCTGGTCGGCGAGCTGTCGCTGCGCAGCGAACGTTTCCGCGTCCTGTGGGCCCGCCACGAGGTGCGGCCCCGGCGCGGCCGGGTGAGCCGGCTGACCCACCCGCAGGTCGGCGACCTCGACCTGCACTCGGACAAGCTGTCCGTGGAGGGCGCCGACGGGCTCACCCTCGTCGTCTTCCACGCCGAGCCCGGCAGCCGCAGCGCCGAACTGCTGGACATCCTCGGCAGCCTCGGCGCGCCCGCGGCCGGCAGTGCGCAGGAACGCGTCGACGGACAGTAGCCCACCGCCGCGGCACGGCCGCGTTCCGGACACGGGCCGTACGGGTGTTCGCCGTCCGGGGGCCGAAGGTGCCACGATCTTCGGGGAGCCGGTACGGACGAGCATCGGAGCGCGCATGACGACGCACAGGGCCACCGAGGACCACACGGAACGGGTCGCGGGGGTGGAGGTGAGTCCGGTCGCCGGGCACATCGGGGCCGAGATCACCGGGGTCGACCTGGCCGGACCCCTCGACGACGCCGTGGTGGACCTGATCCGGCGGGCCGTGCTGCGCTGGAAGGTGGTCTTCTTCCGCGGGCAGGAGCTGGACCACGCCGGGCACGTCGCCTTCGCCCGCCGGTTCGGGGAACCGGTCGTCCTCGGCCGGCGGGGGAGCGCCTCACCCGCGGGCTTCCCCGCGGTCGAGACCACCGCGGACCGGCTGGAGCTGGGCGGCCGGTTCGGCATGGAGCACGAAGAGTGGCTCCAGCGGCGGCGGCACACCCTGCTGCGCGGCTGGCACTGCGACCACGGCGCCCGGATGGACCCGCCGGCCGCGACCGTCCTACGCGCCGAGACGGTCCCGCCGTACGGCGGCGACACCACCTGGGCGAACCTGGCCGCCGCCTACGCCGGTCTGTCGGCGCCGGTGCGCGCCTTCGTGGACGGGCTGCGCGCCGAGCACCGTCTCGGCGTCGGCTACCAGGCACGGCCCGGCGACGACGCGTACCTCCGGCACCTCCTGGACCACCAGGTCGCGTCCGTGCATCCGCTGGTGCGGGTGCACCCGGAGACGGGCGAGCGGGTGCTGTTCGTCAACGGCTACTACCTGGAGCAGATCGTGGACGTCTCCCGTCCCGAGAGCGCCGCGCTGCTGGAGATGCTGCTGGAACAGGCGGTGCGGCCCGAGTACACGGTCCGCTTCCGCTGGGAGCCCGGCAGCGTCGCCTTCTGGGACAACCGGGCCACCATCCACCTGGCCCCGAGCGACAACGCCCACCTCGGCCTCCCCCGGGTCATGCACCGGGTGATGCTCGCCGGGGACGTGCCGGTGGGGGTGGACGGCAAGCCGTCCGAACCGGTCACGGGGACCGCGCCCGGCATCTGGTGAACCCCGGCCCCGAGGCGGAGGCCGGCGCGGCTCAGCCCCCCGGCCGCCATCCCAGGGCCGGGCCCAGCTCCGTCGCCATGTCCGTGAGGATCTGCGCGTAGTCCTCGTGCTCGAAGCTGAACGGCAGCGCGAACGCCACCTCGTCGACCTCGCGGAAGGCGGCGTGCGATTGCAGCCGCTCCGCGAGTTCCGCCGAGGTGCCCACCAGGTCCGGGGCGAACAGCAGGCGCGCCGGGCCCTGCGGGGCGGTCGTGCGCGGCAGACGCCGGTCCGCGTACGCGGCGTACTTGGCCCGCTGCTCCGGCGTCGCCGAGTCGGTGGGGATCACCACCAGGCCCTGGGACACCCGGGCCGCCTCGCCGTCGGGATGGCGGGCCCGGAACTCGCGGATGTGGGACAGCTGGATCGCGGCGAAGTCCGCCGGTGTGTCCGTGCCCTCGGCCTTGACGACGCTGCTGGTCAGGAGGTTCATTCCGTGATCGCCCGCCCAGCGTGCCGAGCCCGGGCTGCCGCCGCCGTACCAGAGCCGCCGGCCGAGGCCGGGGGAGTGCGGCTGCACGACGTCGGAGAACGTCTCGAAGCCCACCGCACCGCTGAAGCCGGTGGCCGGCTCGCCGCGCACCAGGTCCAGCAGCCGCCGCACCCGCTCGTAGCCGAAGTCCTCCGTGTCGGAGGTGTCCGGGTACAGGGCCTCCCGGACCTGCTCGTAGTGGGTCGGCGGGCCCACGCTGACGCCCGGGTTCAGCCGGCCGCCGGACAGGATGTCGACGGTGGCCAGGTCCTCGGCCAGGCGCAGCGGGTTCTCCCAGCCGAGCGGTGTCACCGCCGTGCCCAGCTCGATGCGGCGGGTGCGCTGCGAGGCCGCGGCGAGGACGGCGACCGGGGACGAGATGCCGTACTGCAGATGCCGGTGGCGGACCCAGGCGCTGTCGAATCCGAGCCGCTCGCCCAGCTCGATGATCTCCAGCGTGGACTCGTGGCCGCGGGCCGGGTCCGCCGGGTCGAACAGGCCGATCGTGAGGAAGCCCAGCCTGCGCAGCGGGCGAGAGGCGGTCGGCACGGGCTCCTCCAGCGGTCGTACGTCGGTTCTGCCGCGATTGTGGCAGGCGAGTGTGACAGCCGTGTGATCGTTGCCCTGCGATCAGTTCAGCGGGATCGTCACCTCGTCCTCGACCGGCGGATCGAGCTCCTGGGCACGGTTGCCGGTCGCGGCGAAGCAGCGCAGCCGGATCGCGTCGGCGCTGACGTCCAGGCGCAGGAAGCACTTGAAGAACGGCGGGCTGTAGGTGGTGGAGGACGGCGAGAACAGCTGCGTGTAGATCTTCCGCACCGGCAGCCGGAACCGTGACCTGCGCTCGGGGCGGCTCCCGGTGCCGAGCAGGCCCGCGACCAGCCGGGTGCGCCGGGTGATCCGGGCGCCGGCTCCGGGCGCGCGGCCCGGCTCGATGCCGAGGCGCTCGGAGACGACCGCCGTGGCCTCGTCCTCGGTGAGCGTGAAGAAGCGGCGCAGCCGCAGCCGCCGGCCGTACAGGCGGCTGTAGAACGACAGGGAGTCGCCGCGCAGCGGGTAGCAGCGGAAGTCGCGTTCGGTGACTCCTGCCACCGACACCCGCGGGATGGTGTGCGTGGCGTGCATGAACGCGCCGCCGCCGCCCGCCACCACGTACTGGACGGTGCGGCCGGCCACGTCGACCGGGTACCGCTGGTAGTTGTGGATGTCGCCGCCGATCGCGGCCACGTAGTGGTGCTCGGGGTCCCGGACGATGTCGTCGACGAAACCGCCGCCTTCGATGGCGCAGGGGTGGTGCTCGCCGTCGACGTACAGCGGCGACCCGGTGATCAGGATCTTCGCCTTCGACCCCCGGGACACCTCCCGCAGCCAGGCGCCCTGTTCGGCGTCGATGGTGCCGAGCAGACCGGTGTCGATGCCGACGATCCGGACCGGACCGGCGTCGATCGCCCAGTACGGGCCGGGCTGCTCGGCCTGTTGGGCGGGCGCCGGCCGCAGCGCCCGTGCGGCGGCGAGGCGTTGCTCGTCCGTGGGGCCGGGCCGGTGCCAGAGCAGGTCGCGCCACCAGGCGCGGGTGAGCGGGCGGGGGCGGGGCTCGGCGCCGAGCGGCGGGGTGTCGGCGCAGAAGACACGCATGAAGGCGCCGAGGTCCTCGTACCAGTCGTGGTTGCCCGGAATCGCGTACATCGGCGCCGGATAGCCCTGGTACGGCCGGAAGAACTTGTCGCCGTAGTCGCCCGCGGCGCCCACCGGGTAGATGACGTCGCTGGCGATCACCGCGAACTCGGTGTCCTGACCGGTCTTCAGGAAACCGGGCACGACGGCGTACTGGGAGTCGTCGCCCTCGCCGGTGTCCCCGAGGACCATGAAGGAGAACCGGTCCGGGACCTCGCGGCGGATCACCTTGTCGGCGGGAGTGCCCGCCGCCTGCCGCCGTGCCACCCAGCGGCCGCGGGTGTGCCCGGTCGGATCGCCGAACCAGGAGGCCAGCACGCCGTTGCGGGCGGCCCACAGGGTTCTCGGGTTCAGCCACGACAGCTTCTCGACGTGGTCCGGCATCAGATGCTGGTAGGCGCCGCGCTCGGCCGCGCCCCAGCCGGCGCCCTGGGCGGTATCGCGTGAGGAGTCAGACACGCGCTGCACCGTAACAACGCGCCGGTCACCAGGGGTATGCGGGGCCCCGGTACGTCAACCTCCGTGACGGCCAGGGGGGTTCCGCGCCGGGGTACGCTGAGCGCGCGGCCCGGCTCCTCGGGAGGCCGGGCCCTCGGGCCGGCAGGGCCCCGTCGAGGAACGGAGCGGATCTGTGGAACTCGCCTTCGCTGGACCGGTGATCGAGTGGCGGGGTCCGTCGCCGTACTACTTCGTCGCCGTCCCCGACCCGGAGGCCGCCGACATCCGGGAGGTGGCCGCCATGGCCACGTACGGCTGGGGGGTCATCCCCGTCGAGGCACGCATCGGCGCCATCACGTTCACCACGTCGCTCTTCCCGAAGGACGACGGCTATCTGCTGCCGCTCAAGAACGCCGTGCGCACCCCGCAGGGCCTCGCGGTCGGCGACGACGTGGCCGTGGAGATGACCGTACGGCTGTGACCCCCCGGTCGTCGGCGAACCGCCCCGCGACCGGGAACGCCCCGGCCCGCCCGGCACCGGCCGGCTGCCCTCAGGCGCTCCGGGGGCGCGCGGCGAGAGCCTTCAGCATCTCCCGCTGGTGCCGGTGGCCGACCGTCTCGTACCCGACCACCGTGACGAAGGGCGCGAGCATCACCACCAGCAGGCACACCGCCGTCGGCGCGCCAGCCGCGGCGAGCAGCACGGCGCCGGCCAGCACTCCGAGCGTGAGGGAGATCAGCAGCAGGTGGAAGCGGTCCGTCGCGGAGAGCAGCAGCGTGTGCAGCAGGTAGACCATGAGCAGGAAGAGGCCGACCGGCAGGGCCAGTGACAGGATCACGGCGACGCCGCCGATCTCGGCGTGGTGCTCCAGGTGCAGTCCGGCCACATGGAGTCCCGCACCCGCTCCCGCGATCCCGAGGAACACCGGGATGTGGCCGTAGCCGAAGACGTATCCGCGACTGCGGCGGTGCACGAGGAGGTCGCCGAAGGGCACGGCGAAGTACACCCACCACATGCCGAAGGTGAGACCCACGCCCGCCACGACGACGGCGATCGCGTTCCCGGTCCAGTGCGTCCCGCCGGCACCGCCGAGGAGGTCACCGGAGGAGGCGACCGTGCCGACGACGCCTTCGCCGAGGGTGATGATCGCGAACAGGCCGTACCGCTCCGCGACATGGTGCGGATGCCAGGGGGTGCCCCCGGCGCCGCCCTGGCTGAACACCGGCAGCAGCAGCTCGACCGCCCCGAGCAGGGCGAACGCCACGAAGGTGACGGCCAGTGGCAGCTCCGCGAAGCCCACCACCACCCAGCCGGCCTGCGCCAGGACCGTCCAGCGGATGTTCGCCGTGCCGACCAGGTGGAACGGAGGCGACTCCCGGGACGCCCGCCACCACTGGAGCACCATGGCGACCCGCATCACGACGTACCCGATCACCATCGCCCGCAGTTCGAGGTGACCGCCCTCCTTGATCGAGTCGAACATCGCCGGGAGCCCCAGGGAGAACACCACGACCCCGATCATCTGGAGCATGGTCAGGCACCGGTAGTGCCAGTCGTCGGTGTCGAAGGCCGAGGCGAACCAGCTGAAGCTGATCCACGCGACGCTGATCGCGAACATGGCCAGCACGAACGCGGTGAGCGCCTTGCCGGGCCGCCCCTCGGCGATCATCTCGGCGTAGTTCGACGCCGCGGTGCCCACCGCGACCACGAACGTGAGGTCGAACAACAGCTCCAGAGGTGACGAGACCCGGCCGGGCTGTTCCGGATCACGGCCGCTCATGGGCACTCGGCTGTGGGCCAGTCTGCCGCCACCGGGACCGCCGGTCCGCTTCGTTCCGCTCATGCGCAGCATGATGCCGCCTCGGCGGCCCCTCGGGTCACACGAAACGGCATCGCGGAAGCGATGGTGTCTTGACAATTGATGTCGTGACAACAAATATGGACGTGTGACATCGACCAGCGGTCTTCAGGACCATCTCGGCTACTGGCTGCGCCGCCTCTCCGACGAGGTGCACGGACGCTTCGAGCGCGAGCTCGCCGCCCATGACGTCACCGTGGCGCAGTGGACGGTGCTCATCACCGTCCACCGGGGCGACGCCTCGACGACACGGGAGGTCGCCCGGTACATCGACATCGACTCCGGGGCCGTGTCCCGCCTGGTGGACCGGCTCATCGGCAAGGGGCTGATGGCCCGCGAGCCGGACCCGGCCTCGCGCCGGAGCCTGCTCCTGGTCCTCACCCCGGCGGGCCGGGACCTCGTCCCGCGGCTGGTGGAGATCGCCGACCGCAACGACGCCCACTTCTTCGGCGACCTCGATCCGGCCCAGCGGGACCGCATGCAGACCTGGATCCGCGAGCTCGTCGAGGCCGCCGAGAACGGCACCGGCGCCGGCACCTGACCCGTCACACACCACGCTTCCGAGGAGGAAGACGATGAACTCCCAGCTCCACATCACCCGTTCGACCACCAAGACCGTCTCCATCGCCCGGCCGCCCGCCGAGGTGTTCGCGTTCGTCGCGGACCCGGCCAACTGGCCCCGCTGGGCCGTCGTCAACGTCCAGGCCATCGAGCCGACGGCCGATCCCGACTGGTGGCTGATGGACACCCCGCGCGGCCCGGCCCGGCTGCGCGTCCGGGGCGAGGCCGCCACGGGTCTGCTCGATCACGACTACGTGGACCGGGAGGCCGCCTGGAGCGTGCCGGCCCGCGTGGTGCCCAACGGCGAGGGGAGCGAGTTCATGATCACGTTCTTCCAGCCCCCGGGCTTCACCGACGACTACTTCGACCAGCAGATCGCGCTCGTCGACAAGGAGATGGCGGCGCTGAAGAGGGAGCTGGAGGTGACCACCTGATTTTCCGTCACCTCCAGAACCAGCGGCGGCCCCGCGACGACTCCTCCTGCGTCGCGGGCGCCGCCATGGGGTGAAAACCCCCGCGGGGACCTGGAACCGCCCCCTCCGCGCCGCCCGGTATAGGGAAAACCCTTGAATGCCCCCGGCGTGACTGACATGCGCGAGTCAAAGCTGGAATTCTCCCCCCAGCACATCGCACTTCCATGGTGTGCGCACGGATCACGGTCCCGCACAGCTCAGCTCGCCCGGGCAGCAGACCCGTCTGCCCGGTCTGTCACCGGCCGCCACCCCGCGGCCGCAGCAGGAGGAGTACGAGTGAGACGCTCTCCCCACAGACCCCTTCCCCACAGAGGTCACAAGCGGGCCACGGTCGGAGCCGCCCTGCTCTCCACCGCGGCCTTCCTCGCCCTCGGCATGCAGGCGGTCCCCGCGTCCGCCACGCCGGCCGCCCCCCACCCCACCCCGCTGCGCACCGGCGGCCTCGAGGCCAAGCTCTCTCCGGCTCAGCACCAGGCACTGGTCAAGAACGCCCAGCAGAAGACCTCCACGACCGCCCGCACTCTCGGGCTCGGCGCGAAGGAGAAGCTGGTCGTCAAGGACGTCGTCAAGGACAACGACGGCACCCTGCACACCCGGTACGAGCGCACGTACGCCGGCCTGCCGGTCCTCGGCGGCGACCTCGTCGTGCACACCCCGCCCGCCTCGCAGGCCTCGGGAACCGTGAGCACCACCTTCGCCAACAAGCGGGCCATCAAGGTCGCGAGTACGTCCGCGACCTTCACCAAGTCCGCGGCCGAGACCAAGGCCCTGAAGGCCGCCAAGGCCCTCGACGCCGAGAAGGCCACCACCGACAGCGCCCGCAAGGTGATCTGGGCCGGCACCGGCACCCCGAAGCTCGCCTGGGAGACCGTGATCGGCGGCTTCCAGGACGACGGCACGCCCAGCCAGCTGCACGTCGTCACGGACGCCGTCACGGGTGCCGAACTCCACCGCTACCAGGCGGTCAAGACGGGTACCGGCAACACCCAGTACAGCGGCCAGGTGTCGCTGACCACGACGCAGTCGGGCTCGAACTACACGCTCACCGACGGGGCGCGCGGCGGTCACAAGACGTACAACCTCAACCACGGCACGTCCGGCACGGGCACGCTGTTCTCCCAGACCAGCGACACCTGGGGCAACGGCACCACCTCGAACGCGGCCACGGCCGGCGCCGACGCGCACTACGGTGCCGCGACCACCTGGGACTTCTACAAGAACACCTTCGGCCGCAGCGGCATCCGCAACGACGGCGTCGCCGCCTACTCCCGTGTCCACTACGGCAACTCGTACGTGAACGCGTTCTGGGACGACAGCTGCTTCTGCATGACCTACGGCGACGGCTCCGCCAACGCGGACCCGCTGACCTCGCTCGACGTCGCCGGCCACGAGATGAGCCACGGCGTCACCTCGGCGACCGCCAACCTCAACTACACCGGTGAGTCCGGCGGCCTGAACGAGGCGACCTCCGACATCTTCGGCACCGGTGTGGAGTTCTACGCCAACAACAGCACCGACGTCGGCGACTACCTCATCGGCGAGAAGATCGACATCAACGGTGACGGCACGCCGCTGCGCTACATGGACAAGCCGAGCAAGGACGGCGGTTCGGCGGACAGCTGGTACTCCGGCGTCGGCAACCTGGACGTGCACTACTCCTCGGGCCCGGCGAACCACATGTTCTACCTGCTGTCCGAGGGCAGCGGCACCAAGGTCATCAACGGCGTGACCTACAACAGCACGACCTCCGACGGCGTCGCCGTCACCGGGATCGGCCGGGCCGCGGCCCTGCAGATCTGGTACAAGGCGCTGACGACGTACATGACGTCCACCACCAACTACGCGGGCGCGCGCACCGCCGCCCTCAACGCGGCGGCCGCCCTGTACGGCACCAACTCCACCCAGTACGCCGGAGTGGGCAACGCGTTCGCCGGCATCAACGTCGGCGGGCACATCAACCCGCCGGCCAACGGTGTCACGGTGACCAACCCGGGCAGCCAGTCCTCGACCGTCGGCACGGCGGTGAGCCTGCAGATCCAGGCGACCAGCACCAACAGCGGCGCGCTGACCTACAGTGCCTCCGGGCTGCCGTCCGGGCTGTCGATCAACAGCTCGACCGGCCTGATCACCGGCACGCCCAGCGCGGCGGGCTCGTCCAGCACCACGGTCACGGTCACCGACTCCACCGGCGCGACCGGCACCGCGAGCTTCAGCTGGACCGTCAGCACGACCGGCGGCGGATGCACCTCCACCCAGCTGCTGAAGAACCCGGGCTTCGAGTCGGGCAGCACGAGCTGGACCGCCACCAGCGGTGTCATCACCACCGACAGCGGTGAGGCGTCCCACAGCGGGTCCTACAAGGCCTGGCTGGACGGCTACGGCTCCTCGCACACCGACTCCGTGTCCCAGTCGGTGACCATCCCCGCGGGCTGCAAGGCGACCCTGACCTTCTACCTGCACATCGACACCGCGGAGACCACCAGCAGCACCCAGTACGACAAGCTGACGGTGACCGCCGGTTCCAAGACCCTGGCCACCTACTCGAACCTCAACAAGGCCTCGGGTTACAGCCAGAAGTCCTTCGACCTGTCCTCGCTGGCGGGCTCGACGGTCACGCTGAAGTTCAACGGCGTGGAGGACTCCTCGCTGCAGACCAGCTTCGTGGTCGACGACACGTCCCTGACCACCGGCTGACGACGGACCGATCCGTACGACAGCGGTCCCGCACCCCGTTCGACGGGGTGCGGGACCCTTGCCGTGTCAGCTCAGCGGATCCAGCGTCAGATACGCCTGCTGCGGATTGCCGTCGTGTACCAGGGACTCCTGGTTGCCGACGTCGTCGAAGGCGAACGCGTACGCCTTGCCGTCCGCCATCTGCGCGTGAACGGCGCGCGCGTAGTGGTTGGTCACCGCGTCCTTGTAGAAGTTCGCGGTCGTGGTGTCCGGCTGGTTGGGGTTGACCAGCAGGGTGGAGCGGTTGAAACCGGCGCACAGCGTCCGGGAGATGGGCCCGCGGACGTTATCGTTGGGTGCGTCGAGCAGCTTGTGGCAGCCGAAGACGCTGTCCGCGTCGGGCTTCTGGAAGCTGGTGACGACCGCTCCGGAGGAGTTGGTGAAGTTCATGACGTTGCCCGAGACCCGGCCGTAGTACTTGGTGGTCGGCTGGTCGGTGAACGGGGTGACGGTCAGCGTCGAGGTCGTGTACTTCTGCCAGACCCGGCCCACGTAGTCGTCCATGACGTTCGCCGACAGCGCGCCGGTCTCCACGCCGTACAGCGGGGAGAGCGCGCGCAGCACGGTTCCGTCGGAACGCGTCTGGATCAGCCTGCCCCAGCCGCCCGACTGCCCGCGCAGGGCGTTGAGGACACCCGTGTAGCCGCCCGACTTGAGGTGTCCGGTGCCGGCGGTGCTGCCGTCCGCCCGCTGCACCCCGACCGCGTAGGGCGCCGAGAACATGTCCACCTGGGTGCTGTTGAGCCACAGCCCGGCGTCGTTGAGCGTGTACTCCGACCAGTTGAAGAGGATGTCCCGGTTGGGGTCGGAGGGGTTCTGCACGGCCGGCTGCACCAGCCCGCCGGTGGTCAGTCTGAAGTCGAGCTTGCGGCCGTAGGAGAAGTAGATCCGGCCGGAGAACTTGGGGATGCGAATGGTCCTGGACTGTCCGGCGGCCGGTCCGGGGATCGCCGCGTCCGGTGCGGGGGTCGGCGGGTTGCCGCCTGCCGGCCAGGCGTGGAAGGTGCCGTTCGCGTCGGCCCAGCCCTGCCTGCCGGAGGACAGCTGGGTGCCGAGGTCGTAGACGTAGACCGGGTCGGAGCGGCCGGAGTTGTTGGTGATCTTCAGGGGGACGGTGTCCGGTACGGCGGCGTCCGCGCGGTCCGTCGCGCCGAGCGCGAGCAGTCCGCCGACGAGGGCCGCCGCGGCCGCCAGGGGCAGCGCGGGACGTGTGAGCCGGTGAGGCACTCTCCACCTCCGTGTGGGGTCGGGGTCGTACGGACTTGGTCCGTACCTGCGTGAGAGCGCTCTCAGCGTCGTGCGAGGACGCGTCCATGTCAATGATGTCGACGGGATCGGCCCGGCGCCCGCCGTGCGGCGGACGTCGGGAGCCGGTGCGGGGCGGTGACGGCGGGCCCGTCCCCGGCAGGTCGGGGCCCCCGTGTCAGAAGGTGCGCGCCAGCAGGCCGAGGAGTGCCGCCCAGTGCCGTTCGTCCCCCTCGCGCTGGTAGGCGCTCGTGTCCGCCTGCGTGTAGCCGTGCGGAGCACCCGGGTAGACCTCGCAGGTGTGCCGTACCCCGGCCGCCGTCAGGGCCTCCTCGAACCGGGCGATCTGCTCCGGCGGCAGCGACGGATCGTGGTCGGCGTGCCCGAAGTACAGCTCCGCGGTGATGGCCGGGGCGCCCAGATGCGGGCTGCCCGGATCGTCGGTGGCGAGCCGTCCGCCGTGGAATCCGGCCCCCGCCGCGACCCGGTCCGGGTGCGCGGCCGCCGTCCACAGGACTAGCCGGGCGCCCATGCAGTATCCCGTCAGCGCCACCGGGCCGTCGGCGGCGAGCGGGCTGGCGGCCAGCCAGTGCAGGTAGGCGGCCGCGTCCCGCTCCACCAGATCGGGCGTCAGTGAGGCCACGACCGGGCCGAGCCGCTCCCAGATACGCGGATCCGCGGCCGGGTCGATGAAGTCGGGAAGCTCGACGACCGGGGCCCGGCCCAGGCGGTAGAACACGTTCGGAACCAGCACGGTGTATCCGGCGCCGGCGAGCCGGTCGGCCATCGACCGCAGATGCGGGCGCAGGCCGTACGCGTCCTGGTAGAGCAGCACGGCCGGGCGGGGCAGCCCGTCGGCGGGGTGGACGAGATAGGCGTCGGCGACACCGTCCTCGGTGGGGACGTCGACGGCGGTTCCCTGGACATCGGACATGGTGAGAAGGCTCTCCCTCGCAAACGGGCGGCGGGCGGCGGTGGTGTCCGCGACGCCGCGGCTACGGCCCATGCTGTCACGCAAGATCACGACTGCCGCGGCCGGTGCGCCGTGTCCTCACTCGAAGCGGGTCGTGTCTCCCGCCCCCCGCCGGACGATCTCCGCCTCCCCACTGGAGAAGTCGACCACCGTCGTCGGCTCCGTACCGCAGTCGCCGGAGTCGACGACCGCGTCCACCGCGTGGTCGAGCCGGTCCTTGATCTCCCAGCCCTGGGTCATCGGCTCCTCCTCGTCCGGCAGCAGCAGCGTGCTGGACAGCAGCGGTTCGCCCAGCTCCGCCAGCAGCGCCTGGGTGACCACATGGTCCGGGATGCGCACGCCCACGGTCTTCTTCTTGGGGTGCATCAGCTTGCGCGGCACCTCGCGGGTGGCCGGCAGGATGAAGGTGTAACTGCCCGGTGTGGAGGCCTTCACCGCCCGGAACACGTCGTTGTCCACGCGGACGAACTGGCCGAGCTGCGCGAAGTCGCGGCACATCAGCGTGAAGTGGTGCCGGTCGTCGAGATGGCGGATGGAGCGGATCCGGTCCATGCCGTCCCGGCTGCCCAGCCGGCAGCCCAGGGCGTAGCAGGAGTCGGTCGGATACGCGATGAGCGCCTCCGACCGGACCGCGTCGGCGATCTGGGCGATGCTGCGCGGCTGGGGGTTCTCGGGGTGCACGTCGAAGTACTTCGCCATTCACCGAGCTTATGCCGTTCCCGGCCGTCGCACGCGCAGGGCCGGTGCCCGGTCGCCGTACCCCGGGAGCGGCGTCCGCACGGCCCTGCGAAATTTTCCCGAATCCCCGTGTGTACGCCGTGGATTGCGGGGCAACCGACGGAAGAGTCGCCCGGAGCAGTCCCCCCGCCCGGGCGCGGCGTCTCCGCCGGCGAGCCCACTCCCCCCCGGGCCGCCGGCGGAGCCATGTCTGCCTCCGGCCCGCATGGGCACCCGCACGGTCGGGTAACGTCCTGAGACGTATGCCCAGGTCAACGCGGAGACGAAGGAGAACGGCACGTGGCCGGCCGATCGGAGGGGGGCCAGGTGTCCCCGCAGCGCCACGGCGGTGACGGCGACTGGGCGGAGGAGTTGCTCGGCCATCTGCGGCCCGCCGGACGCGACCTCCGCCGGCTCGTCGCCTGGCTCGCCCGGACGACCCACGCCTCGGTCTGCCTCCAGGACGCGGCCGGCGGTCTGCTCGCGGGGGAGCGGATACCGCTCGACGCCCCCGTGGCCGCCGACGTCGCGACCGGCCGGGTCTCCGCCGCGGCCCTGGAGGACGGGGCGCGCCATGTCCGCCTGGTCGGCATTCCGCATCCCCGGCCGGGCTCGGCCGCGGGAGCGGTTCTCGTCGTGGCCCGGGCCGATCCCTTCGACCGGCACACCGCCGAGATCCTCGGCCACACCGCCGGAGTGCTGGAACTGCTCCTGCGGGAACGGGAGCTGTCGGACACCGGCTACCGGCTGCGGCGGGTCACGGCCGACCTTCGGCTGGCCATCCTGCAGCTGCTCATGGTGGAGGACACCGTCTCCGCCCGCCGGGTCGCCGCCGGTCTGTGGCCCGGCCTGCTGGAGGAGGACACCGCCCGCGTCTACGTCATCGAGGGTGCCGCCGCCGCACGCGACGCGCTGGCCGACGCGTGCGTCGACGCCACCGACGGCCTGGCCCTCGTCGTGCGCTGCCCCGCGATGGACGGGCACGTCATCGTCGTCGGCCCGTCGGGCGAGGTGGAGGAGCGGCTGCGGTTCCTGGTCGCCGACCGGCCGGGTACCTTCCTCGGCGGCAGCACCCGGCAGCGCCTCGCCCTGACCGCCACCGCCTACACACAGGCCGTCACCGCCCTCGCGGTGGCCCGCTTCCACCCCGCCCGGTCCGCCGTCTACGCCGAACGCACCCGCCCCGAGCGGCTCATGGACCCCGCCGTCCTGCGGGCCTGGTCCGCGGCTCTGCTGCGCCCGCTCGACACGCTGCCGCACCATGTGCGCGCCGAACTCGTCGCCACCACCCGCCTCGGCCTGGAGTTCACCGCTGTGAGCACGGCCAAGGTGCTCGGCGTCAGCCGCAACACCGTCCGCGCCCGCATCGACCGGGTCGCGGCGCTCATCGGCGCCGACGTCTCCGCCCCGGCCGTCCGGGCCCTCGCCCAGTTCGCGCTCAACACCGAGGCGGCACACGGCCCGTACGACCCCGGCGGCGCCGCACCCCACCCGCGGGAACCCGTCCGCCTTCCGGACCTGCTCGGCACCGGCGCGCTCCGCGACTGGGCCGGGTCCCTCCTCGGCCGCCTCGACGGGGACGGCCGGGATCTGCGCGGAACCCTGCGCGCCTGGATCGACGCCGACGCGAACGCCGAGAGCGCCGCCCGGGCTCTCGGCGTGCACGCGCAGACCGTACGGGAACACGTCAGGGCCGCCGAACCCGTCCTGGAACGCCGGCTGCTGACCGGCGGCACCGACCTTCACGAGGTCGTCCTCGCGTTCCTGATCACCGGTGAGGTTGCCACGCCCCGCCTGGGCCCGGCGAACCCGGAACAACCGGACGCGCCTGTGCACCGGTGAGTGCCGCGCGGGACGCACCCGTGCACCGGTGCGCTACCCCCGGCGTGGCACCACACGTACCTTCGGCATTCCGCGGGGCACGACCGGAACGGGGGACCGGTCGCGGCCCCGCGCTCCGACCCGTCGCCGCGCCCCGCTCATTGCCCGAGCCGGGCCGGGATCTCCTGCCAGCCGTGCGCGATGAACGACGGAACGCGCCGCAGATCGCCGGGGCCGACCGCCAGGCGCAGCCCCGGGAAGCGGGAGAAGAGAGCCGGCAGCGCCGTCAGCGCCTCCAGCCGGGCCAGCGGAGCCCCGATGCAGCGGTGCACCCCGATCCCGAACGCCAGATGCTCCCCGGCCTCCCGCGCCGCGTCGAACACCGCCGCGTCCTCGCCGTACCGTGCGGGGTCCAGGCCCGCCGCCGCGTACGTCGTGATGATCGCGTCCCCGGCCGGGATGGTCACGTCCCCCACCGGCAGATCGTCGACCGCGAAGCGCAACGGGAGCGCCGCGATGGACGGATGCACCCGCAGCGTCTCGTCGACCACCGCGTCCCAGCCGACCGCTCCGGAGCGCACCGCCGTGAGCTGCGCCGGGTCGGAAAGCAGCGCGACCACCGCGTTGCCGATGAGGTTGACGGTCGTCTCGAACCCGGCCCCGACCACCAGCAGCAGCGTGTGCAGCAGCTCCTCGTCGGTGAGCCGGTCCCCGTCGTCGTCGCGGACCGCGATCAGTTCCGTCGTGATGTCGTCGCCGGGACGCGCGCGCCGGTACGCGATCAGCGCCCCCAGCACCGTACCGATCCGCTCCTGTACGGACGCGGCGTGTTCCGGACTCATGTCGGAGGTGTCCATGATGTCGGCGATCAGCCGCACCGCATCGGTCCACAACTCCTCCGGCACACCGAGCAGTTCGCAGATCATGCGCATCGGCAGCGGATGCGCGAGGCCGGCTCGCAGGTCCACGGTGCCGCCGCCGTCACCCGCATGCTCCAGGGCGTCCAGCAACTCGCCGGTCAGGGCGGCCACGCGTGGCCGCATCGCCTCGGTGCGCCGGTGCGTGAAGCTCGGCGCCACCAGCTTGCGCAGCCGGGCGTGGTCCGGACCGTAGGTGGACAGCATGTTGACCACACCCACCCAGGTGGCCATCCAGCTCCAGGACGGATGCCGGCCCAGCTCCGGCCACAGCCGCCAGTGCCGACGGGCGTCCTTGCTGACCCGCGGGTCGAGGACGAGTTCCCGGAGGGCGTCGTAGCCGGTGGGTGCCCAGGCGGGGATCCCGCCGGGCAACTCGACCGGTACGACCGGGCCGAGGGCGCGCAGTCGCGCGCTCTCGGCCACGATGTCGCTGCCGAAGGGGTCGAGGGCGAGGCGGTCGTTCACGGTCACGACGGTCTCCAGACGGGTCGGCATCTCGTGAGGCGCTCGCCGCCCAGTACACCGTGCCGTCACCCCTCGCGCCCATGCCGCGGGCCGGTTCGGCCGCCGAACTGGCCGAGTTGTCACCTCACCTGGCCGAAGGCTGGGCCGGCAGGTCGAAGACGTGCTGCGGAGAGATGATTTGGGTGATCGCCCGGCCGACCAGGGTGCTGGGTTCCTCGTCGTCGTGGCCGATGTCGGTGTTGAGGAGCACCACGACGCTCGTCCGCGTCGACGGCAGGTAGATGGTCAGGGACTCGTAGCCCGGCAGGGAGCCGTTGTGCCCGATCCAGCCCTGCACGTCGAAGATGCCCAGTCCGTACCCGGCGCCCGGGATCGGGGTCGCCGGCGTGACGAGCCGCTGCTTCTGCATCGCGGGGCTGATCATCCGCCTGCCGTCGGGCAGTTGCCCGGTGGCGACCGTCGGCGCCCAGGTGTGCAGGTCGTCCAGGGTGGAGATCATCGCGCCGGCCGCCCAGCCCCAGGACGGGTTCCAGCCGGCGGTCTCGGCCACCTTCCCGTCGGCCGTCTGGTCGGTGTAGCCCTGTGCGTGCGGCGCGGGGAACTCATTGCCCGTCGGGAAGACGGTGTCCTTCATGCCGGCCGGGCCGAGGATGTGCTGCGTGAAGTAGTCCCCGAGCCGCTGACCGCTCTCCTTCTCGACGACCAGCCCGAGCAGGATCAGGTTGGTGTTGGAGTAGAAGAACTTCTGCCCCGGCTCGAAGAGCACCGGATGCCGGAACGCGTAGTCGAGCAGCTGCTGCGGGGTGAAGGGGCGTTGCGGGTCGGACGTCAGGGCCTTGAAGAAGTCGTCGTCCTCGGTGTAGTTGAACAATCCGCTGCGCATGCCGGCCAGTTGCCGCAGCGTGATCCGGTCGCCGTTCGGCACGCCGTCGACGTATGTGCCGATCGGGTCGTCCAGGCCGACCTTGCCCTGCTCCGCCAGCTGCAGCAGCGCGGTCACGGTGAACGTCTTGGTCTCGCTGCCGATGCGCATGAACAGGTCCGGTGTCATCTTGCGGCCGCTCGCCTTGTCGGCGACCCCGAACGAGCGGACGTAGTCGGGCTGCCCCGGCGTCCAGATGCCGACGGTGACTCCGGGGACGTTCGCCTCGCGCATCACCCGCTCCACCGAGGTGTCGAGTTGGCGTGCCACCGCGGGGGTGAGGGCGCGGACGTCGGGTCCGGAGGGGGACGGTGCCGGCGAGCCCGCGGTGGACACGGCGGGCGGGGCGGCCGGTACGGCGCCGGCGGCGGTCGGCGCCAGCAGCGTCGCCGCCGTCACGGCGACCAGGGTCCCCCTGAGCAGGTGTGCGGATCGATGCGACATGGGCTGACTCCAAGCACGTGGGACGCGAACGTGCGGTGAGCGGGACGTCAGGGGCCCGAACCGTCACACAAGGATAGGAGCGGCCCTCCCGCCGCGCCCGTCGGAGCGGGTGCCCGCGCCCGTGCGCGCCGAGCGGGATGCTTGTCCGACAGGCGGAAGGTCCCGTTCGGGCGATGGCCTCACCCGACCCGGTGAGGCCCCGGGGCGGGGCGTACCGGGGGCCGCCCGTGCGCGTTGCCCCGGCATGAACCGCTTGGAACGGACGGACCGCCCGCAGCGGGCCGACATCCCGGGCCGTCGGGTGGACCGGAACCGTCGCACGGACGGGACGGGGGAGCCGATCTACGACCGGCTGGTCGCGGAGTGGCGGGCACAGGGACGCGCCGTCCCCACCGAGCCGGACCCGCCGCGTCCGTCCCCGTCCTGACCCCGGACGCGCGTCCCGCGGACGAACGCGCTCGTCCCGCCGGTGCTACTGCCCGTGCACCGGTGTGAGGACGGTCAGGGTGGCGTTGGCCTGTCTGAGGGCGTCCTCCAGGGTGCCGGGCGAGTGCAGCGCGCCGGTGCCGTCGGGCGGCACCAGCCATTCGAGGAAGCGGGCCGGCCGGTACGGCGGCGGGACGGCGACCCAGGATCCCTTGCCCGCGTAGCGCAGGCCCGCGCCCACCCAGCTCGCCGACGGGTCCGGCGGGACGAGGAAGCCGACCCGGCCCGCCGCGGTGTCCACCAGGGTCGGTCCCGGCACCGGCAGCTCGGGCCGCCACAGCAGGTCCAGGGTGAGCAGCCCCAGTCGCTCGGGAACGCTGAGCACGTCCCAGAAGCGGCCCGCCTCCAGCAGCGCGATGCCCTCCCCGTGGTCCCACTCCCACTTGCAGGCGCGCGGGTCGGCCGCCGCCGCGGCCAGCCACTCGATGCCCCGCATCCACATCGTGTTCGTCATGCACTGCTCCGGAAGTCCTCGCTCACCCGCTCTGGGCGCAGGGAGCGGCGGTGCCGGGCACATCGTGCGCCTGCACAGCAACCCGGCATATGCATGCTCGTAGATATTTCTACGTGGCGGAAGGGGTGGCGCGGCCTGGCGTTTGAGCCGACGCGTTCGAACTCCGCCCGAGGGTTCGTCAGTCGAGCCAGGGGGGATCCGTCACCCTTTCGATGGTCCGTTCGCCGAGCGCAATTGATTCGGTCGTATAAACAGCGGATTCGATCGTCCACTCTTGAGATCTTCGCCGATTCAGTCGTACAGTCGGGTCATTCGCCGTCTCCTCCAGCGAGGTACTTCATGGACCGCACGCGACTGCACGCCCTCCTGGCCCGCGAGAGCGCCGAGGCCGAGCGCCGCAACCCGCGCTCGCGTGAGGCCTACGCGCGGGCCGACCACCTCTTCGGCCGGGTGCCGATGACCTGGATGAACAAGACCGCCGGCGCCTTCCCGCGCTATCTGGCCGGGGCGCGCGGCGCACGGGTGACGGACGTGGACGGGCACGAGTACGTCGACTTCTGCCTCGGCGACACGGGTGCGATGGCCGGCCATTCGCCCGCGCCGGTCACCGAGGCGGTGCAACGGCGCTTCGCGGAACTCGGCGGGGCCACCGCCATGCTGCCCACGGAGGACGCCGAGTGGGTCGGCGCCGAGCTGACCCGGCGCTTCGGCCTGGCGCGCTGGAGTTTCTCCCTCACCGCGACCGACGCCAACCGCTGGGCGATCCGGCTCGCGCGGGCCGTCACCGGCCGGCCGAAGGTCCTGGTGAACAGCTACTGCTACCACGGCAGCGTGGACGAGTCGCTGATCGTCGTCGGCCCGGACGGCGACGGCACCGCCCGCGAGGGCAACGTCGGCGCGCCCTGCGACGTGACGCTGACCAGCCGGGTCAGCGAGTTCAACGACCTCGCCGGACTGGAGCGCGAGCTGGCCCACGGCGACGTCGCCGCGGTCCTCATGGAGCCCGCACTGACCAACATCGGCATCGTGCTGCCCGAACCCGGCTACCTCGCCGGTGTCCGCGAGCTGACCAGGCGGTACGGCACGCTGCTCATCAACGACGAGACCCACACCTTCTCCGCCGGCCCCGGCGGCTGCACGGCCGAGTGGGACCTCGAACCCGACCTGCTGACCATCGGCAAGGCGATCGGCGGCGGCATCCCCGCCGGCGCCTACGGCCTCTCCGCCGAACTGGCCGAGCGGCTGCTGGCCCGCGCGGACCTGGACCTCGTCGACATGGGCGGCGTCGGCGGCACCCTGGCGGGCAACGCGCTGTCGGTCGCGGCGACCCGGGCCACGCTGGAACACGTGCTCACCGACGCGGCGTTCGCCCGGATGACCAAGCTCTCCGAGCGCTTCGAGGCGGGAGTCCGGGCCGGTGTCGAGGCGCATCGGCTGCCCTGGTCCGTCAGCCGGCTCGGCGCCCGTACCGAGTACCGTTTCACCGCACCGGCCCCCCGCACCGGCACCGAGTCCGCGGCGGCCTCCGACCCGGAGCTGGAGGACTTCCTGCACCTGTACCTGGCCAACCGGGGCATCCTGCTCACCCCGTTCCACAACATGGCGCTGATGTGCCCCGACACCACCGAAGCGGACGTCGACACCCACACCGCGGTCTTCGCCGCCGCCCTCGACGAACTGAACGGCTGAACCGCGCGGCCGCCGCGCGGGACGACACGGAAGGAGACGCGTGGACGAGATCGACCGGGCCATCCTGCGCGAGCTGCAGACCGACGGCCGGATCGCCTACGCCGACCTCGGACCGAAGGTCGGCCTGTCCGCCTCGGCGGCCCGGCAGCGCCTGCAACGCCTGCTCGACTCCCGGGCCGTGCAGGTGGTCGGCGTCACCGATCCGATGGCCATGGGCGGCCAGGCGATGGCGCTGCTCGGCATCCGGGCCGACGGCGACCCCCGCACGGTCGCCGACGCCCTCGCCGAGCGCCCCGAGGTCGTCTACTCGGTGCTGACCTCGGGCGGATTCGACCTGTTCGCCGAGGTCGTGGCCCCCGGCCCGAAGGCACTGCTGGACTTCGTCAACGACGTGGTCCGCCCGATCGACGGCGTCCGCGAGATCGAGTCCTTCCCCTACTTCGGCATCCACACCCACCGCTTCCTGTGGGACGTGGGCTGACCGTCCGGGACCGGAGTCCGGGCCGGGTCAGGTGACCTGTGGCAGGGGCACCAGCACCAGCATGGTGGCGTCGTCCCGGACCTCGTAGCCCAGTGCCAGCAGGTCCCGCCAGACCGCCGCGGGCAGCTGGGCGGACGCCGTGGACGCCGTACCCGCCAGCGCGGCCAGCCGCTCGGGCAGCGGATAGAAGGAGTCACCCGCGTCCCGGGCCTCCCACACCCCGTCGGAGGCCAGGACCAGCCGGTCGCCCGGACCGAGGGCCAGGGTGACCTCCTTCGGCGGGTCGTCGCCGAGCAGCCCCAGCCCCAGCGGCGGACAGGGCGGGACGGTCACCTCCACGGCCTTCCCCTCGCGCAGCAGAACCGGCGTCGGATGGCCGCAGGTCACCACCCGCACGGTCCGCGCGTCGGGCGAGAACTCCAGCAGCACCCCGGTCGCGAACAGCTCCGCGTGCCGCACACCCGCCGAGTCCACCGCCAGCCTGCGGTCCATCCGCCACGCCACCGACCGGAGGTCCGGCTGGTCGAGCGCGGCCTCCCGGAACGCCCCGAGCAGCGAGACCACCGTCGACACCGCCGCCAGCCCGTGCCCCTGCACGTCCCCCATCACCGCACGGACCCCTTTCGGCCCCTCCCGCACGTCGAAGAAGTCACCGCCCACCAGCGTCCCGTCCTGCGCGGTCCGGTAGAAGCCCGTACAGCCGACGCTCCCGACCCGCTCCGGCAGCGGGGGCATGACGGCGCGTTGCACGGCCTCGGCGATCGTCCGCTCGGTGTCCAGCTGGGCGTCCCGGCGACTGCGCACATAGGAGACGAACACACTCAGCGCGGCCACGAAGGCGACGGTCAGCAGATCGGTCTCGCCCGGGCGGTTCAGATGGGTGCCCGGAAGGTGCAGCACCAGGACCACCGCCACACCGAGGAACGCGGTCGCCACCGGGCCGTACGAGAGGACCGCGATCGGCGGGATGGCCCCCAGCAGGAAACCGAGATCGCTCGCGTGCGGACTCACCAGCGCGGCCGCGGTGACACCGGCGAGGAGCAGCAGCGGCAGCGCCCGGACCCACCACGGCGGCGGCGCGCCGCGCAGCCAGCCGCGATCCTCCTGGTCCCGGGGAGAGGAGCTGCCGCGCACCGCACTCACATCCCCAAACTACGCCGCCGACCGGGCCGCGGCCTCCCTGCCGGCGGGCCGGGACGGGCACCGCCGAAAAGCGGTGGACACCCCGGCCGCGGCCCGCCTACCGTCTGACCGCACGCCCGAGACGGACGGAAGGAGGCGAGCGTCATGGCCACAGTCATTCCGCGCTCCCCCCTCCCCGTCGTCCGGGTGTGCCACGCCTGACCGGGAGCGCGCCACTTCGCAGAAGCATCCCGGAGGATCCGTGACCGACCTGGTCGTCCGCACGCTCGACGAGAGCAGTGCCCACCTGTTCGACACCATGCCCGACCCGCTGGCCTTCCGTGAGAAGCACCGGCGGACCCGCTACCGCGCCGACTGGCGCCGCATCGCCGTCCGCGAGGGCCGCACCGTGGCCCGCGCCGCCTGGTGGGGCCGGCCCGAGGACACCGAACCGCTGCTGATCAACTGGTTCGACGTCGCCGAGGGCGAGGAGGACGCAGGGGCCGAGCTCCTGCGGACCGCGCCCTGGCACCCCGACGAGATGGATCTCGACCTGCCCGCCGGCTGGCGCGACGACCCGCTGCTGCGGGCCGCCGTGGACACCCGCGCCACCGCCGCCCGCATGGGCGGCTACGCACCGCTGGTGGAGCGCTTCCTCTACCGCTGGACGCCGGAGCGGGGGCTGCCCGAGCGCCCCGGACGCCTGGTCTTCGGCGGGGAGCCGGACGACACCGTCTTCCTCGACCTGCTGCGCCGCATCCACTCCGAGACCCTGGACGCGCACGCCCTGCGCGCCATCGCCGAGGGCGGGGTGGACCAGGCCGCGCGGGAGGAACTCGACGTCTTCCACTGGATGGCCTCACCGCGCGACTGGTGGCAGATCGCCCGCACACCCGGCGGCGAGCCGGTCGGCCTCCACATCCCCGCCCGCAACCCCTCCGGGCCGTGCGTCGGCTTCATCGGCGTCGTACCCGAACAGCGCGGCCATGGCTACGCCTTCGACCTGCTCGCCGAGTGCACCCACTTCCTGACCGGACACGGCGCCGAGTTCATCGCCGCCGCCACCGACCAGGGCAACCTCCCCATGGCCGCGCACTTCACCAGGGCCGGCTACCCGGTCGTACGGGAGCGCGTCAACTTCTGGGCCGAGCGCGGCTGACCGGACCGGGGTGCCGGGGCCCGTGCCCCGGCACCGCACGGCGGGGAGGTGGGGAGGTACGGCGGGCGCACCGGCCTAGTCGGCACCCTCGGCCAGCCGGGCCTCCGCCGCCGACAGGATCTCGGTGACGCGGAGGCCGAACGAGGCGTCACAGGCGTGCGGACGTCCCGTGCGCGCGGCCGTCACCAGCGCGTCCGCGGCCCGCGACAGCGCGGGGACCGCACCCTCGGAGCTGCCCGGCATGAGCGACACCCCCGCCTCCCCCCGCAGCTCCACGTCGGCACCGGCCGCGGCGGGCGGCGCCGTCAGACTCAGCGTCAGGGTGCTCGACGCACCCGTGGCATGGTCGAGCACCAGGTGCACGGTGTCCGCGGGGCCGTGCACCGCCGCCACGACCTGGCGTACGTCGCCGAGTACGGGGAGCAGCACGGACAGGGCGTGCGGGCCGACGTCCCACAGCGCGCCCTTCTCCCGCCGCCAGGGCGAGGCGGCGAACGGGCTGTCGGTGGTGAACACCGCTCCGAGCCACTGGGCCCGCGCCGTGAACCAGCCCGCCTCGGCGGCCTGTTCCTCTATCCAGGCATCCGGCTCCTTCTGGAAGCGAGCGGTGAAGAACACCACCGACGCCACACCGGCCCGCTCCGCCGCCTCCGCCACCTCCCGGGCCCCGGCCATGGACAGCGCCAACGGCTTGTCCAGCAGCAGATGCCGGCCGGCCCGTGCCGCGCGCACCGCCAACTCCGGTTGCACGGACGGCGGCAGAGCGACCGCCACCGCGTCCACGTCGGCCAGCAGGGCGTCCACGTCGGCATAGGCGGCGACGTCGTACTGCTCCGCGAGCTCGGTGGCCGCCTCCGGCCGGCGCCCCCACACTCCCGCGAACTCAAGGCCGGTGTGCCCGGCCAGGGCGGGGGCGTACGCCGCCCGGGCCCACGGGCCCGTTCCCAGCAGTCCGATGCGCATGTCGTGATCCTCTCTCCGAACCGTTCCCCGCACCCTCAGGATGCTGTGCTCCGCTCGCCGTCCGCACACGTGCGGCCCGCGTCCTCCTGACCGGCCAGCCACTCGGCGATGGTGGCGGCGATCGGCTGTCCGGTGTCCATCTCGACGAATCCGAACTGGCCGGACTGGTTGCACTCCAGGAACCACCAGATCCCGTCGGCGTCCTCGGCGAAGTCGAAGGCACCGTAGGCCAGTTCGGCCTCCCTCAGATAGCGCAGTACGCCGTCCGCCACACGTGGGGGCACGTCCACGGGCAGCCAGGGGGAGGCCGACGGCGCGAAGCGGACGTCCACGTCGTCGGGATGGGCGTCCGGGTCGGTCGGCTTGCGCGCGGCGAGCAGCGTGCCGCCCACGGCCGTGAGCCGGACGTCCGCCCGTTTGGGAACCCGCCGCTGGAGCAGTGTCGGTCCGTAGGCGACCGCCGTGAAGTCGGCGTCCGGCGCGACCCGGCTGGTGGGCACCGCACGCGGCGGCTCCTGCGGATGGGCGCCGGAGACGGGTTTGACCACCAGGTCCGGGAAGCGCTCCGCGAACTCCCGCGCGGCCTGCGGGAACGTCGTGATCAGGGTGGCCGGCACGGCGAGGTTGCTGCGCTGGGCGAGATGCAGTTGCCAGGGCTTGTGGCGGGCGCGGCGGGCGGCGTCCGGATGGTTCATCCAGCGCGCCCCGGTGGCGCGCAGCATGCCGTACAGCGCCTGCGAGGACTCCTCCGTCAGCCAGGCGGACGGCTGGGGCGCGCGGGCGGCCGCGTCACCGGGCCTGCGCACCCAGACGGAGCGCAGGCCGTTCATGCTCACCAGGCGCCCGCCCACGGACAGATGCCCACGGCAGGCGCCCCGCACGTACTCGCCCGACAGCGCGACCCCGTTGGTGAGATCGGCGGGGTCGAGCCGGACGACGGGCACGCCCGCCTCGCCCAGCCGGAGGACCACCATGTCCGCCGTCACGTCCTCTTCACTGGTCAGGATGAGCACGGTCATCTTCCAGGGCCCGCGGTTCAGTCGTCGAAGTGCGTCTTGGAACCGGCGGTCGACGTCGTGGTTCCGAGAGCTCTCAGGGTGGCGTGGTCGGTGGCGGCTATCCGACCGTCCGGGAGGAGGTTCAACTGCAGTCCGGAGTCGTACGCATACGGAGTGGTGACGTCCAACTCCACAGCGGGCCGCGCGTAGTTGAGCGTGAACGGTTGCATGTTCTCTCCCTGATTCGGCTTTCACGTCCTTATACGATTCGAACGGGTGATTGGTTTCCTTACGCTGCGTGATCGTCGCCCCGGGGGCGGCCCGGCAAGGGTCCCGCAAGCAAGGAGACAACGGAACGTCGGCCGGTTGCGACGGTGCCCGGCGGGTGCGCGACGGTGCATGGCCGACGGGTCGTTGGTGACGGAGTGTTGTATGTCACAGTCGGTGAGGCGGTGGCCCCTGCTCCCCGCGGGTCACCTCGCGAGCGCGTCCCGGGCGGCCTCCAGGGCCTGTTCCGCGTATCCGCGCCCGAACAGCACCGCGTGCACCAGCAGCGGGAAGAGCTGGTGCATGCCGACCCGCTCCCGCCAGCCCTCGGCCGGTGGCGCCGCCTCCTCGTAGCCGGCGAGCACCCGCTCGAGGTGGGGACAGCCGAACAGCCGGAGCATGGCCAGGTCGGTCTCCCGGTGCCCGCCGTGCGCGGCCGGGTCGATGAGCCGGACCGATCCGTCCGCGCCCCACAGCACGTTCCCGTTCCACAGGTCGCCGTGCAGCCGGGCGGGCGGCTCGGCGGGCCCCGCCAGGTCCGGCAGCCGCTCGCAGACCCGCTCGAACACCGTCGCCTCGGCCGGACGCAGCGTGCCGCGGTCGACCGCGCCGCGCACGTACGGCAGGACCCGGTGCTCGGCGTACCAGGCCGGCCAGTCCGTCCCCGGCACATTGCGCATGGGGGCGAGGCCGATGTAGGCGTTCTCCGGGCCGCCGGGCGGGGGCGTCCCGAAACGGGCCGCGCCGGCCGCGTGCAGGGCGGCCAGTGCTTGGCCGAAACGCATCGCCGCTCCGGGATCGGCGGGCCCCGTGGGCACCCGCTCGGTCACCATCCAGCGCTCGTCGTGACCGAGTACCGCGGGCACCCCGACCGCGTCCGCGGCGGCCAGCCAGCGCAGCCCGGCCACCTCGGCGCGAACGGCTCCGGGCGCGTCGCTGTGTTTGATCATCACCGGAGTCCCGCCCTCAAGCGTCACTTCGGCGGGCGATCCGGACGCCGTCCCGCCGGCGACCACCGGGCGGCCGGTGAGCCGGGCCGCCGCCTCTCCTGGTCCCTCGTACCCCTGGGTCACGGCCCCAGAGTACGGCCCGGAAGTCACGCCCTGCGCCCGGCACTTGGACCGTTACTACGACTGTTTCCGGCCAAACCCCGGCAGTAACTACCCGTGCTGATCCGGTACGGCTAGCGTGAGGGCGCCGCGACGCCACACCAGGGGCACCGGGCCCCGCAGGGACTTGCGCGCGGCGGAGGATCTTCCCCGTGACCACAGCATCCGTGCTGATGGCCGACGTATTCGAAGTCCAGCCCTACACCTCTCACTGCGAGATCATCCTCGACGAGGGTGCGCACGCGGTGATCGGTGTGTCCCCGGGCAACAGCTACTTCTCGGCCCGGCGCCTGCACGATCTCGCCGGCTGGGGACTGGACCGCTTCGAGAAGGTCGACTTCGTCTACACCGACCTGTACGTGGCCGAGATGTACGAGGCCTCCGGCTATCCACCCGACGAGGCCCGCCGCAAGGCGGTGAAGAACCTGCGCGGCGTACGCGCCAAGGTGCGCGAGGCGGTGTCGGCGGCCGACCCCGAGGGGCGGCGACTGGACTGGCATGCGATGTCGGAGTTCCGCACCAACCCCGCCTACCAGGAGATCCACCGGCAGCTGACGGCGCGACTGGCCTCCGACGGAGCCTTCCGGGCCGTCTGCGACGCCCTGGTGAATCGTTTCCTCGCCGCGCGTGGCGAGGAGCCGACCGAACGCCTGCGGGCCGTGTGCCTGGAGTACGTGTGCGCGGAGGCGCCGCTGTTCCTGGACACCCCGGCCATCCTCGACGTGCCCTCCTCGCTCAACTGCTACCACCAGCTGCTGCCGATGGCCGAGCTCCTGTACTCCCGCGGTGCCGGCCTGCGCGCCTCCCGCAACCAGGGCCACGCCGTCGTCACCCCCGCCGTCCTGGAAGGAGCCGCGGCATGACCGCCGCCCCCGGCGTCCGCGCCGACCACCCGCCCCTGCTCGACTTCCCCTTCTCCTGGGACGGCACCCGCGTGCCCGCCGAGGTGGAGGAGCTGCGCGCCACCGCCCCCGTACGGCGGGTGCGGACCATCGCCGGCGACGAGGCCTGGCTCGTGTCGTCGTACGAGCTGTGCCACCAGGTCCTCAAGGACGACCGCTTCTCCCTCAAGGACACCTCCGCGCCCGGGGTGCCGCGGCAGTACGCGCTCACCATCCCCCCCGAGGTCGTGAACAACATGGGCAACATCACCGGCGCCGGGCTGCGGCGCGCGGTGATGAAGGCGCTCAACCCGAAGGCGCCCGGCCTGGTGGAGTGGCTGCGCGGCGAGGCGCACCGACTGGTCGACACCCTGGTCGCCGCCGGGCCGACGGCCGATCTGCGCGCGGCGTTCTGCGAGCCGTACTCGGCGGGGATGCACTGCCTCCTCCTCGGCATCCCGCAGGGCGAGGCCCCGGCCTTCCTGCGCAGCCTCGACATCGCCTTCATGAACTCCGCGTGCCCGGTCACCGGCGCCGGGATCAACTGGGACCGGGACATCGCCCGGATGACGGCCCTGCTCGACGACCCGTCCACGCACGGTCTGATGGGCGAACTGGCCGCCCTGCGCCACGACCCCGACTACGCGCACCTGTCCGACGAGATGCTGGCCACCGTCGGCGTCACCCTGTTCGGCGCCGGTGTCATCTCCACCTCGGGCTTCCTCGCCATGGCCCTGGTGTACCTGCTCACCCACCCCATCGCCCGGGACCTCCTGCGGGACCGCCCCGACCTGATCGGCCCGGGCGTGGAGGAGCTGCTGCGCGTCAACCTCTCCATCGGCGACGCGCTGCCCCGCCTCGCCCTTCAGGACACGAGGCTCGGGGACGTCGAGGTGAAGCGCGGCGAACTCGTCCTGGTCCTCGTCGAGGGCGCCAACCTCGACCCGGCGAAGTTCCCCGACCCGCACCGCTTCGACCTGCACCGTGACAACACCGCCGACCACCTCGCCTTCGGCGGCGGAGCCCACTACTGTCCCGCGACCGGACTCGGCCGCACCCACGCCCGCATCGCCCTGGAGGTCCTCCTCGAGCGGCTGCCCGACCTCGCGCTCGCCGTGCCGTCCGGACAGCTCGTCTGGCGCACCGGGTTCATGAAGCGCATCCCCGAGCGGCTGCCGGTGATCTGGTAACCCGCGAGGCCCTGCCTCCCCACGGCGTCCCCGGCCCGGCACCCCGGGCGGGGCCGCCGACGGCGGAGCCGGCCGTCAGCGCCGGGCGGCGTCCGACCTCCGGGTCAGGCCCACGGGGTTGCCGGCCGGCAGCAGCTCCGCGTCCTCGACCGCACGGGCCAGGGGCTCCAGCAGAGCGGCGAGGCGTGCGGTGCGGTCGGCCCCGAGCCCGGTCCACGGGCCTTCGGCCGCCGCGTCGGTCAGCGCCTCCACCTCCGCGCGCAGGGCGGCCCCGGCCGGGGTGAGCGTGCCGTCCGCCGCGAGATGGCCCCGGTCCCGCTGCCGTGCCTCGGCAGCCGCCCAGTCGGCCTGCTCCCACTTCCGCGTCTCGCGCAGGAACGGCCCGTCGGACTCGCCGGCCGCCGCCTTGAGCACCATGGCGTCGACAGGGCCGAGCCCCCGGCTCACCAGTGCCGCGACATGCCCGTCCCCCCGGTGCTCGCGCAGGGTGGTGACGGCCTGCCACAGCCGGGCGGTGACCCGGTCCGGGCGCTCCAGCGCCTGATTGGCCGCGGCCAGCACCCTGCCGGCGGTGTCCGCTCCCGCCGCGGCCTCCCACGCGAGGTCCGCCGCCTCGGCGAACTCCGGGGAGCCGACGGCCGCCGGCCCGAACAGGCCCGTCATCGCCGCGTCCATGGCCTCCCACCGGGCCGCCAGCACGTCCGCCGGAGCCGCGTACCCCCAGGCGTCCGGCAGCGCCCGTGTCACGCGAGCCGGGTGGAAGACGTAGAAACAGCTGGTCACCACGGACGGGGGAGTCGTGCCGAGCGGCGCCGCGCGCAGGGCGAAGTAGCCCATCCAGTACCCGCGCATCCCGAGCGCGTCCGCCGCCCGGCGTGCCTCCGGTGCGAAGTACACGAGATCGTGCACCGGCTCGTAGCGCTCCCACAGGGCCCGCGCCCCCGCGTCCGCCACCGCTTCCTCCCACCGCGTCGCCCTGCCGTGCTGTCGGCACCAGCCTGCGTTATGACGGCCGTCATAACAAGGGGGGTGCGCCCACCGGCGGCCAACTGCGTTGCCGGACCGACGGTTTGGCCGCATGGCCCGCCCCCGACCCGGCCCGCCCAGGCCCCCCGGCGGGAAGGAGGGGTGGTGGCGGGCTCCACGGCGCTCGGGCCCGCCCGGCGGTGGGCCGGCGGGCGCGCCGGACGATTGGCCCGGACGGGGGCCCCGAGGGCCCGGCCGCTGGGTCAGACGGGTGGTGCGGTGCCCCCGGCTGGGCGGCTCGGATGGTGCGAGCGGATGGCCTCGCTGACGGTGGTTCATGTCGAGGCCGGGTCCATCCAGCTGATGAGGTATCCGCTGGCCCGGTCACGTCGGAAGGACATCACTATGCGCTCTGCCCGCATGCTCCTGGCCACGGCGGCCGCTTCGGCCGCCCTGGCCCTGGCCACCCCTGGCGCCGCGTTCGCCTCCCACGGCGGGGGCGAAGGAGGCCATGACGACTCCTCGTACAGCAAGGAGCAAGGCTCCGACGACGACCACGACAAGGGCTCCGGCGGGGACCACGACAAGGACTACAGCAAGGAGGACGGCGGCGGCCGTGATCACGACAAGCCGCGCGGCGGAATGCACACGGGTGGCGGAGCGCTCGCCACGGTGCTGACGAGCGACGACTGGGGCTCGGGCGGCGACGACAGCCGCTTCGACCCCGACAGCTACCGCGACAAGGGCGACAAGGGTGACAAGGGTGACAAGGAAGAGAAGGGCGACAAGGGAGACAAGGGCGGCAAGGGAGACAAGGGCGACCGGGACGAGGACAGCGGTCGCGACAAGGACGACTGGGGCGGCGGCGGTGGCGGCGGTGGCGGCGGTGGCGACCACGACAAGCCGCGTGGTGGCATGCACACCGGTGGTGGCGCGCTCGCCACGCCCGGTGTCACCACGGGAGGACTGGCCGTGCTGGCCGTAGGGGCCACCGGCATGTACGCGCTGCGTCGCAAGAAGGCCGCTCAGCCGGCGTCCTGACGGGGCGGCAGCCCAGGGGCTGCGGACGCCGTCGGCGCGACACCGTGCCGGCGGCCCGCGCCGCCTGAGACCCCCTCCGCGCCGCCCGCGGCGTCCCGTCCTCCCCGCCCCGATCCCCGCGCTGCCGTGCCCGAGTGAGGTGGTTTCCGATGGCAGCAGACCCGTCCTCCCCGAACCCCGCCGAACCGGCACCCGACGAGCCGGACGCCGGCCGCGGTGGGCGGCTGGCCCTCTGGGGCGTGGTCATCGCCGTGCTCGCCGTCAGCGTGTTCGGCGGCCACCGCTCCTCCGGCGACACGCCCGAACCACCCCGCGCCCAGGGCTCCAAGGCCGCCGTGCAGGACGACCCGCGTCATGCGGACAAGGCCCTGTCCCACTCCGCCCCGACCCGGCTGCTGATTCCCAAGATCGCGGTGGACGCTCCGTTCACGACCCTGTCGATCGGCCCCACCGGCCAGCTCGAACCCCCACCCGCGGGCGACACCAACCTCGTGGGCTGGTACGCCAAGGGCGCCTCACCCGGCGAGCAGGGCACCGCGATCATCGCCGGACACGTCGACACGACGACGTCCGCGGCCGTCTTCGCCAATCTCGACGAGCTGGAGGAGGGCGACACGTTCACGGTGGACCGCGCCGACGGACGGACGGCGGAGTTCGTGGTGGACGACGCCGAGAACTTCCCGAAGGACGACTTCCCCAGCAAGCGGGTCTACGCCGACACCTCGCGCTCCGAGGTCCGGCTGATCACCTGCTCCGGGGACTACGACCACTCCGTGCGGGACTACACCGAGAACCTGGTCGTCTTCGCCCACCTGGTGTGAGCCGGCCGGGCCGGCCGCGGCTCAGGCGGCCCGTTCGGCGAAGGGGCCGTCCGCGGCGAAGGCCCGGTCCGCGAACCGCTCGCCGATGCGGCGGTGGGCCGCCGCGTCCGGGTGGAGGTCGTCGGGCAGCGGCAGCTCGGCGAAGTCGGCCTCGCCGTACAGCTCACGGCCGTCGAGGTGGTGCAGCCACGGGTCGTCGGCCGCGCGCTCGCGGACGACACGGGACAGCTCCTCCCGGATCACGCCCAGGGTGAGCTTCCCGGCGGCCCTCTCCGCCGGGTCGCCCGCCGCCCGGAACCGCAGCCGCCCCTCGCTCAGGGCGGACAGGTCGGGGAGGGTCGGGCCCGGGGTGTCCTCGTGGATGGGGCACAGGATCGGCGAGACGACGAGCAGCGGAGTTGCGGGGTGCCCTTCCCTGACGGTATCGAGGAAGCCGTGCACGGCGGGGCCGAAGGCCCGCAGCCGCATCAGGTCGGTGTTCACCACGTTGATGCCGATCTTGACGCTGATCAGGTCGGCGGGGGTGTCGCGCAGCGCGCGGGCCGTGAACGGGTCCAGCAGGGCGCTGCCGCCCAGCCCCAGGTTGATCAGTTCCACGCCGCCGAGGGACGCGGCGAGCGCCGGCCAGGTGGTGGTGGGACTCGCCGCGTCGGAGCCGTGGCTGATCGAGCTGCCGTGATGCAGCCACACCTTCCGGCCCCGGTCGGGTACGGGCTCCACGGGCGCGTCGGTGCGCAGTGCGACCAGTTCTGTCGTCTCGTTGTGCGGCAGCCAGATCTCGACGTCCTTGACGGCGTCGGACAGCCCGGCGAAGCGCACGGTGGCGACCGGGCCGGGGCGGTGCTCGGCCCTGCCGGTGCTCATGTCGATCGTGAGCGTGTTCCCACCGGTGACCGTGGCACGGCCGGCCGCGCGTCCGTCCACGAGCAGGTCGTAGACGCCGTCCGGGCGGGCCGGCGCGCCCGCGTACACCCGCTTGGTCGGCAGGGTGTCCAGCTCGACGGCGGTGGCGCGGGTCCGGAAGGCGAGGCGGACGCCGGAGGGCTGAGACTCCGCCAGGGCCAGCTGCGGATCGGCGCACTGGGCGCGGGCCCGGGCCGGCAGCCGGTGCGGCAGCAGTCCGTGGGCGGTGCGCTCCAGGTCGAGGGCGCCGCGGACGAGCTCGGGGGTGAGGGGAGTGGTGTGCATGGTGTGTGCCTGTGTCCGGTGGGTCAGGGTGTGGTGGCGCCCGGCCAGTTGCGCAGCAGGGCGTCGAGGGCGTCGAGGATCCGGGTCCACGACTCCTGCGAATCGGGGGCGCTGTGGCTGAATCCGCCGGCGCTCTCCAGGCTGACGTAGCCGTGGAAGACGCTGCCGAGCAGCCGGACCGCATGGGTCTGGTCCGGCTCGGAGAGGTCGTAGCCCCGCAGGATCGCCCGGGTCATCTGCGCGTGCCGGCCGCCCGCGCTCGTGGCCGCCGCCTCCGCGTCCAGCGGGTGGCGGGCCGCCGCGTAGCGGCCGGGGTGTTCGCGGGCGTAGCCGCGGTAGACGTCGGCGAAGGCGGTGAGGGCGTTCTTGCCGGCCCGGCCCGCGAGCGCGTCGGCGGCGCGGTCCGCCAGCTCCGCCAGCGCGAGCAGGGCGATCCGCGTCCTGAGGTCCTGGGAGTTCCGCAGGTGCGAGTACAGGCTGGCCACCTTGACGTCGAAGCGCCGGGCCAGGGCGGAGACGGTCACCTGGTCGAATCCGACCTCGTCCGCCAGCTCGGCGCCCGCACGGACGAGACGTTCGGTGGTCAGGCCTACGCGAACCATAAGAGATCTCCCCTCTGACGTAAGAGATTATGCAGCTTCCTAAAGCCTGTAGGCAAATGTTGGCTGACCTGCGACTTGATCCGGTGGGGGCACAATGGAACGCTTCCCTCGCCGGCCGCGACCCCGGCCGGAGAAGGCAGTGGGCACCGGTGCGGGACGGAAACGGGGAGTGGACGGATGGAGCTGGAGCTTCGGCATCTGCGGGTGCTGTGCGCGATCGCCGACGCGGGCAGCGTGGGCCGCGCCGCCGCACAGCTCGGGTACTCGCAGCCCGCCGTCAGCACCCAGCTGCGCCGCATCGAGCGCCACCTGGGCGAGCCGCTCTTCGAACGCGGCACGAGCGGCGTGCGCCCGACCCGCTACGGCGCCGAGGTGGTGGCCCAGGCCCGTGACGTGCTGGCCCGGGCCGACGCCATCGGTCACCGTCCGGCCGCCGAGCGGCCCCGCAGCACCCTGCGCGTGGCCGCGACCAACTCGCCGATGCTCTCCGGCACCCTGTCCCGCGTCCGTGCCCGGCTGCCGGAACTGTCCCTGTCGGTCCACAGCGTGTACGCCTCCTCCCGCATCGTGGAACTCCTGGAGGAGGGCGCCGCGGACATCGCCATCGCCGCCGACTATCCGGGCATGGAGCTGCGGCACTCCGGCGGGGTCCGGCACCGGGGGATCGTCACCGAGCCGACGTTCGTCGCGCTGCCGTCCCGGCACCGGCTCCGGCAGAGCGCCCAGGTACAGCTCGCCGACCTGGCGGACGACGAATGGTTCGTGACCCCGGACGACGGCGCCGGCTGGCCCGGGGTGTTCTACGACGCCTGCGCCGCCGCCGGCTTCACCCCGGTGACCGTGCACGAGTTCCTCGGCGACCAGACCCAGCTGCAGAGCATGATCGCCGACGGGCTCGGGGTGTCGCTGGTGCAGCCGACGCTGCGGCCCATCCCGCACGTCGTCGTGAAGCCGCTGGCCGGCTCCCCGTTGTGGTGCCGCTATGTGCTGGTCTGGCGGCCCGGCAGTGTCACCGAAGACGTGGTGGAGACGGTGTTCCAGTCCGCCACGGCGGCCTACCGCGATCTGGTGGCGCAGGCGCCTCATCTGCGGACGTGGGCCTCGCGGACCTGGAACGTGGCCGGGGCGTAGCGGCACGGCGGCGGGCGCCGCGATGTTATGAGCGGTCTGTGTCATGTGCTATGTCACACGCCATTGTTGGGTGGACCGTCCGCTGAGACAGTGCCTCACACGCCTCAACACCCCACAGAGGCGCGCCCCTTCGTGGAGGAACCCCAGATGCGCCATCACTTCGCGCTGCCCGGAAGCGGGCCCGGTCGCACGGCCAGACGCGCGGCCGGGGCCGTCGCCGTCTGCGCCACCGTGGCCGGCCTGCTGTCCGGCCCGGCCGTGGCGGCCCCCCAGCCGCCCGCCCGCACGGCCGCCGCACCCGGCGGGACCGCGGTCGCCCAGCCGTCACCGGCCGGTGCGACCACCCCCGCCTCCGAGCGACCCGGCACCCCGCCCCGGCGCCCGAGCCCGGCCCAACTCCCGCCCCAGGCCTTACCTCTGACGGCACCCCGGGCGAAGGGGCACGGCGTCAAGGCGGCCTCCTGCACCCCGGCCGACTTCGGCAGCCGTACCGGCCCTGCCCTCGTCGCCTTCGTGAAGGCCGCCACGACGGACTGCCTCAACACCCTCTTCGCGGTCACCGGCAGCAGCGGGCACGACGTGTTCCGGCAGGCGCAGATGCTGACCGTGGCGAACGCGTACACGAGCACGGCCGCGCGGTACCGCGGTGACAACTCCGGCAGCCTGGAGCAACTCGTCCTGTTCCTGCGGGCCGGCTACTACGTGCAGTTCAACCACCCCGCGGACGTGGGCCCGTACACCTCCCGGCTCACCGGCGCCGTCACGGCCGGCCTGGACACCTTCTTCGCCCGGCCCCGCTCCCGTGACGTCAGCGCTGCCAACGGCGACATCCTGGGCGAGACGGTCGTCCTCACCGACAGCGCCGACCAGCAGGGCCGCTACCTGTACGTGTACCGGCGGCTGCTCGACGACTACGACAGCTCCTACGACCCGCTCGACAGCATGGTCAGGGCGGTCAACGACGTCTACACGCCCCTGTGGCGCGGCAACTGGAACCCCGCGTACGTCCAGGCGGTCGAGGCCGACCCGCGGGTCATCGACACCCTGTACGACTTCGCGCTGGCCAACACCGACCAGCTCGGCACGAGTCTGGCCTTCCTGGACTCCAACGCCGGGATGAACGTGGCCCGTTACGTCGAGCACGCCGGACTGCGGGACCTGGCGGGCCCGTTGGCCAAGGATCTGCTGGAGCGGACGGCGATCACCGGTCCCACGGCCGGGCTGTGGGTGGCGGTGGCCACGCAGGCCGCCTACTACGACGCCGCCGACTGCGCCTACTACGACGTCTGCGGCCTCCCCGACAAGCTCGACAAGGCCGTCCTGCCCGTCACCCACCGTTGCGACGGCGACATCAGCGTCCGCGCCCAGGCGCTGACCGCCGCCGACCTCGACGCCGCCTGCGCCAGTGTGCTGCGCCAGGACGCCTACTTCCGCTCGGTCGTGCGGGCCGGCGGTCCCATACCCGGCCAGTACGCCTCCACCCTCCGGCTCGTGGTGTTCGCGAGCCGCGCGGACTACCAGATGTACGCCGGCGCGATGTACGGCATCAGCACCGACAACGGCGGCATGACGCTGGGCGGCGACCCGTCGGACCCGGCCAACCGGCCCATGTCGATCATGTACCAGAAGGACTACGACGACGGCTTCCCGGCCCGCGTCTGGAACCTCAACCACGAGTACACGCACTTCCTCGACGGCCGCGACGACATGAAGGGCGACTTCGGCCGGCAGATATCGGTGCCGGACGTGTGGTGGATCGAGGGCGTCGCCGAGTACGTCTCCTACGGCTACCGCGGCATCGCCGACGACCAGGCCGTCCAGGAGGCCGGCCGGCACACCTACCGGCTGAGCACCTTGTTCGAGAACACGTACGACAACAGCGACACCACCCGCGTCTATCCGTGGGGCTACCTCGCCGTGCGCTACATGCTGGAGCGGCATCCCGACGACGTCCAGCGGATGCTCGCCCGCTTCCGCGTCGGTGACTACGCCGGCGGATACGCCGTCTACCACGACGGCATCGGCACCCGCTACGACGCCGACTTCGACCAGTGGCTCACGGCGTGCGCCGCGGGCGCCTGCGCCGGGCCGGCCGCGGCCTGACCCACGCGCCCGCAACCGAACGGCCGCCGACCGGAACCCCGGTCGGCGGCCGTACGTGTACGCGCAGCGGGCGGATCAGACCGCCGTCGCCGGGTACGTCGGGTACTCCACGCCGGAGACGTGCTGGACGACCCGGACGACCTGGCACGAGTAGCCGAACTCGTTGTCGTACCAGAGGTAGAGGATCGCGTTGTCGCCGTCGACCTTGAGGGCGCCGGCGTCCACGATCGAGGCGTGGCGCGAGCCGATGAAGTCGCTGGAGACCGCGTCGGGCGCCGTGATGAAGTCGATCTGTCGCTTGAGCGGGGAGGTCAGCGACACCTCGCGCAGGTAGTCGTGGACCTCCTCACGGGTCGCCTCGCGGGCCAGCTGCAGGTTGAGGATCGCGATCGAGACGTCCGGCACCGGGACGCGGATCGAGCTGCCGCTGATCTTCGCCTTCAGGTCCGGCAGGGCCTTGGCGACGGCCGACGCGGCACCGGTCTCGGTGATCACCATGTTGAGCGGCGCGGAACGGCCCCGGCGCTCGGACTTGTGGTAGTTGTCCAGCAGGTTCTGGTCGTTGGTGAACGAGTGGACGGTCTCCACGTGACCGCGCAGCACGCCGTACTCGTCGTCCATGGCCTTCAGCGGCGGGACGATCGCGTTGGTGGTGCAGGAGGCGCAGGACAGGATCTGCTCGTCCGGCTTGATGGTGTCGTGGTTGACGCCGTGCACGATGTTCGGGACGTCGCCCTTGCCCGGCGCGGTCAGCACGACCTTCTCGATACCGGGACGCAGGTGGTTCGACAGGCCCTCGCGGTCGCGCCACTTGCCGGTGTTGTCGATGAGGATGGCGTCGCGGATGCCGTACTCGGTGTAGTCCACGTGCGACGGGTCGTCGGCGTAGATCACCTTGATCTCGTTGCCGTTGGCGACGATCGTGCTGCTGTCCTCGTCCACGGTGATCGTGCCCTGGAACTGGCCGTGGATGGAGTCGCGGCGCAGCAGCGAGGCACGCTTGACGATGTCCTGGGCACCGCCGCCGCGCACGACGATGGCACGCAGCCGCAGCCCGTTGCCGGAGCCGGCCTTCTCGATCAGGAGGCGGGCGACGAGCCGGCCGATGCGGCCGAAGCCGTACAGGACGACGTCCCGCGGCTCGCGGCGCTCGATCTTGTTGGCGCCGGTGGCGCCGGCGACGGCCTCGGCGGTGAACTCCGCCACGCTCAGACCGCGGTCGTCGGCCTGGTGCAGGGTGGCCAGCATGCCGAGGTCGATCTGGGAGGGGCCGAGGTCGAGGGCGGTCAGGGCCTCCAGGTACGGCATGGTCTCGGTGACCGAGAGCTCCGCGCCCGCGATCTGCCGGGCGAAGCGGTGCGTCTTGAGGATGCTGACCACCGACTTGTTCACCAGGGAGCGGCTGTGCAGCAGGACGGTTACGTCCTGCTCGCGGTGCAGCTTCCCGATGAGCGGGATCATCGACTCCGCGATCTCCTCGCGGATCTTCCAGTTGGTGAACGAGTCGTCGTTGACAGTCACAGATCCATCTTTCGAGCTAGGCAGCGCTCATATGCTAACCGCACCCTGTTTCGATCATTCCGGGGGCCCGTCCTCGGGGCCCTCACGGAGCCCGTTCCTGAATCAGGGTGGAACTCGGCGAGAAAGCCGGGTCGCGATTGCACCCGCTCACGGGCGTGCCCAAGGTCGACGGCGTGAGCACCTCCTCCGTACCCCGGCCCGAGCCCGCCGCACCGTCCGGTACCGCCCGCCGCCCGTCCCTGCCGCGGATGGCCCGGCGCGGGGTTCCCGAGGGGGCGCTCCCGGCCCTCGCCCTGTTCGCGGCCGTCCGGCTCGCCGGGGTCCTGCTGGTGATCCTCACGAACGACCTCAGGGGCCACCCGCTCGTCCGCAACCTCGCGCACTCCTGGGACTCCCGCTGGTACCTGCACATCGCCGCCCACGGCTACGGCCGGCTCATCTGGATCACCCCCGAGGGCGCCGTCCAGAGCGACTGGGCGTTCTTCCCCCTGTACCCGGCGCTCATCCGCGCGGCGACCGTCGTCCTGCCGCTGACCCCGGCCCAGGGGGCGATGCTCGTCGGCTGGGTCGCGGCGGGCGTCGCCGCCCACGGCGTCTTCACCGTCGGGCACCACCTGTACGGCCGTGGTGTCGCCACCGCGCTGGTCGCCCTGTGGGCCGCCCTGCCCCATGCCGTCGAGCTGACCATCGCCTACACCGAGTCGCTGTTCGCCGCGCTCGCCGCCTGGTCCCTGTACTGCGTGCTCAAGTGCCGCTGGCTGTGGGCCGGCGCCCTCGCGGCGCTGGCGGGCCTCTCCCGGCCCAGCGGATTCGCCGTGGCCGTCGCCGTCGTCCTCGCCGCCGCCCACGAGGCGCTGCGCCGGCGCGGCCGGGTCCCGGCGAGCCTGTGGGCCGGCGCGGCACTGGCCCCGATGGGCTGGCTCGGCTACGTGCTGTGGGTCGGGGACCGCTCGGGCGATCTGCTCGGCGGCTATCTGAAGGTCCAGAGCGCCTGGGACTCCCGCTTCGACCTCGGCGCCGGCTCGCTGAGCTTCCTGCGGGCCCTGCTGCTGCACGGCGGGCATGTCGTCTACCCGGCGGCTCTCCTGATCGTCGCCGCCGCGGTCCTGCTGTTCGGGCTGCTGTGCCTGGACCGCGCCCCGCTGTGCCTGGTGGTCTTCGCGGGGGTGCTCATCCTGCTGGTGGCCGGCGGCGCGGGCTCCTTCTCGTCCAAACCCCGCTTTCTGCTGCCGGCCTTCCCCCTGCTCATCCCGATGGCGCGGGCCCTCGCCCGGACCTGGCGGCTGCGCCGGGCCTCGGCGGTGCTCGTCTACGGCGCCCTCGCCGCCGTGTCCCTGCTGTACGGCGCCTATGTGGTGGCGGTCGCCCACTCCCCGCTGTGAGGCGGTGAGGCGGTGAGCCCGTGAGGCGCTCGCTGTCCGTCCGCCCTCGCGCACCCGGACCGGCCGCCCGCGCCCACGGTGCGAAGTCGGCGAATCGGGGTAGGCGGGGGGCCCGAGGAAAGGATCGTCATGACGACCTACGTGATCAGCGTCCCCGGCACCTTCACCACGGGGATCGCGGACGACACCCGGGGCCGGCTCGCCCGGGCGCTCCGGCCCGCGGACCCCCACGGCACCCGCATGGGCAGCGCCGAGGACCTGGACGTGCTCAGCGTCAACGAGGACAACACCTTCACCCTCCGCCTGACCGTGGACGCGGACACCGGCCCGCACGCCGAGCAGGAGGCCCGCCGGGTCGCGGACTCCGCCCTGCGCGACGCCGGCCTGGACGAGGGAAGCGCACCTCTGGGACCCGCCGTGATCACCGGAATCGACTCCGAGGTCCGCTGACCCGGGCCGCACCGGGGGGCGCCCCTGCGGCGAGATCATCCTTAATGGGTAAAATCTAGGCATTTGCCGAACATGCGGGCGGCCGACCGACGCGGCCACCGCCCCGCCGGAAGTGATCGATGCCCCGCAAGCGCTCCCCGGACGACGGCGACGAGCTGCTGGTCAGACTCGGCTCGCTCACCGCCCAGGCGCGCCAGCGCGCGGAGCTGCAACGCACCCAGGTCGAACTGGCCATCGCCCTCCAGCGCGGCATGCTCCCCAGGGACCTGCCCAGCGCCTCGGGCGTGCACCTCGCCGTGCGGTACGCACCCGCCAATCTCGGGCTCAACGTCGGCGGCGACTGGTACGACGCCTTCGCCATGCCCGACGGCCGGATCGGGCTCTCCATCGGCGACGTCCAGGGACACAACATCGAGGCCGCCGCCTTCATGGGCCAGGTCAGGGCGGGGCTGCGTGCCCTCGCCTCGGTTGCGGGCGAGCCCGGTGAACTCCTGACCCGCACCAACGACCTGCTGCTCTCCCTCGGCAGCGATCTCTTCGCCACCTGCACCTTCATGCGGCTCGACCCGGCCAGCGGCGTGCTGGAGAGCGCCCGGGCCGGCCACATCCCCTTCGTCTGGGCCACGGCGGACGGCAAGTCCGGCATCGTCGAGGACGAGGGCGGCCCGCCGCTCGGCGTCCAGCACGGCGTGCGGTACCCGGTGACCCGGCACCGGGTGACCGGCGGCGGGGTGTTCGTCCTGGTCACCGACGGAGTGGTGGAGGGGCCGTCGCTGCACGTCGAGGACGGCCTCGACACGGTGATGCGCCTCGCGGGCATCGCGGCCGTCGCCGGCCTGGAGGCCCACGCGCTGGCCGGCGCGGTCATCAAGGGCGCCGAGAGCGTCGGACACGAGGACGACGCCGCCGTGCTCGTCGTGGGCCTGGACGCGCCGGGCGGCCCGTGAGCCGGCCCGGACGGCGCCGCGCGACCGGGCCGCCGTCCGGCCGTCGGCCGCACCGCGCCGCCTCTCGCCTCGCCGACCCGGGGCCACCGGTGTGAGATGGCTGCTGTGGTGGGTGACGAGGAACCGCGCCGGCCGGGCGGCTACGCCGTCCAGGTGCTGGCCGTCGCGGTCTGCTACTTCGCGGCGGGCCGGCTCGGCCTGCTGCGCGAGCTGTCCGTCGAGGGCGCCGTCGTCACCCCCATCTACCCGCCGACCGGCGTCGCCGTCGCCGCCCTGCTGGTCTTCGGCCTGGGCTGCTGGCCCGGCATCATGCTCGGCGCCTTCTTCGTCGTCCTGTCCCTCACCACCCCCAGCCCGGAAGTGCTCGGCGTCCTCGTCGGCAACACCGCCGCGCCGCTGTGCGCCGCGCTGCTGCTGCGCCGGGCACGCTTCCGCAGCGACCTGAGCAGGCTGCGCGACGGCCTCTCACTGGTGTTCCTGGCCGCCCTGGCCGCCATGATGATCAGCGCCACCCTCGGTGTCGGACTGCTGGTCCTGTCGAACAGACTGGCCGGGCACAGCTTCTGGCTCGTCTGGCTGGCCTGGTGGGTGGGCGACGCGATGGGCGTCCTGATCGTCACCCCGCTGCTGCTGATGCTGTACCGGGTCCGCTGGCCGCCGCCGATCGGCCGCTGGAAGGAAGCCACCGCGCTGGCCGTCGCCGCCTGCGCGCTCGTACCGCTGGCCACCTACAGTTCCATGAGCCTGCTCTTCATCGTCTACCCGCTGCTCATCTGGGCGGCCCTGCGCTTCCAGCTCCTGGGCAGCGTCCTGTGCGCGCTGCTGACGTCCGTCGTGGCCACCGTGGCCGCGACCAACGGTGTCGGGGTCTTCGCGAGGCTGACCCGCGTCGAGGTCATGGTGCAGTTGCAGGCCTTCAACGGCGCGATGGCCCTGACCGCGCTGCTCCTGTCCGCCGTGATCACCGAGCAGCGCAACACCCGGCGCTCGGTGGAGAAGGCCTGCCAGGAACTGGTCGAGGTGCTGGAGCACCTCAACGCGGGCCAGGCCCCACCACCCCGGCAGCCGCCGGGCGAGGACGACACCGACGACCGGCCCTCGCCCACCGGAACCCCCTGAGCGCGCCGGAGCCGGTCCGCCGGCCTCGCCCGCTCACGCGTCCGGGCGGCCCACCGGCCGGTCGTCGTCTCCCGGCTCCACGGCCGCCTCGCCGGTGTCCCGGTCCGAGCGGACGGGCGGCTCGGGCGGCACCTCCGGGAGGGGCGGGCGGGCGTGGCCGGCGGCGCCCGGCCGGCCCCCACCGGTCGTTCCGTAACCACCGGGAATCCCCGGCGGCACGTCCGCCACGGCCTGGCCCCCGCCGCTGTGGCGCCTGGTCCGGGGCGGCCCGTCCAGGTGCTCCGGGAGCGGCGGGCAGGACGGCTCGGCCCCGGCACGCCCGGCCGGCTCGTCGTCCGTCGCGTCCGGCCGCCGGCGGCCGCGATCCTGCGTGTTTCCTTCGGGGTCGCTCATGCGGCGGCGGGTACCCGGGCGGGCGCCGGGGCCAACGTCCCGTCCCGGCGTGTCGATCGTGCGGCCCGGGGCACTGGGAGACGATGGGCGGAGCCTGTACAGGCACGGGCCCTACCGGAGAAACAGGGGCGGCATGGAACAGCGGGCGGCACCGCGCACGGCGGGTGCGGCGGACGGACGGGCGGACAGGGCCAGGACGGCCGAGGAGGCGGTCACGCACGACCGGAGCGCCGGGGAGACCGTACGGCCGCCCGGCGGCACCGGCGACGTCCGCCGCCGAGTCCCGCGCACCGACCTGCTCCTGCGCGACCCCCGGCTGTCCGAGGCCGTGCGGCGGCTCGGCGCGGGTGTGGTCAAGGCCGCGGTCAGGCAGGCGCAGGACCAGGCCCGGCGGGGCGGCGTCGCCCCGGAGCGGGTGGCGGAGACGGCCCTCGCCCTGCTGCCCGGTACGGCCGGCGGACTGCGCCCGGTGCTCAACGCCACCGGCGTGCTGCTGCACACCAACCTCGGCCGCGCCCCGCTGTCGGCGGCCGCCCGGCAGGCCGTCCAGGAGGCCGCCGGGCCCACGGACGTGGAACTCGACCTGGCGACCGGTGTGCGGGCGCGCCGCGGGCGCTCCGCGCTCGCCGCGCTGCACGAGCGGGTGCCGTCCGCCGGTGCCGTGCACGTCGTCAACAACGGAGCCGCCGCACTCGTGCTGGCCGCCACCGCACTCGCCGCCGGCCGGGAGATCGTCGTCAGCCGCGGCGAGATGGTGGAGATCGGGGACGGCTTCCGGCTGCCCGACCTGCTCGTGTCCACCGGCGCGCGACTGCGCGAGGTCGGCACGACCAACCGGACGACGGCCGCCGACTACGCCGACGCGATCGGCCCCGACACCGGGTTCGTGCTGAAGGTGCACCCGTCCAACTTCCGCATCACCGGCTTCACCCGGGCCGCCGACGTCGCCGAACTCGCCGGTCTCGGTGTCCCCGTCGTCGCCGACATCGGCTCCGGGCTGCTCGCCCCGCACCCCGGCCTGCCCGAGGAACCGGACGCCGACACCCAGCTGCGCGCCGGCGCCGCACTCGTCACCGCGAGCGGCGACAAACTGCTCGGCGGCCCCCAGTGCGGACTCCTGCTCGGAGACGCGGACCTGGTGCGCACCCTCGCCCGGCACCCGCTGGCCCGCGCCCTGCGCGTCGACAAGCTGACCCTGGCCGCGCTGGAGGCCACTCTCACCGGCCCGCCCACCCCGACCGCCCTCGCCCTCACCGCCGACCCGGCACGCCTGGCGGCCCGCGCCGACCGGCTCGCGAGCACCCTCGCCGCCGACGGGATCGACGTCCTGGCCGTCGGCTCCCGTGCCACCGTCGGCGGGGGAGGCGCCCCCGGTGTCACCCTGCCCAGCGCGGCACTGTCCCTGCCCGAGCCGTACGCCGAGGCGCTGCGCACCGTCCGTGTCCCGGTCGTCGGACGCCTGGAGGCGGGCCGCTGCCTGCTGGACCTCCGGGCGGTGCCGGAGGAGGACGACGAACGCCTCGCCGAGGCCGTCCGGTCGGCCGCCCCGGGGCACGGCGGCCCGTCGGCCCCGGCCGGCGCGGAAGGCAGGTGACCGTGATGCGCGTCCTCGCCACCGCCGGGCACGTCGACCACGGCAAGTCCGCCCTGGTGCGGGCCCTCACCGGCATGGAACCCGACCGGTACGCGGAGGAGCGCCGCCGCGGCCTCACCCTCGACCTGGGCTTCGTGTGGACCCAGGTCGTCCCCGGCGGCGAACACCTCGCCTTCGTGGACGTACCCGGGCACGAGCGGTTCGTCGCGACCATGCTGGCCGGGGTCGGCCCGGTGCCCGCCGTGCTGTTCGTGGTCGCCGCCGACCAGGGCTGGCAGCCCCAGTCGCAGGAGCACCTGGCGATCCTCGACGCGCTCGGTGTGCGCCACGCGGTCCTCGCGGTGACCCGCAGCGACCTCGCCGACCCGGAACCCGTACGCGCCGACGCCGTCGAACGCCTGGCCGCGACCTCCCTCGGCAAGGTGCCGTCCGTCGCGGTCAGCGCCGTCACCGGTGCGGGGCTGGACGAGCTGCGCCACGAACTGGCACGGATCGCCGAGGAGTTGCCGCCCGCCGACCCGCGCGCCGACGTCCGCCTGTGGCTCGACCGGGCCTTCACCGTCCGCGGTCACGGCACCGTGGTGACCGGCACGCTCGGCGCGGGCACCCTGCGCGTCGGCGACCGGCTGACCACGGCGGACGGCACGGCCGTGCTGCGGGTGCGCGGGCTGCAGAGTCTGCACGAGGACCTGGAGACCGTCAGCGGGGTGGCCCGCGTGGCCGTCAACGTGCGCGGTCAGGGCGACGGCACCCTGGGCCGCGGCCAGGTGCTGCTCACCCCGGACCGCTGGCTGCACAGCAAGGTGATCGACGTACGGATCACCGGTGAGCCGGCGGCCGACCTGCCCCGGTCCCTCACCCTGCACATCGGCACCGCCGCCGTTCCGGTGACCGTGCGCCCGCTCGGCGAGGACACCGCCCGGCTCACCCTCGGCCGGGGCCTGCCGCTGCGCGTCGGCGACCGCGCCGTGCTGCGCGAACCCGGCGGCAGCCGGACACCGTGCGCCGTCACCGTCCTCGACGTACAGCCGCCCCGGCTGGCCCGGCGCGGTGCCGGCCGCGCCCGTGCGGCCGAACTCGCCGGCATGACCGGCCGTCCCGACGCCACCGCCGAGCTGCGGCGCCGAAGACTGATCCGGCGCGCCGACCTCCGGGCGATGGGCGTCCCACCGCCCGCGCCCGCGCCCGGGAACGGGCCACGGACCGGAGCGGACCGGTTCCCCGTCGTCGACGTCGCCGGGGACTGGCTGGCCGACGCGGCGTACTGGAACACCCTGAAGGACCGGCTGGCCGCCGAGGCCGGACGGCACGCCCGCGCCCACCCGCTGGAGCCCGGCCTGCCCACCGAGGCGGCCCGCCGGCTGCTCGGCCTGCCCGACCGCGCCCTGGTCGACGCCCTCGCCGGGACGACACCCCGACTCCGGTCCCGCCACGGCCGGTTGTACCCCGCCGACAGCCCCGGGCCCGCCCTGCCCCTGCCGGTGCGCGCCGCCGTCGACGCCGTACGCCGGGACCTGGCGCGGGCGCCGTTCCGCGCACCCGAGGCCGGCCGCCTCGCCGAACTGGGGCTCGACCGAAGGGCACTGGCCGCCGCCGTGACCGCGGGCAGCCTGCTGCGGATCGCCGAGGGGATCGTGCTGCTGCCCGGCGCGGAGGCGGACGCCGTCGCCGTACTGCGCGCCCTGCCCCAGCCGTTCACGCTCAGCGAGGCCCGGCGCGCGCTCGACACCACCCGCCGGGTGGCCGTACCGCTGCTGGAGTTCCTGGACGCCCGGGGCCGCACGGAGCGCGTCGACGAGCAGCGGCGGCGCTGCCGGGCCGGGGCGGGGGACGGAGGCGGACGGGAATCGAACCCGCCTGCCCGAGATCCTCGGGCACCTCGGTTTTGAAGACCGGGAGGGCCACCAGGCACCCACACGCCTCCACCGCTCGTCAGGCTACTGCCCCAGGAGACCGGTATGACACCGACCCGCCAAGCAACCGTACGCCTCACGCAGTTCGCCCACGGCGGCGGCTGCGCCTGCAAGATCCCGCCCGGCGAACTGGAGGACGTGGTCGCCGGGCTCAGCCGGCCGTCGGCCGCCGCCGGCGACACCCCGCTGCTCGTCGGGCTCGCCACCGGCGACGACGCGGCCGTGGTCGAGCACCACGGCACGGCCGTCGTCTGCACGGCCGACTTCTTCACCCCGGTCGTCGACGATCCCTACGACTGGGGGCGCATCGCCGCCGCCAACGCCCTGTCCGACGTGTACGCCATGGGCGGCCGGCCCGTGCTCGCCGTCAACCTGCTGGGCTGGCCGCGCGACCGGCTCCCGTTCGACCTGGCCCGCGAGGTGCTGCGCGGCGGACTGGACGTCGCCACCGAGGCGGGCTGCCACGTCGGCGGCGGGCACAGCGTCGACGACCCGGAACCCAAGTACGGCATGGCCGTCACCGGCATCGCCGACCCCCGGCGGCTGCTGCGCAACGACACCGGCCGGCCCGGCCTGCCGCTGTCCCTGACCAAACCGCTGGGCCTCGGCGTGCTCAACAACCGCCACAAGACCACCGGTGAACGCTTCGAGCACGCCGTCGCCACCATGGTGGCCCTCAACCGGGAGGCGTCCGAGGCGGCACTGGACGCCGGAGCCGACTGCGCCACGGACATCACCGGGTTCGGCCTCCTCGGCCATCTGCACAAGCTGGCCCGGGCCTCCGGCGTCACCGCCGTGATCGACACCGCGGCCGTGCCCTACCTCGACGGTGCCCGGGAGGCCGTACGCGACGGCTACGTCAGCGGCGGCACCCGGCGCAACCTCGAATGGGTCGCGCCGCACACCGACTTCGGCGCGGCCGACGAGGACATCCGGCTGCTGCTGGCCGACGCGCAGACCTCCGGCGGCCTCCTCGTCGCCGGGGAGGTGCCCGGAGCGCCGGTCGTGGGGGAACTGGTGCCGCGCGGAACCCACTCCGTCGTGCTGCGCTGAGACCCGCCCGGCCCTCTCACGCCTCGGTCCCGGTGTGCTCGTCGATGCCCGCCCGGGCCCGGTACGCCCGCACCAGCTCCAGCGAGGCCGGACCCCGCGGCCGGCGGCCCGGACGGATGTCCACGGCGAACGCCTTCGCCTCCTGGATGTGGGTGTTCGGGTCCAGGGACAGGTGCAGCAGCTCGTTGGCCGCGTCACCGGTGCTGTAGCCGTTCGGACCCCAGTGGTAGGGCAGGCCCACCTGGTGCAGCCTGCGCCCCTGCACGGTCAGCGGCGCCATCCGGTCGGTGACCAGTACCCGTGCCTCGATCACGCCCCGCGCGCTGACGATCGTCGCCCACCCGGTGTGGGCGAGGTCGCGCTCGTCGGCCAGCTCCGGGGACACCTCGCAGAAGAACTCCGGTTGCAGTTCCGCCAGATACGGCTGCCAGCGGGACATGCCGCCCGCCGTGTGGTGCTCGGTGAGCCGGTAGGTCGTGGCCACGTACGGGAAGACCTGTGAGCCGGGCTCGTCACCGCTCGGCTGGTAGCGGTTGTCCGGCGTCGACGGCAGCAACTGCCGTACCGGATTGCGCTGCTGGTCGTACAGCAGGTTCGGGAACGGGGAGTCCTGCGGCTCGTAGTGCGCCGGCAGGGGCCCGTCGGTGAGCCCGGACGGCACGTACAGCCAGGCCTTGCCGTCCGCCTGCATGATGAACGGGTCCGTGCCCGACAGCGCGTCCGGACCGGTGGCGCCCTCCGGCGGCCGGTGGTCCGGGGACTTGTCCTTCTTGAAGTCGGGCACGTCGTGCCCGGACCACTCGCCCCTGTCGGCGTCCCACCACACCAGCGCCTTGCGCGCGCTCCACGGCCGGCCCTGCGGGTCGGCGGAGGCCCGGTTGTACAGGATCCGCCGGTTCGCCGGCCAGGCCCACGCCCACTCGGCCGCCACCCAGTCCTGCTCGCGTCCCGGCTTGCGGCGGGCCGCCTGGTTGACGCCGTCGGCGTGGACACCGCAGTAGATCCAGCAGCCGCAGGCCGTCGAGCCGTCCGGCTTCAGCTGCTCGTACGAGGAGAGCGGCCCGCCCTCCGCGTCATGGCCGTTGATCTCCGCGAGCACGGCCTCGGCGTCGGGCTCCGCGAGCGGCCCCTTGGTCGGGTAGTCCCACGTCAGGTCGAGCAGCGGCCGGTCCATCTCGTCGGTGGACCCGGCCAGCTTCTCCCGGAGCCGGCGTCCGAGGTGGTAGTAGAACCACAGGTCGCTGCGTGCCTCGCCCGGCGGCTCGACCGCCTTGTGATGCCACTGGAGCAGCCGCTGGGTGTTGGTGAAGCTGCCGTCCTTCTCGGTGTGCGCGGCGACCGGCAGGAAGAACACCTCGGTGCCGATGTCCTCCGTGCGCAGCTCCCCGGTCTCGATCTCCGGGCCGTCCTTCCACCACGTCGCCGACTCGATCAGCGAGAAGTCGCGGACCACCAGCCAGTCCAGGTTCGCCATGCCGAGCCGCATCAGCCTGGAGTTGGCGTTCCCCACCGCGGGGTTCTCGCCCACCAGGAAGTAGCCCTTGCAGACGCCGTCCAGCTGGGCCATCGTCGTCTCGTACGTCGAGTGCGAACCGGTCAGCCGCGGCAGGTAGTCGAAGCAGAAGTCGTTCTCGGCCGTCGCCGCGTCGCCCCAGTACGCCTTGAGCAGGCTCACCAGGTACGCGCGCATGTTGCCCCAGTAGCCCTTGTGCGCGGCCTCCGCCTCGATGAAGGCCTCAAGGTCCTGCTGCTGGTGGGCGTGCGGCATCGGGATGTAGCCCGGCAGCAGGTTGAACAGGGTCGGGATGTCCGTGGACCCCTGGATGGAGGCGTGTCCGCGCAGCGCGAGGATGCCGCCGCCGGGGCGGCCGATGTTGCCGAGCAGGGTCTGCAGGATGGTGGCGGTGCGGATGTACTGCACGCCCACCGTGTGCTGGGTCCAGCCGACCGCGTACGCGAAGGCGGTGGTCCGCTCACGCCCGGAGTTCTCCGTGATCAGTTCGCACACCTGGCGGAACCGGTCCTGCGGCACCCCGCAGATCTGCTCGACCATCTCCGGCGTGTACCGGGCGAAGTGCCGCTTGAGCACCTGGAACACGCAGCGCGGGTGGGTCAGCGTCTCGTCCCGCTCCGGCTCGCCCTCGCCGATCACCGCGCCGCCGGAGCCGTGCGCCTCGCCGCGTGCCGCCTCGGTCACCGAACTGCCGGCCTCGGTGCGCTTGTCGTACTCCAGGTCGCGTTCACCGGAGGCCGCCTGCATCTCGGTGCCCTCGTACTGCCAGCTGCTGTTGTCGTACGAGCGGCTCTCGGTGTCCAGACCGGAGAAGACCCCGGCCAGGTCCTCGGTGTCGCGGAAGTCCTCCCGCAGGATCACCGGGGCGTTGGTGTACGCCACGACGTAGTCGCGGAAGTACTTCTCCTCCCGCAGCACGTGGTTGACGATCCCGCCGAGGAAGGCGATGTCCGAACCCGCCCGCAGCGGCACGTGCACATCGGCGAGCGCGCTGGTGCGGGTGAACCGCGGATCGACGTGGATCACCTTCGCGCCCCGCGCCTTGGCGTCCATCACCCACTGGAACCCGACCGGATGGCACTCGGCCATGTTCGAGCCCTCGATGACGATGCAGTCCGCGTTCTGCAGGTCCTGCTGGAAGGTGGTCGCGCCGCCGCGGCCGTACGAGGTTCCCAGACCGGGAACGGTGGAGGAGTGTCAAACACGCGCCTGGTTCTCGATCTGGATCGCTCCCAGGGCGGTGAACAGCTTCTTGATCAGGTAGTTCTCTTCGTTGTCCAGCGTGGCCCCGCCGAGACTGGCGATGCCGAGCGTGCGCCGGGTGCGGGTCCCGTCGACCTCCCACTCCCAGCCCGCCCGGCGGGCGTCGATCACCCGGTCGGCGATCATCTCCATCGCGGTGTCGAGGTCCAGCCGCTCCCACTCGGTGCCGTGCGGGCGCCGGTGGAGGACCTGGTGCTCGCGGGCGTCCCCGGTGGTCAGCTGTAGGCTCGCCGAACCCTTGGGGCACAGCCGGCCGCGCGAGATCGGCGAGTCCGGGTCGCCCTCGATCTGGGTGACCCGCTTGTCCTGCACGTACACGTTCTGGCCGCAGCCCACCGCGCAGTACGGGCAGACGGACTTCACCACCCGGTCGGCGGTCGCCACCCGGGGCTCCAGCCGCTCGCTGTGCCCGCTCTTGGCGGCGGCCCCCCGGCCCAGCGGGTCCGTGCCCGTCAGCTGGCGGTAGACCGGCCAGGAGTCGATCCAGGTGCGCACGCCCACGGCCGCTCCTCACACTCCGTACCCGACATTGTCCCGCGGTCCCACCGGCCCGGCGTCACTCGCCGTGCCGAGCCGCGGAGTACCCCCGTCCCCCAGGGGCCAAACCGGCGCGGCAGGTGTGAGGCGGCCCGTCCGGGGGGACTCCGCCGCTGCGGCGCGCCGGCGTACGGACCCAGCGGGCGCGCCCGCGGACACCGAACCCGAGTGGAGGTGATCACGTTGCCCGGTGACGGCCGTCCCCACGTGCTCGTTCTCGACGTCAACGAGACGCTCACCGATCTGTCCCCGCTCGCCGCCCGCCTGGCGGAGGCCGGCCTGCCGGACCACCTGCTGCCGGCCTGGTTCGCCGGTGTGCTGCGCGACGGAGTGGCGCTGACCCTGGCCGGCGGCGAGGCGGCCTTCGCCGCAGTGGCCCGCGACGGGCTGCGGACGCTCGCCGCCCGCGCGGGGACGGGCACCGACCCCGAACAGGCCGCCGACCACGTCCTGGCGGGACTTCCCCTGCTGCCCCTGCACCCGGACGTGCCCGACGGCGTACGCGCCCTGCGCACCGCCGGATACCGCCTGGTGACCCTGACCAACGGCTCGGCCGGCACCACCCGTGCGGTCCTGGACCGGGCCGGCCTCACCGACTGCTTCGAGGCGCACCTCGACGTCGAGGGCGTCGGCCGCTGGAAGCCCGCGCGGGAGGCCTACGCCCACGCGCTCGACACCGTCGGCGTGCCGCCCGACGAGGCGGTCCTGGTGTCGGTGCACCCCTGGGACATCGACGGCGCCGCCCGGGCGGGTCTCGCCACCGCCTGGCTGCGGCGCACCCCCCAGCCCTACCCGGCGACCCAGCTCCCCGCCGCCCTGGAGGCGACCGGGCTGACGGATCTCGCGCACCGGCTCGACGCCGAGCGGCGACTCCTGGACCCGGGCGGAGACGGGGAGGACGCGGACCGCCGCTGAGGGGTCGGACGGGGGCGCCGCCCGTGATGGGTCGGACGGGGACGCCCCTGAAAGGTCGACGGAACGCCCCCCGAGGGTCAGCGGCCGCGCGCCTCCATCCGCTCCCGCTGCGGTACGACCGTGTACTTCGGGTCCTCGGCCGAGGCCACGCCCGCGTGGAAGACGCCGAAGCGCAGCGCCGCCGAGCCGGTGAGCAGGGCGGCACCCGCGGCCACGGCGAGGCGGCGGTCGCGCAGGGTGCCGGAGAGCAGCGCCAGCGCCGCGCCGCCGGCCGTCAGGGCCTCGGACGCGCGCAGCAGGGTGCGCGGCCTGCCCCGGTCGAAGGGCTCGGCGAGCAGGCCCATGCGCCGCTTCATCGTCCGGAAGGCGCCCAGCTCCAGGGCCGCGCCCAGGACGGCCAGGCGGCGCGCGGGGCCCGCCTCGGCCGCCGGAGCCGTCACGAGGGCCAGTCCGGCCGCCGCGGAGGCGGCGGATCCCGCGAAGACGTACGGCAGTTCCCGGTACCCCTCGTGCCAGGAGGGCACCGCCGTGTCCGAGAGCAGCACCGCGGTGTACGTCGCCACGGCCGGACCGAGGACGGCGGCCGCCGCCGTGGCGGCCGAGCCCAGCAGCCGGTAGCGGCCCGCCACCTCCGTGGCCGCGGCGGTCAGGGCCAGCGGTGCGTACCCGCTCAGCACCCAGGAGCCGACGCTCATGGGGGAGGTGGGCTTGAAGACCCGCAGCATGTTCAGGAAGCGGGCCGGCCGGCCCAGGTCGTGCACGAGTGCCGCCAGCGAGAGGGAGATCGCCCCCGCCGCCCCGAGTTTCGCGGGCGCGGCGAGTCCCGGCCGCCCCGTCACCTGGCCCCCGGCCGCCAGCAGCGACGAGGCGCCCGCCAGCCCGCCGAGGTACAGGTAACCGGCGATGTCGAGCGGTTTCCACGTCGGCTTGTTCAGCACGGGTTTGCCGTAGTACGACGAGAACGCGGCGTCCGGGACCATGGGCTGCTCACCGCGCCCGCGACCGCGCCGGCGCCCACGCCGGCCCGCCTGCGCGCCGGTGAGCGCCTCGCGACCGGGTCGCGCGCCCCGCACACCCTCACGGGTGACATCGGATCCGGTCGTCGTGGCGTCGTCGCGGCCCTGCCGGGGCTCCTCGGCGCCGCTCGCGGGTTCGGGGCTCATCGCGGCCTCCTCAGGAAACTGCCCACGGCGAGCGCGGTCAGCGACACGGCGGCCAGCGCGGCGTGCCGCCACATGTCGGGCAGGTCCCGGGTGGTGACCACCGGGTCCGGGGGCAGCCCGTAGACCTCGGGCTCGTCCAGCAGCAGGAAGAACGCTCCGTCGCCGCCGACCCCGTCGTCCGGACTCTCGCCGTAGAGGCGGGCGTCGGTGACACCGGCCGCGTGCAGCTGCCCCACCCGGGCCCGCGCGCGCTCGCGGAGTTCGTCCAGCGGGCCGAACTGGATGGACTCCGTCGGGCAGGCCTTGGCGCAGGCGGGTTCCATGCCGACGCCGAGCCGGTCGTAGCACAGGGTGCACTTCCACACCCGGCCGTCGTCCTTGCGCTGGTCGATGACGCCGTAGGGGCAGGCGGGCACGCAGTACCCGCAGCCGTTGCAGATGTCCTCCTGCACGACGACCGTGCCGAACTCGGTGCGGAACAGGGAACCCGTGGGGCAGACGTCCAGGCAGGCGGCGTGCGTGCAGTGCTTGCACACGTCCGAGGCCATCAGCCAGCGCAGCTCGGTGCGGCCGTCGGGGGAGACGGGGGAGATCTCGCCGGCGGGAGCGCCCGGGGGAGCCTCGTCCGGCGGGGGAGCGGTGGCGCCCGGCCCGGGTGACGCGGCGTCGGTGCCGAGCCGGGAGGCCGCCGCGAACACGTCGACGTCGTCGTGCGCCACCCCCGGCTCCTGCCCGCCGAACGGCTTGCGCTGCTCGATGAAGGCGACGTGCCGCCAGGTGTCGGCGCCGAGCCCCTGCGTGTTGTCGTACGACATGCCGGTCAGTTCGAGCCCGTCCTCGGGGACGGCGTTCCACTCCTTGCACGCCACCTCGCACGCCTTGCAGCCGATGCACACCGAGGTGTCGGTGAAGAATCCCATCCGCGCCGGAGCGTCCGGATAGCCGGACGCGCCGGCCACGTCCGGCTCCGGGCCGTACAGCTGATTGCGGTGGGCCCCGTCCCCGCTCGTGCCGTGCCTGGTGGTCCCGCTCATGCCGCGCCTCCTCCCGGCGCGAAGGGAGACGACCGCCGCTCGGCGGACACGGCCGCCGTGCGCTCGCCCTCCGCCCGGTGCCGGGTCCCTCGCTCCTCGTGCCCGCTCGTCGAGCCTGGCACGGGTGCCCCACCGCCGCGCGCCCGAAACGACCGGGGCGGTCGGCGGTCCGCACGGCCGGGCCGTTTGCGTCCGGCGCGGGGCGGCTACCCGGTGCCCGGGCAGGGCCGGGGCCCGTGTACGCGGCCGGCGCGGACCGGTCCCTCCGTACGGCCCGGGGCGGCGAAGGACGCCACCGCCGTCGTCCTGGGCAAACCCTCGCGAGTACCCGGTCGGCAGGCCCTCATGCCTGTCCCGACCGCCGATTTTCATGATCGTCAACGGTTGGCCGAATGCTTTGTCCAGGGACGTGAAGGTGGGTTAACCTGCGACGTATTTTTCTCATCGTGCAAATCCGTGAACTGCGGAAATGCACACACCACTAGCCGGGTCAGGCCGCGTGCCCGGCAATGGTTCCGAGCCCTTGGCACGAGGGCTCCTGGGGAGCGGAACGAGGGTGCGCATGGCCGGCAAGGCTACCGGGACGATCGACGCTGTCCCGGGTGACCAGGAACTGAGACGACTGCTCGCGGGACTGACCGCGGTGCGCGACGGAGACTTCGGCACCCGACTGCCGGACGACTCCACCGGACTGATGGGGGACATCGCCACCGTCTTCAACGGCATGGTGGACCAGCTGTCGGTGTTCACCTCCGAAGTCACCCGCGTGGCCCGGGAAGTGGGCACCGAGGGGACCCTCGGCGGCCAGGCGCAGGTGCCGGGCGTCTCCGGGACCTGGGCCGATCTGACCGATTCCGTCAACGCGATGGCGGGCAACCTCACCACGCAGGTCCGTGACATCGCCCAGGTCGCCACCGCCGTGGCCAAGGGCGACCTGTCGCAGAAGATCGACGTTCCCGCACGCGGCGAGATCCTTCAGCTGAAGGAGACCGTCAACACGATGGTCGACCAGCTCTCCGCGTTCGCGGACGAGGTGACCCGCGTGGCGCGCGAGGTGGGCACCGAGGGCCGCCTGGGGGGTCAGGCGCAGGTGCCCGGGGTCGCCGGTGTCTGGCGCGACCTGACGGACTCGGTGAACTTCATGGCCGGGAACCTGACGGCGCAGGTGCGCAACGTCGCCCAGGTGACCACCGCGGTGG
>NZ_JBIBUW010000008.1:0-289639 GCF_043079785.1 Streptomyces sp. NPDC015139 | reverse complement strand
GCGCAGGGCGACCTGTCGCAGAAGATCACCGTGGACGCGCGGGGCGAGATCCTGGAGCTGAAGAGCACCATCAACACGATGGTCGACCAGCTCTCCGCGTTCGCGGACGAGGTCACCCGGGTGGCGCGCGAGGTCGGTACCGAGGGCCGCCTGGGGGGTCAGGCGGACGTCAAGGGCGTGAAGGGCACCTGGCGCGACCTGACGGACTCGGTGAACTTCATGGCCGGGAACCTGACGGCGCAGGTGCGCAACGTCGCCCAGGTGACCACCGCGGTGGCGCAGGGCGACCTGTCGCAGAAGATCACCGTGGACGCGCGGGGCGAGATCCTGGAGCTGAAGAGCACCATCAACACGATGGTCGACCAGCTCTCGGGGTTCGCGGACGAGGTGACCCGGGTGGCCCGCGAGGTGGGCACCGAGGGCCGGCTCGGCGGCCAGGCCCAGGTGCGCGGGGTCGCCGGCACCTGGAAGGACCTCACCGACAACGTCAACGTGATGGCGTCCAACCTGACCGGCCAGGTCCGCTCCATCGCCCAGGTCGCCACCGCCGTCGCCAAGGGCGACCTCTCCCAGAAGATCACCGTCGAGGCGAAGGGCGAGGTCGCGGCCCTCGCCGACGTCATCAACACCATGGTCGACACCCTCTCCGCGTTCGCGGACGAGGTGACCCGGGTGGCCCGCGAGGTGGGCACCGAGGGCCGGCTCGGCGGTCAGGCGCACGTGCCCAACGTGGCCGGCACCTGGAAGGACCTGACCGACAACGTCAACTCCATGGCCAACAACCTCACCGGGCAGGTGCGCAACATCGCCCTGGTGACCACCGCCGTGGCCAAGGGCGACCTGTCCAAGAAGATCGACGTCGACGCGCGCGGCGAGATCCTGGAGCTGAAGACCACCATCAACACGATGGTCGACCAGCTCTCCGCGTTCGCCGACGAGGTCACCCGGGTGGCCCGGGAGGTCGGCACCGAGGGCCGCCTCGGCGGCCAGGCCGAGGTCGAGGGCGTCTCCGGCACCTGGAAGCGCCTCACCGAGAACGTGAACGAACTCGCCGGGAACCTCACCCGGCAGGTCCGCGCCATCGCCGACGTGGCCAGCGCCGTCGCCGAGGGCGACCTGACCCGGTCCATCACCGTCGACGCCTCCGGCGAGGTCGCCGACCTCAAGGACAACATCAACTCCATGGTGGAGTCCCTGCGCGAGACCACCCAGGCCAACCAGGAACAGGACTGGCTGAAGACCAACCTCGCCCGGATCTCCGGCCTCATGCAGGGCCACCGCGACCTGCCCGTCGTCGCCGAGCTCATCATGGACGAGCTGGTGCCCCAGGTGTCCGCCCAGTACGGCGCGTTCTACCTGGCCGAGGAGGGCGCGGCCGGACCCGAACTGGGACTCGTCGGCGCCTACGGCCGGCCCGAGGAGGACAGCCGCCCCGTCCGGATGTCCTTCGGCCGCTCGCTGGTCGGCCAGGCCGCGCGCAGCCGCCGCACCATCGCGGTCGACGAGCTGCCGCCCGGGTACGTCACCATCTCCTCCGGACTCGGACAGGTCGAGCCGACCGCGCTGCTGCTGCTCCCGATCGTCTTCGAGGAGCAGGTCCTCGGCGTCATCGAGCTGGCCTCGGTCACCCGGTTCACCCAGATCCAGCGGGACTTCCTCCAGCAGCTCGTGGACACCATCGGCGTCAACGTCAACACCATCGTCGCCAACGCCCGCACCGACGAACTCCTCCAGGAGTCGCAGCGCCTCACCAGCGAACTGCAGTACCGCTCCGCGGAGTTGCAGGCCCGCCAGGAGGAACTGCAGCAGTCCAACGCCGAACTGGAGGAGAAGGCCTCGCTGCTGGCCGAGCAGAACCGCGACATCGAGGCGAAGAACCTGCAGATCGAGCAGGCCCGGCAGGAACTGGAGGCGCGCGCCCAGCAGCTGTCGCTCGCCTCGAAGTACAAGTCCGAGTTCCTCGCCAACATGAGCCACGAGCTGCGCACCCCGCTCAACAGCCTCCTCATCCTGGCCCAGCTGCTGGCCCAGAACCCCTCCCGCAACCTCACCCCGAAGCAGGTCGAGTACGCGGGCATCATCCACTCAGCCGGCTCGGACCTGCTCCAGCTGATCAACGACATCCTGGACCTGTCCAAGGTCGAGGCCGGCAAGATGGACGTGACGCCGGAACGGGTCCCGCTGCGCCAGCTCATCGAGTACGTCGAGGCCACCTTCCAGCCGATGACCTCGCAGAAGAGCCTCGACTTCACCATCACCACGGCCCCCGGCGCCCCCGCCGACCTGCTCACCGACGACTCCCGGCTCCGGCAGATCCTGCGCAACCTGCTGTCCAACGCCGTGAAGTTCACCGAGCAGGGCGGAGTCGAACTGCGCGTCGAGCCCGCCTCCGACGACGAGGTCCCCGCGGGCGTGGTCCGCGGCGGCGCCGTCGTCGCCTTCCGGGTGAAGGACACCGGTATCGGCATCCCGGAACAGCAACTGGAGACCATCTTCGGCGCGTTCCAGCAGGCGGACGGCACCACCAGCCGCAAGTACGGCGGCACCGGCCTCGGCCTGTCCATCACCCGCGAGATCGCCCACCTCCTCGGCGGCGCCGTCAGCGTCGACAGCACCCCCGGCAAGGGCAGCACCTTCACCCTCTTCCTGCCCGTCGCACGGCCGGACTTCGAGGAGGTGCTGCGCATCGGCCGCGGCGCGCCCAAGCAGGCCGAACCGCTGACGGCGGACGGCACGAGCGGGCACGAACTCACCGCGGGAACACCGCTCGTCACCGCCAAGCGGCAGCGCTCGCGCCGTCTGCTGGTCGTCGAGGAGCGCCCGCGCGGCCTGCTGACCCTCGTCGCCGAGAGCGTGGTCAGGGACCTCGCGCACAACCGGACCGACGGCGGCGGCACACCCGTCGACATCATCACCGCGGTCGGCGCCCAGGAGGCGGCCGGCGCCCTCGCCGCCGAGCCCTGCCACTGCGTGGTCGTCGAACTGGGCGTGCCCGACGGCGAGTCCGCCCACTTCCTGGAAGCCCTGCGCGGGGACTCCGCCCTGGCGAGCGTCCCCGTCCTGGTGCACAGCTCCCACCGCACCGAGCAGGCGGCCGACGGGGCGGACGGCCCGCTGGAGTACCTCTACAGCCTCGACGAACTGCGCGAGCGGATCGCGCTGCACCTCTCGGCCGAGGAACCCGGCGAGGTCCTCACCCTGGTCCGCAACGACGAACCGCAGATCACGGCACCGCACCTGATCGACGAGCACACCCGCGGCCGTACCGTCCTCGTCGTCGACGACGACGCCCGCAACCTGTTCGCGCTGAGCGGCATCCTCGAACTGCACGGCTTCCGGGTGCTGCACGCCGAGAACGGCCGCAAGGGCATCGAGACGCTGATGAACAATCCGGACGTCGAACTCGTTCTGATGGACGTGATGATGCCCGAGATGGACGGGTACACGGCCACGGCGGAGATCCGGAAGATGCCGCTGTACGCGGAACTGCCGGTCATCGCCGTGACGGCCAAGGCCATGCAGGGGGACCGGGAGAAGAGCCTCGCCTCCGGTGCCAGCGACTACGTGACGAAACCGGTGGACACCCATGACCTCATCGCCTGCGTCCGACGCTGGCTCCCGGCATGAGGACGGCACGGCCCGCCCACCCGTTCGCACGCCGAGGAGTACGGACCAGGTGACCACCCAGGAGCCCGCCGCGGGACCGGACGCGTTCGCCGGCCTGCCCGTCCAGATGCCCTCGCTCGACGCCCTCCTGGCCGACGCCCCGACCGGCTCGCCGGTCGGCAGGCTCGCCGCCACCGTCGAGCGGCTGCGCCGCGAGGTGCGGACGGCGCAGGCGGAGGCCGAGGGCCGGGCGCTGATCGAGCTGGCCAAGGGCATCCTCGTCGAACGCCTAGGCTGCGGCCCCGCCCAGGCCGCCCGCCAGCTCGCCGAACTCACCGAGCAGTCCCAGGTGACCCCGCTCGAATTCGCGGTGGAGGTCATCAACCAGGCCGCCAGGGACCGCGTCTCGGAGGTGACCGAGGCGTTCCTGTCCCTGGCCGCGGAACCGGCCGTGGACGTCGAGGAATCGGCCGCCGTCCGGCTGCGCGCCGCCGAGAGCGGTGTCCTCGCCGCCACGGACGCCCAGGCGATGGCGGACTCGCTGCTGGAACACGCCCTGCGGCCGCTCGGCGCGGTGGCGGTGGCGATCTGGGCGGCCGGCTCGGACGGCTCGCTGACCCTCGCGGGCAGCGCCGGTTTCCCACCGGGCGAGGCGGCCCGCTGGCGGTACGTGCCGCCCGACGTGGCCACCGTGGCCCGGCGTGGCCTGACCGAGCCGGACGGGCAGTGGCTGTCCTCGCTGGCCGCCTCGGGACTGCCCACCGTCGGCCGCCGCGAGTACGCCGACGGCGCCCGGATCGCCGTACCCGCCGGCGCGGGCGGCCGGATCCACGGTGTGCTGGAGATCGCCTGGCCGGGGCCACAGGAGCCGCTGCCGCGGCCGGTGGTCCGGCAGGTCGAGGCCCTCGCCGAGCTGTGCGCCCACACGCTGGAGAGCTTCGCGGTGCCGCCCGGCGCCGGGCCCGAACTCCGGCTGCTGCCCGACGTGGTGGAACTGATGGACCTGGCGGACGGCCTCCACGATCCCGCCCTGGTGCTGGTGCCCTACCTCGACGACTCCGGGCAGCTCGTCGACTTCCGCATCCAGCACGTCAACGAACGCTTCCTCGACCCGGCCGGCCGGCCCCGGGCCGTCGTCAACGGCGCACTGCTGCTGGAGGCCTATCCGATGGCCGCCGGCGCCAGCGAACTCTTCCAGCGGGTCGAGCGGGTCTACGCCACGGGCGAGCCGTTCCGCGCCCGCCGCATGCGGCTCACCGCCCTGGTCGACGAGGTGCCGCTGTCGGCCGTCGCCGACATCAGCGTCAGCCGCCACGGCTCCAGCGTGCTGCTCATCTGGCGTATCGAGGACGAGGCGGCACGCCTGGCCAGCCTGCTGCAGAACGCCCAGCGGCTCGGCCGCATCGGCGGTTTCGAGGAGAACCTGCTCACCGGTGAGATCACCTGGAACGGCCAGCTGTTCGGCCTCTACGGCCGGCCCCCCACCAGCCCCCCGGTCGCGCTGGAGGAGCTGCCCGCGCACGCCCATCCGGACGACGCCGTCCCCATCCGGCGCTTCCTGCGTACCGTGCTGCACCACGGCAGGCCCGCGTCCGCCGCGTTCCGGCTGCTGCGCCCGGACGGCGTGACCCGGCACATGCGCGTGGTCGCCGAACCGGTGCTCGACACCGACGGCCGGCTGTTCGTCGTGCGCGGCGCCTACCAGGACATCTCCGCCCAGCACTGGACCGAGGTCGCCCTCGCGGCCACCCGTGACCAGCTGGCCCACACCGAGCAGCAGGCAGACGAACGCAACCGGCTGGCGCTCCAGCTGCAGCACGCCATCATGCCGCCCGAGCAGACCCCCCTCCAGGTGCCCGACCTCCAGGTCGCGGTGCGCTACCGGCCCGCCGAGACCGAGCAACTGGTCGGCGGCGACTGGTACGACGCCGTCGTACTGCCCTCCGGGCTGATCCTGCTGTGCGTCGGCGACGTCGCGGGACACGGGATCGAGGCGGCCACCAGCATGGTCGTCCTGCGCAACGCCCTGCGCGGCCTCGCGGTGACCGGAGCGGGGCCCGCGCAGTTGCTGTCGTGGCTGAACATCGTCGCCCATCATCTGACGGGGGCGGTCACCGCGACCGCCGTGTGCGGTCTGTACGACGGAGAGCGGCGGACCCTGCGCTGGGCACGGGCGGGCCATCTGCCGCCGGTCCTGGTGCGCGAGTCGGAGGCCAGCACCCTGCCCACGCTCAAGGGCCTCCTGCTGGGCGCCCTGCCGGAGGCGGTCTACGAGGAGACCGAGGTACAGCTGGCGGCCGGGGACACTCTGCTGATGTACACCGACGGCCTGATCGAGCGCCGGGACCGTTCGGTGGAGGAGTCCCTCTCCCATCTGCTGGACACGGCCCGTTCGGCCCCCAAGGTCCTGGACCAGCAACTGGACCGGCTGCTCACCTACAGCAGGTCGGACACCGACGACGACACCTGCATCGTGGGCATCAGGGTGGTCTGAGGCGCCGGCGGCCTCAGAGGTCCGCCGCGCCCGTCAGCGGTACCGTCGCGGTGACCCGCTTGCTGCGGACCAGCCGGGTCACCTCCAGGGCTGCGGCGAGCATCGACACCAGGTGCAGTCCATGGCCGCCGACCCGCCGGGGATCCGGCGGGCGCTGCCGGAGCGGCTCGCTGGACGTGTCCGTCACACAGACGCGCAGCGCGGTGGAGCCGGGGAGCAGTTCCAGAAGCAGGGCACAGGGGCCCGGGGCATGCTTCGCCGCGTTGGTGACGAGTTCGCTGACGACGAGCTGGGCATCCTGCACCGAGCGCCGGTCCGGTGCCGGCCGCGCCCGTCCGAGCAGGTCCGCGACGGCGTCTCTGGCGTCGCCGATGCCGGATACGCCGCTGTCCCAGGTGTGGCTGTAGCGCAGCGGTGCGGGGCGGTCCTGCGTCGTCGCGTACGTCCTGAGCCGGATGTCCATACGTCCTTGCCCTTTTCCTGTGGGGTCAGGGTCCCTTCCTGGTGAACACGGGGGCCGTGCCGTCCCAGCTTCGGCTACCCGCTGGACCGTCGATCAAGGGGACGTCCGCGAGTAATCCTCCGGTTGCACACGAACTCCTGATGGGAGACGGCGCACGGCCGGCGGGGCGTAGGGGGAGCCGCGGACACGGACGGCGAGGCACGCTCGACCGTACGCGAGCACACACGACGAAACGGGTCCGGGAAACGCCGCGCGAGCGGATTTCCCGGACCCGTTTCCCCTGCGCATACGGCCCGAATCAGTGCTTGAAGACGTCCTTCGTCTTCTCCTTGGCCTGGCGGGCGTCTCCGCGAGCGCCTTCCATGCGGCCTTCGGCCTCCATGCGCTCGTTGCCGACGGCGCGGCCCAAGGCCTCCTTGGTCTTGCCCTTGGCCTGCTCCGCCTTGCCCTTGGCCTTCTGGTTGCCAGCCATCGGGTTTCACATCCCAACATCCTCGGGGTGTCCGTTCGCCTTTCGACTTGCCGCTGCGCCGCCGGCCAAACCAGCAAGCGCCTCCCGCGTCCATTACCCAGGCTTGGTTGAACAGTCCAAACTGATAAACCTAGTGTTATCAAACGTGGATACCACTGCACTCGCGGGTGAGCTGCGGCTGGCCATGGGCCGGATCGTCCGCCGGCTGCGCCAGGCGCACGCCGTCGGGGACGTGTCCCTCTCGGGCGTGTCGGTGCTGGCCCGGCTGGCGCGTACCGGCTCCGACTCACCCGGCTCGCTCGCCGACCTGGAACGCGTCCGGCCGCAGGCGATGGCCGGCACCCTCGCCGGACTCGAACAGCGCGGCCTGGTGAGCCGTGCCCCCGACGCCGCCGACGGGCGCCGGGCCATCGTCTCCCTCACCGAGGAGGGACGGGCCGTGCTGGAGCAGCGCCGCTCCGAGTCGGTCGCCCGCCTCGCCCGCGCCCTGGACGAGTTCACCCCGCCGGAGCGGCAGGCGCTGCGGGACGCCCTGCCCCTGCTCGACCGGCTGGCGGAACGGCTGTGACCGGCCGAGCGCCCGCCCCGCGCGACCCGGCCACCGCGGGCCTGCGCGCCCGGCTGCTCGCCCGCTCGGCCCGCACCAGGGACACACCGCCGGGCCCCGGCTACAAGTGGATCGCCCTCTCCAACACCACACTCGGTGTCCTGATCGCCACGATGGACGCCTCCATCGTGATCATCTCCCTGCCGGCGATCTTCCGCGGCATCGGACTGGACCCGCTCGCCGCCGGCAACATCGGCTACCTGCTGTGGATGATCCTCGGCTATCTGCTGGTCTCGGCCGTGCTCGTGGTCGTGCTCGGCCGGCTCGGGGACATGTTCGGCCGGGTCCGGATCTACAACCTGGGCTTCCTGATCTTCGCCGGTGCCTCCGTCGCGCTGTCCCTCGACCCGTTCCGGGCCGGTGCGGGAGCGCTCTGGCTGATCCTGTGGCGCATCGTGCAGGCCTTCGGCGGATCCATGCTCACCGCCAACTCGGCCGCCATCCTCACCGACGCCTTCCCGGCCCGGCAGCGGGGCACGGCCCTCGGTATCAACCAGATCACCGCCCTCGCCGGACAGTTCCTCGGCCTCCTCGCCGGCGGTCTGCTCGCCGCCGTCGACTGGCGGGCGGTGTTCTGGGTGAGCGTCCCGGTCAGCATCACCGGCACCGTCTGGTCGTACCTGAGCCTCAGGGAGACCGCGGCCGGCGGACGCGGCCGGATCGACTGGCTCGGCAATCTCACCTTCGCCTCGGGCGCGGGCATCCTGCTCGCGGGCATCACCTACGGCATCCAGCCCTACGGCGGCCACCCCACCGGCTGGACCAACCCCTGGGTGCTGACCGGGCTGTTCGGCGGTGCGTTCCTGCTGCTGGTGTTCTGCTTCGTCGAGAGCCGGGTCGCGGACCCCATGTTCCGGCTGTCCCTGTTCCGGGTGCGGGCGTTCGCCGCGGGCAACCTCGCCGCCCTGCTCACCGCGATCGCCCGGGGCGGCCTGCAGTTCATGCTCATCATCTGGCTCCAGGGCATCTGGCTGCCCCTGCACGGCTACGACTTCGAGGACACCCCGCTGTGGGCGGGCATCTTCATGCTGCCCCTCACCCTGGGCTTCCTGATCGCCGGACCCGTCTCGGGCTACCTGTCGGACCGGTTCGGCGCCCGTGTCTTCTCCACGGCCGGACTCGTCCTGGTCGCCGGGTCCTTCCTCGGACTGCTCGCGCTGCCGGTGAACTTCGACTACGGCGCCTTCGCCGCGCTGCTGCTGCTCAGCGGCCTCGGCCAGGGCATGTTCTCCTCGCCCAACACCTCCTCGATCATGGGCAGCGTGCCGGCCCGCTACCGGGGCGTGGCCTCCGGGATGCGGTCCACCTTCCAGAACTCGGGCACGGCCCTGTCCATCGGTGTCTTCTTCTCCCTCATGGTCTCCGGGCTGGCCGCCACCCTCCCGTCGACGCTGAGCGGCGGGCTCCGGGCGCACGGCGTGCCCGCCGGCGCCGCCCACGAGGCGGCCTCACTGCCGCCGGTCGGCACCCTGTTCGCGACCTTCCTCGGCGACAACCCCATCGGCCACCTCCTGGGCACCGGCGGCACGCTCGACCGGCTGACCGCGGCCCAGCGCGCGGGCCTGACCGGTCACCGCTTCTTCCCGGAACTGGTCTCCGGCCCCTTCCACCACGGGCTGAGCATCGTGTTCGGTGTCGCCGCGGCGATGGCCCTCGTCGCCGCGCTCGCCTCCGCCCTGCGGGGCGGCCACGAGCGCGCCGACGACGACCCCCGGCGCGGCGGTCCGGACCGCTCCGCCGGGGACCGGCCCGCACGCACCACTCCCTAGCCGGCGTACGCCCGCAGTGGATAGTGGTCCGAGAGGTTGGTGTACGTGTACGACGTACCCCAGCTGCTCACCGTCCAGGGCGCCGACCGCTCCTGCACGACCTCGTTGCGCCAGCCGGCCGGCCGGGCATGGCCGGCCCGGCTGAGGACGTAGTCCAGGTCCTCGCGCGGATCGTCCGGGTAGCGGTCGTGGGCGATGGAGTTCTCCTGCGTGTCGAAGGAGTACGGATGCCCCGTCCGCGCGTCGGCCCCGACCAGGTCCGCGTCGGCGAGCATCGAGGCGTACTCGGCGCTGCGTGAGTCCACGTTGAGGTCGCCCGCGACCAGGACCTCCTCGTCCGCGGGAATGTTCTTCGCGTCCAGGAACGCGTCGATCGCCTTGAACTGCCGGCTGCGGTCCAGTGCCGCCTCGCCCGCGCCGCAGCCGGAGTCCGTCGACTGCGCGTGCGTCCCGATGACGTGCACCTTGCTGCCGCCGACGTTCAACACCACATAGGCGAAGCCCTTGTTGGACCACCAGTCCGCGCCGCAGGCGTCCTTGTAGACGTACTGCTCCTTGTGCAGGATCGGCCACTTGCTCAGCACGGTGACCCCGCCGTCCTCGGGCGTGGCCGACGAGTACGCCCCGCCCGTGGCGTCCCAGCCGGTGCGGGCGCGCCCCACCACCGGGGTCTGGTACGGGTACTGGGCCGCGGCGGCGCTCTTCAGCGCGTCCGACGAGGAGTTGTCGAAGGCCTCCTGGAGGACGACCACGTCGTTGCCCTGGAAGAAGGACGCCTTCGGTATCTCCGCGGCGCGGTGGTCCTGACCCCAGTTCGGGTACAGGTTCTTGCTCATGAGGAAGGTGTTGTACGTCAGAACCCGCACGGCCGGTGCGGGTTCGGCGGCCTCCGCCGTGGCCGTGCCGGCGAGCGCCGCCGCGGGCAGGGCGAGGGCGAGCACGGCCGCGGCGAGGGCGCGGCGCGGTGCGAAGGGCGTCACTGGATCTCCCTGTCGATGGAGTCGATGAAGAGCTGAGTGGCGCCGCACATCAAACCATCTGCGATTACCCACAGGTAACACCCAGGCACGCACCGAATGGCGCACGGCCGAGGAATCAGGGAGTCCGACATCTCGAAGCTCCCCCAGCACATGTCCGAACCGGAGGAGCCCCGGACCGACGGCCAGAAGACGGCCGGCCTGTCCACCAGTGTGCGCCCGCCGAGCGGGTGTGCACGACCCCGACACGCCTCCGGTCACGCGGCGGGCGAACCGGCCGGGGGCGGCTGCTTGCCATGGGGAGGCACCAGGGAAGAAGGTGGGAGCAGAAACGGTCAGGAGGCGGCCGGCCGACCGTGGCCGCTCACTGATCCCGGTGTGCCGTGTGAGAGCGTGCGAAGTCCGCGGGTGATGCCCTGTGACGCGAGGTCCCCTGGTGACCGTGCAACCGGTCACGGATCGGGCGGTGGTGCTGCGACTGTGGGGGACCCTCGACGCCCAGGGGGCCGGGGCCTTCGGCCGCGAGCTGGACCTGCGGCTGAAGGGCGCCGACGAGCGGGGCCTGCCACTCGTCCTGGACCTGTCCGGCGTGGTCCAGGTGAGCAGCGCCACGGTGGGAACGCTGGCCGCCCGCACCCGGCACCGCACCGACGCACCCGTCCTGGTCATCGGCGCCACCCCCCTGGTCCGCACCGTGCTCTCCCTGTCGCCCCTGCCGGGCGTCCGTCTCTGCCCCGACCTGGAGGGCGCCCTCGCCACCGTGCGCGGCGCCGGTGATGCGACGCGGGCCGAGGGCGGCGGCCGGTACGCGCCGGTGCAGGAGACGTCCAGCGAGGTCTACGGGCTCCGTGCCAAGGCCCGCACCAGTGGGCTCATCGGGATCGCCCAGGGCATCCTGATCGCCCGGTACGGGCTGTCCGGACCGGCCGCCGCCTTCGCCGTGCTGCGCGCCGGCTCGCAGCACCACAACGTGCCGCTGCGGGTGCTGGCCTCCGCCGTGGTGACGGCTCCGCCGCCGCCGGCCCGGGGGGACTGGTTCCCGGGGCGCCGGCACGTCCCGCCGCCCTCCGTCGCCCTGCTGACCGCCGACCGGCTGGACGCGCGGGACCGTCTGCAGGTGCTCAAGGCCGCCGTCTACCGAGCGGTGACCATGGCGGACGCCGACGCGGCCGAGATCCATCTGACCGACCGGGTGCAGGACGAGGCGCTCGTGCTGGAGGCCCACCACGGGCTGGACCCGGCCTACCGGGACTGCCTGGCCCTGGTTCTCGGACCGCCCGCGGTGTGCGCACGCGCCTGGGCCGCGGGCCGGCCCGTGACCGTCCCCGACGTGGCCGCCGAGCCGGACCTGGCCGGCCACCCCGTCGGGCGGGCGGCCCTGGGGGCGGGCATCCGCGCGGTGCACAGCGCGCCCATGATGACGGACCGCGGCGAGTGCACCGGCGTGCTCTCCGTTCACCGGTCGGAACCGGGCGCCTGGCTGTCCGCCGGCCAGCGGGACGCCGTCCACGGCCTGGCCCGGGACCTGGCCGCCTGGCGGTCCTGGTACCGGCGGACCGTGGTGCAGGACGCCCTGGAGCGTGTGCACGCACTCGGTGCGGCGGGCGGTTGAGCGGGGGACGCCGAGCCGGTCAGGGCTCGCGCCGCCGTCGTACGAGGTGCCGTACGACGAGGGCGGCGAGCAGTGCGGCGAGGGCGGCGACGACATAGAGCTGGTAGCGCCGGATCTCGTCGTAGACGGCGGTGATGTGGTCGCCCACCAGGTAGGCCAGGGTGGCCCACAGGCCGACCCACAGGGCGGCGCCGAGGGCGTTGAAGGCGAGGAAGCGCCGCCAGCGCATACCCGTGGTGCCCGCGATGATGCCGTTGGCCTGGCGCAGGCCCTCGATGAACCGGGCCACGGTCACGATCTTGCCGCCGTGCCGGCCGAAGAACGCCTCGGCGGCCGCGAACCGCTTGGGCGTCAGGAAGACGTAACGGCCCCAGCGGTGCACGAAGGCCCGCCCGCCGGACCGGCCGATCAGGTACCCGATGTTGTCCCCGACGACGGCCGCGGTGAAGGCGATGACGGCCACAGCCACGATGCTGAGCCGCCCGGCGCCCGCGTAGACCCCCGCCGCGAGGAGGATCGTCTCGCCGGGCGCGGGCACCCCGAAGTCCTCCACGAGGACCACGGCCCCGACGGCCCAGTAGCCGTAGTGACCGAGCAGCGGCGCCAGATGGGCCAGCGGTCCGGGGAGCGGAGTCGACATGCCTCCACGGTACGGCGGGCGCTCGGCGCCGGGTCAGGGCCGGCCGGCCGGGTCCTGGTCGCGCACCGCCGGGGCCGGGTCGTGGGCCGGAACTTCACCGCCGCCGGCTCCGAGGGCCCCGGGCACGGTCCGCCGGCCGGTCAGCAGCCGGGCCAGCGGCTCGGTCCAGCGGGCGGTCAACGGGCCGAGGACGACCAGGATCAGGACGTACGCGGTGGCCAGCGGGCCGAGATCGGAGTCGATGCCGGCGGTGACGGCGAGTCCGGCGATGACGATGGAGAACTCGCCGCGTGCGACCAGGGTGCCGCCCGCCCGCCACCGGCCCTTGGCCGAGACACCCGCACGGCGGGCCGCCCAGTAGCCCGTGGCGATCTTCGTGAGGGTGGTGACCACGGCCAGCGCGAGCGCGGGCAGCAGCACCGGCGGGATGCTCGCGGGGTCGGTGTGCAGCCCGAAGAAGACGAAGAAGACGGCCGCGAACAGGTCCCGGAGGGGGGCGAGAAGGTGGTGGGCGCCCTCGGCGACCTCCCCGGACAGGGCGATGCCCACGAGGAAGGCGCCCACGGCCGCCGACACCTGCAACTGCTGCGCCACACCGGCGACCACCAGGGTCAGGCCGAGCACCACCAGCAGCAGCTTCTCCGGGTCGTCGGTGGAGACGAAGCGGGAGATGTGGCGGCCGAAGCGCACCGCCAGCAGCAGCACCAGGCCGGCCACGCCGAGGGCGATGGCCAGCGTGACGCTGCCGGCGGCGAAGCCGGTCCCGGCCAGGAGCGCGGTGACGACCGGCAGGTAGACGGCCATCGACAGGTCCTCCAGCACCAGGATGCTGAGGATCACGGGTGTCTCCCGGTTGCCGATCCGGCCGAGGTCGCCGAGGACCTTGGCGATGACACCGGAGGAGGAGATCCAGGTGATGCCGGCCAGGACGACGGCCGCGATCGGGCCCCAGCCGAGCAGCAGGGCCATGGCGGCACCGGGCAGGGCGTTGAGGGCGGCGTCGACGAGTCCGGCCGGGTACTGGGTGCGGAGGTTGGAGACCAGATCGCTGGCCGTGTACTCCAGACCCAGCATGAGCAGCAGCAGGATCACGCCGATCTCGGCGCCGATCGCCACGAACTCCTCACTGGTGCCGAGCGGCAGCAGCCCGCCCTCGCCGAAGGCCAGGCCGGCCAGCAGGTAGAGCGGGATCGGCGAGAAGCGCAGGCGTGCGGCGAGCCGGCCCAGCAGGCCGAGGCCGAGGATGATGGCGCCGAACTCGATCAGGAAGACCGCGGAGGAATGCATCCGGATCACTCCCGGCCGAGGATCGCGGCGGCGGCGTCGGTGCCCTCGCGGGTGCCGATCACGATGAGCGTGTCGCCGCCGGCCAGCCGGAATCCGGGGCCGGGGGAGGGGATGGCTTCGGCGCGGCGCAGCACGGCCACGATCGACACGCCGGTCTCGGTGCGCATGCGGGTGTCGCCGAGCAGCCGGCCGTTCCAGTAGGACGCCGAGGACAGTTCGATCCGCTCGGCGACCAGACCCAGTTCCGTCGTGGAGAGCAGGGTGGGGCTGTGGTGCGTGGGCTTCAGCGCGTCCACCAGTGCCTCCGCCTCACCGCCGGTGAGGCGCACGGAGAGCGCACAGGCGTCGGGATCGTCGCGGCGGTAGGCGCTCAGTGTTCGCGATCCGTCGCGGTGGGCCACCACCGACACACGGCGGTCCTCCCGGGTGGTGAGGTCGTACCGGACCCCGATGCCCGGCAACGGCGTACTGCTCGTGCGTGCGGCGCCCACGGCTGCCCCCCTGCCCGTCTTGACGGTTTCTTGGTGAAACCATTACCGGAACCCTAACCTGGCGCGGGTGAACGCGGGTGTGCAGGTCCCGGGTCGGGCACGGTGGGGCAGGGAGGTGTCAGAGTCCGGGCGCCGAACTGCCCTCGTCGTCCAGGGCGCCGGGCTGGCAGGTGCGGCACAGTTCGTGGTCCCCGTCGCGCGTGACGACGGTGCCCCACCCGAGGCACTGCTCGCAGTCGCGGGCGAGGATCAGGTCGGGACGGGGAGGCATGAGGGGACTGCGGTGGGCTCCGTACGCCATGCGGTGAGCGGCTCCTCGAAGTCGCGGGACGAACGCCGGGGAAAGACGGGGGAGAGGGGCGAAGGACGCGCTGACAACGCTGTCCGAGCTGCCTCCATTATGTCCTACTTTTTCCTTATGTCTAGACCCCGGTGTCACTCGGTGCCGGTGGGTCCAGCCTGAACCGGCACCGAGTGCCGATCATCCGAGAGTGCCGAGCCGGGCCTCCCGCCACAGGTCCACGCCGCCCTCGGTGGCGTACTTGTCGATCTCGGCGAGTTCCTCGGTGCTGAAGTCGAGGTTCTCCAGCGCGGCCACGTTCTGTTCCAGCTGCTCGGTGCGCGAGGCGCCGATGACCAGGGAGGTCACCCGCTCGTCGCGAAGTGCCCAGGCCAGCGCCAGCTGGGCGAGGGTCTGCCCGCGCCGGGCCGCGATGTCGTTCAGGGCGCGCAGCCGCCGCCGCATGTCGTCCGTGAGCCAGGCCGGGTCGAAGGACTTCCCCTGAGCGGCCCGCGAGTCCTCGGGCAGGCCGTCGAGGTAGCGGCCGGTCAGCAGGCCCTGGGCCAGCGCGGTGAAGCCGATCACCCCGAAGCCCTCCTCCTGCGCCGCGTCCAGCAGACCGTCGGTCTCGACCCAGCGGTTGAGCATGCTGTACGACGGCTGGTGGATCAGCAGGGGAGTGCCGAGGTCCCGCAGGATCGCCGCCGCCTGCCGGGTGCGCTCGGCGTCGTAGGACGAGATGCCGACGTAGAGGGCCTTGCCCTGGCGGACGGCGGTGTCGAGCGCGCCCATGGTCTCCTCCAGCGGCGTGCTCGCGTCCAGCCGGTGGGAGTAGAAGATGTCCACGTAGTCCACGCCCATCCGGCGCAGCGACTGGTCCAGCGAGGCCAGCACGTACTTGCGGGAACCGCCGCCCTGTCCGTAGGGGCCGGGCCACATGTCCCAGCCGGCCTTGGTGGAGACCACCAGTTCGTCCCGGTGGGGCGCCAGGTCCTGCTTCATGAGCCGCCCGAAGTTGACCTCGGCCGAGCCGTACGGGGGGCCGTAGTTGTTGGCCAGGTCGTGGTGGGTGATCCCGAGGTCGAAGGCGCGCAGGGCGATCTCGCGCTGCGCCTCGAACGGGCGGTCGTCGCCGAAGTTGTGCCAGTAGCCCAGCGACAGGACCGGCAGGTCCAGTCCCGAGCGGCCGGTGCGCCGGTAGCGCATGGTGCCGTCGTAGCGAGCGGGGTCCGCGACGTACGTCATCGGGTCTTCTCCGGGTGGTGCCGTAGGGGATTCCTCCGTGTGCGGAGGATCCGTCCACCCTGCTCCCTGCCGCCCGGGCAAGTCCAACCGCCGTCCTGGATGGGATTGAGTGCTTCCGTTTCTTAATCGGCCGCCGGGGCAGGCGGTGATCAATGGCGCGAGAGACGCGGGAGGCGCTCGTGAACGGTGCGACGGCCGACGGTGAACGGCGGACGGGCGACACGCCGCGGGCGTCGGGTGCGGTCGCGCGGTTGCCGCGTCAGGTGCGGGAGGAACTGACCCGCAGGCTCCGCCGCAACAAGGGGGCCTTCCGCAAGGACGACGTGCAGGTCGTCGAGCCCCCGCTGCTCCGGCGTGCCGTGGGCGCCTCCGCGCTCGGCAACTGCATGGAGTGGTTCGACTTCGGCGTCTACAGCTACCTGGCCGCCACGATCGGCAAGGTGTTCTTCCCGGGCGCCTCGCCCGCCGCCCAGGTCATCTCCTCCTTCGCGACCTTCGCCGCCGCCTTCGTCGTACGGCCCCTCGGCGGGCTGGTCTTCGGGCCGCTGGGCGACCGGATCGGCCGGCAGAAGGTGCTCGCCACCACCATGATCATGATGGCGGTGGGCACCTTCGCCATCGGCGTCATCCCCGGCTACTCCACGATCGGCATCGCCGCGCCCGTGCTGCTCCTGCTGGCCCGGATGGTCCAGGGGTTCTCGACGGGCGGCGAATACGGCGGCGCGACCACGTTCGTCGCCGAGTACTCGCCGGACCGCAGGCGGGGCTTCCTGTCCAGCTGGCTCGACTTCGGCACCTTCGTCGGCTACGCCCTCGGCTCGGCCCTGGTCACCGTGCTGAACCTGACGCTGACGGACGGCCAGATGCTCTCCTGGGGCTGGCGCGTCCCCTTCCTGATCGCCGGGCCGCTCGGTGTGATCGGTCTCTACATGCGGCTCAAGCTGGAGGAGTCCCCGGCCTTCCAGCAGCAGCTGGACGAGCACGAGAAGTCCCTCGCGCAGGAGTCGGCCGGCAGCGAGTTCAAGGACATCATCAGGAACCACTGGCGGCCGCTGCTGATCTGCATGGGCCTGGTCCTGCTCTACAACGTCACCAACTACATGGTCACGGGCTACCTGCCGACGTACCAGACCGAGACCCTGCACCGCTCCAGCGGCTCCGCGGACCTCCTGGTGCTCGTCGGCATGGTGTGGATCGTCGTCCTGATCACCTTCCTCGGCCGGCTCAGCGACCGCGTCGGCCGGCGGCCGCTGTACGCCGTCGCCGCCGCGGCGATGATCGTGCTGGCCGTGCCGGCCTTCCTGCTGATCAAGGCGCAGGGCACCTGGCCGCCGATCCTCGGGGTGCTCATCCTGTCCACCCTGCTGGCCTGTTTCGCGGCACCCAGCGCGGCCACCCTGCCCGCCCTCTTCCCGACCGCGGTCCGGTACGCGGCCATGGGCATCGGCTTCAACATCGCCGTCGCCGCGTTCGGCGGCACCACCCCCCTGGTCACCGCCGCGCTGGTCGGCGCCACGGGCGACGACCTGATGCCGGCCTACTACCTGATGCTGGCGGGCGTCATCGGCCTGCTGACCGTCAAGTTCCTCCCCGAGAGCGCCCAGGTCCCGCTGAAGGGCTCGCAGCCGATGGTCGGCTCGCGTGAGGAGCGGCGCGAACTGATCACCACTTCCAAGGAGTTGTACGCCTTCGCGCAGGAGCGGGAGAAGGCGCGACACGGCTGAGCCGCGGGGCGGGCCCCTGGGGGAGCTGTTCGATCCTACGAACTTCACGCGTGCCGGGTTACCGGCCCGCACTGGATTTGATAGGAAACTTTCCTACCAGTGCGGTTCGGACCAACTCCCCACCCCCCACTCCCACTTGGAGTCCCTGTGGTGCACGCAGACCGCGAAACAGCCACCCCCGCCCTCGCCCGCCGGACCTTCGTCGCCGTGCTCGGCGCCGTCGCCTCCGGCGCCCTGCTCGCAGGCCGGAGCGCCGCCGCGGCGCCGCCGGCCGCCCCGGGCCTCGACGACCCGGCGAAGAAGGAGACCGCCATGAAGCTCGTGTCGAGCGCGGAGAACTCCTCGCTCGACTGGAAGGCCCAGTACAAGTACATCGAGGACATCGGCGACGGCCGCGGCTACACGGCCGGCATCATCGGCTTCTGCTCCGGCACCGGTGACATGCTGGACCTGGTGCGGCTCTACACCGACCGCAAGCCGGGCAACGTCCTCGCCAAGTACCTGCCCGCCCTGCGCCGCGTCAACGGCAGCGACTCGCACTCCGGCCTGGACCCCGCCTACCCGGGGGACTGGCGCAAGGCGGCCCAGGACGGCGCCTTCCAGCAGGCCCAGAACGACGAACGCGACCGCGTCTACTTCGACCCCGCCGTCGCCCAGGGCAAGGCCGACTCGCTGCGCGCGCTGGGTCAGTTCATCTACTACGACGCCATCGTCATGCACGGTGACGGCGACGACCCGACCAGCTTCCGCAACATACGCAGGCGCGCCCTGCGCAGCGCCGTGCCCCCGGCCCAGGGCGGCAACGAGACGACGTACCTGAACGCCTTCCTCGACGCCCGGGTGTGGGCGATGAAGCAGGAGGAGGCGCACAGCGACACCAGCCGCGTCGACACCGAGCAGCGGGTCTTCCTGCGCAAGGGCAACCTCGACCTGAACACCCCGCTCGACTGGAAGGTGTACGGCGACAGCTACCACATCGGCTGATTCCCCGCCGGAGGGGCGCACTCGCACGGTGCGCCCCTGACGGGGAAAGATGGGTGGTGAGCGAACGAGCCCACCGATGCGGAGGAACGAAACTCATGCCGCACGAGCGAGCCGGCCGGCCGGCCGGTCCCGAGGACCTTGTCGACGTGGCCCGGCTGGTCACCGCGTACTACGCCCTGCACCCGGACCCGGCCGACCCGGCCCAGCGAGTGGCGTTCGGTACCTCGGGGCACCGGGGTTCGTCCCTGGCGACCGCGTTCAACGAGGACCACATCGCCGCCACCAGCCAGGCCATCTGCGAGTACCGCGCGGACCAGGGCACCGACGGCCCCCTCTTCCTGGGCGCCGACAGCCATGCCCTGTCGGAGCCCGCGAAGGTCACCGCGCTGGAGGTGTTCGCCGCCAACGGCGTCACCGTCCTCGTCGACAGCGAGGACGGCTACACGCCCACCCCGGCCGTCTCGCACGCGATCCTCACGTACAACCGGGGCCGCACCTCGGGCCTGGCGGACGGGGTGGTCGTCACCCCCTCGCACAACCCGCCGGCCGACGGCGGTTTCAAGTACAACCCCCCGAGCGGCGGCCCGGCGGCCTCCGACGCCACCTCCTGGATCCAGGACCGCGCCAACCAGATCATCGCGGACGGCCTGAAGGACGTACACCGTCTGCCGTACACCCGCGCGCTCGCCGCCGACACGACCGGCCGGTACGACTTCCTCGGCGCGTACGTCGGCGACCTGCCGAGCGTGCTCGACCTGGACGCGATCCGCGCGGCCGGCGTCCGCATCGGCGCCGACCCGCTCGGCGGCGCCTCCGTCGCCTACTGGGGGCGGATCGCCGAACAGCACCGCATCGACCTCACGGTGGTCAATCCGCACACCGACCCCACCTGGCGGTTCATGACGCTGGACTGGGACGGCCAGATCCGCATGGACTGCTCGTCGCCGTACGCGATGGCCTCCCTCATCGAGCAGCGCGACCGCTTCCGCATCGCCACCGGCAACGACGCCGACGCCGACCGGCACGGCATCGTCACCCCGGACGCGGGCCTGATGAACCCCAACCACTACCTCGCCGTCGCCATCTCCTACCTCTACCGGAACCGCGAGCGGTGGCCCGCCGAGGCGGGCATCGGCAAGACCCTCGTCTCCTCCACGATGATCGACCGGGTCGCCGCCGACCTCGGCCGGCAACTGGTGGAAGTGCCGGTCGGGTTCAAGTGGTTCGTGGACGGTCTCGTCAGCGGCGCCCTGGGCTTCGGCGGCGAGGAGTCGGCCGGCGCGTCCTTCCTCCGCCGGGACGGCTCGGTGTGGACCACCGACAAGGACGGCATCATCCTGGCCCTGCTCGCCTCCGAGATCACGGCGGTGACCGACCGCACCCCGTCCGAGCACTACGCCGACCTGACCACCCGTTTCGGCGAGCCCGCCTACGCCCGCATCGACGCTCCCGCGACCCGTGAACAGAAGGCCCTGCTGGGCAAGTTGTCACCGGCCCAGGTCACCGCGGACACGCTGGCCGGCGAGGCCGTCACCTCCGTCCTCACCGAGGCGCCCGGCAACGGGGCCGCCATCGGCGGCATCAAGGTCGGCACCGAGAACGCCTGGTTCGCGGCCCGCCCCTCGGGCACCGAGGACGTCTACAAGGTGTACGCCGAGTCTTTCCTCGGCCCCGAGCACCTCGCCCGGGTGCAGGAGGAGGCCCAGGCGGTGGTGCTGGGGGCGCTCGGCGGCTGAGCGAACCGTACGGCGGCCTCCGTCCCGAGGGCACGGAGGCCGCCCGGCCGTCAGCCGCGCCCGCGGCCCCCGTCCAGCCGGTCCAGCACCGCCGTCGCCATCGCCGCCTCGCCCTTGGCGTTGGGGTGGGCCGGAGCGGCGGGGGAGGCGGGCTGCAGCGGTTCGATCCAGCGGTCGGCGGGCGCCTTGCACATGTCGTGGCCGGCCGTGGGGCGATAGGTGTCGACGTACTCGGCGCGGTTCACGCCGGCCACCACGCGCAGCATCAGGTTCAGCCGCTTCTCGGTGTCCCGCAGATAGGGGAAGTCCTTCTGCGCGAAGGGCACCTGCGGGAAGCAGCCGCTGCCGTCGTCGGGGAGCAGGTCCGGGTAGCCGACGACGACCACCCGTGCGTGCGGCGCCCGCGCGTGCACGGCCCGCAGCACCCGGTCCACCTTCGGCGCGGTCCGCAGGATCGCGAGGGCCAACTGGTCGTAGCCCGCCGCCTTGTAGGAGCGCTCGCACGGGTTGCCCGCCGGGTCCTGGACGCCGAGGCGCGCGCAGGTGCCGATGATGGAGCCGAAGCCGACGTCGTTGCCGCCGATCTGGAGTGTGACCAGGTCCGTGTCCCGTCGCAGCGCGTCGAGTTGGGGCCCGTTGGTGCCCTGTGCCTGCCACATCTCCGCCGTCGTGGCCCCGCCGCAGCTGACGTCCGTGAAGCTGGTCACCCGCCGCTGTGCCGCCACGAGGGAGGGGTAGTTGTGGTCGGAGCGCGCGCAGTCGGCGTCCACCTGCTGCGGAATGCCGGGCCCCGAGGTGTAGGAGTCGCCGAGGGCGACGTAGCCGGTCTGCCGGCCGTGGCCGACGGGGTGCGCGGCGGCCGGCACCGCGGCGGTCGCGACCAGGGCGCAGCCGCCCAGGGCCGCTCCCAGTACGGTGGCCCGCCGCCGGCTTCTCGCCCCGCCCGCCGGACGTGTGTCGTTCGCCATGGATCCTCCCCCTGAGCCCGGTACATCGCACACGGGCGGCACCGCAGTGCGGCCCCCGCGCGTTCGACTGGGTCTGTATACCGTCCGGTAGGTCTTGCCGACCAGAAGCGGGACGCAACGACTTCGAGGGGGTGGCGGCGACCGGGTGGTGGAGCGGTCGGCCGCCGGGCGGGTGGCGGCGTCCCGTGCGGCGCGGGGCGGCACACCGGCGGTCCGGGGAGGTGGACCGCCGGTACGGAGGGGCACACCGGCGGTCCAGGTGCCGGCCGGTGTGCCCCTCCCGGTGCGCTCAGGCCGCGGGTTCCGCCGCGCCGGCCGGCCGGACCAGGGAGTCGTCCTCCGGGCGGGCCCCGGACAGGCGGTGGCGGGCCGCGATGACGGCCATGTCCACGTCCTTGGTGCCGGTGGCGACGCACAGCGAGTAGGAGATGTCGGCGAGCCGCTGCCGTGCCTGCGGTGTGCTCTCCTCGGCCCCGAGCAGTGACAGGGCCTCGTACTGGGCGATGAGGTCCTCGAGTACCGCGGGGTGTGCCATCAGCATGGGAGCCGCCTCCTGGTGTCTTGCCGTCTTGCCATGCCTCGCCGTGGTGCGAAGTCGCAGCGCGAATACCCGCCGCCGCGTCCCGCATGCATCCCGGATCCCACGGTCCTCTCCGGCCTCGGCAGGACGCCTTCCGGCTGCCGGTGCGCGGCTCCTGGGCGTACGTGCACGCGCCGGGGCGGCGCGGTGCCGGCCCGGCGGGGCCGCGGAGGGCGGCGGTACACCTGTCCGCCCGAGCCGCAGGTCACCCGGTCGGGTGCTCTCGGGCCGACGCCCACCGGGAGAAACGATGCGGCCCTGCTCCGTCCCCGATCATGCCCCTGTGACTCTGCAACGTCGAAGGGCCGTGCGCCGCCGGGTCGTTCCCGCCGCGCTCGGCACCCTCAGTGTCCTTTCGCTGGTGTCCGCCCTGCCCGCCGCCGCACGACCGGCGCGCCCGGACGTCCGGCCCGCCGCGCTCGCGCCCCGGCCGGTCACGGTCGCGGAGGCGCGCACCGACGCCTACCTCCGGTCCGTGCACGACCGGCCCGCGGCCCTGCGCGACTTCTTCCGGCAGCTGCCCAAGGGCGGGGACCTGCACAACCACCTGTCCGGCGCGGTGTCCACGGAGTATCTGATCGAACTGGCCGCCGAGGACGGGCTGTGCGTCGACACCGCCACCCTGACCGCCGTCGCCCCACCCTGCGGCACGGGCACCCGCCCCGCCGCCGACGCGCGTACGGACCGCGCCTTCCACGACGCCCTCGTCCGCGCCTGGTCCATGGAGGACTTCCCGCCCGGCCGGAGCGGCCACGACCACTTCTTCGACACCTTCGGCAAGTTCGGCGAGGTCACCTGGCGGCACCGGGGCAAGCTCCTCGCGAACGTCGCCGACACCGTCGTACGCGACAACCAGTTCTACCTCGAGACGATGGTCACCCCCGCCTCCGACGGAGCGAGGAACCTCGCCGCCGAGGTCGGCTGGGACGACGACCTCGCCGCCCTGCACCGCAAGCTGCTCGCGGGCGGCAGGCTGGACGGGCTCGTCGCCGACGCGCGCAAGGAGGCCGACGACGGCGACGCCGAGTTCCGCGCCGCCGAGCACTGCGGAACCCCGCAGGCCCGGCCGGCCTGCGGTCTCGTCGTCCGCTGGATCTCCCAGGCGTCGCGCGGCAGTTCGCCGGAACGCGTCTTCACGCAGCTCGCCCTGGGCATGCGGCTGGCCGAGGCCGATCCGCGCTTCGTCGCGGTCAACCTGGTCCAGCCCGAGGACTGGGACAGCTCCCTGCGGGACTACAGTCTGCAGATGCGCATGGTCGGCTACCTGCGCACCCAGTACCCGAAAGCCCATGTCAGCCTGCACGCGGGCGAGTTGTGGCCGGGTCTGGTCAAACCCGAAGATCTCCGGTTCCACATCCGGGAGGCCGTGCGGGTCGCCCGCACCGACCGCGTCGGACACGGCGTGGACCTCGTCCACGAGGACGACTGGCAGCAGACCGCGCGCACCATGGCGGCCCGCCGGATCGCCGTCGAGGTGCCCTTCTCCAGCAACGCCCAGATCCTCGGCGTCAAGGGCGCCGACCACCCCTTCACCACCTACCGCCGCTACGGCGTCCCGGTCGTCCTCGCCACCGACGACCCCGGTGTGTCCCGTATCGACATCGCCCACGAGTACCAGTACGCCGCCGGTACCTACGGGCTCGGCTATCCCGAGCTGAAGGACCTGGCCCGAGCCTCGCTGGCGTACGGCTTCCTGCCCGGCGCCGACCTGTGGCGGGGCAACCCCACCGCCGACGGCTACCGGCCGGTGGCGGCCTGCCGCGGGGAACGTCCGGGCCTGCCCGTGCGCGGGGCGGCCTGCCGGCACCTCCTCGTGGACAGCCCCAGGGCCCGGCTCGAATGGCGTCAGGAGGCCGCCTTCGCCGCCTTCGAGCAGGCGCACACCCGCAAGGCGCACTGAGCTCGCGGCCGGTGGGCCGGGGCGGGCCGACAGCGGCCCGCCCCGGCCCACCGTCATGTTCGAGGAGGCGGGAGCAGGCCGTCGAGGGGCTATCGGTAGACCGCGGGCCTGTGGCCAAGAACCAACCAACAGCACAACCGGTAGCCCCCGTTCCGTCGACGCGGTCCTGCTTCGCCCGCACCGGTACCGCCGCGCTCGCGGGCCGTCGCGGAGCCGTGCCCGCACCGTGCTCCGGGAGGCCCGGTGCGGGGCCGACGCGGCATCCGGTGCCGCCGTCCGGCTGCGGGCGACACGCCCGCGCGAGCCCGAAGACGCCGAGGTGGAACGCACGTTCGGAGGGTGACGGGGCCGTCCCGGCGGGGCGCTCCCACGGCCCGGCGCGGGCGCTTCCCTCCCGCCCCCCTTCGCCACCCGAACCGCCACTGCCCTGCCGAGCCGCCCGTCGGCACGACGTGCCCGGGACGGGCGCGCCCCGCGTCCGGCGGAAGGCTTGATTCCGTAATTCGGTGGCTGAAAATCGCCCTTCTCGCGGCAGCCGATCCCGGCAGTCGATCACCGAAGTCCCGCCCGACGGACCGACGTTGCCCTCTCGGTCCCCGTTCGGCGGCCGGACCAGCGGTTCGTCGTCCGCCGTCCCTCACGGCCGTCGCGCCGGCCGCGGGAAATCAGGCTCTACGGGTTGCTTCGGGACGCCTCCGGACAGCTGCACTTTTCCGTCAGCTTTCGTCCGACGCCCACAAAAGCTACACAGAGCCATCACCATGTGACGCGACGGATGCGTCGACGACCGGCTTCTGAGGGGGAACGCCGGCGTCGCGCAAGGGGTGCGTCCGCTCCACGGGAGCGCGCTCACCCCTGCCCGGGGAGGGGACTTCACCGCATGCAGCGGACCTTACGCACCACCGTGCCGACGGTGGGCGTGCTCGACGCCGCGCTCGGCCGCCAGGCCGGTCCGGCGCAGGCCGACACCGGCGCGCCGCGAGCCGGCCGCGGAGTTGCGGAAGTGAGCGACGGCGGCCCGGCCACCGAGACCACGGCAGGCGGACCCGGCGCCACCGGCACGCCGTACGCGACGGCCCGCCCCACCCGGTCCGGCCTCGCCCACTCCGACCGCCCCACCCCCGACGTCGTCCGCCGCACGGACACCGCCGACGGCCGGACCGGGGCGACGCGCCGCACCGCCGTCCCACCCGGCGGCAACCCGGCCGCGACCGTCCCCGGCCGCGCCCACCCGGGCGAACGGCCCGGCCGGACCGCCTTCCACGGCAGCGGGCCCACCCGCCTCCTGCCGCCCGCCGCCACGGCCACACCCGAGGCCGCCACCGTCCCGGCACCCGCACCGAAGGCCCGAAGGGCGTGACCGCACCGGTCCCGTACGCGCCCGACAACTGATCAGCGCACCGATCCCAGGGCCCGCCCGGTCGCTCCCGACACGGGACGCACTGGCCCGGATCCCGGCCGCCCGATCGCTGCCGGCGCCCACACGACCACCCCACACCTCGGCCGTGGAGCACAACAGCCATGCATGTTCATCCCGGCGCGCGCCGCCATGGCGCCGCGCACGTCACCCTGCTCACCGAAGGCACCTATCCGCACAGTCACGGCGGCGTCAGCGTCTGGTGCGACCAACTCGTCCAGGGCATGCCCGACCTCGACTTCGACGTCATCGCCGTCACCGGCACCGGGCGCGAACCCGTCGTGTGGGACCTGCCCGCCCATGTCCACGACGTGCTCACCGTCCCCATGTGGGGAGCGCCACCGGACGGCCGCCCGCCCCGCGGACGCTCCCGCAACCGGCTCGCCGCCGCCTACGAACGCTTCCTGACCGCCCTTCTCGATCCGCACACCGAGGACGAGTTCGCGCCCGCGCTGTACGCCCTGGCCCGGGCCGCGGCCGACGGCACGCTCAGCCCGTTCCTGCGCGGCGATCGGGCCGTCGCCATCCTCGCCGCCGTGTGGAACCGCCCGGGACTGGCGGTCCGCGAGGCCCGGCCCACCCTGCACGACGCGGTCACCACCACCGCCCTGCTCGAACACGCACTGCGCCCACTGGCCGCGCCGCCGCCCCGTCACGGGGTGGCCCACGCGGTCAGCGGGGGTGTCGCGGTCCTGCCCGGCCTCGCCGGACTGGACCGGTACGAGGTACCGCTGCTGCTCACCGAGCACGGCGTCTACCTGCGCGAGCGCTACCTCGGCTACCGCACCGCCCCCTACCGCTGGCCGGTCAAGGCGGCCCTGCTCGGCTTCTTCCGGCTGCTGGCCGAGGAGAGCTACCGCCGGGCCGCCCTGATCACCCCCGGCAACCGCTACAACCGGCTCTGGGAGGAACAGGGCGGCGCCGACCCGCAGGCGATCCGCACCGTCTACAACGGCGTGGACCCCGCGGCGTTCCCTGCGGCCGGCCCCGAACCCGACGTGCCCACGCTCAGCTGGGCCGGCCGGGTCGACCCGATCAAGGACCTGGAGACCCTCGTACGCGCCTTCGGCCTGGTCCGCGCCGAGATCCCCGAGGCCCGGCTGCGGCTGTTCGGCGGCACCCCGCGCGGCGGGGAGGCGTACCGCGAGCGCTGCGAGGCGCTGGCGGCCGAACTGGGCCACGCGGACGCCGTCACCTTCGAGGGGCGGGTCGACGACATCAAGGACGCCTACGCGGCCGGGAACGTCGTGATGCTCTCCAGCATCAGCGAGGGCTTCCCGTTCACCCTGATCGAGGCCATGTCCTGCGGCAGGGCGACGGTCTCCACCGACGTGGGCGGCGTACGGGAGGCCGTCGGCGACACGGGCCTCGTGGTGCCGCCCCGCGACCCCGCGCGCATGGCCGCGGCGGCACTGCAACTGCTGCGCGCCGGCGAACGGCGCAGGGCGATGGGGGAGGCCGCCCGGCTGCGTGTGATCGAGCAGTTCACCCTGCGGCGGACCATCGACACCTTCCGCTCGATCTACCTCGAACTGGCCGCGCACACCGAGCCGTTCACGGCCACCGGCCAGGAGCGGGACCTCCGGATCGCGGCGGGGAGCCTGGCCGGATGAGCGGGCCCATGGCCCTCGAACCCGGCGGCCCCGAACAGGACACCCTCGCGCTGCGGCTCGCCGAGCCGCCCGCGCTCCGCGACGACCGCACCCTGACCCTGCGCCTGCCCGGCCAGGGCCCCGACGAGGAGGAGGTGAGCCGGCTGGCCGCCGAACTCGCCGACCGCGTCGGCCCCGCCGTCCACCCCTACGAGGTCGCGGCCCTGCTGGAGGCCGAAGGCCTGACCGCCGACCGGATACGGGAGCACTACGGCCACCCCGGCCTCTTCTCCCTCGCCACCGCCCTCCACGAGCGGGTGCCCCGCACCTTCCCGGAACCGGCGCGAGCGGCCGACCCCTGGCGCCCGGACCACGTCCGCTGCCTGCTGCGCGGCGTCCTGTTCGCCCTCCCCGGACTGGCCTATCTGCTGACCGCACCCCTGTGGCACCCCGGACGGCACGCCACCGCGCTCGTCGCCGCGGGCCTCGTCTCCTGGGCGTGGGGGCAGGGCCTCGGCCACCGCGCCCACCTGCGGATGACGACCGGCCCCAGGGAGGCCGCCCGCACCCTGCTGACCGGCGCGCCCCTCGGCGCGGGACTCGCCACGGCCACCGCCGTCCCCGTAGCGGGCGGCGCTCCGGTGGTCCTCGCCGCGGCGGCGCAGTCGCTGTACCTCGCGGCGGCCGGCGTCCTGCTCGTGCTGGCCCGGGAGCGGCTGCTGCTCGCCGCGCTCACCCCGCTCGTCGCGGGCGCCGTCGTACTGCCCTGGTGGGAACCCGGCACCCTGCCGCGCGCCGGGCTGACCCTGCTGGCGCTGGGCGCCACGCTCGCCGTCACCGGCCACGCGCTGCGCGGTCCCCTCACCACTCCGGCCGCGGAGGGCGGGCGGCCACCGCTGCTGCGGTCCCTGCCGTACGGGCTGTTCGGGCTGGCCGCGGGTCTGCTCGTGCTGCTGGAGGGGCACCGGGAGCCGTACGCGGTGATCGCGCTGACCGTCAGCATGGGACCGGCGGAATGGCTGCTGTACCGCTACCGGGGCCTGTCCGTCGCGGCCCTCCGCGCGACCGCCACGCCCGCCGGATTCCTCCTGCGCTCGGCGGCCGTCCTCGCCCTGTGCCTGCTGGCGTACCTCGTCCCGCTGCTGCCCGCCGCCCACCTCACCGGCGCCACCCCGGCCGGCCTGCTCCCGCTCGCCGCCACCCTGTGGACCGCGCTCCTGCTCCAGGCGTTCGGAACCGCCTGGCCACCGGCCGCGATCTGTCTGGCCGCCGCGGGCGCCGCCGGCGCGATCACGCTGCTTCATCTGCCCCCGGGTCCGGCCGCCGCACTGCCGCTGTGCTGCGGCGCCGCCGCCCTCTGTCTCGTGGCGTGCGCGCTGCGGCTGCTCGGCCGCCCCGCCCGCCACGCCTGAAGCCCCGTCGAAACACCGACCGTAAGGACCTGTCAGTTGACCTCCGCACCGCTCGCCGCCGTCACCGGAGCCGACGGCTTCATCGGCTCCCACCTCACCGAGGCCCTGGTGGCCTCCGGACACCGGGTCAGAGCCATGGCCCAGTACAACTCCTTCTCCTCCTACGGCTGGCTGGAGTCCCTGGCCCCGGACGTCCTCGACCAGGTGGAGATCGTCCTCGGCGACGTCCGTGATCCCGGCTCGGTCCGCGGGCTCCTCGAAGGCGCCGACACCGCGTACCACCTGGCCGCCCTGATCGCGATCCCGTACTCCTACCAGGCCCCGCACAGCTATGTGGAGACCAACGTCACCGGCACCCTCAACGTGCTGGAAGCCGTGCGCGCCCTCGGCACCCCCCGGCTCGTGCACACCTCGACCAGCGAGACCTACGGCACCGCGCTGACCGTGCCGATCACCGAGGACCACCCCGTCAACACCCAGTCCCCGTACGCCGCTTCGAAGGCCGGCGGGGACCGGCTGACCGACAGCTACCACGCCAGTTTCGGCACCCCCGTGGTCACCCTGCGCCCGTTCAACACCTACGGCCCCCGCCAGTCCATGCGGGCGGTCATCCCGACCGTCATCGGCCAGGTCGCGGCGGGGGAGCGCACCCTCACCCTGGGCGATCTGAGGCCCACCCGCGACTTCACCTTCGTCAAGGACACCGCGCGGGCCTTCCTGGCCGTCGGCACCGCGCCCGGCGAACAGGTCGTCGGCCGCACCTTCAACGCCGGTACGGGCGGTGAGATCTCGGTCGGCGACCTGGTCGCGCTGATCGGCAAGGTGATGGACACCGCCCTCGACGTCCGCGAGGACCCCGAGCGCATCCGGCCCGCCGCCTCCGAGGTGATGCGGCTGGTCGCCGACGCCGGCCGGCTGTCCGCGGCCACCGGCTGGCAGCCCGCGCACACCCTGGAGCAGGGCCTCGCGCACACCGTGGAGTTCTTCCGCGACCCGGCCAACCTGGCCCGCTACAAGACCGGCATCTACAACATCTGACCCGTCCGGCACGTCCCCCGTGTCCTTGCGTCAACGAAGGAGGAGCCCCATGCACGCTGTGATCCTGGCGGGAGGCAAGGGCGTCCGGCTGCGCCCCTACACCACCGCGCTGCCCAAGCCACTCGTTCCCATCGGCGACCAGCACGCCATCCTGGAGATCGTGCTGCGCCAGCTCTCGGCGGCGGGATTCGACCGCTGCACCATCGCGATAGGCCACCTCGGCGAGATCATCCGCGCCTACGTCGGCGACGGCTCGCAGTGGGGCATGAGCATCGACTACGCCACCGAGGAGAGCCCGCTCGGCACGATGGGCCCGCTCCTCAACCTCCGGGACCGGCTGCCCGAGGAGTTCCTGGTCATGAACGGCGACGTCCTCACCGACCTCGACTACGCCGACGTCCTGCGCCGGCACGGACGGTCCGGCGCACCGCTGACCATCGCCACGTACGCGCGCAAGGTGCACATCGACTTCGGCGTCCTCACCACCGACGCGAGCCGGGTCGTCGCCTTCACCGAGAAGCCGAGCATGGACTACCGCGTCTCCATGGGCGTCTACGGTCTCAGCCGCACCACCCTCGACGACTACACCCCGGGACTGCCGCTGGGCTTCGACGAACTGGTCCTCGACCTGCTCCGCGCCCAGAACCCGCCGCACGCCTACGAGTTCGACGGCTACTGGCTCGACATCGGCCGCCCGGACGACTACGACCGGGCCAACGCCGAGTTCACCAGCCGCAAGTCCCTGCTGCTCAAGGGAGCCTGAGTCCCGCATGCGCATTCTTGTCCTGGGCGGCACCGGATATCTGGGCCGCCACGTGGCCGACCGGCTGCGCGCCCTCCCGGGCGCGCGGATCCTCACCGCCGGCCGCTCCGACGTCGCCGGGTTCCGTGCCGACCTCGCCACCGACCGGCCGGAGCAGCTCGTGCGGACCCTGGCGGCGGCCGCGCCCGACGCCGTGGTCAACTGTGCGGGTGCCACCGGCGGCGACGCGGTGAACCTGGCCGAGGTCAACGCCCGCGGCCCGGCCGCGCTCTGCGCCGCGCTCCGCGAGGCGGCCCCCACGGCCCGGCTGGTGCATCTCGGCTCGGCCGCCGAGTACGGCCCCGGCACCCCGGACGAGCCGGTCACCGAGTCCGCACCCGCCCGGCCGGTCACCCCGTACGGCGCGACGAAGCTGGCGGGCACGCTCGCGGTGACCTCCGCCGCCCTGGACGGCGTGGTGCTGCGGGTCGGCAACCCGGTCGGCGCCGGCGCGCCGCGGGCGAGCCTGCCCGGCCGGATGGCCCTGCTGCTCCGCTCGGCCGGCGCGGACCCCGGCGCGGTGCTGCGGCTGGGAGACCTCTCCGCGTACCGCGACTTCGTCGACGTGCGCGACCTCGCCGGGGCGGTCGCCCGCGCGGTCACCACCCCGGGGCACCTGCCGTCGGTGCTCAACATCGGCGGGGGAGTGGCCGTCCCCGTACGGGAGTTGGTGCACGGACTCGCGCATCGGGCCGGCTTCCTGGGGCGGTTGGAGGAGAGCACGGGCGGCTCGGCCCGTTCCGCGCGGGTGTCGTGGCAGTGCTCCGACATCACCGCCGCCGAACGGGCGCTCGGCTGGCGGCCCGTCCACGGTCTCGACGACTCCCTCGACGCGCTGTGGGCGGCCACGGTGGAGAACGGGCGGGTGGCGTGAGCCTGCTGATACCGCTGTACGTGCATCCGGCCGAGGATCCCGGCGCCTGGCACCGGCTGATCACCGCGGCCACCCGGACCTACGCGGTCGTCCTCAACCCGGCGAGCGGCCCGGGCACCACCCCGGACCCCGCGTTCGCGGCGGCCGCCCGCTCCCTGCGCGCGGCGGGCGCCCGCCTGCTGGGCTACGTCGACACCGACTACGGCGTACGGGACCGGGCGGCGATCACCGAGGACGCGCGCCGCCACCAGGCCTGGTACGCGGCGGACGGCTGCTTCCTCGACCGGGTCACCGCGACCACGGCCGGGCTGCCCGCCTGCCGGCACCTGGTCCGGGACCTGCGCCGGCTCGGGGTGGGCACGGTGGTCCTCAACCCGGGCGTCCACCCCGCGCCCGGATACACCCGGCTCGCGGACCTGACCGTCACCTTCGAGGGGCACTGGAGCACGTACGTCTCGGCGTTCACCCGGCCGGAGTGGACCGCGCGCCATCCGGCGGACCGGTTCTGCCACCTGGTGTACGGCGTGCCGGAGGTCCTCGTCCCGCTCGCCGTGCGCACCGCGCGCGAGCGGGGCGCGGCGGTGTGCGGTCCGGTGACGGGCGAACCGCCCAATCCCTGGGCGGGGTTGAGTCCCGCGCTGACGGGTGGGGAGGGTGTGGAAGGCTGAGCCTCACCGCAGGAGCGCAACGGGAGGAACCGCCGCATGGCCCTGATCCACCGCACCACCGTCAAGCCCACGAAGGTCGAGCTGCTCACCGACTGGCTGCCCACCCGCCCCTGGTACCGCGGCGGTACGGCCGCGCCCGTGCTGGAGAGGTCCGGCGGCTTCCGGCTGGACGATCCCGAGGGCGAGGTGGGCATCGAGTTCCTGGTGGTCACCGACACGTCGGGCCCCGAGCGGACCGCCTACCTGGTGCCGCTCACCTACCGGGGTGCCCCGCTGGAGGGCGCCGAGCACGCCCTCGTCGGCACGATGGAGCACGGCGTGCTGGGCAAGCGCTGGACCTACGACGGCTGCCACGACCCGGTGCTGGTCACGGAGTTGCTGTCGCTTCTCGCGGGCGGGGCGCAGGCGATGGCCCAGAGCATCACCGACACCCCCGACCACGAGGTGACCCGCTCCTGCACGGGCGCGCCGCTCGCCCCGGCGGGCTTCGCGCCCGAGCCGGTGGACGACGAGGAGGGCACCCGCCTTCCCGCGCCGGGCGGTTCGACCCTGCACGTCCACCGTGTCCTCCTCCCCGTCGCCGAGAACCCGCCCGCGCCGCCGCAGGGAGCCCTCGGCCATGTCGCCTCCGGCTGGAGCGGCCCGGCGGACACCCGCCTGCGCGCGGTCTTCATGACCCTGCGCACGCGCTGACGGAAAACCCCCGACGCGCCCCGCCGCCCGCCGTCACCGAAACGGCGGGCGGCGCCCCCCCGGTGGCGACAGCCGCGCCGCGGCCCATGGGCGTGTTCCTCCGTGCCGGACGGTGTCGATCCGCGGGTGCGCCTTCCGCTTCCCGTCCCCGCCGAACCGTCGGAGACATCTGGCATGGACCGGTCAAATCTGTCACTCTTTCGGCAGCCGCCGCCCTGACCCCAGGAGGGCGCGGCAGCTCCTCCGCACTGCGATCGCGCAAGCACCGTCCACGGCCGCCCCGGCGCACCCCAGCCGGCCGGGTGGCCTTCGAGCAGGCCGGGATCCCGGCCGCCGCAAAGGAGTAGCGTGTGAGATCGACCCCCCACAAGGCCCTCGGCATCGGTGCCCTCACCGTCGCCGCGGTGGCCGCCCTCGTGCTTCCCGGCACTCCCGCCGTCGCCCGGCCGGACACGGCCCCCGCCGCCTGCACCCCGGCGCAGGTGGTCACCAACGGCGGTTTCGAGAGCGGTACTTCACCGTGGACCGCGTCCTCCTCCACCGTCGTCACCAGCCGTTCCGGGCAGACCGCCCACGGCGGCAGCTCCTACGCCTGGCTGGACGGAGTCGGCAGCACCCACACCGACACCCTCACCCAGAGCGTCACCGTCCCGGCGGGGTGCAGCACCGCCACCCTCACCTTCTGGCTGCACATCGACACGGCCGAGCGGACCACGTCCGTCGCCTACGACAAGCTGACGGCCAAGATCGGCAGCACGACGCTGGCCACCTACTCGAACCTCGACAAGAACACCGGCTACGTACAGAAGTCGATCGACGTGTCGTCGTACGCCGGGCAGACCGTCAGCCTGTCCTTCACCGGCACCGAGGACTCCAGCCTCCAGACGAGTTTCGTCCTGGACGACGTCGCCCTCGACACCTCCGGCGGCACCACGCCTCCGCCCGGCGACTCCACCCGCACCCCGGCGGCCCCCTCGTACACCGTGAACCTGAGCAGCGACACGAGCGGCACCGTCTGGACCGGGCACGAGAGCGTGACCTTCACCAACGCCTCCGCCACCGCGCTCGGCGAGCTCTACCTGCGGCTGTGGGACAACTACCACGGCACCTGCGGCTCGATGCCGATCAAGGTCAGCAACGTCACCGGCGGCACCGCCGGCGACCTCTCCGTGTCCTGCACCGCCCTGAAGATCACCCTGCCGGCCCCGCTCGCCCAGGGCCAGAGCGCCACGATCGGCTTCGACCTCGGCATCACCGTGCCGAGCGGCGCCGACCGCTTCGGCCACGACGGCGCCTTCAGCTTCATCGGCAACGCGCTGCCCGTCCTCGCGGTCCGCGACGGCGCCGGCTGGCACCTGGACCCCTACACCAACAACGGTGAGTCCTTCTACTCCCTGGCCGCCGACTTCAAGGTGACCCTCGACCACCCGAGCACCCTGCTCGTCCCGGCCACCGGTACCTCCACCGACACCCCGGGCACGAGCGGCCGTACGGTCACCACGGCCACCGCGAGCAAGGTCCGCGACTTCGCCTGGGGGGCCGGGCCCTTCACCAAGATCTCCGGTACCTCGCCCGGCGGTGTCCCGGTGAACATCTACTCCGTCACCGGCATCAGCTCCTCCAGCGCCCAGTCGATGCTCAGCACCGCCAAGAGCGCCGTCGACGCCCACGCGGCCCGCTTCGGCGCCTACCCGTACGGCGAGCTGGACGCCGTCATCGACAACAACTACTGGTTCGGCGGGATGGAGTACCCCGGGTTCGTCCTGGACCTCGTCAGCACCACCGCCCTCACCCACGAGATCGGCCACCAGTGGTGGTACGGCATCGTCGGTGACGACGAGTACAACAGCCCCTGGCTGGACGAGGCGTTCACCGACTACGCCACCGACCTCGCTCTCGGCAAGACCGGCACCAACTGCTGGAGCAGCGTCTCCTGGGCCTCGAGCGCCGAGAAGATCACCAACCCGATGGCCTACTGGGACGCCCACTCCTCGCGCTACTCCACCGTCGTCTACGGCTACGGCAAGTGCGCCCTGCACGACCTGCGGCGCGTCCTCGGCGACACCGCCATGGCCAAGCTGCTGAAGGACTACGCGACCGCCCACTGGTACGGCGTGTCCACCACCGCCGAGTTCAAGGCGGCCGCCCAGGCCGCCACGAGCACGGACCTCACCTCCTTCTGGAGCACACACCGCATCGACGGCTGACCCTTCGGCGGCCGCCTCGGCGACGGCCGGCCGGAGACGGGCACCCGTGCCCTCCTCCGGCCGGCCGGAGCCACCCGGATGGACCAAACACGCACCAGGATGGCTTCGTTGGGCGGAACCCGGAGTGCGGTGCCGACCGACCCCGGGTCAGATGGACACGTGCGATCACCCATACGCCTCCGCCGCAGCCGCTCACGCCTGGCCCTCACGGCAGCCCTGACCGGCCTCCTCCTCACCCTGCCCGCTCCGTCCGCCCTGGCCGGCACCGGCCCCGACGCCCCGGAGATACCCGTGCGGGGCAGCGCCTACATGGGCGTGGGCGTCCTCGCCCACGACGGGGCCGGCGACGATTCCGACGCCCCCCTCGGCACCGACACCCCGCTCACCGCCACGCGCGCCACCCAGACCGAGGGTGTCGACGTCTCCAGTCACCAGCGCGACGTCGACTGGCCGACGCTGTGGGACAGCAGCACCAAGTGGGCCTACACGAAGGCGTCGGAGGGGACCTACTACACCAACCCCTACTTCAAGCAGCAGTACGACGGCGCCTACGACGTCGGCATGGTCCGCGGCGCCTACCACTTCGCGACCCCGGACACGACCGGCGGCGCCACCCAGGCGGACTACTTCGTCGACCACGGCGGCGGCTGGACCAAGGACGGCAGGACCCTGCCCGGCGTCCTGGACATCGAGTGGAACCCCTACGGCGACGCCTGCTACGGCAAGTCCAAGAGCGGGATGGTCACCTGGATCCGCGACTTCCTGAACCGCTACAAGGACCGCACCGGCAGGGACGCGGTCATCTACACGGCCACCAGCTGGTGGACCGACTGCACCGGCGACTACGACGGCTTCGGCAAGACCAATCCGCTGTGGGTCGCCCGCTACGCCTCCGCACCGGGGACGCTGCCCTCCGGCTGGTCGTCGTACACGATGTGGCAGTACACCTCCACCGGGAAGACGGTCGGCGACCACGACCGGTTCAACGGCGCCCTGGAGGAACTCCGCGACTTCGCCGGCGACTGACCCGTAGCGCGTCCGCGGCCCCTGATCCGCCCCCTCGGTCGACCCTCAGTCGACGTCCACGTCCTCGAACAGCGCGTGCATCGCGCCGAGTACGCGCAGACACGCTTCCACGTCCCCCATGGTCAGGTCGCCGCCCACCTTCCGCAGCAGCTCGTGCTCGCGGCCGCGTACCGCCCCGATCGCCGTCAGGCCCGGGTCGGTGAGCCGGATCAGCGACGACCGGCGGTGCGCGGGGTTCGGGATGCTCTCCACCAGACCCTGAGCGGCCGCGTCGTTCACCATGCGCTGCACGAACTGCCGGCTGAGTGCCTGCGCCCGGCCCATCTGCGGGACCGTCATCGGCCCGCCGGTGCGCAGCAGATCGAGCACGGCGCGCACACCGACCGACAGACCCTCGATCGGCGCGGCCTGCTCCACCTTGCGGTGCACCCGCCGGTAGAGCGGCCCGACCAGGTCGAAGACCTCGGTGAGGCGGTCGGCCAGCTCGTCCCGGGACGGTTCGGCGTGGGTACTGCGGTCGTCCTTCATGGGAACAGGATGACACCTTGGTTGCCAACGTGCGCAAAAAATGACACCTTGGTTGTCATGAGTCTCGATCTGGCCTCCACGCCCGTCCGTTCGCTCCGGACCGCCGACGGCTGCCTCGCCTACCGCGAGGCCGGTACCGGAACCCCCCTCGTCCTCCTGCACGGCGGCTTCACCGATCACCGCATGTGGGAGGAGCAGCTACGGGCCTTCGCGCCGAGCCACCGCGTCATCGCCTGGGACGCCCGCGGCCACGGCGCCTCCGACAACGCGACCTCGCCCTTCCGGCAGGTCGACGACCTCGCCGCGCTGCTCCGGGGTCTCGACGCCGCGCCGGCCGTGCTCGTCGGACTCTGCATGGGCGGCGGCATCGCCGTCGACTGCGCGCTGGAGTACCCCGAGCTGGTCCGCGCGGTCGTGGTCAGCGGGGTCGGCACCAGTGAGCCCGTCTTCAAGGACCCGTGGGTGCTGGAGGTGGCGGGCGCCCAGCAGGCCGCCCTGGCCGCCGGCGACCTGGCAGGTTGGGCCGACGCGTACGTGAGGTGGGCCGCCGGCCCGCACCGGGGCGTGGCCGACGTCGACCCCGAAGTGGTGCGCCTGCTCCGGGAGACGGGCCTCGGCACCCTGGGCAAGCACGCTCCGGGCGAGCCCGACCATCATGTGCCCGTCACGCGGACCTGGGAGCGCGTGCCCGGCATCGAGGTTCCCCTCATCGCCGTCAACGGCGCCCTGGACTCCGCCGACCACCTCGCCATGGCCGCCCGGCTGACCGAACTCGTCCCGGGCGCCCGCAGCGTGACGGTCCCGGACGCGGCGCACTACCCGAACATGGAGAACCCGGAGCGTTTCAACGCCGAACTGGCCGCGTTCCTCGAGAAGTTGCCGTAGCCGGACGGTGGCGACGAGAGCGGGATGGGCGCACCAGGTCTCCGTGTATCCCCGCAAAACCGTTGTCCGCCGGGCCCTTTCTCCGTGAGGTCCGGGGGGCGGTACCGTCGGCACCATGGCTGACCTGCGGCTGACCACCTCGTCCTACCTGGTCCTCGGCGTCATCGACAAACTCGGGGAGGCCAGCGCCTACGACGTGAAGGTGGAGGCCGGCCGTACCGTCGCGCCCTTCTGGTCCGTGCCGCACGCGCAGGTCTACGCGCAGTGCGACCGGCTCCTCGCGGCCGGGCTGCTGGCCCAGGTCCGGCAGGAGAGCGGGCGCAACCGCCGGGTGCTGACTCTGACCGAGCAGGGCAGAAGGGCCCTGCGCGACTGGCTCGACGACCCCGAGTTCGTCCCGGTCGAGGCCCGTGAACGCGGCATCCTCAAACTGTGGTTCGGCGCCGACCCCGAGGCCCTCGTCCCCGGCCAACTCGGCGAGCACCGGCGGACGTTGGGGGAGTACGAGGAACTGGCCGAGAGTGTCGGCACGTTGCTGACCCCCGGACAGCGGGAGGCGCTCGAGTTCGGCATCCGCTACGAGCGGATGATGACCGAGTTCTGGGAGTGGGTCGGCCGACGGGACGAACGCGCGCCGGACCGTTGACCTCGCCGCCGGTCGGCTCTACCGTCGGTAACCCCGATAGTCCAGAAAAGACTATCGGGGTTCGGTGAGAACGGCGGGCCGAGCCGCCGACGAACAGGGGGTCGCCGTGCGCCCGTGGACGACGAGCACCTGGCGGCGAGCCGCAGCGGTGTCCGTGACGGTCGTGTGCCTCTGGTACGCGCCCATCGCGATGACCGAACTGTGGTCGTACGCACGCCCCGGTGCGCCCGCGCCCGGCGAGTGGCTGCTCGGGCAGCTGGTCTCGCCCCGGTACGTCGCCGACGCGCTGGCGACCCGGGTCGCCCCGTACCGGCACAGCCTGATCCCGATGATCGTGCACTCGGTGCTCGGCGGACTGCTCATGCTGCTCGGCCCCGCGCAGCTGCTGACCGCCGCACGCCGCCGGGTACGCCTGCACCGCGCACTCGGCGTCCTGTTCGCGGTGACCGTCTACGCGTCCATGGCGGGCGCCGGCCTCTACCTGGCCCGCACCGCGCCCGAGGACGCCTTCAGCGGCACCGCCTTCTGGATCGTCCTCGCCACGATCCTCGTAGGCACGGTCCTGAGCGTCACCTTCGGCATCCTCGCGGCCGTGGGCGGCTTCCCCGACCTGCACCAGCGCTGGCTGCTCCTGTGCTACGGCTACCTGCTCACCGCGCCGTTGCTGCGCATCGAGTGGGGCGCGCTCCCCGCGGTGCTGCCCGGTCTGCCGATGACGGAGATCAACCGGGTGGCGATCATGCACCTGGGGTCGCTCGTCGTGTTCGGCGCGCTGCTCGCCTCCCGCGCCCGGGACCGTCGGGACACCGTCGAGGGCCTCGGCCGCTCCTGGGCCCCGCTGCCCGTGACCGTCGGGGCCCATCTGGCCGGGGCGGCCGCCCTGGTGTGGATCGTGCGCGCCCTCTCCCTGTACGGCGCGGCCGGCCTACGGCTGCTGGCGGGCTACCTGATCCCCTACGCCGTGGCGTACGCGGTCATGGCGCTCGGCGCACGGCGCGCGGGCCGGGCGGGCCGTCCCTGGGCGCGCGAGGAGTGGCGCATCCAGCTCGTCGGGCTGTGTCTGGCGCCCGTGCTGTCCGCCGGTGCGGTCGCCGTCCTCGAACACAGCCTGCGGCTCGGCCGGTTCACCGCGCTCACCTCCGGCGTCGCCGTCGGCTGCGGCATGACGGCCTTCGCGGCCACCCTCGTCGTGAGCCTGCGCCTGATGCACGCGCGCGAGGTCACCCGGCGCGCCCTGCCCGCCCCGCCGGCCACGCCCCGGGCGACGGCCCCGGTGGCATGACCGGTGCCGGGCGCGCGCCGGCAGCAGTGCCGGGTCCGTTCGGATTCCGGTCGGTGAGCCCGCCCGGATCCGCTTGCCGCACCTCTGGCCACCGGTCGGCGAACCTGCCCGGTCCGCTCGCCGCACCTTCGGCCCCCGATCAATGAGCCCGCCCCGACCCGCCCGGCGCACCCCCGACCCGTCCGCCGCACCCCCGGCCCGCCGGTCGCATCCTCGGTCCCCGATCACTGACCTCGCCCGGATGCTCCCGCCGCCTCCCCGGCCCCCGATCGACGAACCCGTCCGACCCGTCCGCCCACTCTCGGAAACGGAACCCGCCATGGCCCACCCGACCGAGCCCGCCGTACCGAGTCCGGGCTCCGAGGACCCGCCCGCGGTCGCCCTCCCCGCGCTCCCGCCCGGCCGGCCCCTGTCGGCCGGGGTGGCGCTGCTGGCCGTCGCCGTCGCGGTCGTCAACCTCCTCGTCGGCGGAGTCCTCACCGTCGTCGCCCTGACCGGGCACGTCCTCGGCGCCTGGCCGTCACCGGAACCGCTCACCCCGGGACTGGTCGGCGCGGGCATGCTGGGCACCGCGCCCGCGCTGTTCGCCGTCGCCCGCGCCACCACCTGGCAGGAGGCCCGCACGCTCGTCCTGCCCCTGGCCGTGGTGCTGACCGGCCTGTTCGCGGTCAGCCTGCTCAACACACCCCGGCTGTACATCGGCCACGGCGGCCCGATCGTCTCCGTGCTGTTCAGCCTCGGCTGGCTGCTCACCCTCGGTCTGCTGTGCGTGGCGGCGGCCGTCTCCCTGGCCGGGCAGGCCCTCACCCGCTCCGGGCCCGCCGTACCGCGGACCACCCCGCTGCCCGGCTGGGCGAAGCCGCCGCTCGCGGTGCTCGGTTCCTCCTGGCTCGGCATAGGTACCGGACTGCTCGTGCGGCCCGGTTTCTGGGCCGACTTCGTCCCCTGGCACACCAACCGGGTGGACGCGCAGGCCCTCGGTGTCTGGGCCCTCGCCCTGGGCGTGGGCGTCCTCGGCTCCCTCGCCGAGGACGACCTCGACCGCACCCGCGCGGCCCTGCTGTCCCTGCCCTGCACGGCCCTGGCCATGGCCGTCGTACTGGCCGCCCGGACCCCTCACGTCAACTGGTCCTCCGGGCCGGGGCTGGGCCTGGCCGCCATGGTGGCCGGACTGCTGGCGGCCGGGGCGAGCGGCCACTTCCTGGTGCGGGGCGCCACCGGCGGCCGGGCCCTGGGGAACGCCGGTTAGGCTCGACGCGTGCCGCACGTCGAAATCCTCCAGCTGCTGGTCTCCCCGGTGCACCGGCTGGCGGGCCGGCCCGGCGACGGCATGCCCGAGCTGTCGCCCGGCGAGCTGGTCGGCACCGCCGAGGTGCGTGCGGGACTGGGCATCGTCGGGGACCGGTACTTCAACCACCCCGCCCATCGCAACGCGTCGATCACCCTCATGGCCGCCGAACGGATCCCGCGACCGGGCCCGCACGGGGCGGACCTGCTGCGGACCCGGCGCAACGTCCTGCTGCGCGGCGTCGACATCGACGCCTACATCGGTGCGACCGTCTACCTCGACTGCGGCTCGGGTCCGGTCGACCTGGCGGTGCGCAGCGCGGCCCGGCCGTGCGCCTGGATGGACACCACCGTCGGCCCCGGCGCGCAGCGCGCCCTGCGCGGCGGTGGGGGAGTCCGCTGCCGGCCGCTGACCGACGGCGTCCTCGCGGTGGGACCGGCCGTGTTCGGCGTACGGGAACCTGCCCCGGCCCCGGGGACACGACGCACGAGCGGATGAGTACGGCTACTCAGGCGCCCCGCTCCCTCGGTTCGCGAAGCTGAGGGCATGACAACGCCTTCCCCGCCGACGTACCCGCCCCGCCCGGACTTCGCCCCTCGGCCCACGCCTTCCCGGGCGCGCCGCGCGTCGGTCGGCGGACTCGTGGCGCTGCTCCTCGTCGTCGCGTGCGGTGCGGCGGCCCTCTGGTCGACCCGTGGCGGGGAGTCCGGCCCGCTGGCGGGCCGCCCCCGGGTCACGGACACCCGGGCCGGACTCTCCTACGGCGTCCCGGACGGCTGGAAGCACGACCCGGCCAAGGACCGCGACCTGATCGACGCCTTCTCCTCGCAGATCACGCAGATCCCCGGCAAGGACCACGGCGCGGCCGCCACCACCGGTGCCACCGTGCTCGCGGGCCGCGCGGGCCGGCCGGTGTCCCGCGCCGACCTGCGCCGCACCACGGAGGCCGCCGCCCGCTCCAACGCCGGGTTCTTCTTCCCGGACCGGCCGGCCACCCTGGAGGAGTCGCACAGCACGGTCGTCGACGGCCGGCCGGCGCACACCGCCGTCCTGCGCGTCACCGGAGACACCGGCGGCCGGCTGGAGATGACCCTGCTGACCGCCCGCGGCGGCCGCACCTCCTTCCTGCTGGGTGTCGTCACCGGCGAGCCGGATCCGGCGGTCGTCGAGGACCTCCACGACGTCCTCGCCTCCACCACCGTCGACTGAGTCGCCGGGGTCAGGTCCCCGAGGCGATCAGCTGGTCGGCCAGCCGGTGGGCCTGCGCGAGCAGCGCGCCGTAGGTGGCGAGCTCGTCGGGGTCGCCCGTCGCGGACCGGGCCAGGTCCCGGCGCAGGTCCTGCAGCGTGGCCCGCAGGTCCGCCACCGCGTCGCGCAGTTCGTCCTCGCACTTGTCGTCGAACCGGCTCCGGCCGTAGGCGCGCAGGGCGCGGGCGGACCGGTACAGGAACTCCGCGTAGTGGCGCGCGAGATCCGGGTGCGGGCGGCGCGCCGGACGGTCCTCGGCAGCGGCCTCCAGCACCGTCCGGGTGACCCCCGCGGTGTGCACCGCGGCGTAGTCCAGCACCAGGACGGCGTCGTCGTACTCCTTGCCCACCGGCGGGACGGGGCCCCGGTGGCGGTGCCGCAGGTTGCCGCGCAGGCTCTCCCGGCTCCACTCGACGGTCGAGTGGGCCTGTTCCACGAGCCGGTGCAGCCGCAGGGCCCGTTCGTGCCAGACGCCGGCCTCCTCGGTGTCCCAGCGGTCCTCCGCCAGCCCGTCCGCCACCGCCCGCAGGATGTCGTGGGCCTCCTCGGTCGCGTCCTGGAGCACGGCCTCGCTGTCCCGCAGGTACAGCGGCGGCCGGATCAGCGCGTTGACGACGATGCCCACCACCGCCCCGAACAGGGCCTCGCCGAGCCGGGCCGCGGAGGTGGTGACCGTGACGGCGCCGTTGGTCAGGACGAACAGAGCGCCGGTGGCCGCGTAGATGCCCTGGCTGCCCAGCCGGCCCCACTGGCCCAGCAGCAGGGCCAGGGGCAGCACCACCGCCATCGCGACGACCGTGTCGTGCACCAGCAGCCCGATCGCGGTGGCCACGACCGTGCCCGCCGCGATCGCCGCCAGTTGCTGGAGTCCGTGCGCGATCGACCGGTACACGGTCGACTCCACCAGGACGACCGCCACCCACGGCGCGACGAACGCCACCGGGGCGTGCAGCCACCAGCCCGCCACCGCCCAGGCCAGCCAGGCGGCCAGCGCCGCCTTCGCCGCCTGGACGACCAGATCCCGCTCCCGGCACGGGCCCGCCCAGGCCCGGCGCACACCCTGCGCCGCGGCCGTCACATCACGCCACAGCGCCTGTCCGCTCACTCGTATCCCACGCACACCGCCCCGGGTGCCACCCAGCGCACCCTCCATGCAGAGTTCCTGCACAGGAGGGGTGCGGCTGCGGCACGTCACCGTCACGGAGGCGCCGTGCGCAGGGCGCTCAGCACCGCCCAGACCACGGAGACGAACGGGACGGCCACCACGGCGCCGATGACACCGGCGAGGACGCTGCCCCCGATCACCGACACCGCGACGACCAGCGGGTGCAGCCGCACGGCCCAGCTCAGCACCAGCGGATGCAGCACATGTCCTTCGAGCTGGCCGATCACGACGATGAGCACCAGCACGGCCAGGGCCGTGAGCGGCCCCCGCCCCGCCAGCGCGACGATCGTGGCGACCCCGAGCGCCACCGGCGAACCCACGAGCGGGACGAAAGCGGCGAAGAACTCCAGCAGGGCCAGCGGCAGCGCGAGCGGTACCCGGAGCACGAGCAGGGCCACACCCACCAGCACGGCGTTGGTGGCGGCGACGATGATGATGCCGCGCGTGTACCCGGCGAAGGTCCGCCAGGCCGCCCTCCCGGCCCGGTCCCAGCGAGTTCGGGCTCCGCTCGGCAGCAGGTGGTCGCGCGCCCAGGCCCACAGCCGCTCGCCGGAATGGAGGAAGAAGACCGAGGCGAACAGCGCGAGCACCGCCCCCGTGGCCACCTCGACCACCCGGCCGAGACCGCTGACGGCGTTGCTGAGCAGGTCCGACCGGTGCGCGGAGACGTAGTGCGTCAGCTGCTGCTGGAGATCGGAGAGCTTGCCGGGCCCGAGCCGGAACGGCGGCCCCTGCAGCCACTGCTCGATCCGGTGCACACCGCCGCGGAAGTCGCCCGCCAGCCGGGACGACTCGCCCGCCACCGCGTTGCCCACGAGGGCGAGCAGGGCGAACAGCACCATCAGACTGCCGACCAGGGCCACGGCGACGCTCAGCGACCTGGGCAGCACCCGGTTGATCAGGTCCGTCGGCGGGCGCAGGACGGACGTCACGACCAGTGCGAGGAACAGGGCCACGGCGATGAGCTGGAAGCGGCCGAGGACGCTGAAGACGCCGTAGACGACGATGCCGACGAGGATGAGCCGCCACGAGTAGGCGGCGGCGATCCGCAGCCACGGCACCGTCCGCTCGGCCCGTGGCACGGGCGGCTCGGTGCGGTGCGGAACGGGGAGCCGTACGGAGTGTCCGGGGCGGCTGCCCAGCACCGGGCCCGCCGCCGGGCGTCCCCCTCCCGGCCCTGCCGCCCGCCGACGCGCATCGCCCACCGCTGCTCCCGCCTGTTCGCCCTCCCGGGACGCTCGGTCGCCTCCGGAGAACCGTAAGCACAGGGCGGGAGCGGGGGCCCGTGGTGTGCGCCCGCGCGGGTGCAGGTCGCCGGGGGCCGCTCGCGCACAGGAACTTCACAACGGCCGGGGGTGGAGATGCGTGGTCAGGGCACTCGGAGGGGGTAGTCGGCACGGAGGGGAGAGCCTCCAGTGACAGTCATCGCGGTTCTGCTGCTTCCCGTCCTCGGCATCCTGCTGTACGGACTGGACCAGGTCGAGGACCGGTGGGTCGTCCGGCCCCCGAGGTCCCGGCACGCGCGGCCCCGTCGACGGCACCGCATGAAGCCGGGCCGCCACTGACCGACGGGTCCGGCCGCCGGGTCCTGTACGGCCTGCCCGACCCGGCCTCACTCAGCCCGGCCGCACTCAGCCCGGATCCGCTCAGCCCAGCTCCTCGGCGGCCCGTTCCGTCGGCAGCAGTACGCGGATGTCCGCGGGCAGCGCGCCCGCCATGCGTTCGGTCAGTTCGGGGGCGAGGGCGGCGTCGAGCACCTCCAGCACGGCGGCGGCCTCCTCCAGCGCGGTGTCCTCGTCGGTGCCCGCCCGGTCGGCGATGCGTCCGGCGAAGGCGGTCAGCCCGAACCGTTCACCGGCCGTACCGGAGTCGGCCCCGGCGGCGTCCGCGGCGTCGGCCGCCTCCCGCATCGCCGCTCCCATGTCGGGCGGCAGCTGGGCGGCCACATGGCGGGCCAGTCCGGACGGAAGCCGTTCCGACAGTGTGCTCACGACCGCATGGGCGGCCCGCTCGGCAGAACCCCGGTCGGGCAGGTGGGCGAGCACCTGCACCTTTCCGATCATCTCGTCGTGATGCATGAGGCCGGTCCCTTCGTCAGGAGGTCCTCTCGGCGCGATACGTCAAGAATCCCGCCGGGCTGCCCTCTCCGCGCGGCGTGTCCGGCCCCGCCGGGGCGGCCCGGAGGCCGCGCGCCGACCGAGTACCCCGGGGGCCGGGTGGCGTCGCGGGCCGGGGCACTTCTCCACCGGCCCTCGCGTGCCGTGGCGCCGACCGGACCGGGTCCCTGGGCGGCGGCCCACCGGAAGGCGCCCGGCGTGCTCAGTCCTCGGCCGTCTGCTGCGTCCACGTCCACGCGTACTGCAGCCAGTCCGCCACCGTCACGGCGCCGAGCCCCGCGCAGACCAGGCGGGTGAGCCGCGGAGAGGCCGTGTAGGAGGCGACCAGGGCACCGGCGGCCCATGCCGCCGTACAGAACGGGCAGGACACCAGGTCGCCGACGGCACGCCGGAACCCGCTGCCCCGCGGTTCGTCCATGACCTCGCTCGCCTCGCCGTCGCCCGCGCGTCGCGTGAAGGGCGCCCGGAGGAAACTGGTGATCTTGTCCCGGGTCAGCACCCGCGACGCCTTGTACGTCCCCGCACCCAGCAGCGCGACGTCCCACGGCGGCACCTCCTCCGGCAGCCGTACGCCCCGGCGCCGGGCCAGCACCGCGAAGGTGCCGGCGCTCGCCGCGAACACGGAGGCGAGGGCGGCATAGCCCCCCAGCGGGACATCGCCCTGGTCGTCGTACTGCGCGGTCACCGTCGTCATGAGACCTCCCTGACCTCCTCGTCACGCGGTCCTGCCACGGGCGCGCACCGAGTTCCCCGGGGTGAGGGGGCGACACGTGCCCCGGCGGCCTCGCGCACGCACGGGAGCGGGCCTCGGGCCGAACCGGTCCTGGCCTCACCCCCGGGCGGCCCCGCGCACGCACCGGCGTGGGCCGGGACGTGGGCGATGCCACATATGACCTGGTTCGCACTCCCTCCCGGGGGCAGCGGGCGGCGGGCTACCGTTGCGTGACAGCCCCCTGTTCCCTCGCCCCCCGGACGGCCCGGCCTTGCTGAACGACCTGTCCTCCCTCATCGCCGCGACGGCACGCTGGCTGACGGTCTCCTACCCGTCGTCGGGCGGTGCGCTGGCCTCCGCCCTGTGCGAGGCGCAGGCCCGTCAGGCGGTGACCGTCGCGGCCTGGCTGCGGTACCCGACCGAGATCGACGCGGCCCTCGTCACCATGGCAGGACCGGGCGGCGCCGACCGCCTCGACTGGATCACCGGAGCCGAGCAGCGCGGCACCCAGTGCGCCGAGGACTGGGCCTGGCGCACCTGGGTGGACGAGGTCGTGGTCAGCTGGGCGGCCGGCCTGCTCACCGACCCGGAGCTGGCGGGGCTCGCCGTCGACGCCCTCGCCGAGGGCGAGCACCCCTCGGCCGGCCCGGCCGAGTTCCGGCGGCTGGTCGACCCCGACGACGGCGACCGCCGCGCCGCCGCCCTGCTGCGCCACCCCGACCTCCTCGCCCCCGTGGCCGACCTGCACCACGAGCAGCTGCTCGACCGGCTCGGCCAGGGCCGCGCCCTCGCCGCCTGACCGTCGCACCCCGCGGTACGCGACCCCGTCGCCGTAGGCGCCGGGGCGCGAACGGCGGACCCGGGCGTCGGACGTCCGACGCCGCCGGAACCAGGCCCCTCACGCGGACGCGTCGTACGGCGGGCCGCGCATCCGGATGCGGACGGCGGGCCGGGCGCGCCCGTGCGCGTTCCGTACGGGCCCCTACGCCGCCCGGACGGCGGCCGACGGGCCGGCCGCCGAGGGGTATGGCTCGGCCATGACGTTCAAGAATCCCGTGCATCGTGGTGGCGCGCGCCGCGGCCGGTTCGAGCAGTTCGCCGAGTACGCCTCCAACTTCACCAGCTCCCCGGCCTTCTTCGCCTTCTGCCTGCTCCTCGTCGGCTTCTTCGTCGCGGCCCATGCCGCGCACCTGCGGCTGGAGGTGCTGCTGCTCGCCGGCGAGTCCATGACCGCGGTGACCCTGCTGCTCCTCGCCCTGCTCAAGAACGCCGAGATGCGCGCCGAGCACGCCATCCAGCGCAAGCTCGACGCGATCGCCGGGGCCCTGCTGGCGGCACACCCGGACGTGCGGAGCCAGGCGTTCGAGGATCTGCGCAATGCGATCCGGATGGAGGAAGAGACCTGAGCGGCGCGGGCGAAACGCCGCCGGGGTCCTTCCGGGCATCCGGAACAGGGACGAACATGCCGTGTCATGGACATTCTGCTCGTCGCCAGCGCGTTCAACAGCCTCACCCAGCGCCTGTACGCCGAACTCTCGGACCACGGGCACCACGTGGATGTCGTCCTCGCCTCGCACGGCCCCGACCCGGTCCGCGCCGCCGTACGCGAACTGCGGCCGGAACTGGTCGTCGCGCCGATGCTCAAGACCGCCCTGCCGGAGGACCTCTGGCGGGAGCACACCTGCCTGATCGTGCACCCGGGTCCGCCCGGTGACCGCGGCCCGTCCTCGCTGGACTGGGCCATCGCCGAAGAGGCACCCCAGTGGGGCGTGACCGTGCTCCAGGCCGAGGCCGCGATGGACGCCGGCCCGATCTGGGCGGCCGAGTCCTTCCCCGCACCCCCGGTCGGCAAGAGCGACCTCTACCGCAACGAGGCCTCCGACGCCGCCGTCACCGCCGTCCTGACCGCCGTACGGCGCTACGCCGAAGGCGCCCACAAGCCCCTCCCGCAGAGCCACGAGTCCGTCGACGTCGTCTGGCGCGACGCCTTCCGGCAGGAGCGGCGGCGCATCGACTGGGCGCACGACGACACCGCGACCGTGCTGCGCAAGCTCCGCGGCGCCGACTCCCAGCCCGGCGTCCTGGACGAACTCCTCGGCCGGGAGATGTTCCTGCACGGCGGTCACCCGGAGGACCGGCTGCGCGGCCGCCCCGGCGACCTGCTCGCCCAGCGCGCCGGCGCCGTCTGCCGCGCCACCCGGGACGGCGCGGTCTGGATCCCGGAACTGCGCCCCCGCAAGAAGTCCGGCGACCCCGCGCCCTTCCGCCGCCCGGCCGCGGCCGTCCTCGCCGACATCACGGGCGAGCGCGTCCCGCGGCTCGCGGAGGACCCGGTCCCCTTCGAACTGCCCGCCGGCCGGCGCACCTGGACCGACATCCGCTACCGGCAGCACGGCGAGGTCGGCTTCCTCGGCTTCTCGTTCCCCGGCGGCGCGATGAGCACCCTGCACTGCCGCCGGCTGCTCGCCGCGTACGAGTACGCCCTCACCCGCCCCACCCGGGTGCTCGTCCTCGGCGGAGCGCGCGACTTCTTCTCCAACGGCATCCACCTGAACGTCATCGAGGCCGCCCTGGACCCGGCCCGGGAGTCGTGGGCCAACCTCAACGCCATGGACGACCTCGTCGAGGCGGTGCTGCGCACCACCGACCGGCTCGTCGTGGCCGCCCTCGCCGGGAACGCGGCCGCGGGCGGCGCCATGCTGGCCCTCGCCGCCGACCAGGTCTGGTGCCGCACCGGCACCGTCCTCAACCCGCACTACCGGCGCATGGGCCTGTACGGCTCCGAGTTCTGGACGTACTCCCTGCCCCGCCGGGTCGGCCCCGAGCAGGCCGAGCGGCTGACCACCGAGGCGTTGCCGGTCAGCGCCGCGACCGCCGAACGGCTCGGACTCGCCGACCGCCTCCTACCGGCCGCACCGCGGGACTTCGCGGCCGAGGTGGAGCGACTCGCCGCCGGCCTCGCCGCCGCGCCCGACCTGGACCGGCGCATCACCGCCAAGGCGGCCGCCCGCGCCGCCGACGAACGGGAACGCCCCCTCGCCGACCACCGGAAGGCCGAGATGGCCCGCATGCACCACACCTTCTTCGACCCCATGGCCGCCTACCACACCCTGCGCTCGGCCTTCGTCCGCAAGACGCCCGACGGCTCGGCGCGCCCCCTCGACATCCCCTTCGGGGACCTCCGATGACGCCCCGGCTGCTGGTCGCCGGCGTCGGCAACATCTTCCTCGCCGACGACGCGTTCGGCCCCGAGGTGATCCGCGCCCTCGAACACCGCCCGCTGCCGCCCGAGGCCCGTGTGCACGACTACGGCATCCGCGGCATGGACCTCGCCTACGCCCTGCTGGACGGCTACCCCACCGCACTCCTGGTCGACGCCGCCCGGCGCGGGCACCCACCCGGCACCCTCTCCCTGATCGAGGCCGAACCCCCCGACGGCACCGTCCCGCCCGAGGCCCACGGCATGGACCCGGCGAAGGTCCTCGCCCTGGCCACGCACCTGGGCGACGAGCCCCTGCCCCGGGTCCTGGTACTGGCCTGCGAACCCGAGCTGCTGCCGAGCGACGACGATCTCCTGCCCGGGCTCAGCGCACCGGTGCGGGCAGCCGTCGACCGGGCCGTGGACGCGCTCCACTCACTGGTCCCCGCCCTGCTGGCCGACCCCGCCGGACCCCTGCCCCCATTGGGCCGCCCGGTGGAATCCGGCACCCCGCGTCCGGCTGCGCTGCCCGGCGCAGCGCCCGGCGGCGTCGAGAATCGGTGAACCCCGGGCCCCACGCGACGCGGCCCGGACCCCCTCACCGACCTTGCGAGGAGCAGCGCCCATGTGCGGGTCCGACGTCAAACAGGCCGTACTGGCGAAGAACGACGACCTGGCCGCCGACCTGCGCGGCGACCTGGCCCGGCAGGGCGTCACCCTGGTGAACCTGCTGTCGAGCCCCGGCAGCGGCAAGACCGAACTCCTCGGCCGGACGCTGGCCCTCGCGGTCGAGCGCGGCCTCCCCGTGGCCGCGCTCACCGCGGACCTCGCCACCGAGAACGACGCGGTCCGGCTGGCCCGCTCCGGCGCCCCCGTCCAGCAGCTGCTCACCGACGGGCTCTGCCATCTGGAAGCACGGCAGGTCCGCACCCGGCTGGACGGCTGGCTGCCGGCGGACACCGCCGTGCTCTTCGTGGAGAACGTCGGCAACCTCGTCTGCCCGGCCGCCTACGACCTCGGCGAGACCCTGCGGGTCGTCCTGATGGCGGTCACCGAGGGCGAGGACAAACCCCTGAAGTACCCCACCGCGTTCGGCTCGGCCCACCTGGTCGTCGTCACCAAGACCGACCTGGCCGAGCCGGCCGGCTTCGACGAGACCGCCTTCCGGGCGAACGTCCAGGGGGTCAACCCGGGCGTGGAGATCGTCCGGTCCTGCGCCCGCACCGGGGACGGCGTCGACATCCTGCTGGAGCGCGCCCTCGCCGCCCGCGACGGCGCCCCGCCGCACCGACCGCCCCTCGCCCCCCACCCCCACGGCCACCACCACCCCGCGTCCGCCCCCGTCGCGTGACCGCCCCCGTCACCGGCCCGGTGCGCCGCCGGCTCACCGTGCGCGGCACCGTGCAGGGCGTCGGCTTCCGCCCGCACGTGCACCGCCTGGCCGCCGGGCTCTCCCTCGCCGGATTCGTCGGCAACACCGGTGACGGGGTGCTCATCGAGGTGGAGGGCCCGGCCGGCGAGGTGGACCGGTTCTGCGCCCTGCTCGCCGAGCAGCCGCCGCCCCTCGCGGCCGTGACCGCGGTCGCCGGCGAGGACCTGCCCGCCACCGGCGAGAGCGGCACCTTCACCATCCGCACCACCGAGCGGTCCCCGGGCCGCACCCAGCTCCCACCCGACACCGCGACCTGCGCCGACTGCCTGTCCGAGCTGTCCGACCCGGCCGACCGCCGCCACCGGCACCCCTTCATCACCTGCACCCACTGCGGCCCCCGGTTCACCGTCGCCACCGGCATGCCGTACGACCGCGCCGTCACGACCATGGCCGGCTTCCCGATGTGCCCCCCGTGCGCACGCGAGTACGGCGACCCCGCCGACCGGCGTTTCCACGCCCAGCCCGTCGCCTGCCCCGACTGCGGGCCGCGGCTCGCCCTGACCCCGGCCGACGGCAGCGGCGCCCGCCCCGCCCGGGACGGAGAGGCGATCGCCACCGCCCGCGCGCTGCTGGCCGCCGGACGGATCGTCGCCGTCAAGGGGGTCGGCGGCTACCACCTGGCCTGCGACGCCACCGACGCCCGGGCCGTCGGGGCCCTGCGCGACCGCAAGGAGCGGGGCGGCAAGGCCTTCGCGGTGATGTGCGCCGACCTGGCCACGGCCGAGCGGATCGCGCTGCTCTCCGACGCGGAACGGGCCGCCCTCACCGGCGCCCGCCGCCCCATCGTCCTGCTGCGCCGCCGCACACCCCCGGACGGCCTCCGCCTCGCCGAGCAGGTCTGCCCGGGCAGCCCGCACCTCGGCGTCCTGCTGCCCTACACCCCCGTCCACACCCTGCTGTTCGGACTGCCCGGCGATCCCCCCGGCCCCCGGGCGCTGGTCATGACCAGCGGCAACCGCTCCGGTGAACCCATCGTCACCGACGACACCGAGGCGCTGACCCGGCTGGCCGGCCTCGCCGACGCCTGGCTCACCCACGACCGGCCGATCGCCTCGCCCTGCGACGACTCCCTGCTCCGGATCCGTCCCGACGGCACCGAACAGGTGGTGCGCCGCTCCCGCGGCTACGTGCCCCGCCCGCTGCGGCTGCCGGTCCCCGTCCGGCCCACCCTCGCGGCCGGCGGCGACCTCAAGAACGTCCTCTGCCTGGGCGAGGGCGAACACGCCTGGTTCGGGCCGCACATCGGGGACATGGGCGAACTCGCCACCCTCGAGGCCGCCGACCGGGCCGAGCGGCACCTGGCCCGCCTCACCGGGGTCACCCCGCGCCTGGTGGCCGCCGACCGGCACCCCGGATACCACTCGACCGCCCGGGCCCGCAGAAGCGCGAGCCGGCTCGGCGCCGGCGCCCCGGTCCTGGTCCAGCACCACCACGCCCACGTGGCCTCCGCGATGGCCGAGCACGGCCTCGACGGCACCACGCCCGTGATCGGCGTCGCCTTCGACGGCACCGGGTACGGCGACGACCGCACGGTGTGGGGTGGCGAGATCCTGCTCGCCGACTACACCGGCTACCGGCGCTTCGCCCATCTGACCCCCGCCCCGCTGCCCGGCGGCGACGCGGGCGTGGCCAACCCGTGCCGGCTGGCGCTCGCCCGGCTCTGGGCGGCCGGGCTGCCGTGGACCCCCGCCCTGCCCAGCGTCATGGCCTGCTCGGACGTCGAGAAAGCCGTGCTGCGAAAGCAGCTGGAACGCCAGGCGGCCTGCGTCCCGACCTCCAGCATGGGCCGGCTCTTCGACGCGGTGTCCTCCCTGGTGGGTGTCTGCCACCGCGCGGGATACGAGGCCCAGGCCGCGATGGAGCTGGAGGCGGCGGCGCTGGAGGCGGCGGGCGACGACGCGGTGGCCCATCCCTTCGGTTTAGGGACGCGCGGCGAGATCGACCCGGCGCCCGCCCTGGCCGCGCTGCTGGACGACCAGTCCCGCGGCACCCCCGCCGCCGTCCTCGCGGCCCGCTTCCACCGCGGCGTCGCGCGGGCCGTCACCGAGATCTGCCGCCGGGCCCGTACGGCGACCGGCCTGACCACCGTCGCGCTCACCGGGGGTGTCTTCGTCAACGCCCTGCTGGAGGAGGAGTGCACCGCCCTGCTCACCCGGGAGGACTTCACGGTGCTGCGGCACGGCGAGGTACCGCCCAACGACGGCGGGCTGGCGCTCGGCCAGCTGATGGTCGCGGGAACAGCAACCAACCACGAGACGGAGTGACCCATGTGTCTGGCAGTGCCCGGCAAGGTCGTGTCCATCGACCACAGCGCCGACCCGCTCACCGGGATGATCGACTTCGGCGGAGTGCAGAAGCAGGCGTGCCTGGAGTACCTCGCCGACATCCAGGTGGGGGAGTACGTGATCGTCCACGTCGGGTTCGCCCTGCAGCGACTGGACGAGGAGTCCGCCCGGGCGTCCCTGGAACTGTTCGAGCAACTGGGGCTGCTGGAGGAGGAGTTCGGGGACGCCTGGGAGCAGGCGTCCCGGCAGGAGAGCGGAAGTGAGACCCGGTGAAGTACATCGACGAGTTCAACGACCCCGAGCTGGCACGCCGGCTGCTGGACGAGATCCGCGCCACGGTCACCCGGCCCTGGGCGCTGATGGAGGTCTGCGGCGGTCAGACCCACTCCATCATCCGGCACGGCATCGACCAGCTCCTGCCCGAGGAGGTGGAGTTGATCCACGGTCCCGGGTGCCCGGTGTGCGTCACCCCGCTCGACGTCATCGACAAGGCCCTGGAGATCGCCGCCCGCCCCGACGTGATCTTCTGCTCCTTCGGCGACATGCTCCGCGTGCCGGGCACCGACCGCGACCTGTTCCGGGTCAAGGGCGAGGGCGGTGACGTCCGCGTGGTGTACTCGCCGCTCGACGCCCTCGAACTCGCCCGCAAAAACCCGGACCGCCAGGTCGTGTTCTTCGCCATCGGCTTCGAGACCACGGCCCCCGCCAACGCCATGGCCGTGCACCAGGCCCGCCGGCTCGGCCTGGACAACTTCACCCTGCTCGTCTCCCACGTCCGGGTCCCCCCGGCGATCGAGGCCATCATGACCGCCCCCAGCTGCCGGGTGCAGGGCTTCCTGGCCGCCGGCCACGTGTGCAGCGTGATGGGCACCGCCGAGTACCCGGACCTGGCCGAGAAGCACCGCGTACCGGTCGTCGTGACCGGATTCGAGCCGCTGGACATCCTCGAAGGCATCCGCCGCGCCGTGCACCAGCTGGAGCGCGGCGAGCACCGGGTGGAGAACGCCTACCCGCGTGCCGTACGCGACCAGGGCAACCCGGCCGCCGTCCGCATGATCGAGGAGGTGTTCGAGGTGACCGACCGCAACTGGCGCGGCATCGGCCGCATCCCGGCCAGCGGCTGGCGGCTGACCGACGCCTTCCGCGCCTTCGACGCCGAGCACCGCTTCGACGTGACCGGCATCCGCACCGAGGAGCCCGCCGTGTGCAGAGCCGGCGAGGTCCTGCAGGGGCTGATCAAGCCGACCGAGTGCGAGGCGTTCGGCAAGGCCTGCACCCCGCGCACCCCGCTCGGCGCCACCATGGTCTCCAGCGAGGGCGCCTGCGCCGCCTACTACCTGTACCGCCGCATGAACGCCCCGGCACCGCAGGGATCCCGTATCCCGCAGGAGGAGATGAACCCCGTTGGCTGACCTCGCCACCGAAGCCCCCCACGCGGCGGCCGAGCCCGAAGCACCCGTCGACCCGGCGGACTGGACCTGCCCGGCGCCCCTGCGCGACCAGCCGGTCGTCGTCATGGGCCACGGCGGAGGCGGCGCCCTGTCCGCCGAACTGGTCGAGCAGGTCTTCGCGCCCGCCTACGGCAACCCCACCCTGGCCGCCCTCGCCGACTCGGCGGTCCTCGACCTGGGCGGCGCGCGCCTGGCCTTCTCCACCGACTCCTACGTCGTACGGCCGCTGTTCTTCCCCGGCGGCAGCCTCGGCGACCTGGCCGTCAACGGTACCGTCAACGACCTCGCGATGAGCGGCGCCCGGCCCGCGTACCTGTCCACCGCCTTCATCCTGGAGGAGGGCGTCGAACTGGCCGTCGTGGCGCGCGTCGCACGTGCCGTCGGCGCGGCGGCCCGGGCGGCCGGCGTCACCGTCGCCACCGGCGACACCAAGGTCGTGGAGTCCGGGCACGGCGACGGCGTCTACGTCACCACCGCGGGCGTCGGTCTCGTGCCCGACGGGGTCGACATCCGCCCGCAGCGCGCCCGGCCGGGCGACGCCGTCATCGTGAGCGGCCCGATCGGCCTGCACGGCGTGGCCATCATGAGTGTGCGCGAAGGCCTGGAGTTCGGGGTCGAGATCGCCTCCGACACCGCGCCCCTCGGGGACCTGGTCGCGGCCATGCTGGCGGTCACCAAGGACATCCACGTCCTGCGCGACCCCACCCGGGGCGGCCTCGGCGCGTCCCTCAACGAGATCGCCCGCGCCTCCGGCACCGGAGTGCGGTTGCGCGAGCGTGCCGTTCCCGTCCCGGACGAGGTCGCGAACGCCTGCGGCTTCCTCGGTCTGGACCCGCTGTACGTCGCCAACGAGGGACGGCTGGTCGCCTTCGTTCCCCCGGAGCACGCCGAGGCCGTCCTCGCGGCCATGCGCGCCCACCCGCACGGCGCGGGCGCGACCCTCATCGGGGAGTGCGTGGCCGACCACCCCGGCATGGTGGTCGTCGCCACCGGTCTCGGCGGCACCCGGGTGCTGGACCTGCCGCTGGGCGAGCAGCTGCCCCGCATCTGCTGACCGGACGCATCTGCCGACCGGACCCGGAAGCCGAACGCGACCGGCCCCGCCGCGGAGGCGGGGCCGGTCGCGTTCGCACCGGACCGGACACGTCAGGTCTCGACGCCGGTGATCTCCAGTTCACGTCCGCTGCGCAGTTCCTGCGAGGGACGGTCGCAGCGGGGGCACCAGAAGAACGGCGGCATGCCGACGGCGAACTCCTCGGCGCACTCGCCGCACCAGGCCTGGGCGGGCACCTGCTCGACCACGAGCCGGGCCGCCGCGAGGGCCGTACCGTCGCGGGCCACCTCGAAGGCGAAGTGCAGCGCGTCCGGCACCACACCCGCCAGCTCCCCGACCCGGACGGTCACCGACGCGACGTCGCCGGCGCCGTCCGCCCGGGCGATCTCCCCGGCCTGCTCCACGATCGCGGTCGCGATCGACAGTTCGTGCACGCCGGCCTCACGGGTACCGGTGACCGGCGCGCAGGCCCCCGGTCATCCGGTAGATACGCAACTCCCGCATGATGCCCGGGAGTTCCCGGAGGAACAGGGCCGCGACGAGGCTGCCGACCACCGCGGCCTGGGCCACGACCAGCTGGCGTCCCGAAAGGCCCGAACGCGTGGATCTTCTTCTCTTGCCCATGTCCATGACGGTCACTTTCTGCTGTCTCATCCGGCTCATCCGGGTGAGATGTTCGGCATGTCCTTCACCAGCGCGTCATGCCGTTTCCAGTGGATGCCGGTGGAGCGGCGCGCGTCGGAGCTGCCGTCCTCGTGGTGTCCGGTCTGGTGCTGGTACGGGCCCTTGTTCCCCTGGTGCAGTCCGCGCACGTGGGAGGGCATGTCGGGCTTGGCCTGGGGGCGGCCCACTCGGATGCTGCCCATGTCCGATCTCCTTCCGGATCCCTATGACCGCTCGGTCAGCTCTCTGAAGAACTGTTCTACGGCCGGCCAGACCCGCCCGCCACCGGAGAGGCCCCGCCACTCGCGGCGGACCAGGGCGACCATCCGGTAGCAGTCGTCGACCGGCACCAGCCAGTGTTCGTCGTTGCCGCGCGCGGTGTTCACCAGCAGCGCCTCCACGTCGGGCGTCATCGCGGCGAGCTGCGGAACCGAGGCGGCCAGCCGCTGCCAGGCAGCCGCGTCCACCTCCCAGCGCATGGCCCCGGCCGGGCTCGGCCCCTGCGCGGTGACCGTGCCGTCGGAGCGCGGCACGAAGAACACCAGCCCCACCGGGACGCCCAGCACCCCCGTGTCGACCGGGGGCAGCCGCAGCCGCCGCCGGGGCACGATCCGGTAGCGGCCCTCGCCCGCGCCGTCGTCGGCGAAGAGCACCGAGCAGGGTCCGCACACACACCGCACCTCGGCGGCGCCGGTGTCGTACAGATGGGGGTGTTCCGGGGCCACGGGGGCGGCGCACAGCTCGCAGACCTCGGCCTCCGCCCATGCCGCCCGGTCGGCGGCGGAGCGGATCACCCGGGCGAGCGCCCCGTCCGCCGTCACCGCGTCTCCTGGGGCACGGCCCGTTTCTTGATCGTGCTCAGCGGTACGAACGCGGGCGCCGCCTTGCGGTCGGCGGACTCCGGCACCGTCTCCACCGAGGTCAGCTCGGGGGCGACGGCCAGCACCGCGGCGCGGACCGCCTCCAGGACGTCCGACGAGCCGCCGCCGCACCCGGAACCGCAGCCGCCGGTGCTCAGCCGCACCCGCGCCACCTGTCCGTCGACGCCGGCCCACTCCAGGTCGCCGCCGCGCTCGCGCACCGCGGGCCGCAGCTTCTCGACCGCACGGGCGGCGCGGGTCTCCGCCGGCTCCGGGTGGATCTCGTGCAGCACCATCAGGTGCCCGAGCAGCTCGTCACCGGTGAGGAGGCTGCCCAGCCGCTCGTCCGCGTGGTCCAGGACCCGGGCGAGGGCCTCGCCGTAGACCTCGGTCAGCAGCCGCACCGCCTCCAGCGCGGGACCGGGGCCGGCCTCCAGGCCGGCCAGCACCTCGTCGAGACGGGCGAGCCGCGCCTCCACCGCCGGGTCGGGCAGCCGCACGGCGGTGTCAGCCATGGTTGGCCCCGTACGTCGGCGAGTGCACGGTGGTCAGGGTCTTTCCCTTGCCCATGTACATGTGGACACCGCACGGCAGACAGGGGTCGAAGCTGCGGACGGTCCGCATGATGTCGACGCCCTTGAAGTCGTCGGGCCCGTTCTCCTCGAAGATCGGCTGGCCCTGGACGGCGTCCTCGTACGGGCCCGGCGTGCCGTAGATGTCCCGCGGGCTGGCGTTCCACGGGGTGGGCGGGTACGGGTGGTAGTTGGCGATCTTCTTGTCGCGGATCACCAGGTGGTGCGAGAGGACACCGCGCACGGCCTCGTGGAAGCCGCAGCCGATCGACTCGTCCGGCACCTCGAAGTTCTCGAACACCTTCGTGTCGCCGGTCTTGAGCATCCCCATGGCCTCCTCCAGGAACTGCAGGGCCATGGCGGCGGCGTACGCGATGAAGTACGGCCGGGCGCGGTCCCGTTCGAGGGTGTTGCTCCACTTCGGGATGCGCCACTCCAGGGTCGTCTCCGGCAGCTTCTCGCCCTTGGGCAGGGTGATGCGGATGCCGCCGCCGGTCGCCTTCACGTACGGCGTGTCGACGATGCCGCTCAGCGCGGTCGACCAGAGCCGGGCGAGGGGGCCGCCGCCGGTGTCCAGGGCGAGGTGCTCGCCGGTCTCCTGGTGGTACCAGCGCGGGCTCATCACCCAGCTGTAGTTGCCCTCGAAGTCCCGCTTCTGCGGCACCGGGACCGTGGTCTGGTTCCACGGGTGGCGCATGTCGACGGGGTTGCCGAGCGGGTCGTGGGTGACGAAGGGGTCCTCGTTGACCCAGTCCTCGTAGAAGGAGCTGCCCAGCATGATGCGCAGGCCGAGGTTGATGTCGATCAGGTTGTTGGTGACCAGCTTGCCGTCCACGATGACACCCGGGGTGACGTACATCGCCCGGCCCCACTCGTTCATCGTCGCGTAGCGGTAGTCGACGACGTCCGGGTTCTGGAAGGCGCCCCAGCAGCCGAGGAGGATGCGGCGCTTGCCGACCTCCTCGTAGCCCGGCAGGGCCTCGTAGAAGAAGTCGAAGACGTCGTCGTTCATCGCCACCGCCTTCTTGATGAAGTCGATGACGCGCATCAGCCGGCTGAGGTAGTCGGTGAAGGTGCTCGGCTGCGGCATCGTGCCGACCCCGCCCGGGTACAGCGTGGAGGGGTGCACGTGCCGCCCCTCCATCAGGCAGAACATCTCCCGGGTGATCCGGCTGACCTTCAGCGCCTCCTTGTAGACCTCGCCCTCGAAGGGGTTGAAGGCCTTCATGATGTCGGCGATGGTCCGGTAGCCGTGGACGTCCCCGCGGGGGGCGTCGGTGCGCTCGGCGCGGGCCAGCACACTCGGGTTGGTGGCCTTGACCATCGCCTCGCAGAAGTCCACGAAGACCAGGTTGTCCTGGAAGATCGTGTGGTCGAAGATGTACTCCGCCGCCTCGCCCAGGTTGGTGATGTGCTCGGCCAGCTTCGGCGGCTTGACCCCGTAGGCCATCTGCTGGGCGTAGTTGGAGCAGGTGGTGTGGTTGTCGCCGCAGATGCCGCAGATCCGCGAGGTGATGAACCCGGCGTCGCGCGGGTCCTTGCCCTTCATGAACACCGAGTAGCCGCGGAACAGCGACGAGGTGCTGTGGCACTCCACGACTTCCCGGTTGGCGAAGTCGATCTTCGTGTAGATGCCCAGGTTGCCGATGATCCGGGTGATCGGATCCCAGGACATGTCCACGATCTGGGCGGGTTTGCGTCCTGCTTGCCGGGACTCGGTGGTGGTCATCTGCGGTACTGCCCCTCGCTGTTCGGGTTCGGCGGTGTGATGGCGGAATGCGGGACGTGCGCGGTCACCGGCGGGTTCACGCGCGCCAGTGCGGGTCGTAACCGCTGGTCAGCTTGCGCTTGTTGTGGCGCCACTTGGGCTCGTGGTTCACCATGTCGTTGGTCAGCCCGCGCAGCCGGCGGATGACCGCCCCGTACGGCCTGATCACCATCGACGACAGCGTGCCGCCCGGAGGCTCGTCCATGAACGGCATGAAGGCGTCGGGGAAGCTCGGCATGGTGCAGCCGATGCAGATGCCGCCGACGTTCGGGCAGCCGCCGATGCCGGCCATCCAGCCGCGCTTGGGCACGTTGCAGTTGACGACCGGACCCCAGCAGCCCACCTTCACCTGGCACTTGGGGGAGTTGTAGTCCTTGGCGAAATCGCCCTGCTCGTAGTAGGAGCCCCGGTCGCAGCCCTCGTGGACCGTCTTCCCGAACAGCCACTGCGGCCGCAGCATGTGGTCCAGCGGCGGCGGGGGAGCGGTCCCGGCCGCGTGCTGGAGCACCCAGACCAGGGTCTCCATGAAGTTCTCCGGCTGGATGGGGCAGCCGGGCACGTTGACGACCGGGAGGCCCGAGCGGGCCTTGAACTCCCAGCCCAGGTAGTCCGCGAGACCCATGCAGCCGGTCGGGTTGCCCGCCATGGCGTGGATGCCGCCGAAGGTCGCGCAGGTCCCGGCGGCGACCACCGCCCAGGCCCGGGGCGCGAGGTCGTCGATCCACGAGTTCAGCGTCTGCGGCTCACCCGTCTCCGGGTCGTTGCCGAACGACGTCCAGTAGCCGTCGCCCTCGATGATGTTCTGGTTCGGGATCGAGCCCTCGATGACGAGGATGAACGGCTCCAGCTCACCACGGGCCGCCGCCCGGTACGGGGCGAGGAAGTCCTCTCCGCCCAGGCTCGGCGACAGGACCTTGTTGACGAGGTTCACCTTCGGCAGGCCGGGGATGAGCCCGAGCACCACGTCCTCGATGGACGGCTGGCCCGCGGCGGTCAGCGACACGGTGTCGCCGTCGCAGCTCATGCCCTCCGAGATCCACAGGATGGTGATCTCGTCGAACCCCTCCCGGGCGCCGTTGCCGCCGGGCTCGCCCTGGACTTCGGTTCTACCGCTCTGTGTGGTCATCTCTGCGGCCTCCGTTGCAGCCGGTCTCGATTCGGGGAGTGGGCCGCGGCCGACGGGGCCGCGAGGGTCGGTGTGGGGGTTCCGCCGGTGGCGTTCGGGCGCGTTCGGCCCGGTGGGCCCGGCGCGCGCCGGCCGGGCGGCCCCTCAGAGGCGTCCATCGGGCCGCCCCCTGACCGGCCGGTCGGCCGGACGCGCGGGCCGCGGGGCGTGCGGCCGGGGCGGCTGCACCGGACCGGACGTGCCGGCGCGGTCGATCGGTTCGACCTCGTCGGGCCGGAAGTAGTGGTAGCGGCCGTACCAGTCGTGCAGTTCGGCGGCCGGATCGTCGTCCACGGTGACGGCCAGGCGCACGCTGCCGTCCACGTCGTGGAAGACCGCGGCGACCTGTGCGGTCCGCCCGTCCAGGAACATGTCCTGGGCGTCGGCGCCCCGCGTGCGCGGACGCAGCCGCACCCGGCTGCCGCCGCCGACCGGCACCCCGTCGACGTCCACCGTGTCGGTCGCCGGGGAGAGCCCCTCGTCACCGCCCTCCTGCCACCAGGCGGGCCGCTGGGCGGCCGCCGGACGCACGGCCGCCATCGAGCGGATGGTGCCGTGCAGCCGGGCGAACACCTCGGGCGGCATGGTGTCCACGCGGTCGAGGATGTCCGCGGCCCGCGGATCGGTGGCCCGCGCCTCGGCCTTCTCCTCGTCGGTCAGCAGCATCGTGCGCAGCGTCAGGATCTCGTCGATCTCCGCCGCGTCGTGCAGATCGCCCGGGCTCTCCGGAGCGACCTGCGGAAAGTCGGGCAGGATGATCGGGGCGGACAGCAGCACCGTGCTCGTCCCGCCGTCCCGCGACGCACCGCCGAGTACGGGGAACGTGAACGCGTTGCGGCAGCCGCGGGCGTGCACGGCGAGGTCCGCGGGCGGATCGACGAGGGACACGAACTCCGCGCCGTCCCCGCCCAGCAGGGTGTGCGTGGCGATCAGCGCGTTCCGCAGGGCCTCACCGCGCAGCGCCCGGGGGTCCGGGACCTCCCCGGTGTTCTCGGTGCGCACCCGCAGCCGGTAGAGGTCCGGCGCGACGGGCTCGGCCACGGCCGTCGTGACGGCGCGCAGCTCCCGGCGGCGGCGTACCGTCCGCCCCGCCCCGGCGGGAAGGGGCGCGTACTCCGTACCGGCGGGTGCGCCGACGGCGACGGAACCGCCGCGGCGCAGCAACTCCGCCAAGGGCAGGACCAGTTCGGTCTCGCGCGGCACCGCTTCCTCGAACGACAGATGGGTGACGCCGTCGTCCGTGCGCAGGGACTCGACCGGGCGGTGCCCGCCGCTCCCGTCGGCCGCCTCCACCTGCTTGTCCTGCATCTGGAGGTACCGCACGCGCACCCGTACGACCGCGTCCTCGCGCCGGACCCGCAGCAGGACCTGCGTCTCCTGGTACCACGAGTCCGCCGACCCGGAGAGCCCGGGCGTCACCGGCCCGTCCCGCTCCACCCAGTCCCGGGGCAGCAGTACCCCGAACTGCCAGCGGACCCGGTTCTTCGGCGAGGACCGGCGGTACGGGTAGAGCAGGTAGCCCTCGTACAGCACGGCGTCGGCGACGGCGCTCAGCTGATCGACGCGAACGCCCGAGGGGCCGTACGACGCGTCGGCGTCGTCCACCACCGCGCTCGCCGTGCCCCCCATGCCGACGTGGTCCGCCATGCCGCCTCCTCGTCACCGATGCACCGCGCATCCCTTCCACCACGGTCACACCCGTCACGGAGCCTCGCCCCTCCGGCGCACCGACATTGGGCCGGTCAGGGGAAACGGGACGGCGGGACCTGGGGGAACGCACCCGTCGGCGGGGTGCGGTGCGGAAGCCTCCGGCGGCGGAGCCCGTGAGGGACGGGTGCCGGGGGTGCACGGTGTCAGCCGAGCGGGCGCGGTCCGTACCGGGCGTGGCCGGTGCCGGTGGCGAGGGCCCAGTAGCGGTCGCCGTAGGACCAGTGCCACCACTCGGGGGGATAGTTCACCAGGCCGGCGGAGGTCAGCGCCGTGGCGAGCAGCCGTCGGCCGGCGCGGGCCCCGGCACCGATACCGGGGGCGTCCGTGCAGCAGGCGCCGCCGCTGTCCTCCGGACCGGCGTTAGCTCGCTGCCCATGTCGAGTTCGTGTCCGTCGGCGGAGACGAGGGTGAGGTCCACCGCCGCGCCCGCGCTGTGCGGGGCGATCTCCGGCGGTGACACGTACCGGCTCGCGGCGTCGCGCACCCGCGTGGCGGGCCGGTCCGGATGCTCGGCGCGCAGCCGGCCGGCGTACCGCTCGAAGTAGGCGCGTTGCAGCGCGGGCGGCCGGTACCCCTCGACGAACAGCAGCCGCAGGCCGTCCGGCGACAGCGACTGCGCGGCGAGCAGCCGGGTGAGGACTCCTTCCCGCAGACGCGCGAACGCCCCTGATTCCTCCGCGCGTCGGGGATCGACGGCGAGGGAGCCGTCGCGGCGGACGTCGACGAGCGGTTCGCCGCAGTCGACGACCGGAACGGCCGCGATCCTCGGATCGGACATGAGCACGATGCCGTCCGCGGTCATGGGTTCACCGCATCCGTGCCGTGGCGACGTGGATCCGGAAGGCGCAGGGGACGGTCCCGTCGGGCGCCGTGATGGCGCGGACCTCGGCGAGGAAGGCGGTCCGCAGGCGCTCCACGGCCGCCCTGTCGAGCGGGCCGAGGTCGTAGAAGCCGGAGACGGCGGCCCACACCTGTGCCACCGGACCGCCCAAGTCGATGGGAACGGTCTCCCAGTCGACCGCGGCGAAGCCCGCCGGCGCGAGCACCTCGTCGAGTCCCTCGCGGCTCCGCGTCCTTCGGTCACCCAGCGCAGGGATGCGCTGCGAGGCGGGCGCCTCCTCGATCGTGCGACGCAACAGCCCGAGGAACCGCTCGTACGCCTCCCCGCCGACGGCGCCGCCTCCGAGGACGCACGCCAGAACTCCTCCGGGTGACAGGACCCGGGCGACCTCCGCCACGACCTGCTCGATCTCTCCCATCAGCATCAGCGCCAGGTGGGAGACGCAGGCGTCGAAGCTGCCGTCGGCGAAGGGGAGCGTCTGCGCCCTTCCCTCCGCCAATGCGGCCCCGGACAGCGCCGGTCGACGCCGTGCCAGCGCCAGAGACTGCGCAGACAGGTCGAGCCCCGCGAGCTGTCGTCCGTTCTCGCGGGCCAGCAACTCGAGCAGCAGGCCGTCACCGCAGCCCAGGTCCAGCACCCGCCCGCGTCCGGCCACCCGGTCGCACAGGAGTTGATAGCTGGATCTGCCGTCCGGGGTGCGGCCGCCGCCGAACGCCTCCGCGGTCACCGCCGGCCGCTCGGCGTGGAAGGCCTGCAGAAAGGCTTCTTGCGCTGCGGTGGTCGTCATCCGCCCAACCTACGGCGCGGGCCGCACGACGGGGAACGGGACCCGGTGCTCGTCCGCGTCTACGGGCAGGATTCCCCGTACTTGACCGCGTCGAAGGCGACCGGCTGCCCGGTCAGCTTCGTCCCCGCGGCCGGTTTCTGCGTGCAGACCTGCCAGTTCGACTCGATGAGCACGAAACGGCTCGCGCCCGTGGCGTCGTCCACGGTGATCGAGGTGCCGCTGTCGAGTGCCTGGCGGGCGGCCTTCACGCTCTTGCCGCGGAAGTCGGGCATGGTCCCGCCGGCGGCCGGGGAAGCGGCCTGGTCGTGCGCGGGGCACGTCTCGTCGAGCTTGACGGCGCCGAAGTCCAGTTCGGTGTCCGTGGCCCGGACGGTGCCCGCTGCGACGTTCTGCGCGCACACCTTCCAGTCGCGGTCCAGGATCTGCATGCGTGCCCGGCCGAGGGAGTCGTGGGACGTGAGGCGGTGGAAACCGGCGGCCTGGGCCGCGTCCTGGGCGGACTGCAAACCCATACCGACGAAATCGGGCACGGTCCTGCTGTCGCCGCCGGCCTTGCTGTCACCGGTGGACGTCGCGGCGGAGGTGCTGCCGCTGCTTCCGGTCGTGTCGGCCGACTTGCACGCGGTGGCCGTCGCGAGGACGGCGACGACGGCGACGGCGCAGGCGAGCGTTCGGCGGCTCATGGTTCCCCCAGGGTCGTTCAGGTGGCGAAGCGGGGTGAGCGTACGACGGTCCCGTGCCGGGCGGAGGGCGTCCTAGGGCGCTGTCACCGGATCGGGTGGTCCGCGGACCAGGGCCCCGCCCCGGTGTCCCTAGGGCTCGGCCAGGCGCTCCACCGTCACCAGGGCCGCGTCGTCGTCGAGGTCGCCGTGGACATGGTGCAGGAGACCGCGGCGCAGCCCGGCCACCATGGCGTCCAGCGGGCGGGTGGCGTGCGCGCGCAGGTGCGCGGCCAGGTCGTAGAAGCGGCCACGGCGGTCGCGGGCCTCGATGAACCCGTCGGTGTACAGCACCAGGCGGTCGCCCGGCACGAACGGCACGGTCTCGGCGACGGGCCGCGCGCCCAGCAGGTCACCGAGGCCGAGCGGCGCGCCCGGCTGTGCGGGCTCGAAGGGCCGCACCTCGCCCGCGTGCACGACGTACGGCTCGGGGTGCCCGCAGTGCACGATCCGGGCCAGGTCCTCACCGGGCGGGAACTCCACCAGCAGCGCGGTCGCGAACCGCTCCGTGAACAGGGCGCCCGTCCCGTCCCCCTTGCGATCGTCCGAGGTTCCGTCCACCGCGGCTATCTGGCGCCGGGCCCGCTCGTCCAGTTCCTCCGCCACCGTGGTCAACGAGGGCTCGCGGTGGGCCAGTTCACGGAAAGCGCCGAGCAGGGCCGCCGACGCGCCGACGGCCGGCAGCCCCTTGCCGCGGACGTCGCCCATCAGGACGCGCGGTCCGAACGGCGTGTGCAGTGCCTCGTAGAAGTCGCCGCCGATCCGCGCCTCCGACTCGGCCGGCAGGTACACGCCGCGCAGGGCCAGCGTGCCGAGGCGGCGGGGCAGCGGGTGCATCAGCGCGCGCTGCGCGGTCTCCGCGACGGAGCGGACCTGATGGAGCTGGCGTTCCCGGCGCTGCCGCAGGGAGCAGGCGGCGAGCGAGGTGAGCCCGACCACCAGCAGGGTGCCGAGGACGACGTCCGAGTCCGGACGGCCGCACTGCCCGGCGTCCCACTGGAGCAGGGCGGTCACCCCGACGGCGGCGCCGGCCAGCACCGCCGTCGCCCGCCACGGCAGCAGTACGGCCGCCAGGACCGGAACGGCCGCCATGACCGGCGAGACGTGCAGCCAGTCCGGTGTGAGCAGATCGGTGAGGGCGACGACCACCATGAGCAGCACGGGCGCCGCGGCCGGCAGAGCGCGTGCGGCGACGGGGCGGTGGGCACGGGGGCGTGCGCCGGGCCGGCGGGCGTGCGCGGGCGGCCCGGCGGGGTGTTGGGCCTCGGTGGTCTCGGGGTGGGAGGGACCGGGGATCCGGGTGTGTGAGGTCATCGTCGCAGTGAGGTCCGTAGCGGGGTGGACGTCCGGCGGGGCCGGGCGGGCCGGGCGGGTGGCGCGGGCGCCGGTGCGGAGAGGCGGGTCAGGGCCTGGTCCAGATGGCGGAGCAGACGCCGGTCCTCGGCGTCGGCGCCCGTCGGCTCGGCGGCGGGAGCGCCGAGCCGGGCGACGGCCCGCCGCGCGGCGGGCAGCGCGGGGTGCGGCCGCCCGCCCCGGCAGGAGTAGACGCACAGCGCGGTCGTTCGCAGCAGCCGCGCGTACGGCCCCGCCAGGACGGCGGCGGTGCCGTGACCGCCGGCGACGGCCGGGTGGCCGGGACTGAAGCGGTCCAGCGCTGCGGGGTGCGTGTGGGGGCCGCGGGTCGCGGTTGTTCCGGGGCCCGCGCGCCCCGGGCACACGGCTGACGCGGGGTCCCCGTGGACGGGGGCGCCGGTGTGTGCCGGACCGGGGCTGCCCGGGGCGCGCCCGGGAGCGGCCGGCTGGCTTGGGCCGGTGCTCGCTGGGACGTGCGCCTCGTCTGGGCCGGTGCTCGCCGGGTCGTGCCCCTCGCCTGGGCCGGTGCTTGCTGGGATGTGCCGCACGCCTGGGACGGTGCTCGTCGGAACGCGCCCGGTGCCCCGCTTCTCGGTCGCTCCGGTGTTCCCGGGGCCCGGGTGGCCGGGGTGGCCGGGGCTTCCCGTGCCGCGCTCGGGCGCGGCCGCCCGTACCCGGTCGGGGCTGTCGGAGGTGCGGCCGGTGACGCCCCCGTGCGCGGGGCTGAAGCCGGCGTCCGCGCCCGATGCGGCGGACGCCGGGCGCGGGACGCCCGCCGCGGACGGGTGGGTGTCCAGGAGCCGGCCCGTCGCCGCCACCCGCCCGGCCACGTCCGTCAGCGTCTCCAGGACCCTGCGGTCCAGGTGCCAGCGGCGGCGCCTGGCCGTGGGCCGGACGTTCCACCGCATGCTCTCGTGCGCCTCGTCGACGGCGGCGCGGGCGCGCGTGAGTGCCGTGTCCAGGTCGTCCTCCCAGGTCGTGCCGAGAACCTTCCGGGGCCGCTCCCGCCGTACGGCCGCGTCGGCGAGGCCGTCGAGGTGCCGGGCGATCAGCACGCGCAGATCCTCCAGGGCCCGCTCGGCGGACCGGACGCGCACGGTGGGGCACAGCAGCGCGCTGCACGCCAGACCGAACGCGATGCCCACGACGATCTCCGCGAGGTGGGAGGTCAGCTCGCCGGAGTGCCGGCCGCGGACGAGGGCGTAGGTGATCAGGGCGGTCGTGGGCACATGCAGCCCGTAGTGCCCGAGGAACCCCTGCCGGGCCAACAGCACCGAGGCGAACACGACGAAGCCCAGTCCCAGCATGGCGGGCTCCACGTACAGCGCGCCGGGGACGGCGACGAGCACCCCGAGCAGGCAGCCTGCGGCGTAGCGCAGGGCCGCGCCGACGGTGCGGACCACCGTCGTCTCCACGATGAGCAGCGCCGCGACGGCGCCCGCGTACGGATCGGGAGTGTGCAGGAGGGCCGCACACGTCTGCCAGGTCAGGCCCGCCGCCACCGTCGCCCGTCCGGCTTCGGCGCAGCCGACCCGTGCGATCCGGGCCGTGATCGCGGACACCCGTACGCCCTGCATGCCTCGTCCGCCTCCTTCCGTCGCCGTGCGGTCCGTCTTCGCGGTCGCGGGCCCCGGAAGGCCCGGCAAGCCGCCCAGGATAATCGGACAAATGGGGCAAGTGGCAAATAAGAAATGTGTAAGGCCGGCGACTGGCGGCGACCCTCGCCTCGGGTGCGCCACCTGTTCAAACATCAATGACCGAGCCGCTGTTCGGGTCTCTGTCGGGTGCGCGCCGACGCCCGTACACTGCTCGTCCGCGGTCATGGGGGGCGCGGTCGGTGGGGGGGAGCCATCATGTCCGAAAATCCGTACGGTCCCGGCCCGGGTTACTCCGGGCCACCGGTGCCGCCCATGCCGCCTAGCCCACCGCCCATGCCGTCGGCCCCGCCGCCCGCGCCGCCGGACGCCCTGCGGGCCGTCGCGGTCGCGCTGCTCAACCTGAGCGGTCTCGGTCTGGGCTACGCGCTGGTACGGCGCCGGCTGCCGATGGCCGCCTGCTGGGTGGCGACCGCCGCCCTGCTGCTCGCCGTGCTGCCCGCCGACGCCGACGGCGCCCCGGGGGCCGCGCTCGTCGCCTACGCCGCCTTCCTGCTGCTGGCGGCCGTCCACGGCGGGTTCGTCGGACTGCGGACCGCGCTGTCCCGGCCGGGCCGCGCCCCGCTCGCGCTCCTCCTGGGCGTCGTGCTGCTGGCCGTACCGGCGGGTGGTGCGCTCTGGTACGAGGACGCCCACGACGAAGCCGTGGAACAGGCGCTCCTGGACCGGCTGGACCGCGCCGACGACCGGGTGGCGGCCGCCGGACGGCACCCGTTCAGCACCGCCGTGCCGGACTACCGGTCGGCCCTGGAGGTCTACCGCGACCTCGCCGTCGGCCACCCCGGATCCCGCGCGGCCCACCGGGTCCCCGGCAGTCTGCGGACCTACTACACGACGGTGGGCGCGGCCTACGGCCACCAGGACTACTGCGACGCCGTGGAGCCCCTCCAGTACCTGCGCACGGTGCCCCGCACCATGCCGGAGGAACGCCTCGGATCGCTCGCCCGGTGGCCGGACGAGCGGCTCGCGACATCGCTGTACGAGTGCGGGTCGCAGCGCCTGGACGCCGGGGAGGCGGACTGGGTGACGCGCTTCGGCGATCTCCTGGACACCTTCCCGCGCTCCGGGCCCGCGGCCAAGGTCGCCCCCGCCGTCGACTCGGCCGTGGCGAAGGCGCAGAAGGACGTGGGCGGGGACGAACCCTGCTCGGCCGTCGCGCGGCTGCACGACCTGAGCACCCGGATCGGCGACCTGTCCAAGGCCGCGCAGGACGCGGACGGCGGCCTGGGGAAGTCCGCCGGGCGCGCGGAGAAGAGCGGCGCCGCGGGGGCGTACGCGTGCGGGGTGGACCAGTACCAGGACGGTGACTTCGACGCGGCGCAGAAGACCATGGAGCAGTACGTCTCCGACAACGCGCACGGCGGGAAGCGGGACCGGGCCAAGAAGATCGCCATAGCGGCCGAGGTGGCCCAGACGCTCCCGGCGGCCGGCAAGAAGCTCCCCACCGCGGCCTCCGGCGGCAGCATCTCCGTCACGGTCAAGAACGACAGCCCGGACGACATCACCGTCCTCTACACCGGTCCGGTCACCGGCAGCTTCACCCTCAAGGGCTGCGGCGGCTGCAAGGCGTACTCGCTCTCGAGCACGCTGATCGTCGGCTTCAAGCCGTGCAGCGACAGCGGCAGGCACTACCCGCAGCGCACCATCGACCTCCCCGTCGGCACCACGTACTTCGTGCACAAGCCGCACGGCACGAGCACCGCGACGCCGGCCTCGGACACGGCCAAGATCCGGTCCGGCTACATCTACACGGAGTGCGCCTACACGACCCGGGGTCTGGGCTCCGGCTACTGAGTCGGGGCACACCGAGAGCCTGAGCGGCGGCGGTGTGCCCGACTCCCGCCGTTCCGCGCACAGTTACTTTGTCCCGGGAGAGGAAAAAGTCTGCGGGAATCCATGCGCGACTTCTTCCCAGGTTCGGCGGTCACTGCTACGTTCCCTACGAAAGCCCGACACTGGTGGCCGAAAACTGGCGGGGAGGGGCACGTGAGACGCATGACGGCACGACCGGCGAACACGCACCAGGCCCGGCTGTTGAAGCTGCTGCGTGACGGGGGGCCCAACTCCCGGGCCCAACTGGGTGATCGGATCGACCTCTCCAGGTCCAAGCTGGCCGTGGAGGTGGACCGGCTGCTGGAGACGGGTCTGGTGGTGGCCGACGGCCTCGCCGCCTCCCGCGGCGGCCGCCGCTCCCACAACGTCAGGCTCAACCCGGAGCTGCGGTTCCTCGGTGTCGACATCGGCGCGACCTCGGTCGACGTCGCCGTCACCAACGCCGAACTGGAGATCCTCGGCCATCTCAACCAGCCGATGGACGTCCGGGAGGGGCCGGTCGCGGTCTTCGAGCAAGTCCTGGACATGGCCGGTAAGTTGAAGGCCACCGGGCTCGCCGAGGGATTCGACGGCGCCGGCATCGGCGTCCCCGGCCCGGTCCGCTTCCCCGAAGGTGTGCCGGTCGCCCCGCCGATCATGCCCGGCTGGGACGGCTTCCCCGTGCGGGAGGCGCTCAGCCAGGAGCTCGGCTGCCCGGTCATGGTCGACAACGACGTGAACCTCATGGCGATGGGGGAGCAGCACGCCGGAGTCGCCCGGACCACGGCGGACTTCCTCTGCGTCAAGATCGGCACCGGTATCGGCTGCGGCATCGTGGTCGGTGGCCGGGTCCACCGCGGCACCACCGGCAGCGCCGGGGACATCGGCCACATCCAGGCCGTACCCGACGGCAGGCCCTGCGCCTGCGGCAACCGGGGGTGTCTGGAGGCCCACTTCAGCGGTGCCGCGCTCGCGAGAGACGCGGTGCAGGCGGCCGGGCAGGGGCTGTCCGCCGAGCTGGCGGCACGTCTGGAGGCGAACGGCACCCTGTCCGCCGTGGACGTCGCCGCGGCCGCGGCGGCGGGCGACGCCACCGCGCTCGACCTGATCCGCGAGGGAGGCACCCACGTCGGCCAGGTCATCGCCGGACTCGTGTCCTTCTTCAACCCCGGCCTGGTGGTGATCGGCGGCGGGGTGACCGGCCTCGGCCACACTCTGCTCGCCGCGATCCGGTCCCAGGTCTACCGCCAGTCCCTGCCGCTGGCGACCGGCAATCTGCCCATCGTTCTGGGGGAGTTGGGCCCCAGCGCCGGTGTGACCGGTGCGGCCCGGCTGATCAGCGACCACCTGTTCTCACCCGCGTAGCCCACAAGCCGGCCCGAGCGGCCGCCAACCGAACACGTCCTCGTCAGCGCACGCCACGCCCGTTCAGCACGCCCACTGACTCGTGTAACACCGCTGCCCGCGCCCCCGCACGACGCCCGGCTCCGCCCTGCCCGCACAAGCCCCGCTCCGCCCTGCCCTGCTCCGCCCAGCTCCGCGCTGCCTTCCGAGCCGGTGAACGCCCGCCGGCCCGCGGGCGCAGCACGCCCTGCAACCGGCCCGCACGCCCGCCGAGGGGAACCACATGGCACCAGAACCACCCCTGCTCAGCATGTCCGGGATCACCAAGTCGTTCCCCGGCGTCCGCGCCCTGGACGGCGTCGACCTCGACGTCCAGGCCGGTGAAGTGCACTGCCTGCTCGGCCAGAACGGCGCCGGAAAGTCCACCCTGATCAAGGTGCTGGCCGGTGCCCACCAGCCCGACGGCGGCACCATCCACTGGCGCGGCGAGCCGGTCACCCTGCGCTCGCCCATCGCCGCCATGCGGCTCGGCATCGCCACCATCTACCAGGAACTCGACCTGGTGGAGCACCTGTCGGTGGCGGAGAACGTCCACCTCGGCCACGAGCCGACGGCCGCCGGCTTCGTCGTACGGGCGAAGACCGCGCGGACGTCGACGGGTGCCCTCCTCAAGCGGCTCGGCCACCCGGAGATCGATCCGGCCCGGCTGGTCGGGGAGTTGTCGGCCGCCCAGCAGCAGATCGTGTCGATGGCACGCGCCCTGTCGCACGACGTACGGCTCATCGTCATGGACGAGCCGTCCGCCGCGCTCGACCCCGACGAGGTGGACAACCTCTTCCGGATCGTGGGGGACCTCACCGCCGACGGGGTCGCCGTCGTCTACATCTCGCACCGGCTGGAGGAGATCCGGCGCATCGGCGACCGGGTGACCGTGCTCAAGGACGGGCGGGCGGTCGCGGGGGGACTGCCCGCCAAGACCACCCCGACCCGGGCCGTCGTCGCCCTGATGACCGGCCGCAACGTCGAGTACGTCTTCCCCGGGCGTCCCGCGCACACCCCCGACGCCCCGCCGGTGCTCGAGGTCCGGGGCCTGGCCCGCGAGGGCGAGTTCGCGCCGCTCGACCTCGACCTGCGACCGGGGGAGATCGTCGGGCTCGCCGGACTGGTCGGCTCCGGGCGCTCGGAGATCCTGGAGACCATCTACGGCGCGCGCAGGCCCACGGCGGGCCAAGTCACCGTGGAAGGGCGGACGTTGCGCCCCGGAAGTGTCCGCTCGGCCGTCCGTGCCGGACTCGGGCTCGCGCCCGAGGAGCGCAAGGCGCAGGCACTGCTGATGCTGGAGTCCGTCACCCGCAACGTCTCGGTGTCCTCCCTCGCCCGTTTCGCACGGGCCGGCTGGGTCGACCGGCGGGCCGAACGGGGCGCGGCACGGGCCGCGGTCCGTGAACTGTCGCTGCGGCCCGACAACCCGGAGGTGCCCGTACGCACCCTGTCCGGCGGCAACCAGCAGAAGGCCGTGCTCGCCCGCTGGCTGCTGCGCGGCTGCCGGGTGCTGCTGCTGGACGAACCCACCCGCGGCGTCGACGTCGGCGCCCGCGCGGAACTGTACGCGGTGGTCCGCCGCCTCGCGGATCAGGGCCTCGCCGTGCTCCTCGTCTCCAGCGAGGTGCCCGAGGTGCTCGGCCTCGCCGACCGCGTGCTCGTGCTCCGGGAGGGCCGGGTCGTGCACACGGCCCCGGCCCGGGAGCTGGATGAACACCGTGTCCTCGATCTCGTCATGGAAGGAAGCCCGGCGTCATGACGCAGCCCGTCTCCCCGCCCCGGGACACCACCGGCAGGACAGTGCCGACCGGCGGGCTTCCCGCCTGGCGCGGCCTGCTGGCCCGCGCCGACGTCCGCACCCTGTCGTTGCTCGGCGTGCTCGCCGCGCTCGTCGTCATCGGGGGCGTCACCAAGCCCGACGAGTTCCTCGACACCCGGAACCTGCAACTCGTCCTCACCCAGGCGTCGGTGATCGGCGTGGTCACCGTCGGCATGACCTTCGTCATCACCTCCGGCGGCATCGACCTCTCGGTCGGCGCCATCGTGGCCCTCGCCTCCGTCTGGGCGACCACCGTCGCCACCCAGGAGTACGGCTTCGCGGGCATCCTGTTCACCGCGATGCTCGTCGGCCTCGGCTGCGGACTGGTCAACGGCCTGCTCATCGCCTACGGCGGGATGGTCCCCTTCATCGCCACCCTCGCCATGCTGGCCTCGGCGCGCGGTCTCGCCCTCCAGATCACGGACGGCAAGACACAGATCGTCAGCATCGACGCCATCCTCGGGCTCGGCGAGCGCGACTCCTACGTGCTCGGTGTCCCGCCGCTGGTCCTGGTGTTCGCGATCGTGACGATCGTCGGCTGGCTCCTGCTCAACCGCACCACCTTCGGCCGGCGCACCGTCGCCGTCGGCGGCAACTCCGAGGCCGCCCGGCTCGCCGGCATCGACGTCCGCCGCCAGCGGCTCTACCTCTACCTGCTCTCCGGACTGTGCTGCGGCATCGCCGCCTTCCTGCTGATCGTGCTCTCCGGCTCCGGCCAGAACACCAACGGCAACCTCTACGAACTCGACGCCATCGCGGCCGCGATCATCGGCGGCACCCTGCTCAGCGGGGGTCGCGGCACGATCACCGGCTCCGTGCTCGGCGTCCTGATCTTCACCACGATCACCAACATCTTCGCCCTGAACAACCTCCAGAGCGACGTGCAGCAGATCGCCAAGGGCGCGATCATCGTCGCCGCCGTCCTGGTCCAGCGCCGTACCGCGAGCACGACCTGAGAAAGGGTTCACCGCCATGTCGCACATCACCAGTCGCAGAGGACTGCTCTTCGGGACCGCGGCGGTCTCCGCGGGAGCCCTGCTCACGGCTTGCACCAGCAACGACACCGACGACGGCAAGGCCGCCGCGAACGAGCAGCCGGCCGCCGACGACAAGCCCGGCAAGCACGTCACCATCGGCTTCGCCGGCCCCCAGGCCGACCACGGCTGGCTGAACGCCATCAACGACAACGCCAAGAGCCGGGCCAAGAAGTACTCGGACGTCTCCCTGGAGATCACCGAGGGCTCCAACGACACCGCCCAGCAGATCGGCCAGATCGAGACCCTCATCAACAAGAAGGTCGACGTCCTGGTCGTGCTGCCCGCCGACGGCAAGGCGCTCACCCAGGTCGGCCTCAAGGCGATGCGCGCCGGCATCCCGGTCGTCAACCTCGACCGCATCTTCAACTCCGCGCAGGCCTACCGCTGCTGGATCGGCGGCGACAACTACGGCATGGGCCTGAACGCCGGCCGGTACATCGGCGAGAAGCTCAAGGACAAGCCCAACGCCCGGGTCGTCGAACTCGCCGGACTGGACAACCTGGAGCTGACCAAGCAGCGCACCCAGGGCTTCGACGACGCCCTGAAGAACTACCCCAACATCAAGAAGGTGGCCCGCCAGGCCGCCGAGTTCACGGTCGAGTCCGGCCAGGCCAAGATGGCGCAACTGCTCCAGGCCCAGTCCACGTTCGACGCCCTGTGGAACCATGACGACGACCAGGGCGTGGGCGCGCTCCGGGCCATCCAGCAGGCCGGCCGGGACGACTTCCTGATGGTCGGCGGAGCCGGCGCGCTGTCCGCCTTCCAGGCGATCAAGCAGGACAGCGGCGTACTGAAGGCGACCGTCCTGTACCCGCCCACGATGGCCGCCTCCGCGATCGACCTCGCCCGCGCCCTCGGCCAGGGCAAGGGTGTCGGCGGCCTCGCCGAGTTCGAGATCCCGGCGTCGATCACGCTCTACTCGGCCGTCGTCGACAAGACCAACGTCGACCAGTACATGTCCACCGGCTTCCGGTGACCGGTCCCGCCCGCACCCCCCACCGCGCGAGGACGTAAGCCCCCTACCGCGCCACGACCAACAGGAGGACGAGCGCATGGAACAGCCGCAGCCGCAGCCGTCGGCGGAACCGAAGACGGAACCGAAGACGGAACCGAGCGCCGGGAAGCCCCCGTTGCGTGTCGGCATGGTCGGATACGCCTTCATGGGCGCCGCCCACTCGCAGGGGTGGCGTACCGCGGGACGCGTCTTCGACCTGCCCCGGCAGCCCGTTCTGGCGGTGCTGTGCGGCCGGGACGGCGTGGCGGCGCGGACGGCGGCCGACCGGCACGGCTGGGCGGCCGTCGAGACCGACTGGCGTGCGCTGATCGCCCGGGAAGACGTCGACCTCGTGGACATCTGCACGCCCGGGGACAGCCACGCGGAGATCGCGCTCGCCGCGCTGGCCGCCGGCAAGCACGTCCTGTGCGAGAAGCCGCTCGCGAACTCGGCCGCCGAGGCCGAGACGATGACACGGGCGGCCGAGGAGGCGTACGGTCGGGGGCAGCTGGCCATGGTCGGCTTCAACTACCGGCGGGTGCCGGCCACCGCGCTCGCCCGCCGGATGGTCGCCGACGGCCGGCTCGGCACCCTGCGGCACGTCCGGGTGACATACCTCCAGGACTGGCTGGTCGACCCCGCCTTCCCGCTGACCTGGCGGCTGCGCAAGGAACACGCGGGCTCCGGATCGCTCGGCGACCTGGGCGCCCACATCGTCGACCTCGCCCAGTACCTCGCGGGGGAGCGGCTGGCCGGGGTGTCTGCGCTGACGGAGACCTTCGTCCGGGAGCGGCCGCTGCCGGGCGGCGCGGGCAGCGGGCTGACGGCGATGCCGGCGGCGGGCACGGGCACGGTCACCGTGGACGACGCCGCCCTGTTCACCGGCCGGTTCGCCTCCGGCGCCCTGGCCTCCTTCGAGGCCACCCGGTACGCCACCGGCCGCAAGAACGCCCTGCGCATCGAACTCAACGGGGAACGCGGCTCGCTCTCCTTCGACCTGGAGCGGCTGAACGAGCTGTGGTTCCACGACGCCACGGAGCCGGGGGCGGAGGCCGGCTTCCGCCGCATCCTCGTCACCGAACCCGACCACCCCTACATGGCCGCCTGGTGGCCGCCGGGCCACGGCCTCGGCTACGAGCACACCTTCGTCCACCAGGCCCGCGACCTCGTGCACGCCATCGACGAGGGCCGCCGCCCCGACCCCTCCTTCGCCGACGGACTCCACGTCCAGCGTGTCCTCGCGGCGGTGGAGGAGAGCGCCGAGAAGAACTCCGTCTACACGTCCGTCGCGGACTGAGGAGGCCCGTCACATGCCCCGCCCGTTCACCCTGTTCACCGGTCAGTGGGCCGACCTGCCCCTGGAGGAGGTGTGCCGCCTCGCCCGTGACTTCGGTTACGACGGACTCGAACTCGCCTGCTGGGGCGACCACTTCGAGGTCGACAGGGCACTCGCCGACCCCGGCTACCTCGCGTCCCGCCACCAGCTCCTCGACAAGTACGGCCTGAAGTGCTGGGCGATCTCCAACCACCTCGTCGGCCAGGCCGTCTGCGACGCCATCATCGACGAACGCCACCGGGCCATCCTCCCCGCCGACATCTGGGCCGACGGCGAGCCCGAGGGCGTACGGCGCCGCGCAGCGGAGCGGATCAAGGACACCGCCCGCGCGGCCGCCGCGTTCGGCGTCGACACCGTCATCGGCTTCACCGGCTCCGCGATCTGGCACCTGGTCGCCATGTTCCCGCCGGCCCCCGAATCCATGATCGAGCGCGGCTACGAGGACTTCGCCGAGCGCTGGAACCCGATCCTCGACGTCTTCGACACCGAGGGGGTACGGTTCGCCCACGAGGTCCACCCGAGCGAGATCGCCTACGACTACTGGACCACCCACCGCGCCCTCGAGGCCGTGGACCACCGGCCCGCCTTCGGCCTGAACTTCGACCCCTCCCACTTCGTGTGGCAGGACCTCGACCCGGTCGGCTTCCTCTGGGACTTCCGCGACCGGATCTACCACGTGGACTGCAAGGAAGCCCGCAAGCGCCTCGACGGCCGCAACGGCCGCCTAGGCTCCCACCTGCCCTGGGGCGACCCGCGCCGCGGCTGGGACTTCGTCTCGGCCGGACACGGCGACGTGCCCTGGGAGGACGTCTTCCGCATGCTGCGCTCCATCGACTACCGCGGACCCGTATCCGTGGAGTGGGAGGACGCCGGCATGGACCGGCTCCAGGGCGCCCCCGAGGCCCTCGCCCGCCTGCGGACCTACGACTTCGAGCCGCCGTCGGCCTCGTTCGACGCGGCCTTCTCCAGCTGACGCACACGTCGGCTCGTCACGGCTCCGGGATGACGGCGCATCCCGGCGTACGCACCCACCCCGTACAACCAGCCCCTCTCTGGAGGCCATTCGTGCACGGGAACGACCGCACCAACCGCACCGGAACCCGCAGAACACGCCTGCGCAAGTCGCTCGCCCTGCTCAGCGGTGCCCTGCTCGCGGGCGCCACCCTCACCCTGACCACCCCCCAGGCCGGCGCAGCCGTCACCGGCCAGGACGCCGCCGCGGCGACGGAGGACTTCCAGCAGGTCACCCTCGCCAAGGGGGAGGCGGAGGTCGGCGAGCCGATGTCGCTCGCCGTCCTCCCCGACCGCTCGGTCCTGCACACCTCCCGCGACGGCGAGCTGCGCCTGACGGACGCCGCGGGCAACACCCGCGTCGCCGGCAAGCTCGACGTCTACTCGCACGACGAGGAGGGCCTGCAAGGTGTCGGCGTCGACCCGGACTTCGCCCGGAACCGCTTCATCTACCTCTACTACGCCCCGCCGCTGAACACGCCGGCGGGCGACGCCCCGGAGACCGGCACCGCCGCCGACTTCGCGCCCTTCGACGGCGTGAACCGGCTCTCCCGCTTCGTGCTGAACACCGACGGCACCCTCGACAAGGCCAGTGAGAAGAAGATCCTCGACGTGTCCACCACGCGCGGCCTGTGCTGCCACGTCGGCGGTGACATCGACTTCGACGCGGACGGCAACCTGTACCTGTCGACCGGTGACGACTCCAACCCCTTCCAGTCCGACGGCTACAGCCCGCTGGACGAGCGCGCCGACCGCAACCCCGGGTTCGACGCCCAGCGCACCGCGGGCAACACCAACGACCTGCGCGGCAAGATCCTGCGCATCAAGGTCGACGCCGACGGCTCGTACTCCATCCCGGACGGCAACCTCTTCGCGCCCGGCACCGCCAAGACGCGGCCCGAGATCTACGCCATGGGCTTCCGCAACCCGTTCCGGTTCAGCGTCGACAAGAAGACCGGCATCGTCTACGTCGGCGACTACGGCCCCGATGCCGGCGCTGCCAACCCCGGCCGCGGCCCGGCCGGCCAGGTCGAGTTCGCCCGCGTGACCAAGGCCGGCAACTTCGGCTGGCCGTACTGCACCGGCGCCAACGACCCCTACGTCGACTACGACTTCGCGACGAAGACCTCCGGCGCCACGTTCGACTGCTCCGCGCCGAAGAACGACTCGCCGCACAACACCGGCCTCACCGACCTGCCCCCGGCCCAGCCCGCCTGGATCCCGTACAACGGCCCGTCCGTACCCGAGTTCGGCGACGGCTCCGAGTCCCCGATGGGCGGCCCGGTCTACCACTACGACCCCGCGCTCGACTCGCCCGTGAAGTTCCCCGAGACCTACGACGGCGACTTCTTCGCCGGTGAGTTCGGCCGCCGCTGGATCAAGCGCATCAGCAGCGACGCCGACGGCAAGGTCCAGTCGATCAAGGACGTCCCCTGGAGCGGCACCCAGGTGATGGACATGGCCTTCGGCCCCGACGGCGCCCTCTACGTGCTGGACTACGGCACGTCCTGGTTCGGCGGCGACGACAACTCGGGCCTGTTCCGCATCGAGAACGCCACCGACGGCCACTCCCCGGTGGCCCAGGCCGCCGCGGACCGCACCTCCGGACAGGCGCCGCTGAAGGTGGCCTTCTCCTCGGCCGGCACCAGCGACCAGGACGGCGACGCCCTCACCTACAGCTGGGACTTCGGCGACGGCGCCACCTCGACCGCGGCCGACCCCACCCACAAGTACAGGAAGAACGGCACCTACACGGCCACGGTGACCGCCAAGGACACGACCGGCCGGACCGGCAGCGCGAGCGTCCGGGTCGTCGTCGGCAACACCGCACCCAAGGTCACCCTGGAACTCCCGCAGGACGGGCAGCTGTTCAGCTTCGGTGACGCCGTTCCGTTCAAGGTGAAGGTCACCGACCCCGAGGACGGCGGGGCGGTCGACTGCTCCAAGGTCACCGTCAACTTCATCCTCGGCCACGACACCCACGGCCACCCGCTGACCTCCGCCCAGGGCTGCTCCGGCACCATCCAGACCAGCGCCGACGGCGGCCACGACGAGGACGCGAACATCTTCGGTGTCCTCGACGCCCAGTACACCGACGGCGGGGGCGGCGGCCAGGAAGCGCTCACCACGCACGCCCGCAGCGTCCTCGAGCCCCGCCACCGCCAGGCCGAGAACTTCGGCGACTCCTCCGGCGTCACGGTGACCGCCCGCAGCAGCGCCCACGGCGCCAAGGTGGTCGGCGACATCCACAACGGCGACTGGATCTCCTTCACCCCGTACGTCCTGTCCGACGCCAAGAAGATCACCGCGCGCATCGCCTCCGGCGGCGCCGGCGGCACCCTCGAGGTACGCGCCGGATCCGCGACCGGCACCCTGCTGGGCAAGGCCACCGTGCCCGTGACCGGCGGCCCGGACACCTACCAGGACGTCACCGCCGGCCTGTCCCGCGCACCGCGCGGCACCACCACCCTCTACCTGGTCTTCAAGGGCGGCAGCGGTGCCCTGTTCGACCTGGACGACTTCACCTTCACCACCGGCTGAGAGGAGGGCACACCATGCGACCAACGGGCAGAATCACCACCGCGGTGCTCGGTGCCGCCCTGCTCCTCGGCTGTGTGACCGCACCCGCCGTGTCGGACCCGGCCCACACCAAGCGCGTCCTGGTCTTCTCCAAGACCGCGGGCTTCCGGCACGACTCCATCCCCGAGGGCGTCGAGGCCGTCCGGCAGCTCGGCCGGGCGAACGGCTTCACCGTCGACGCCACCGAGGACGCGGGCGCCTTCACCGGCAAGAACCTGAAGCGCTACGACGCCGTGGTCTTCCTGTCGACCACCGGTGACGTCCTCGACGCCGCCCAGCAGGACGCGTTCGAGGGGTACATCCGGCACGGCGGAGGTTACGTGGGTGTCCACGCGGCCGCCGACACCGAGTACGACTGGGCGTTCTACGGCGGCCTCGCGGGCGCCTGGTTCCAGAACCACCCGGCGATCCAGCCGGCCACGGTGAACGTGGAGGACCGCGCCCACCCGGCGACCTCGCACCTGGGACGGACCTGGGACCGCACGGACGAGTGGTACAACTACCGCTCCGACCCGCGCGACCGCGCCCACGTCCTGGCCTCCCTGGACGAGACGTCCTACACCGGCGGCACCATGAACGGCGACCATCCGATCGCCTGGTGCCAGGACTACCAGGGCGGCCGCGCCTTCTACACCGGGGGCGGCCACACCAAGGAGTCCTACGCCGACCCCGCCTTCCGGCAGCACCTGCTGGGCGGCATCCGCTGGGCCGTCGGCGACACCCAGGCCGACTGCCGGCCCGAGAACGGCTACCGGCCGCTCTTCGACGGCACCTCCCTGGACGGCTGGCGACAGGCGGGCCCGGGCGGCTTCACCCTCTCCGACGACGGCACGCTCACGTCGACCGGGGGACTGGGGCTGCTCTGGTACACCCCGTCGAGCTTCGGCTCGTACTCGCTCAAGCTCGACTGGAAGGCCGCCGGCGACGACAACTCCGGGGTGTTCGTGGGCTTCCCGCCCTCGGACGACCCCTGGTCGGCGGTCGACAACGGTTACGAGATCCAGATCGACGCCACCGACGTACCCGAGAAGACCACCGGGGCCGTCTACGGCTTCCGGTCCGCCGACCTGAAGAAGCGCGACCGTGCGCTGAACCCGCCGGGGGAGTGGAACACGTACGAGATCCGGGTGCAGGGCGAACGCCTGCGCGTCTGGCTCAACGGCGTGAAGATCAACGATTTCACCAACACCGATCCGGCCCGGAGCCTGCGCGACGGACACATCGGCATCCAGAACCACGGAACCGGTGACGACGTGTCCTTCCGCGACATCCGGATCAAGGAACTGCCCGCCAAGGGCAGGTGAGCGGCGGCGGGCGGGGGACGCCGGACCCCCGCCCGCCGTCCTGGTCCCCCACTCACCCGGGGCTCGCGCCCGTCAAGGAGGCTGCCCATGTCCGCGTCCCTTCCCCGCACCCGCGTGGGAGTGTGGCTGATCGGTGCCCGCGGCTCCGTCGCCACCACCGCCGTGGCCGGCTGCGCCGCCGTGGCGGCGGGCCTGCGCCCGCCCACCGGCATGGTCACCGAGACGCCCCCGTTCGCCGACAGCGGTCTGCCGGCCCTCACGTCGCTGGTCTTCGGCGGCCACGACACGATGGACTGCCCGCTGCCCAAACGGGCGGAGGAGCTGGCCGCGGGCGGCGTCCTGCCGCACGGCCTCCCCGCGGCCGTGGCGGCCGAACTCGCCGCGGCCGACGCGGAGATACGGCCGGGCGGACCGGCCCCGGGTGACACCCGGAGCACCGAGCGGCTGATCGCCGCCTTCACCGCCGACATCCAGGACTTCGTACGGCGCGGTGGCCTGGAGCGGGCCGTCGTCGTGAACGTGGCCTCCACCGAGCCGGCCGCCGACTGCACGGCCCTGCCGCCGAGTTCGCTGTACGCGGCGGCGGCCCTGCGCGCCGGCTGCGGCTACGTCAACTTCACCCCGTCGACGGGACTGCACCACCCGGCACTGGCCGAAGCCGCCGCGGCGAGCGGTGTGCCGTACGCCGGCCGGGACGGCAAGACCGGCCAGACCCTGCTGCGCTCGGTCCTCGGACCGATGTTCGCGCAGCGGGCGCTGGACGTGCGCGCCTGGTCCGGCACCAACCTGCTGGGTGGCGGCGACGGCGCGGCACTCGCCGATCCCGCGGCCGCCGCCGCCAAGAACGCCGGCAAGGAACGCGTCCTCACCGACACCCTCGGCGGCAGCCCCGAGGGAGAGGTCCACATCGACGACGTACCGGCGCTCGGCGACTGGAAGACCGCCTGGGACCACATCGCCTTCGACGGGTTCCTCGGCACCCGCATGGTCCTGCAGACCACCTGGCAGGGCTGCGACTCGGCCCTGGCGGCGCCCCTGGTCCTGGACCTGGCCCGACTGACCCTCCGCGCACAGGAGTCGGGCGTCCGCGGGCCCCTGACCGATCTCGGCTTCTACTTCAAGGACCCGGTGGGTCAGGCGCCTTCGGCGCTCGCGGAACAGTACGCGGCGCTCGTGCGGTTCGGGCGGCGGCTGCGGGAGGCCGCGTGAGCGCCCGGGCCTGGGCCGAACTGCTGCGTCTGCCCGCGCTGTTCACCGTGCCCGGTGACGTGCTGGCCGGGGCGGCGGCGGTACCGGGCCGGCCGGCCGGCCGCACCCTGCTGGCGGCCGGCTCCTCCCTCTGCCTCTACGAGGCCGGCATGGCGCTCAACGACTGGGCCGACCGGGAGGAGGACGCCGTCGAGCGACCGCACCGGCCCCTGCCCTCCGGCCGTGTCCGCCCCGCTGCCGCCCTCGCCGCGGCCGGTGCGCTCACCGCGGCGGGCCTGGCCCTCGCCGCCCGCGCCGGCCGCCCCGCCCTCGCCGTCGCGACGCCGCTCGCGGCGACCGTGTGGGCGTACGACCTGGTCCTCAAACGCACTCCGGCCGGACCCGTGGCGATGGCGGCGGCCCGCGGTCTCGACCTGCTGCTCGGCGCGGCGGCCAGCGGGCCGGCGCGGGGGGCGGTGCGCCGGGCCCTGCCCTCCGCCGCGCTGCTGAGCGCCCACACCCTGGCCCTGACCGCGGTCTCCCGCCACGAGACCACCGGGGGATCCGCACTGCCGCCGCTCGCCGCACTGACCATGTCGGGCACCCTCGGGCTCCTGCTCGCCCGTGAACTCCCGGCGGGCCGGGGTGCCGCACCCACCCCCGGTCTGCCGGGCAGCGCCGGCGCCCGGCCACGGACGGGCCGGCCCCCGCTCGGCAGCGTGCTCACCGCCGCCTACACGGCCCTGGCCGCCCGCCCCTACCTCCACGCCGCTCTCCACCCCTCACCCCAGCTCACCCAGCGAGCCGTCGCCGGCGGCATCCGCGCGACCATCCCCCTCCAGGCCGCCCTCTGCGCCCGCGCCGGCGCCCCCGTCGCCGCGCTGTGCACCGCCGCGCTCGCCCCGCTCGCGGCGCGGTTCTCCAGAAAGGTGAGCGTCACATGACCCTCCGTTTCGGGTACGGCACCAACGGCCTCACCGACCTGCGGCTGGACGACGCCCTCGCCCTGCTCGCCGACCTCGGCTACGACGGCGTCGGCCTGACCCTCGACCACATGCACCTCGACCCGCTCGCCCCGGGCCTCGCCGGCCGCACCCGCCGGGTCGCGAAGCGGCTGGCCGAGCTGGGCCTCGACGTCACCGTGGAGACCGGCGCCCGCTACGTCCTCGACCCGCGCCGCAAGCACGGGCCCTCCCTGCTCGACCCGGACCCGGAGGCCCGCGCCCGCCGCGCCGACCTGCTCCTGCGGGCCGTACGGGTGGCGGCGGACCTCGGCGCGCGGGCCGTGCACTGCTTCAGCGGAATCGTTCCGCCCACGGTGGACGAACCGGCCACGGCATGGCAGCGGCTCACCGCGTCCCTCACCCCCGTCCTGGAGGCCGCGGGCACCGCCGGCGTCCCGCTCGCCGTCGAACCCGAGCCCGGCCACCTCCTCGCCACCCTCGCGGACTTCCACCACCTGCGCGGCCTCCTCGGCGACCCACCCGCCCTCGGCCTCACCCTCGACATCGGCCACTGCCAGTGCCTGGAACCCCTGGCGCCCGAGGACTGCGTGCGCGCGGCCGCGCCCTGGCTCCGGCACGTCCAGATCGAGGACATGCGGCGCGGAGTCCACGACCACCTCCCGTTCGGGGAGGGCGAGATCGACTTCCCGCCGGTCCTCGCGGCCCTCGACGCCACCGGCTACCAGGGCCTCACGGTCGTGGAACTGCCCCGCCACTCCCACGCCGGCCCCCACCACGCGCGGACCTCACTGCCGTTCCTCCGCCGCGCCGCCGCCCGTCCCGTTCCCGTACCGGAAGGGAGCGCGTCGTGACAGCACTCCACCGGGACCGCGCCACCGCCGAAGGGAGCACACCGTGACCTACGCGACCGTCGCGGCGTCGCCCTCCCTCGGCGCCCTGCGCGACCACCTCGACGCCCACCCCGACCGGGCCGCCCGCGAGTGGTACCGGCGGGCCCTGGCCGAAGCCGCCGACCATCCCGGCGGACACGGCCCGATCACCGTGTGGGAACTGCGGCTCGCGGAGGCCGGGCGCCGCTGCGGCAGCGGGCACGCCGACGCCGCCCGCGTCCTCATCCTGCACGCGGCCGGCGCCGACACCACCGCCCTCACCCGCGTCTACCGGCAGGGCACCGCCGCCGAGCGCCGGGCCGTCCTGCTCGTCCTGCCCCACCTCGTGCCCGGACCGGACGCGCTCCCCCTGGTCGAGGACGCCCTGCGCACCAACGACACCCGGCTGATCGCCGCCGCCGTCGGCCCCTACGCGGCCCGCCACCTGGACGGCCACGGCTGGCGGCACGCCGTCCTCAAGTGCCTGTTCACCGGCGTCCCCGTCGACGCGGTGGCCGGCCTCGCCGAGCGGGCCCGCGCCGACGCCGAACTCGCCCGGATGCTCACCGACTTCGCGGCCGAACGCACCGCGGCCGACCGTCCCGTCCCCAGCGGCCTGTACCGCGTGCTGGCCCTGGCCGGCGCGGAGACCCGCAAGGAGTCCTGATGCGCCTGTTCGACCCCCACATCCACATGACCTCCCGGACCACCGACGACTACGAGGCCATGCGGGCCGCCGGCATCCGCGCGCTGGTGGAGCCCTCCTTCTGGCTCGGCCAGCCCCGCACCTCACCCGCCTCCTTCCTCGACTACTTCGACTCCCTGCTCGGCTGGGAGCCGTTCCGCGCCGCCCAGCACGGCATCGCCCACCACTGCACGCTCGCCCTCAACCCGAAGGAGGCCAACGACCCGCGCTGCGCCCCCCTCCTGGACGAACTGCCCCGCTATCTCGTCAAGGACCAGGTCGTCGCGGTCGGTGAGATCGGCTACGACTCGATGACCCCCGCCGAGGACAAGGCCCTCGCGGCGCAGCTCCAGCTCGCCGCCGACCACGGCCTGCCCGCCCTCGTGCACACCCCGCACCGCGACAAGCTCGCGGGCCTGCGCCGCACCCTGGACGTCGTCCGCGAGTCCGCGCTGCCGATGGACCGGGTCCTGGTCGACCACCTCAACGAGACGACCGTCGGGGAGGCCAAGGACAGCGGCTGCTGGCTGGGCTTCTCCGTCTACCCCGACACCAAGATGGACGAGCGGCGGATGGTGGAGATCCTGCGCTCGCACGGGCCGGAGAAGGTGCTCGTCAACTCCGCCGCCGACTGGGGCCGCAGCGATCCGCTGAAGACGCGTGCGGTGGCCGACCTGATGCTGGCCGAGGGATTCACCGCGGACGACGTCGACCGGGTCCTGTGGCGCAACCCGGTCGCCTTCTACGGGCTCAGCGGACGTCTGGACCTCGACGTGTCCCCGCCGGACGCCACCCACGAGGGCAACTCCCTCGCCCGCGGCGGGGAGTGAGCGATGCGCTTCCGGCACCCGGACGGCACGACCGTCCACCTCGCCTACTGCACGAACGTCCACCCCGCCGAGACCCTCGACGGCGTCCTCGCCCAACTGCGCGACCACTGCGAGCCGGTACGCCGCCGGCTCGGCCGCGACCGCCTCGGCATCGGCCTGTGGCTCGCCCACGACGCCGCGCGCGCCGTGGACACCGACCCGTCCGCGCTGCGCACGCTGCGCGGCGAACTCGACCGGCGCGGCCTGGAGGTCGTCACCCTCAACGGGTTCCCCTACGAGGGCTTCGGCTCCGACGAGGTCAAGTACCGGGTGTACCGGCCGGACTGGGCGGATCCCGAGCGCCTGGAGTACACCACCGCGCTGGCCCGGATCCTCGGCGGGCTGCTGCCCGACGACGTCACCGAGGGCAGCGTCTCGACCCTGCCGCTCGGCTGGCGCACCACCTGGACCGCCGAGCGCGCCCGCACGGGCCACGAGGCCCTGCGCACCCTCGGTGCCCGCCTGGACGCGTTGGCGGAGCTGACCGGCCGCTCGATCCGCGTCGGCCTGGAACCCGAGCCCGGCTGCACCGTGGAGAGCACCCACGACGCCCTGGCCCCGCTCACCGCCGTGCACCACCCCCGCATCGGCGTGTGCGTCGACACCTGCCACCTCGCCACGTCCTTCGAGGACCCGCGGACCGCGCTGGACGCCCTCGCCACCGCAGGGATCCCCGTCGTGAAGTCCCAGCTGTCGGCCGCCCTGCACGCCGAACACCCCGGCCGGCCCGGCGTCCGCGCCGCGCTCGCCGCGTTCGCCGAGCCCCGCTTCCTGCACCAGACCCGCACCGCCACGCCCACCGGCCTGCGCGGCACCGACGACCTGCCCGAGGCCCTGAACGGCGACGCCCTCCCCACGACGGCACCGTGGCGCGCCCACTTCCACGTCCCCCTGCACGCCGACCCCGCCGGGCCGCTGACCGCCACCCTCCCGGTGCTCCGCGACGCGCTCACCCGCCTCGTCGGCGGACCCCGCCCCCTCACCCGCCACCTGGAGGTCGAGACGTACACCTGGCAGGCGCTCCCGCCCGGCCTGCGCCCCCGCGGCCGGGACCGGCTCGCCGACGGCATCGCCGCCGAACTCGCCCTCGCCCGCGACCTGCTGACCGACCTGGGCCTGAAGGAGCTGCCATGACCGGACCCACCCCGCTGCTGGTCCTCGACGTCGTCGGCCTGACCCCCCGGCTCCTCGCCCACATGCCGCACCTCACGGCGCTCGCCGACACCGGCTCCCGGGCCCACCTCGGCACCGTCCTGCCCGCCGTCACCTGCGCCGCCCAGTCCACCTTCCTCACCGGGACCCTGCCCGGCGAGCACGGCATCGTCGGCAACGGCTGGTACTTCCGCGAGCTCGGGGACGTCCTGCTGTGGCGCCAGCACAACGGCCTCGTCGCCGGCGACAAGGTCTGGGACGCGGCCCGCCGCGCCCACCCCGGCTACACGGTCGCCAACATCTGCTGGTGGTACGCCATGGGCGCCGACACCGACATCACCGTCACCCCGCGCCCCGTCTACTACGCGGACGGCCGCAAGGAACCCGACTGCTACACCAGGCCGCCCGCCCTGCACGACGAACTCACGGGAAAACTGGGCACGTTCCCCCTCTTCCGGTTCTGGGGGCCGGGCGCCGACCTGGTCTCCAGCCGGTGGATCATCGACGCCACCCGGCACATCCTGCGCAGCCGCCACCCCGACCTGGCGCTCTGCTACCTCCCGCACCTCGACTACGACCTCCAGCGCTACGGCCCCGACGACCCGCGCTCCCTGCGGGCCGCCACCGACCTGGACACGGCGCTGGCTCCGCTGCTCGACGAGGCACGCGCGGAGGGCCGTACCGTCGTCGCCCTGTCCGAGTACGGCATCACCCGCGTCAGCAGGCCCGTCGACATCAACCGCGCGCTGCGCCGGGCGGGCCTGCTGGAGGTGCACACCCAGGACGGCATGGAGTACCTCGATCCGATGGCCTCCCGCGCCTTCGCCGTCGCCGACCACCAGATCGCCCACGTCTACGTGCGCCGGCCCGAGGACCTGGCCGCCACCCGCGCCGCCCTCGACGGGCTGCCCGGCATCGAGCAACTCCTCGACGACGAGGGCAAGAAGGCCCACCACCTGGACCATCCGCGCTCCGGTGAACTGGTCGCCGTCGCCGAACCGGACGCCTGGTTCACGTACTACTACTGGCTGGACGACGCCCGCGCCCCCGACTTCGCACGGCTCGTGGAGATCCACCGCAAGCCCGGCTACGACCCGGTCGAGCTGTTCATGGACCCCCACGACCCGTACGTCAAGGTCAAGGCGGCCACCGCGCTCGCCCGCAAGAAGCTCGGCCTGCGCTACCGCATGGCGGTCGTGCCCCTCGATCCCTCACCGGTCCGGGGCAGCCACGGCCGCCTCCCCTCGAGCGAAGACGACGGTCCGCTCCTCCTGTGCTCCACCCCCCGCGCCGTCGGCGACCGCATCGCGGCCACCGACGTGAAACCGCTCCTGCTCCACCTCGCCGGTCTCCGCACCGAACACCTGTGAAGGAAGGCACCCGTGAACAACACGCCTGACACCGACGACCAGCTGCGCCGCACTCTCGGCATCGGCCGCCGTCGCTTCCTGAGCACCTGCACCGCCGTCGCGGCGGGCGCGATCGCCGCACCCGCCTTCGGCGCGAGCCCCGTCCAGGCCGCTCCCCAGCCGGGCGATGAGCACGGCAACGGGCAGGTCCTCGTCCCGGCCGACAGGCGCGGCATCATCCTGTACACCGTCCGCGACGCCATCGGCCGCGACCCGCAGTCCACGTCGCTGCCGTCCGGCTTCCGGGAGGTGTTCGAACAGCTCGCCCGGTTCGGCTACCGGCAGGTCGAGTTCGCCGGCTACGGCCAGCACGCCAACGCGCCCGGCGGGGCGAACCTGGAGTCCGTCGAGGGCGCGAAGCAGCTGCGCCGCTGGCTCGACGACTACGGGCTGCGGGCCCAGGGCAACCACGGCTTCATCCCCGGTTCCTGGCCGCTGAGCAGCACCGACCTGGACACCTTCAAGAAGCACCTGGAGATCGCCAACATCCTCGGCATGGCCCACGTGGGCACCGGCGGCGACCCCACCGGCAGCGCCTACCAGGCGGACTGGGACGTGGCCGCCGACAAGTGGCACGCCCTCGGCGAGCTGGCCCGCCGCGCCGGCCTCAAGCTGTACACCCACAACCACGACGCCGCCTACGGCTTCCTCCTCGACGGCGGCCCGCTCGACGCCCAGGGCCGGCCGACCCGCAGCTCCGGCATCCGCAAGCTGGAGTACTTCCTCTCCATCACCGACCCGAAGCTGGTCTGGCTGGAGATGGACATCTTCTGGGCGCACGTGGCCCAGTACAAGTTCCGCACCTACACCGCCCACGACGGCTCGACGCAGACGAACATCTTCGACCCGGCGGGCCTCGTCACCCGCCACGACAAGCGCTACCCGCTCTTCCACGCCAAGGACGGCGTCGTCAACGCGACGAACGGCATGGGCTACGACATGGTTCCGTTCGGCACCGGTGTCATCGACTACCGGACGTTCTTCTCCCGCGTGGGCCACCGCAACTACCACAACCCGATGGTCGAGCAGGACAACGCCCCCAGCTCCACCAGCCCGGGGCAGTCCCTGGAGCACGCGGCGATCGGCTACCGCAACCTGGCCGCGCTGCGCCGCTAGCGGCGCAGCCCGGCACACGAGTGCCTCCCCGGCGATCCCGGGGAGGCACTCGCACCCTTCGCTCAGCCGGCCGCGTGGTCGGTCCGGATGCGCACCTGTTCCTCCAGGCGGCGCAGGCTGCCGTCGAGCGCGTCGTTGACCGCCTGCTCGCCCGGGTCGTGGCCGGCCTCGAAGAAGGACAGGTGGACGGTCACCTCGCTGGCACCGCTGCCGATGCCCGCGACCTGCAGCCAGCCGGTGTAGCTGCCCTGCTCCCGGGTGCCCCACTCCAGGCGCATCTGGTCCGGCCGGGCCCGCAGCAGGGCCGCCATGTCCTCCCCGGACCGGTCCTCGTGCACGGTGACGGCGGGCGGGTCCACCGCGTCCACGTGCAGCGCGTCGGGCAGCCAGGCGTCGAGCTGGGAGGTGTTGGCCGCCTGGTCGAAGACGTGCTCGGGCTGTGCGGGCATCGTGCGGGAACGTTCGTACTCGGCCATGGCCGTACCGCCCCTCCGGTCGGAAGTCGTACCCCGACCGCGTGCCCAGTCGGGAGCCACCGAAAAGTCGGCATCCTTCGCGAACGGGACGCGGGAGCGGCCGGTCGTCGCCGCCGGGCCCGTCACAGGCCCAGCGCGATCGCCACACGGGTCAGCTCGGCGGTGTTGGTGATGTTGAGCTTGGCCCGGATGCGGCGCAGGTAGGCGTCGACGGTGTGCTTGGAGAGTCCCATGTGGCGGGCCGTCTGCAGGTAGGTGCGGCCGGCGGCGATGTGCCGGAGCGTCTCCCGCTCGCGCGGAGCCAGCTCGGGGGCGGGGGCTTCGGTCTGCGGAAGGGTGAGAGTGGCGCTCATGGGGGGTTCCTCCGGCGGGCGGCTCGGGGGTCGCTGCGCTTGCGGGACAGCGGGGAGGTCTCTGACCGTTTAGGGCGTTTTGCCCTTGTTTCAATAGATTGCGCGCCCGACTTCATGAGGATGTCCGCCGACTGTCACAGGCGCGTCACAGGGGCGGGGAGGTGGTTTGAACCACCTCCCCGCCCCTGTGTTCACCTGCGCCCGTGCCGGGCCGCCGTCACGCCGCGGCGTCGCGTACCGCCCGTTCCACCAGGGAGACCCCGTCGCTCATGGACGCGCTGCCGTTGGACAGGGCCGCCACGAGGTACCGGTGCCCCTTCACGGTGACCTGGCCGATGCTGTTGACGTCCCACAGGCCGGTGGTGTTGCGCTGCAGCCAGCCGTTCTTCAGCGCCTGACGGGCGCCGGACCCCGGGTACGCCGAGATCCCCCAGGTCTGCTCGGGCACGACCTTGTTCATCAGGGTGCGGACATAGGTCCGGGACTGCGCGTCCAGGCTGCCGCGGCCCTTCTTCGCGGTTCCGGCGTCGTCGAAGACGGCGCGGAGCAGCCGTATCTGGTCGCCCGCCGTCGTCTTCGTCAGTCCCCACCTCGTGCCCGACCCGCCGGTCGTCTCGGTCAGTCCGAGGCGCTTGTTGGCCGCGGCCAGGCCGGGGGCCCGGCCGATCGCGCGCCACAGGGCGTTGGCCGCCGCGTTGTCGCTGCGCCGGATCATCGGCTCGGCGAGTTTCCGTTCCGCGGCCGTCAGATGCCGTCCCGCGTCCTGCGCCTCGAGCAGCAGGGCCGCGAGGATGTCGACCTTGACGATGCTGGCGGTGTCGTACACCCGCTCCTCCCCGTGGATCACGGGGGTGCGGCCCGCGCCGTCCAGGTCGAGCACGGCCGTCGTGGTGTGCGGCGCCTGCTCCTTGCCGGCCGTGCCGGAGCCGGTGGCGGCCGCCGCCGTCGCGGGTGCCACCAGGCCGAGGGAGAGCAGTGCCGCCGTCGAGGCCAGGAGCGTGCCGGCCGCGGAGCGCGAGGTGGGGGAGGGGTACGACATGGCTCCTGAACGTAGACAAAATGCGCCTCCGGTGACGTGGCCGCCATCACTTCCGACCCTGTTCGCACCGGATTGTGAGAAGAGCCACCGTCCGGGTCGCCGGTCGCGCATTGGGGTGCTCGCCCGTGCGCGGCGGCGTGTACGCGCGGCCGGATGGTTGCCCTCGCATATCGTCGCCCGGACACCGACATCCGGAGTGATGATGGACAAATCGGATGAGTTGGTCGGTGTGGCCGAGGGTGTGGCGGTCGTACCCGTCGCCCCGCCCCTGCGCCGCATCCGCCCGTGGCCGTTCGGCGCGGCCCTCGTGCTCGCGGCCGGTGCCACGGCCGTCCTGCTCCTCGCGGGCGCCCGCTGGCTGGACCAGCCCGCGGTGCAGGCATGGCGCACCGTCTGCCTGGCCATCACCGTCCAGGCCCTGCCCTTCCTCCTCCTCGGCACCGCCCTGTCCGGCGCCATCAACGCGTTCGTGCCGGCCGACCTGTTCACCCGGGTGCTGCCGAAGCGGCCCGCCCTCGCGGTGCCGGTCGCGGGAGTCGCGGGCGCGGTGCTGCCGGGCTGCGAGTGCGCCTCCGTACCGGTCGCCGACAGCCTGATCCGCCGGGGCGTGACACCGGCCGCCGCCTTCGCGTTCCTGCTGTCCGCGCCGGCCATCAACCCGGTCGTGCTGACCGCCACCGCCGTGGCGTTCCCGGGCAGCCCCGCCATGGTCGCCGCCCGGCTGCTCGCCTCGCTCGGCACCGCCGCCGCCATGGGCTGGCTGTGGCTCTGGCTCGGCAAGGAGGAGTGGCTGCGGCCCCTCGTACGTCACCGGCACACCGGCCACCGGCACGGCCACAGCCGCCTGACCGAGTTCCGGCTCGGCTTCCAGCACGACTTCCTGAACGCCGGCGGCTTCCTCGTGCTGGGCGCCATGGCCGCGGCCACCTTCAACGTCGCCGTGCCCCGCTCCGTCCTCGACACCTTCTCCGGATCCGCCTGGCTGTCGGTGCTCTTCCTCGCGGCACTCGCCGTGCTGCTGGCCGTCTGCTCGGAGGCCGACGCGTTCGTCGCGGCCTCCCTCACCGGCTTCTCGCCCACCGCCCGGCTCGCGTTCCTGGTCGTCGGCCCGATGGTCGACCTGAAGCTCATCGCCCTCCAGGCCGGCACCTTCGGACGTGCCTTCGCCTGGCGGTTCTGCGCCGCGACCACCGTGGTCGCGGTCACCGCGAGCGCCCTGATCGGAGGCGTACTGCTGTGAGACGCCCCGTGCAGACCATGCTCCTGACACTGACCGGCCTCGGTCTGCTGCACGCCACCCTCCTCACCGACACCTACCTGCGCTACGTGAAGGCCGGACTGCGCCCCCTGCTGATCGTCTCCGGGCTGGTCCTGCTGGTCCTCGGCGTGGCGGGAGCCGCCGTCCGGGGATGGCAGCAGACCGCGGCGGCCGCCGGCCACGAGCACGGCCACGACCACACCGGAACCCCGCGCGTCGCCTGGCTGCTGTTCCTCCCGGCCGTGAGCCTGCTTTTCTACGCCCCGCCCGCGCCCGGCGCGTACACCGCCGCACGCGCGAGCGACAAGCCGATCACCGTGCAGCGGGGATTCGCCCCGCTGCCCGCCGGCTCACCCCTGCCGCTGACCCTCACGGACTTCACCAAGCGCGTCCAGCAGGACCGCAGCAGGGCCATCGCCGGCCGCACCGTCCAGCTGACCGGGTTCGCCAGTCCGGCCGGGGACGACGGCTGGTACCTCACGCGGATCATCTTCAGCTGCTGCGCCGCCGACTCCCAGACGGTGAAGGTGCGCATGTACGGCGGCGAGGTGCCCGCGGCCGACACCTGGCTCGCCGTGACCGGGACCTGGCACCCCCGGGGCACCCTCGGCACGAGGACCGCCCCGGCGGCACTCGACGTCCGGGACGCCCGGCCCGTCACCCAGCCGGTGAACGCCTACACCGACGACCTGCCGCTCCGGCCGTCCTGACCCCGGCCGCGGATGCGCGCCGTCCGCGGGAGGCCGCCGCCATCATGCCCCCGGCCGCTCATTTCTGGCGGTACGGCCGCACCGCGGGCAGCGTGGAAGGAGGGAACAACGCGCGGGCCGGCGCCCTTGCCGCAGGAGAGGTGGCACACATGGACAGGGAAGTCTCCCAGCCGCGGATCGTGGTGGGCGTCGACGGCTCGCCGTCCTCGTACGAGGCGCTGCGCTGGGCCGTACGCTACGCCGCCCTCGTCGGGGGCACCGTGGACGCGGTCACCGCCTGGGAGCTGCCGGGGCTGTACGGATGGTCGGCACCGGCCGTCGACACGGACATCGACGTGGACGAGGCCCGGCAGCGGATGACGCGCGAACTGACCGAGGTGCTCGGCGGGCAGCGGGCGGCCTCGGTCAGTACCCATGTGGCCCACGGCAACCCCGCCGAGGTGCTGCTGCGGGCCGCCGAGGGCGCCGAGGTCGTGGTCGTCGGCAGCCGGGGCCGGGGCGGCTTCGCCCGCGCGCTGCTCGGCTCGGTCAGCCAGCACGTCTCGCAGCACGCGAGCTGCCCGGTCGTGATCGTGCGCGCCCCGGCCTCGTGACCCGGCGCCGCCCGCCCGGCGGCCGGCCACCCGGCCCCGCCCCGGACGTCGTTCCGGCGCACCGTCGCCGCTGAGGGGCCGGTCGGCCCCGGCCGGGGACCACCGGTCCCTCGCCCGGCCGCCACCGCGCCACCACGCTGGAACCCGACCGCCCGTCCGGGAGGTGGAGACCACGCCCGCCCGGGGTACCGCGACAGACGACCCGCCGCTCGCCGTCGCACCCGGAGCCCGCCCGACCTGCCGACCACCATCGGAGTTCCCATGACCGAGAAGGCCGTCCACCCGGACGCCCCCGCACTCACCGACGAGGAACTGCGCACCCTGGACGCGCACTGGCGCGCCGCCAACTACCTGGCCGCCGGCCAGATCTACCTCATGGCCAACCCGCTGCTGACCGAACCGCTGCGAGCCGAGCACATCAAGCCCCGGCTGCTCGGCCACTGGGGCACCTCACCCGGCCTCAACCTCGTGTACACGCACCTCAACCGTGTGATCAAGGCGCGTGACCTGGACGTGCTGTGCGTGTGGGGGCCGGGACACGGGGGACCGGCCGTCCTGGCGGGCTCCTGGCTGGAGGGCAGCTACAGCGAGACGTACCCGGACGTGTCCCGGGACGCGGCCGGCATGGGACGGCTGTTCCGGCAGTTCTCCTTCCCCGGCGGGGTGCCCAGCCACGTGGCCCCCGAGACGCCCGGCTCGATCCACGAGGGAGGCGAACTCGGCTACTCCCTCGCGCACGCCTACGGCGCCGCCTTCGACAACCCCGACCTGCTGGTGGCCTGCGTCATCGGCGACGGTGAGGCGGAGACCGGCCCGCTCGCCACGTCCTGGCACTCCAACAAGTTCCTCGACCCGGCGCACGACGGAGCCGTGCTGCCGATCCTGCACCTGAACGGCTACAAGATCGCCAACCCGACCGTGCTGTCCCGGCTCCCCGAGGACGAGCTCGACGCGCTGCTCCGGGGGTACGGCCACGACCCCCTGTACGTCGAGGGCGACGACCCGGCCGAGGTGCACCGCGCCCTCGCGGCCGCCCTCGACGAGTCCCTGGACCGCATCGCGCGCACGCAGCGCGCCGCCCGGGCGGAGGGGACCGCCGAGCGCGCGGCCTGGCCGATGATCGTCCTGCGCACCCCCAAGGGCTGGACCGGCCCCGCCGAGGTCGACGGCGTACCGGTCGAGGGCACCTGGCGCGCCCACCAGGTCCCGCTGGCCGGTGTCCGCGACAACCCGGCCCACCTCCGACAACTGGAGCAGTGGCTGCGGTCCTACCGGCCGGAGGAGCTGTTCGGACCCGACGGACGGCCCGGCCCCGACGTCGTCGCCTGCGTGCCCGAGGGGGTCAAACGGCTCGGGGCGAGCCCGCACGCCAACGGCGGCCTGCTCGTCCGCGCCCTGCCGATCCCGTCCCTCGACGACTTCGCCGTACCCGTCGACAAACCGGGCACGACCCTGCACGAGCCCACCCGGGTCCTCGGCTCGCTCCTGCGGCAGGTCATGGCGGACACCCGGGAGAGCCGGGACTTCCGGCTCGTCGGCCCCGACGAGACCGCCTCCAACCGGCTCCAGGCCGTCTTCGAGGCCAGCGGCAAGGCCTGGCAGGCGGCGACGCTCCCCGTGGACGAACATCTCGACCGGCACGGCCGGGTGCTGGAGATCCTCTCCGAACACCTCTGCCAGGGCTGGCTGGAGGGCTATCTGCTGACCGGACGGCACGGGCTGTTCTCCTGCTACGAGGCGTTCGTGCACATCGTCGACTCGATGGTCAACCAGCACATCAAGTGGCTGAAGACCTCGCGCACCCTGTCCTGGCGGGCTCCCGTCGCCTCGCTCAACTACCTGCTGACCTCCCACGTCTGGCGCCAGGACCACAACGGCTTCTCCCACCAGGACCCCGGATTCGTCGACCACGTCCTCAACAAGAGCCCCGAGGTGGTCCGCGTCTACCTGCCGCCGGACGCCAACACCCTGCTGTCGGTCGCCGATCACGCGCTCCGCAGCCGCGACTACGTCAACGTGATCGTGGCCGGCAAGCAGCCCTGCTTCGACTGGCTGACGATGGAGCAGGCCCGCGACCACTGCGCGCGCGGCGCCGGAATCTGGGAATGGGCCGGCACCGAGAACGGCGGCGCACCCGACGTGGTCCTCGCCTGCGCCGGTGACGTGCCCACGCAGGAGGTGCTGGCCGCCGCCCAACTGCTGCGCCGCCACCTGCCCGGCCTCGCGGTGCGGGTGGTCAACGTGGTCGACATGACCCGGCTGCTGCCGCGCGACGACCACCCGCACGGCATGAGCGACTTCGAGTACGACGGCCTCTTCACCGCCGACAAGCCGGTGATCTTCGCCTACCACGGCTATCCGTGGCTGATCCACCGCCTCGCCTACCGCCGCATCGGGCACGGCAACCTGCACGTGCGCGGATACAAGGAGTCGGGCACCACCACCACGCCGTTCGACATGGTCGTACGCAACGACCTCGACCGCTACCGGCTGGTCATGGACGTCATCGACCGGGTGCCCGGGCTCGCGGTGCGGGCCGCCGCCGTACGCCAGGCCATGGCGGACGCACGGACCCGGCACCAGGCGTGGATCCGCGCCCACGGCACCGATCTGCCCGAGGTCGCGGACTGGACCTGGGAGGGCTGAGCGCATCGCGCGCCGGCCGCCGGGACCGTCCGTTCCCTGCGACCGCTCTCTCGGACGGCCGGGATCCGGGGGGAGGTGCACGATGGTGTAGTGACCCTCGGTGGCCGAAGCCGGGAGACCGTCCCGGTGCCGCTCGCCGTCCGCCTCGCGGGTTTCGTGCCGGGCGAAGCGGGCGCGCGGTGCGCGCCGGCCGGCCGCCCCGGCACCCGGACCCCGGTCCGGGCGCGCCGGACGCCGAGCGCACGGGTACGCCCCGAGGCGTGGCCGCCGGCGCACGAGAGGAGGCGGTGACGATGACCCGGACACCTCCCACAACGGTCACCCCGGTACGGCTGTGGCGATGGCGCCGCAACCCGCTCAAACGCCACAGCGACGTCGTCGAGGCCTGGATCGTCCTGGCCACGTGGGTGCTCGTCCTCGTCGGAGGGGCCCTCGCCGGCATCCTGGCGGCACAGTCCTCCGACGCGGCGTTCGCCGCGCGCCGGGCCCAGCTGCACTCGGTGTCGGCCGTGCTGACCGACGACGCGGCGCGGACCCCGCCGTCCTCGACCGGGTACGACGACGGGCGGGTCTGGGCGGCCGTGCGCTGGACCGACCCCGACGGCTCGGTGCACACCGACCGGGCCAAGGTCTTCCCGGGCGCCCCCGCCGGGAGCCGGCTGACGGTGTGGGCCAACCGCTCGGACCACGTCGTGCCCGCCCCCGTGACCGGGTCCGCGGCCGACGCCCAGGCGGCCCTCACCGGTGCCATCGTCGCCCCGTCGGCCGCCGCCGCCGTCTGGGCCGCGGGCTGGGTCGTGCGCAACCGGCTCATCCGCCGGCGCATGGCCGAGTGGGACGAGGAGTGGAAGCGGATCGGGCCGCGCTGGGGGACCCCGAGCGGAGCCTGAGCGACGGTACCCGCCCGGGCCGGGAGGCGACGCCGTGCGCCGGGCCGTGCGGACAGGGGAGGGCGGGAAGGGCCATCCGCTTCTCGCGGATCCTGATTGCGCGGTGCGCGGCTCCCGGCCGCTTCCCCGCGTCTGTTTCGGGTCCTTCCCGCCACCACCAGCACACCACGGAATCGGCTCGGGCACCAGGGGCGCACGGCCGGGTCCCGCGACCCCGCCCCCCTTCGGTGCGCCGTCCCTCGAAGGGGTGGTTCCCGAGGGCCGGCCGGAGTGTCGGCGCATGACCGGAAGGCAGCCGGTGAGAAACACGGCATGCAGCAACCGCATCCGGGCAGCCCGTTCCCGGCTCCGCGCACCCCGTCCCCGACCGACGTCGTCTTCACGGCGGACTTCGCCTCCACCGAGCAGTGGGTGGAGGGCCGCTCATGGGCCTATCCCGGCGGCGGCCCGGTGAACCCGGACGACGACAAACTGGACTACCTCGTGACCGACCCCTCCTACTGCCGCACGGGCCTCTTCCGGGCCGTACGCAGACGGGACGGCAGGTGGAACACGGGGCTGCTGACCACCGAGGGCAGCGACCAGTCGTTCATGGTCCGCTCGGGAGACGTGCTGGAGGCCCGGGTGCGGCTGCCCCGCGAGGTCGGGGCGTGGCCGGCGATCTGGACCTGGCGCGACGGCGACCAGGAGATCGACGTCTTCGAGTACCACCCGGACAATCCGGACCTGCTGGAATTCGGCAACCATGTGCGCGACACCGGCTCCGCCTTCCGCAGCGACGCCGTACGGCCCGGTGCCTGGATCGACCTGAGGACCGAGTTCGGGGCCGAGTCCGTCGTCTGGTGGGTGAACGGCACCCGGGTCTTCGCGGACCGGCGCGGGGTGGGCCGTCGCTGGCACGCGTACCTCATCGTCAACCTTTCGGTGTGCGCGGGCCGCTACCACCCGGCGCCCGCTCCCGGGACGCGCGAGATGTCGTACGAGGTGAGCGGCCTCCTCGTACGCCGTCCCGCGCCGGCCGGGGGGAAGTCCCACGGGACGGCGCACACCGAGAGCGGGGACCCGCCGGCCGTGCCGCCGCCCGCCGCCGGCGGGGACGCGGCCGCCCTGGACGACGCGACCGGATGAGCGGGCCGGATCAGGCCGCCATCGCCTCCCGCACGTCCGGGTAGCAGTCGATGAGCGTGGTGAGGCCGACGATCTCCAGGGTCCGCAGGACGGGCCTGCGGACGCCGGCCAGCCGCAGCCACCCGCCGGGATCATGGGCCTGGTGGGCGCCGATGAGGACGTTGATGCCGCTGGAGTCCATGAAGGCGACACCGGCGAAGTCCGCGACCGTACGGGCCGTCCCCGGAGGGTCGGGCGCCAGGGCCTGGCGGAGCAGACCCGAGGTGTGGTGGTCGATCTCACCGGCCAGCGTCACGACGGCGACGCCATCGACGACGGCACGGCTGATCGACAGCCCGTCCGGTTCGGCTGCTTCGTATATGTGTGCAGTGTCTGCCACGCGTTCCTCGACAACGCTCGACGATCCTTGACCACAGCTTCCCCCTCCCCCCTGGCTGCCCAGGATCGCGCGGAGGATGCCTGACGGACCCGTCCTCGATCGGCAGGCGTGCGGACCGGGAACCCGGGTACACGCGGCTCTGTGAACGGGGTGACGAAGTATGTCCGGAAGGAATCGGGTTCCCTCGGTGAGGGGCTCTTGGGGCCGCGCCGCGAGCCGTTGCAGCTGGCGGTGGAGCTGGACGGCGGCGACGGCGGGTGCATCGCACGGGCCCGCGACCGGGCGGGGGTGTTCCTCGCCCGCGCGCAGGCGGCCCACGGGGTGCCGGTGACGGCCCGCACCATGGATCTGACCCAGCTCGTCGTCAGCGAGCTGGTCACCAACGCCTGCAAGTACGCGCCCGGACCGGTGCTGCTGGTCCTGCGCATCGCCGACGGCGCGGTGGAGACGGAGGTCTGGGACAGTGATCCCGTCCTGCCGGTGGCCAGGGCCGCCGACCCGGGCCGGGTGGGCCAGCACGGTCTGGAGATCGTGATGGCCGTCGTCCAGGGCTTCGAGGTACGGCGGGAACCGGTCGGCAAGCGCATCACCGCCCGCATCGCCCTCTGGGACGACCCCGTCCGGGACGTCGGCGACAGCGCCGCCCACTGACGGACGCGGCACGGCGGAAACGGCACGCCGGCCCGGGAGCGCCCGGCGTGCGGGCGTGGTTTCGCCCGCGCCGGTGCCGGAAACCCGGCAGCGCGACGAAGGCCGCCCCGGCATCACGTCCGGGACGCGCCGTCGCGCCGTCGAGGGAAGGAGCGGGTCGATGACCTGGGACCAGACACCCGGCACGGCCCTGGTGACCGGAGCGTCGTCGGGCATCGGCGCCGAGTACGCCCGGCAACTGGCCGAGCGCGGCTGGGACCTCGCCCTGGTGGCCCGGCGGGCCGAACGGCTCACCGCGCTCGCGGACCGGCTGCGCGAACACACGGGAGCGGCCGTTCAGACGCTGGTCGCCGACCTCGCCCGGCCCGCCGATCTCGCCCGCGTCGAGGCGCGAGCCGCCGCCGACGACGTGACCCTGCTGGTGAACAACGCCGGGATCAACGGGTACGGGCCGTTCGCCGAGGTCGACGCGGCCCTGCTCACCAAGGTGCTCCACGTGAACGTCGTGGTGCCCACGGTGCTGGCGCGCGCGGCCGTCCCGGGCATGCTGGCGCGCGGCCGGGGCACGGTCGTCAACGTCGCCTCGCTGCTGGCGTTCGCGGGGGACCTGACCCCCGGCCCCCTGCCGCACCGGGCCGTCTACGGAGGCACCAAGGGCTACCTGGTGACGTTCACCAGGACCCTGGCCGCCGAACTCGCCGGCACGCCGCTGCACGTCCAGGTCGTCTGCCCCGGTCTCACCGCCACCGAGTTCCACCTCACGTCGGGCGACGCTCCCGTACCGGGCGCGGAACGGGTCCACGACGACGGCGGGATGGCGGCGTCCGACGTCGTCACCGCGTCCCTGGCCGCGCTCGACTCCGGCGAGGCGGTGTGCGTGCCCGGTCTGCGAGAGGCGGCGGCCGTGGATCGTCTCGCCGCCGCGGAACTCGCCCTGCGCGAGGGCTCCGGGCGGTCCCTCGCCCCTCGCTACCGCACCGTGGCGCCCTCGGACATCGGCGGCTGAGCACGGCCCCGCGCGGTCACATCCTGCGCAGGACGACGAGCAGGACGAGCAGCACGGTGGCGCCGGCCGTGGTGCCGTGGGCGACCACCGCCGTGAGCGGGAAGTGCCGTTCCGCCGTGGCACCGCCCTGCGAATGGCGACCGGAACTCGGCAGCCAGCGCAGCAGCATCATGAAGCCGAACGCGGCGACGATCAGCACCACCGCACAGGCCGCCCAGGCCGAACTGCGCACCCCGCCCACGACATAGGCGGTCCAGGCGGCGAGGCCGGTCACGGCAAGGGCCACATGGCCCAGCACGAGCCACAACGGCAGCCGTGTCACACCCGGTGTGCGCTGGCGCAGCCCGCCGTGGCGGATCCACACGGCGGCCAGGTAGCCGCCCAGACCCGCGGTCAGCAGCCAAGCGCACAGAACGAAGAGCCGCATACCTTCCGCCCCCCTGTCCTGGTACGGCCGGACCCGAAGCGGCGCGAGGTGGCCGCGTTCCTCAGGACACCGCACGAGGCGGGAGGAGTCCGGACATCCATCCATCGATTCACCCTTAGGGGTGAAAAGAACCGGAGGGGCCGCACATGCGGGAACCCCCGCCGGATCCTCTTCTCCGGCGGGGGTTCGGGCTGTGCCGGCCGACGACGGGCCGCGTCCCGGCGGGCGCCCTCAGTTCCGCACCTGGACCCGGCTCAGGGCGGCCACGCCGAGCGCCGCGAGGGCGATCTGGATGAGCCACTCGATCCAGTCGACGCCCTTGGTGTCGGCGACACCGAGTCCGGCCGCGACGGCGGTTCCGATGAAGGCGGCGACGATGCCGACCACGATCGTCCAGAGAATGCCGATGTGCTGACGGCCGGGGACGACGAGCCGTCCCAGGACACCGATCACGATACCGATGACGAGTGCGCTGATGATCCCGGATATCTCCATGGCTGGCAGGCCACCCCTTCGTCGTAGATGGCATACGTGTGCCCGCTCGACATCGCGGCACGCTCACGGGGGCCGCGGTCCGCGCCGTCCGTCCGGAGGTGACACCCCGCCGGAGGGACCCCCAAGGCCGCGCCTACACTTGGTGAGCGTGTGTGCCCCGACGGTGACGAGCGTGGACGGGAGGGAACCGTGACGGACGACGGCACCGGCTTCGAGGATCCGCCCGCCGAGGTGCTGTCGGATGCCGCCGCGGCGTTCGGCCTGCTCGCCTCAGCGGCCCGCCTGCACCTGATGTGGGCCCTGTCGCAGGGCGAGAGCGACGTCACGCATCTGGCCGACCGGGTGGGCGGAGCCCTGCCCGCCGTCAGCCAGCACCTGGCGAAACTCAGACTCGCCGGCCTCGTACGCTCCCGCCGCGAGGGCCGCCGGCAGGTGTACTACGTCGACGATCCGGACGTCGTCACCCTGGTCCGGGTCATGGTCCGTCAGCTGACGGCACGGCCGCGCCACCGCACCGCGGGAGCGGACCGGCTGCGCGGGACCGGAGCCTGAGACCACCTGCTCGGCGGCGCGGCGCGCATGAGATGCCTCACCTGTGAATTGCGTGTGGATCTGTACGGTTCGCGCCACGGGTTTGTTAGATTGCGCAACTACGCAACCGAGGTGAACCGCCCCTTCACCTGCCCGCACACCGCCGCGCGTTCCCGTCCGCCCACCGGACGGCCCGGCCCGACGGGCCCGACCGTTCCTGGGAGTGCAGATGAGCGACCCGTGGGACGGTCCTTCCGGTCAGGTCACGCGCAGCCGTGGCGCGCGGGTGCCCGGACAGCGTACGACCGGTTCCGACGGGCCGAGGCCCTCCGGCGGCCGGGCCGCGGCCCGGCTCGCCGCCCGCTCCGCCGGCGGCCGGCGGCCCCACCGCGGCCGTCGGGCGGGCCGGGGCAGGCGGATCCTGAAGGTCCTCGCGATATGCCTGTCCGTACTGGTCGTGCTCACCGCGGGCGCGGGCTGGTGGTTCTACGAGCACCTGAACGGCAACATCCACAGCGTCTCGCTCGACGGCAAGGGCGGCACGGAGAAGGCCGACGCGTTCGGCCGCACCCCGATCAACATCCTGGTCATGGGCTCCGACGGGCGGACCAGCAAGACCGACTGCAAGCTGGGCGGCGGCTGCCGGACCACCGGCGTGCAGACCGGAAGCAACGCCGACGTGCAGATGGTGATGCACATATCCGCGGACCGTTCCAACGCCACCGTGATGAGCATCCCGCGCGACACCATGACGAAGGTCCCGGCCTGCAAGGACCGGGAGACGGGCCAGGCGACGAACGGCTACTACGGGCAGATCAACAGCGCGCTGCAGTACGGCCCCGCCTGCCAGGTGGCCACCGTGCACCAGCTCACCGGCATCCCCATCGACCACTTCGTGAAGCTCGACTTCTCGGGCGTCGTCAAGATGTCCGACGCGGTCGGCGGGGTCTCCGTGTGCGTCAGCGACGACGTCTACGACACCTACTCCCACCTGAAGCTGTCCAAGGGGACCCACACCCTCAAGGGAGTCGCGGCCCTGGAGTTCGTCCGCTCCCGGCACGGCTTCGGCGACGGCAGCGACCTGGGCCGGACCCTCTCGCAGCACATCTTCCTCAGCGCGATGATGCGCAAGTTCAAGAGCGCCGGCACGCTCACCGACCCCACCGCGGTCTACTCCCTCGCCGACGCCGCCACCAAGGCGCTGACCGTGGACGACGGCCTGGGCACGGTGAAGAAGCTGATCGCGCTGGCCGACGACGTGAACAAGGTCCCCACCAAGCGGATGACCTTCACGACCATGCAGACGGCCCCGGACCCGGCCGACGACAACCGCCTGGTGGTGGGCCCGGGAGCGAAGACCCTGTTCTCGACCATCGCCGGCGACCAGTCCCTGACCACCGGGTCCGGCAAGAAGTCCGGGGCGGCGTCCGCGACCGCGAAGGCCGGGGCGACCGCCTCGCCGGTGCCCGCGTCGGAGATCGCCGTGACGGTGGAGAACGGCACCTCGATCACCGGCCGCGCCTCCGCCGTCGCCGCCGCCCTCGTCGACCAGGGCTTCAGCTCCGCCACCACGGCCAACGCCCCGAGCCCCGCGACGACCACCACCCTCACCTACGGCCCCGGTCGCAAGGACGCCGCCCGGACGGTCGGCGAGGCCCTGGGACTGCCCGCGTCCCATCTGAGGGAGGGGGCCGGCACCGGCCTGATCCTCGTGATCGGCAGCGACTGGCCGAACGGCACCGGCTATCCCGGCGGCTCCTCACCCGCGCCCGCCGACACCGAGGCCGCGGTCTCCCACGCACACGCCTCCACGGCGGCCGAGGCCAAGACGTGCGCCAAGGTCAGTCCCTACCGGACGGTCTCCCTGAACGGGGTCTCGATGACGCCGTCGCAGGCGTACGCGGCGGCACGGAGCAAGCCCGACTCCGACGAGTGAGCCGGGCCGGTCAGGGACTGGCGATGTCGAAGCCGTAGCGCAGGGGCTCCTCGGTGACGGTGTAGTCGCGGCGGTAGACGTACACCGCTTCCGCGCGCATGCCCTCGACGGACGCGCCCTCCACCTGGCAGGGGCAGCTCACCTGGATCGTGCGCGGCCGGTCGGAGACCTTCATCCGCAGTCCGTGCGCGGGCCCTCCGTCGAGCACCGCGATCTGCCAGCCGGTCACTTCGGTCGTCTCCACGGCCGACAGTTTAGAGGTTGCGCAAGTCTCCGCCCGGTGAGCCGGATCACGTCCCGGACGGCCAAGTCTCCGCGTCCGCGGACCCGAGGCCGGGCCGTCGGCTCAGATCTTCCGCCAGCGCGCGTTGCACCACGAGAAGAGCCCGAACGCGGCCAGACCGAGCGCGATCAGGGCGAGCAGCCAGGGACCGGCGGGCAGATCCCGGAACGCGCGCAGGGTGTCGTCCATGCCCTTGGCCTTGCCCGGCCGGTGCTGGACGGCCGCGACGACGGCGAAGACGCCGGCCACCGCGAAGACGAGGCCGCGCGCCGACCCGCCCGTGACGCCCAGGAAGTCGGTCACCTGCCTGGTCCGCTTCGACATCTCCCCGGTACGCAGGTCCTCCCGGAACTTCCGCTGCACCGCCCGGAACGCGATCCACAGGCCGGCGCCCACCACGACGAGCCCTGCCACACCGACGAGCCACTGGCCCGCCGGCCACTTGAGCGCCATGGCGGTGACGTCGTCGGACTGCTTGTCCGAGGAGCCGCTGCCGCTGCCCCGGGCCCCGGCCGCGTAACTCAGCACCGAGTACGACAGGAAGGCGTAGAACACGAACCGGCCGGCGTTGGCCGCGCGCTTCGACAGCTTGGAACCGTCCGGTCCCGTCCCGCCGAACACGGCCTCCGACAGGCGCCACAGCCCCATGCCGGCGAGCGCGACGCCCACGACCCACAGCAGTACCGACCCGAACGGCTTGTCGGCCAGCTCGCCGAGGGCACCGCCGCGGTCGGCCTGCTGCCCGCCGCCGTCCCCGGCGAAGGCGATCTGGAGCGCGATGACTCCCACGAGTACGTAGATCAGCCCGCGTGCCGCGAATCCCGACCGGGCCGCCACCGCCATCGCCGTGCTGTCGGCCGCCCGGCGGGCCCGAAACCGTCCATGCAGTGCCCAAGACTGTGTCCCCATACTTCGCCGATGCCCCCGGCTCCCGGTCCGACACCTGCCCGGGGCCTGCGGCCGGGCCCGCCGCGCTACCCCGTCCGCTGGGAGGCCGCCGCGGTGGGGCGCAGGTCGGCGAGGGTGAGGGGATGGGCGGGCGGGTCGGGCAGGACGAGACGGGACGTGGTGTGCAGGTGCTCGTCGACGTGCAGCAGTTCGCCGGGCTCCATGAGCCGCCAGTGCGGGTTCTCGTCCATGGGCTCGCTGGCCACGACGACGGCGGGACGATCGCCCAGACCCGGCGAGTGCACACGCATCCGGCCGTGACTGCCGGTGTGGTCGAGATGCCGCGAGCCGTGATGTCCGCCCGCCGGCCGCCGGAGGACGTACAGCTCGTGCGTGGCGGGATAGCGCAGAGCCCACAGTTCACTCGGGGTGACGAGAATGATGTTGAGGGCGTACAGGGGCAGATTGCCTGCGGTCCAGCGGGCCGCCGCGGCGATCCCGGCGGACACGTCGCCGCTGTTCGCCGCGATCTCCCGGGTCACCAGGGCGAAGAAGCGCTCGGAGTCGGTGTCGCCCTGCACCAGGGAGAGGTCGTCGCCGAGATGGCGGTCGAGTTCGTCCAGCCCCTCGATCACGCCGTTGTGCGCGAGCAGCCGCCCCTGCTGCTCGAAGGGATGGGTGTTGCGGACGTCCAGGCCGCCGGTCGAGGCGAAGCGGATGTGGGCGATGAAGGTGGCCGACTCCACCTGCCGGGCCTCCCGCGCGAACGCGCGGTCCTCGTAGGCGGCGATCGGTGCCTTGTGCACCTCGGGCGTCCCGTCCGGGGCGAAGAACCCCAGACCGGTGCCGTCGGGTTCGCGGTGACTCTGCGCACTGAGGCTGTCGGGGGCGTCCAGCAGCCAGAACGTGGCGGGTGTGCGCAAGGGGGAGCTGCTCAGCCCGAAAAGGCGGCACACGGTGTCCTCCTTCGTCGCCGCGGTACGACCATCGTCGCGCGCCCGGCGCCGCCCCGCACGTGGCGCGGCGCTCCGCGCGGGCGGTGCCGCCCATACGCCGGGGCGCGGCCCACCTGCGCAGGTGGACCGCACCCCGTACGACGTGCCCGGTCGGGCGTCAGCCGCCCACGTGCCAGCTGAATCCGCCGTTGTGCGCGGCGACGGAGAACAGCACCAGCCACAGCACCACGTCGACGATGCCGAGGACGATGCCGGCCTTCGCCATGCCCGCGCCGTTCTTCACCGCCGCCTGCCGTCGGGCCACGGCGCCGAAGACGATCGCCAGCGGGCCGAGGACGATGTTCAGGATGAAGAGCCCGACGATGCCGCAGCACAGGCTCGCGATCGCCAGACCGTTGGTGCCCGAACGGGAGGAACTGGCAGAGTGACTGCCGTAACTCGTCATGACAACTCCAGTGTTGACGGTTGTCGGGCCGAACGGCCCCCACATTTCTTGGTTTTCGCTTGACCAACCGGATGCCCTCTTTGCCCGCCCGCATGTCGGCCGGATTCTTCCGGTGGAGCCGCCGGGCCGCCGTCGATCTCGGCCGGGACAGGCATGCATGGCGACTGTGCGGGTACGCGGCGTGTCGTTGACAACACCGCAGACACGGACCCATCCGGGAGGGGAACACCATGACGACGCAGACCGTGGCGGGTCAGGACACGCGAACGGCAGCCGAGTTGCCGGAACTCGTCGACCCGTCGAGCGTGGCTCCCCGGGACGCGCGGGCGCTGTCCAAGGTGTTCTTCGACCAGCTCGCGGTGCTGGAGGAGGGGACGCCCGAGTTCCAGTACGCGCGCAACACGCTGATCGAGATGAACATGTCCCTCGTCCGTTTCGCGGCGGCGCGGTTCCGCAGCCGGGGTGCGGAGGAGATGGAGGACATCGTCCAGGTCGGCATGATCGGTCTGATCAAGGCGATCGACCGGTTCGAGCTGTCCCGTGAGGTGGAGTTCACCTCCTTCGCGGTGCCGTACATCGTGGGCGAGATCAAGCGGTTCTTCCGCGACACGTCCTGGGCCGTGCACGTGCCCCGGCGCCTGCAGGAGGCCCGCGTCCAGCTGGCCCGCGCGACCGAGGAGCTGCGCAGCCGCCTGGGCCGTACCCCCACGGTCAAGGAGCTGTCCGAGCTGATGTGCCTGTCCGAGGACGAGGTCGTCGAGGCCCGCCTCGCGGCGAACGGCTACAACTCCGCCTCCCTCGACGCGGCCATCAACAGCAGCGAGGACGGGGAGACGGCGCTGCAGGACTTCCTCGGGACCGAGGACACCGCGCTGGAACTGGTCGAGGACTTCCACGCGCTGGCCCCGATGATCGCCGAACTGCCCGAGCGGGACCGCCTGATCCTGCATCTCCGCTTCGTCGAGGAGATGACCCAGGCGCAGATCGGCGAACGCCTGGGCGTCTCCCAGATGCATGTGTCGCGTCTGCTGTCGCGCACCCTGAAGCGGCTCCGGGAAGGCATGCTGACGACCCGGTGAGACCGTCCCCCGGTCGCGGACCGGGCGTACGGCGAAGGCTCCGAGGAGGCCGCGGTGGCCCTGTCACCGCGGCCTCCTTGCCGTATCGCCGTGCGGTATGGTACGAGCTGGTTGGTTTAATCTTCAGCTTGAGGAGGGTCGATGGCTCAGCAGGAGCGAGCTGTCCGGACCCGACGCGCTGTTCTGGAAGCCGCGGCGGCCGTCTTCGCGGAGCGCGGGTACGCGGCGGCCACGATCGCCGAGATCCTCCAGCGGGCCGGCGTCACCAAGGGCGCCCTGTACTTCCACTTCGACTCCAAGGCGGCCCTCGCCCAGGGCGTGCTCCAGGAGCAGATCACCACCGAGTACCACCTGCCCCGCGAACTGAAGTTGCAGGAGTGGGTGGACGCCGGCATGACCCTGGCCAAGCGCCTGCCGCAGGAGCCCATGCTGCTCGCCGGGGTCCGGCTCTCCGCGGACCTCCAGGGACGCGACGTCTTCGGCAGCGCCTGGCCGGCCTGGGCCGAACTGACCGCCCGTGTGCTGGAAGAGGCCAAGGAGCGCGGCGAGGTGCTCTCGCACGTCGTCCCGGAGGAGTCCGCCCAGGTCTTCCTCGGCGCCTGGATCGGGGTCCAGTTCGTCTCCCAGGGCGTGGCGGGCTGGACCGATCTGGACGCGCGGATGTCGGCGCTCTTCAACCACCTGCTTCCCGCGATCGCGGCGCCGTCCGTCCTCGGGCGCCTCGACACCGCCCCCGACCGGGGCGCCCGGGTACTCGCCGAGGTACGGCGAAGGCCGAAGGCCCTCGCGACCGCCACCGGCTGACCCACCCGGCCGGAAAATCCATGGAGGCGCCGTGGGCTCCGGTGTCATCATGTGCGGCATGACCACGATACGAAAGGCCCGTGCCGCGTAGACGGCCGGGAGAGGTCCGGACCGCCCTTCCCCGGCGGTACCGGACGCACGCCAGGACGACGGTGATCGACGGTCTGTCCCGCGGTGCGCTGGGTGAGATCGACCGCCTCGAACGCGCGCGGACCCACTGGGGACCGGGAGAGGTCGCCACGGCCGTGCGCCTGTGGAAGGACTACGTCCAGACCCCCGAGCGCCTGTTGTGGCAGGACCACGAGTGGGGCAGCACGCACGGGGACTGCTGCGGCGGTGATCCCCGGGAGGCGCGTGCGCTCCTCGACACCGTGATGCGCGCCCTCCCGGCCCGCTCGGCGCGCGAACTCAGGGCAGTCGTCGCGAGGTCCGACCGGGTGTGGGGCTCCGAGGTAGGTTGATCGGGTGAGTTCACTGCCGATGATCCTGCTGCTGTCGGGGAGCCTGCGGGCCGGGTCGACCAACGAGACCGTGCTGCGTACCGCGCAGGCCGTGGGTCCCTCCGCCGGGGTCGCCACTTCGTTCTACGACGGCCTCGCCGGGCTTCCGCACTTCAATCCCGACGACGACAACGACCCCCTGCCCCCTTCGGTGGCCGAACTGCGGGCGGCGATCGAGCGGGCGGACGCGGTCCTCGTCTGCACGCCCGAGTACGCGGGCACGCTGCCGGGGTCGTTCAAGAATCTGCTGGACTGGACCGTCGGCGGCACCGAGATCTGCGACAAACCCGCCGGGTGGGTCAACGCGGCGGCTCCGGGCCGCGGGCAGGGCGCCGAGGCCACACTGCGGTCCGTTCTGGGCTACACCGGCGCCGACATCGTGGAGGCGGCCTGCGTCCGGGTCCCGGTGGACCGGGGCATGGTCGGCCCGGACGGCCTCATCACCGACGAGGAGGCCCGCCGGCGGCTCCGCGCCGTCCTCGAGCTGCTGGCCGGCGCGTCCGCCCGCCGACCCGGCGCGCTTGAGTCTCCCGCAGGGGGAGACACCAAGCTGGAGGCATGAACGGCCCAACCCTGTACTCGATAGGCGAACTGGCCCGGCGCACCGGGCTCACCGTCAAGGCGATCCGGTTCTACTCGGACCGCGGCATCGTGCCGCCGGCCGACCGCACCCCGGCCGGCTACCGCCGCTACGGCCAGGACGCCGTGGCGCGCCTGGCGTTCGTCCGGACACTGCGCGACCTCGGCCTCGGCCTCGACGCGGTCCGCCGGGTCGTGGACCAGGAACTCACGCTCGGCCAGGTCGCCACGGAGCACGCCGCCGCCCTCGACGTGCAGATCACGGGGTTGCGGCTGCGGCGTGCGGTGCTGACCGCGGCGGCGGCCACCGGGGAACCCACGATCGAGGGGATGGAACGCATGCACCGGCTCGCCACCCTGTCCGAGGCGGAGCGACACCGCCTGGTGGACGACTTCCTGGGCGCGGTCTTCGACGGCGCACCGCCCCACCCGGGAAGCACCGGGATCCGGCGCTCCCTGACCCCTGAACTCCCCGACCGCCCCACGGAGGAGCAGGTCGCGGCCTGGGTGGAGCTGGCGGAGATGTCCACGGACCCGGGGTTCCGCTCCGGCCTCCGGCGCCTGCTGGACGAGCTCGCGGCCGGACAGGGGGGCGGCACCGCCGGACCCCCGCGGCCGGACGTCGTGGCCCTGGCCCGCGACGCGGTGGCGCCGGCCCTCGCCTCGGGGGTCGACCCCGCATCACCGCGGGCCGACCCCGTCGTGGCCGCGCTGACCTCGCGCTGCGCGGCCGCCGTGGGCCGTCCCGACGACGCCCGGCTGCCCGCGTGGCTCCTTCACCGGCTCCGGGCCGCGAGGGATCCGCGGCGGGACCGGTACGTCCACCTGCTCGCCGTGGTCAACGGCTGGCCCGCGCCGCAGCCCCTCGGACCGGTGGTCGACTGGGCCGTCGAAGCCCTGAGCGTCCGGACGGCCCGGTGAAGGTCAGCCGCTCACACTCGTCGCGCCCGTCTCCAGGTGCCCGGTCAACCGCCGCGACCAGGTGGCGTCGGAGTCGACGGTCACCGTGAAGTCGTACCAGCCGTTCTGGTACGCGACGGCGTTGAAGAAGTCCTCCGCGGAGGCACCCGCGGCGACGGTGTACGTCCACGGGCCGTCGCTGCGGTAGTGGTTCGAGGTGATGGTGAACTTCACCGACGCCGAACCCGAGTTGGTCATCCTGACGTACACCGCCGGCTTTCCGGTGCCGGGCTCCACGGCGTAACGGGTGCTCACCTCGGCCCCCTTGCCCGCCTTGGTCGCGTCGCCCTTGAAGCGCCGCAGGAAACGGTTCGGGCCGAGCATCGTCAGGTCGTACCTGCCGTCGCCGTAGCCCGCGCCGATGGAGAACCAGTCGGAGGCGGTGCCGCCCGCGTCGACGGTGTACTGCCAGGGCGTGGTGTCCCGGTAGGCGCCCGGATGGAGGGAGAAGTGTGCCGCCCGGGACGCCGGCGCGCCCTGGTTGGACATGGTGAACCAGGCGGTGATCTTCCCGGCGGCCCCGAACTCCAGGCGGTCCAGCCGGCCGTTCGGCTGGTACGGCAGCGCACGCGCCGGGCGCGTGCCGCTCTCCTGGGCGGGCAGGGCGTTGTTCGTGGGCACCGGGTTCGGCAGGGGACCGCAGGTGCTCATGCCGAGGACACCGGTCGCCGGCAGGGTCACCGGGCCGTACACCGGACGGGCGAAGTCGAAGACCCCGGTGAGGTCGCCGCTCACCCTGCGGCGCCAGTCGCTGATGTTGGGGCACGTGGCGGGGGTGCCGAGCGCGCTCGTCCAGGTCTCCAGGAAGCGCAGCACCGAGGTGTGCTCGAACACCTCCGAGGAGACCCAGCCGCCGCGGGTCCACGGCGACACGACGATCATGGGGACGCGGAAGCCGAAACCGTACGGCACCCCGTTGAGGAACTCACCGGCCGTACCGGCGGGAGGCGCCGGCGGGGGCACGTGGTCGAAGAAGCCGTCGTTCTCGTCGTAGTTGAGGAAGAGCACCGTCGAGTCGAAGACGTCCTGGTCGGCCGCGAGGGCCTGGTAGACGAGGCCGACGAAGTGGGCGCCGTCGCCGGGCGGGGCGTAGGGGTGCTCGGAGAAGGCCTGGTTGGGGACGACCCAGGAGACCTGCGGGAGGGTGCCCGCGACGACGTCCGCCCTGATCGCGGCGGCGATGTCGTCCGGGGTCGAGCCGGTGGCCCTCGGTACGGAGGACATGCCCCGGTCGTACAGCGCACTGCCCGGCCTGGCGCTCGCGAAGGTCTTGAAGTAGGCGCAGCCGTTGTCGCCGTAGTTGTCCGCCGCGTTCTGGTAGACCTTCCAGGTCACTCCGGCGCTCTGCAGGGCCTCGGCGTAGTTCTGCCAGGTCAGGCCGGACTCGTCGCCGCCGTCGTAGCTGGACTGGTCGACCTTGCCGCTCCACAGGTAGGTGCGGTTGGGGCCGGTGGCGCTGAGCGTGGAGCAGAAGTAGGCGTCGCAGATCGTGTAGTTGTCGGCGAGGGCGTAGTGGAACGGTATGTCGGACCGGTCGAGGTGGCCGAGGGAGCGGACGTTGCCGACACCCGCGACCCAGTTGTCCATCCGGCCCTTGTTCCAGGCGGAGTGCTGCGAGGACCACGAGTGGGGCAGGTCGCCGTTGCACTGTGCGAGCGTCTCGCCGTCCTTGCCGCCCGCGGGCGGGGTCGCGCTGAGCTTCCACGGGTACTGGCGGCCCGTACCGTTGGGCTGGTTGAAGACGCTGTATCCGCCGTTCAGGGTGATGCCACTGCGGTCGTCGAAGCCGCGGACACCCTTCAGGCGGCCGAAGTAGTGGTCGAAGCTGCGGTTCTCCTGCATGAGGATCACCACGTGCCGAACGTCCTTGATCGTGCCGGTCGTCGTCGCCGTCGCAGGTGCGGCAGCCGCCGTACGCGAGCCGGCGCCGAGCGTCACACCCGCTGCCATGGAAGCGCCGAGCCCCACGAAGCCTCTTCGGCTGATCGGTGTCATTCGCCCCGTCCTCGTCTCAGGGGTGCCCCAGCGGCACATCGCCAAGGTGCCCGGGGCGAGGGTCAGGGTCCATAACGCGCGATGACACAGGGATGAAGAAGGGCGTCCGCTTCACGCCGCCGGCCGGCGGCCCGGGGCGGCCTTCGCCCGGCGGGAGTTGCGGGCCGTGTGGCCGCGCCCCGCCGGGGCAGGATCACCGGGTCCGGCGCCGCCGCCCGGGCACCGGGCGGCACGCGGGGGAGGAGCGCACACGGCGGCGGTGGCCGCCCCACCCCCGCACGAGTTCGGCCGGGCGCGCCGGCAGACCGTTTCCGTCGACGAAGGAGTCCGAGTCCATGACCGATGTCGTAGCCGAAGCCCTGCGGAGCACGCCCGTCGTCGACGGTCACAACGATCTGCCGGTGGCCCTGCGCGCCCGTTCCGGCTACAGCGTCGAGGGCCTCGCGGACGGCCGGCCCGATCTGCACACCGATCTGCCCCGGTTGCGCGCGGGAGGCGTCGGCGCACAGTTCTGGTCCGTGTACGTCTCCTCCGAACTGCCCGAGCCCGAGGCGGTCGTGGCGACCCTGGAACAGATCGACGCCGTGTACCGGCTCGTCGCCCGCTACCCGGACGCCCTGCGCATCGCCTACACCGCCGCCGACGTCGAGAAGTCCTTCGCCGACGGCCGGATCGCCTCGCTGCTGGGTGTGGAGGGCGGCCACAGCCTCGCGGAGTCGCCGGGCGTGCTGCGGTCGTACGCGCGGCTCGGGGTGCGCTATGTGACCCTGACACACAACGACAACACCTCCTGGGCCGACTCGGCCACCGACGAGCCCGGTGTGGGCGGCCTCGACGACACGGGGCGCGCGATCGTCGCCGACCTCAACCGCACCGGGATCCTCGTCGACCTCTCGCACGTCGCCGAGTCCACCCAGCGTGCGGCCCTCGCCGCCTCGACCGCGCCGGTGCTGTTCAGCCACTCGTCGGCCCGGGCGCTCAACGACCATCCGCGCAACGTCACCGACCCGGTTCTCGAACTCCTCCGGGACAACGGCGGGGTCATCCAGCTGACCTTCGTGCCCTACTTCATATCGGCGCGAGTCAGCTCGTGGGCCGAGGAGTTGCAGGCGGAGCGCGAACGCCTCGGGCTCGCCGCCGACGCGTGGCGGTGGCCGCGTGCGCCTCGCCCCGGCGAGGACCCGGCGGCGGTCGCCGAGGAGCACGCGGACCTGTTCGACACATCCTCCGACGACCGCCTGAGCCGCTGGCTGGAGGCGCATCCGCGGCCCGAGGTGACCGTGGCCGAGGTCGCCGACCACGTGGAACACGCCCGCGACGTGGCAGGCGTCGACCACATCGGCCTCGGCGGGGACTACGACGGCGTCGACCATCAGCCGGCCGGCCTCGCCGACGTCTCCGGCTACCCGGTGCTGCTCGGGGAACTCGCCGGCCGGGGCTGGTCCCGGACCGAACTGGAGGCCCTCACCGGACGCAACGTCCTGCGGGTGCTGCGGGCGGCCGAGGATGCGGCGACCGAGCCGCTGTGGCCGACGGCCCCCCTGCGGTGAGCAAGTGGCCGAAGCGGTACGCGTGTCGGGGCCCCCGCCGGCTCCGAGGCTGCCCACCGCCCGACCGAGCCGCTGTGGCCGACGGCCCCCTGCGGTGAGCAAGTGGCCGAAGCGGTAAGCGTGTCGGGGCCCCCGCCGGCTCCGAGGCTGCCCACCGCCCGGTGGACGCGGCTGCGTCGTCGACGGTCGTTCGGTGCCGCACGCCTTCCGTGGCGGAGCGGGCCCTCCCGTCGGTCAGGCGCCCGTGGTGGCGGGTGCCCGGAAGTAGTGGCCCGCGTCGAGGTCGGCCAGGAGGCCCGGGCGGGTCGGCTCCCAGCCCAGGAGCTCGCGGGTCAGCCTGCCGGACACCGGGACGTCGGTGCCCAGGAAGCCGCTCAGCCAGGTGAAGTGCTCCGGCGCGGCCTCCGGGGTCACGGAGGCGACCGGCAGGCCGAGGTGACGCCCGATCACCTCGGCGACGTCACGGATCGCCACACCCTCCTCGGCCACCGCGTGCAGCACCGATCCGGCGGGCGCCTTCTCGACGGCGAGGGGGAACAACCGGGCGGCGTCGAGACGGTGGACGGCCGGCCAGCGGTTGGCGTCGTCGCCGATGTAGCCGGACACCCCCTTGGCGCGGGCGATCGCGACCAGGGCCGCCATGAAGCCGTGGTCGCCCTCGCCGTGGCACGTGGGAGAGAGCCGCACCACGGAGGAACGCACGCCCCTTGAGGCGAGGTCGAGCGCCGCCTGCGCGGTGGCCGACCGGATCGAGACGGGTGAGCCGTCGACGGTCGGCCGGTCCCGCTCGGTCGCCACCCGCCCCGGCACGAGGCCGACCACGCCGGAGGCGATGACGAGGGGGCGGTCTGTGCCGGCGAGAGCCTCCCCGAAGACGTCCACGGCCCGGCGGTCGGCCTCGGCGGCGCCCTGGAAGTCGCCGGTGAAGGCGATGTCGTGCTTGAAGGCGAGATGGATCACGCCGTCCGACGCGGCGGCCGCGCCCCGCAGGACGTCCAGATCGTCGACGGTGCCGCGGACCACCTCCGCCCCGGCCGCGGTGAGCGCGGCGGCGGAGGTGTCGGAGCGGGCCAGCCCGACGACCCGGTGGCCCGCGCCGATGAGCTGGGGAACGACGGCGGATCCGATCCAGCCGGACGCGCCGGTCACGAAAATGCGCATGGGAAAGCTCCCGGACCATTCGATGTCAGTTACTGTCATCGACCCTACCCCTGATGTCAGGCACTGTCATCGCGTACGATCGGCCCATGGGCAGATGGGAGCCGAACGCGCGGGGGCGCCTGGCGGAAGCGGCGTTGGAGCTCTACAGCGAGCACGGGTACGAACAGACCACCGTGGCGGAGATCGCCAAGCGGGCCGGCCTGACCGAGCGCACCTTCTTCCGGCACTACGCCGACAAGCGCGAGGTGCTCTTCGCCGGCTCGGGTGAGCTGCAGGACCTCTTCGTGCGGGCGGTGGCCGACGCTCCGGAGGGGGCGGCACCGGTCGACGCGCTGGCGGCGGGCCTCGACGCGGTCTCCGGGGCGTTCGCCGACCGGTGGGAGCACGCGCGCCGACGGCACGCCGTGGTCGTGGCCAACCCGGAACTCCAGGAGCGCGAGCTGATCAAACTCGCCTCGATGTCGGCCGCGGTCGCCGGCGCCCTGCGTGGCCGCGGGGTCACCGAGCCGGCCGCGAGCCTCGCCGCCGAGGCGGGGGTGGCCGTGTTCAAGGTCGGCTTCGAACGCTGGATCGCGGCGGCCCAAGAGGGGGAGATGGCGAGCCTGCTGCGGGCGTCACTCGCCGAGCTGAAGGCGGTGACGGCCGGACACGGGGCCGGCCACTGACGCTGCCGCTCGGCCTCCCCGGCCCCGACCAGGGCCGGTTGCGCGGGTTGGGGCGAGGGTGTCCGGGGCACTCGGCCGGGGTTCCGACCCGAGCCCGTGAGACCGGAGGCGTTCGTGGCCGTACGTCATCGCCTGATCAAAGCCAGCCCCGCAGCGGTGTGGGAGGTCCTCGCCGACGGCAGCAGGTACTCGGAATGGGTGGTGGGCACGTCGTCCGCGTCCCCCAGGCTCGGCCGGTGGCCGGAGCGGGAGGCGTCGATCGGCTACCAGGTACGGCTCGGCCCGTTCCGGGTGGGCAACGAGACCGTCGTACGGCACTGCGAGGAGGGCTCCCTCCTGGAACTGGAGGCCCACGCGGGCATCCTCGGCACGGCCCGCATCGCGATCGAACTGCGCGAGTGGGGCGAGCACTGCCTGGTCATCGTCGACGAACACCCCCTCCAGGGGGCCGGCGGGGCCCTGCACAACGTCGGCTTCGAAGCGCTGATACAGCTGCGCCACCGCGCCATGCTCGCCCGCCTCGCCAGAGCGTGCGAGGACGGGGAACGCGACCGGGGGCGGGCCGCCCGGCGCCTGCCGCGCAGCGGAGGGGCCCGCCATGCCTGACGCCGTGGTGATCGGGGCGGGCCCCAACGGACTCGTGGCAGCGAACCTGCTGGCCGACGCCGGATGGAGCGTCCAGGTCCTGGAGGAGCAGCCGGAGCCGGGCGGCGCGGTCCGCCACGACCGGGGTGTCGACCCGGACTTCGTCAACGACCTCTTCAGCTCCTTCTACCCGCTGGCGGCCGCCTCCCCGATCCTGTCCGCGCTCCGCCTTCAGGACCACGGGCTGCGCTGGAGCCACGCGCCGCACGTGCTGGCGCATCCCCTGAGCGACGGCCGGTGCGCCGTCCTGGACCGGCACATCGACACCACCGCCGACTCGCTGGAGGCGTTCGCGCCCGGCGACGGAGCGGCCTGGCGGCGCCTGTGGGACCTGTGGGACACCATCCGCTCGGATCTGCTGGGCGCCCTGTTCACCCCGTTCCCGCCGGTCCGGGCGACCACCCGGCTGGCCCTGAGACTGCGGGCCGCGGGCGGTCTGCGCACCGCACGCTCCCTGGTCCTGCCGGTGCGCCGGCTGGGCGAGGAGGAGTTCCGCGGCGAGGGCGGCCGGCTGCTGCTGGCGGGCAACGCGCTGCACGCGGACCTGACCCCCGAGTCGGCGGGCAGCGGTGGTTTCGGCTGGCTGATGTCGATGCTCGGACAGACGTACGGCTTCCCCGTGCCGGTCGGCGGCTCCGGCGCCCTCACCGAGGCGCTGGTGCGGCGTCTGGCCGCGCACGGGGGAGAGGTGCGCTGCGGGCAGCGCGTGGCCGCCGTCGCCGTACGCGACGGACGGGCCGTGGGGGTGCGGACCGCCGGCGGGGAGACGGTGCCCGCCCGCAGGGCCGTGCTCGCCGACGTGGCCGTACCCGTCCTCTACCGCGAACTCGTCGGACCCGAGCACGTGCCGGCGCAACTCATGGAGGACCTGCGGCGCTTCCAGTGGGACTTCGCCACCTACAAGGTCGACTGGGCACTGGACGGGCCGGTGCCGTGGCAGGCCGAGCAGGCCCGCCGGGCCGGGACCGTCCACCTGGCCGACGGCATGGACGAGCTGACCCGCTTCGCCGCGCAGATCGCCATGCACCAGGTACCCGACCGCCCCTTCGCCCTGTTCGGCCAGATGACCCTGTCCGACCCCGCCCGTTCCCCCCGGGGCACCGAGTCCGCCTGGGCCTACACCCATGTCCCGCACGACATCCGGTCGGACGCCGGTGACGAGGGCATCACCGGCGACTGGGGACCCACGGACCGGGAGCGCATGGCGGACCGCGTCGAACGGCAGGTCGAGCGGTTCGCCCCCGGGTTCCGCTCCCGCATCCGCGCCCGCCGCGTCCTCGCCCCGCCCACCCTCCAGGAACTGGACGCCAACCTCCGCGGCGGCGCCATCAACGGCGGTACGACCGCCATGCACCAGCAGCTCGTCTTCCGGCCGGTACCCGGCACCGGCCGCCCGGAGACTCCGGTGGCGGGACTCTTCCTGGCCTCGGCCGGCGCGCACCCGGGCGGCGGTGTGCACGGTGCCCCGGGCGCCAACGCCGCCCGCGCCGCACTGCGCGCGCACCGGGCACCCGGACTGGTCCGCGCCCAGCGTCTGCTCAGCCGCCGCGACCGGACCGGGCACCCGGTCTGACCGGCCGTTCCGGCCGGCGCATCCGGACATCCGACACAGCGAGAAGAGGTGCACAGAGGCGGTACGCACCGAGTCCCACGGGCCGGTACCCCGGCCACCGCACCAAGGGAGCGCCATGAGCGAGCACCAGGACGGACCCGACCGCCGGCACCGGCGGCCCGACGGCGTCAGCGACAAGACCGTCGAGGCCCTCGGATCCCTGTCCAAGGCACTGGAGACCACCGAGCGGGCCCGCGGCCATCTCTACAGCTTCCACCAGCTGACCGGCGGAGCCGACCTGGAACTGGACCGGGCGGTACGACTGCTGAGGGAGGCCGGCCATCCCGAGTGGGCCGACAAGGTCCAGTCCGAGATCCTCGGCCGCAACGTCGTCCCCGGCCACTGGACGTTCCAGATCGTCGAGGCCTACGACGACACCTACTACCGGCCGTTCCGCGAACTCGAACGCAGCGCGGTCGACGAACTCGCCCAGGGCCGGGACCACCTGTACGAGGCGGAGATGAAGGAAGCCCGCCGTACCGCCGGTCATCCGGACCACTCGGCGCTGCCCGGCGCCACCGAGTGGTGAACCGTGCCGGACGCCCGCCTCCGCGGGCACGCCCGGTGACCGGTGACCGGTCCGCAGGACAGAAAGGCCCTCCCGTGCGCAGCAGCCCCCTGAAGAACCGGACGGTCGTGGTGACCGGTGCCGCACGCGGCATCGGTGCCGCGCTCGCCCGCGAGCTGGCGGCGCGGGGAGCCGGCACGGCACTCCTCGGCCACGAGAAGGACCTCCTGGAGGAGGTCGCCGCGAGCCTTCCCGCGCCCGCCCTGGCACTCGGCGCCGACGTGACCGACCTGCCCGCGCTGGAGGCGGCCGCGCGCGAGGTGCGCGCCCGGCTCGGTCCGCCGTCGGCGGTGATCGCCAACGCGGGCATCGCGGAGGCGGGCCCGTTCGACGCGACCGACCCCGCCGACTGGCGGCGGGTGATCGACGTCAACCTCACCGGCAGCGCGCAGACGGCGCGGGTGTTCCTGCCCGACCTGTACGCCACCGCGGGCTACTACCTCCAGGTCGCCTCCCTCGCCTCCCTCGGCGCCGCCCCGTTAATGAGCGCCTACTGCGCCTCCAAGGCCGGCGTGGAGGCCTTCGCGCACGCGCTGCGGGCCGAGGTCGCCCACCGGGGTGTCGGCGTGGGCATCGCCTACGTCAACTGGACCGACACCGACATGGTGCGCGACGGTGACCGGCAGGCCGCACTGCGTGAACTCCGCGCCCACATGCCGCCCCCCGCCCGGCGGGTGTACAGCGCCGAGACCGTCGTCGGTCGTCTCGTACGCGGGCTGGAACGCCGGCGCACCGCCGTGTACGCGCCGCCGTGGCTGCGTCTGGTGCAACCGGTACGGGCGGTGCTGCCCCCACTGGTCCTGCGCCTGTCCCGCCGTGAACTGGCCCGGCTGGAAGCCGGGGAACCGCTCGTCCCCACCGGGCTGCTCGGCGCCGGGGGCGAGGCCGACCGCGCGGCGACGGGACGCGCCACCTGACCCCCCTGCCCCGTCCGGGGCCGGGGAGACATCGGGCAAGGAAGGAAGACACCATGGCCAAGAAGTCACAGCGCACGTCGGGCGACACGTTCCGCAAGGGCGACAAGGTGGCCTGGAACAGCCACGGTTCGACCGCCGAAGGAAAGGTCGAGCGCAAGATCACCAAGCGCACCGAGGCCGCCGGGCGCGAGGTCGACGCCTCCCCCGAGGAGCCGCAGTACGAGGTGCGCAGCGACAAGTCCGGCAACACCGCCGTGCACAAGCCCTCCGCCCTGCGCCGGCGGTGAACCCCACGACACCCAGGTAGGACGGCCACCATGCAGACGTTCCTGCCCGATCCCGACTTCCGGCGCTCCGCACTGCTTCTGGACCGCCGCCGCCTGGGCAAACAGCGGGTCGAGGCCCTCCAGGTCCTGCGCGGACTGACCGTGCCGGGATACGGCTGGCGCAGACACCCGGCCGTGCGCATGTGGAGCGGGTACGAGGAGGCACTGGTCCGGTACGGCCTGGAGGTCTGCCGGGTGTGGCGGGAGCAGGGCCACCAGGACAGCTGTGCCGCCTCGCTGGTCGCCGGGTTCGCCCACAGCCGCCCGGGCTCGCCCGTGCGCGGGCAGGACGACCTGGCGGCCGCGGGTGAGCTGCCGCCCTGGCTCGGCGACGAGGGCTTCCACCGCAGTCACCAGTCCGCGCTCGTCCGCAAGGACCGCGACGTCTACGCCGACGAATTCCCCGGCGTGCCGGACGATCTGCCGTACGTGTGGCCCGGATCCGACCGGGAACGCGGGGAGGCCACCGTGGACGGCTGACCGGCACGCGGCCTCAGGCCCGTGCCGGGTCGCGGGCGGCCCGCGGCCCGGCTGCCGGGCGCGCGCGGGGCGCGGGGCGCCAGGTGGTGACCAGGGCCGCGGCGAGGAGGAGTTCGGCGATGTCACCCCCGTAGTACATGATCTCCGCGCCGCCCTGTACCTCGGGGACCGGAGCGTGGACGTCGACCCAGAAGCCGCCGTACATCAGCTGCGCGACGACCGAGTGCACGGCGATGGCGCAGCCGAGGAGGACGAGCCGGGTCCGGACGCCCGGACGGCCCGGAGCCGGGTCCGGCCCGGCGACGGCATGGGCGAACAGGCAGCCCGACAGCAGGAAATGGACGTGCAGCAGCCAGTGGCCGGCCGGACGGTCCATGGCGGCGTTGTAGAGCGGGGTGAAGTACAGGACCGCGAGACTGCCCGTCGACAGCACCAGGCCGACGGCCGGGTGGGCGAGGAACCGGGCCGGGCGGCCGTGCAGGACGCCGGTCAGCCGGCGCGCTCGGGGCGCAGGCAGCACCCGCAGCAGCAGGGTGACCGGAGCGCCCAGCACCAGGGCGAGCGGGGCGTACATCCCGATGAGCAGATGCTGCGCCATGTGCCCGCGGAAGTCGCCGTGCGCCCACGGCGCCACGGGCGGCAGCAGCGCGACGGCCAGCAGGAACAGCCCGGACAGGAAGCAGGCGGTACGCCGGCGGCTCCAGCCCCGCACCGGGTTCCGCAGCCGCGCGAGCCGGGCCAGGTACAGATAGCCGGCGGCCCAGAGCAGCAGGACCAGGGCGGCCAGCACCGACTCCAGCGGGGCGCCGCCCGTGGGGTGGTGCATGTGCGGGGTGCCCGGATGCATCAGGCGGTCCGTCCGGTACCGCCGGCCACCGGTCCGGCGGGTCGCCCCCCGCGCGCGAGGAACCGGCCGCCCGCGACGAGCAGCGCCCCGAGGACGAGGAAGCCGATGTCCCACCACACCTGGTGGGGTCCGCCGCGGACGTGGTGGATGCCCAGGATCTGGTGGTCGAGGACGCCTTCGACCAGGTTGAAGACGCCCCAGCCGACCAGGATCCAGCCCCACAGGACCCGCGAGGTCCACACCTGGCGCCGTCCGGCCGTCACCCGGGAGTACAGGATCGCGAGGCCGGTGAGCACGGCGATCCAGCACACGGTGTGGAAGACACCGTCCCACACGGTGTTCATCCGCAGACCGGAGACGGTGTGCGGGTCGTAGTACCGCACCCCGATGCGGTCGTGGTTGGTGCTGGTGAGCATGTGGTGCCACTGGAGAAGCTGATGCAGGAGGATGCCGTCCGCGAAGCCCCCGAGCCCCACCCCCAGCACGATCCCCGGTGACCGCAGACTCGTCGGCGTGCTCTCCACCATGGTTCCGCTCACGCTGGTCGCCCTGCCCCTCTTCTTCGTCGAAGTCGGCCGTCCTCAAGAGGAATTACCAGTTCCCCGCCCCCACCGCCGCAGCATCCTCGGCCATATGCCGACGGGGCCGGGCGTCCTCACCCGGCTTCCGCGAAGAAGTCGCCCAGCGCGGACGCGAGTTCCCCGGGGGCCTGTTCGGCCACGTGGTGCCCGGAGTCGATGCCATGGCCGCGGACGTCGACGGCCCAGCGCCGCCAGATGGCGACCGGGTCGCCGTACAGCTCCTCCAGGTCGTCCCGCTCGGACCACAGGACCAGGGCCGGACACCGGATCCGCGCCCCTGCGGCCCGGTCCGCCTCCTCGTGCCGCCGGTCGATCGTCAGGCCGGCCCGGTAGTCCTCCAGCATGGCCCGGACGACCCGGGGGTCGCGGACGGCCTGCCGCCACTCGGCGTGGTTCTCCCGCCCCATGGTCCGCGGATCGCCGCGGTACCAGCTGTCCGGATCGGCGTTGATGACGCGCTCGGGGACGTCCGGCTGGGCGAAGAAGAACCAGTGCCACCACCGTGTGGCGAACTCCGCCGTGATCCGGGAGAGGTGCTCGCTCAGCGGCAGGCAGTCGATCAGGGCCACCCGGGACACCGCGCCGGGATGGTCCAGCGCCAGCCGGAGCGCCACCGGGCCCCCGCGGTCGTGGCCGGCGAGCGCGAACCGGTCGTGGCCGAGCTCGCGCAGCACGGCTACGACATCGCCGGCGACGGCGCGTTTGGCGTACCCCGCGTGGTCGGGCGCCGGCTCCGGGCCCCGGGACCTGCCGTAGCCCCGCAGGTCGGGACAGACGACGGTGAAGCCGCGGCGGACGAGGAGCGGGGCGACCCGGTGCCAGGTCGCCGACGTCCGCGGATGTCCGTGCAGCAGTACCACCGGCGGACCCTCGCCGCCGTGGCGCACGAAGATCGACGCGCCGTCCGTCCGTACCCACCCGGCCTCGAACCCCTCGAACACGAACCGGCCCTCCGTCCTGTCTGCCCCGCACACCGCGACGCGACGCCTCGGCTCGCGTGGCACCGCCCGGCGAGGGGTACCCCGTCCGGCGTAGAGCGCACCGGTCCGGGCGGCGGCGCCGGTGCCCGAGCCTCGGGCGAAGGGCGGCCGACCATGTCCGGGAACCACGCCGACCCCGCCGGCGACGCGGTCGACCTCCACTTCATCGGCAACGCGACCGTCCTGCTGCGCCACGGCCCGCTGACCCCCGTGCACCACCACGACTACACGGTGATGCGCTCGCCGCTGTCCGCGTTCCTGAACGAGGCGGACAGGATCGGCCTGGGCGACCGGATCGTGCACTGTGGCCACGGCGGACACGCCACGCTTCCGGCCGCTCCCGGAGCGGTGCCGGTGGTCCGCTGACCGCGCGACGCGCCGGTGCGCCGAGGGCGGTGGCACCGGTGGGCCGTACCCCGGCACGGACGGGGTATGCGGGACGGCGACGGACCGACGAGTTGTGCCGCGGCGACGCGCCGACGAAATGTGACGAGGAGTCGCTGATGACCGATGACGCCTACCTGTTCCTCGTGGAGGACCCGGACTCGCCGCTGGGCGTCCCGGTGCCCGCCCTGAGCGAACTGTCGTGCATGGAGACGGCCTCGGTGCGGGCCTGGCTGCACGCCCAGGGTGCGCCGGCCACCTCCCCGTGCCTGCGGGTGGTGGCCCCCGAGGACACGGACGACATCCCCGGCGACGCGGAGCGGCTGCCCGTTCCGCTGAGCGACGAGGAGCTGAGCCGGCTGCGCCACCGCAGGGCCCCGGAGACGGTCGCCGCCGTGGAGAACGATCTGCTCGCCTACCGGGACTGCGCCGACGGCCGCGACGAACTGCTCGCACGGGCCCTGGCCGCCGGTGTCACACCGCACCGGATCGCCCGGCTCACCGGCGAGGATCTCGCCGCGGTGACGGCCGCCGCCCACCGCTGACGCACCTCGGTACGGTCGACAGGGCGGCCGGGATGACGGAGGGTTCACCTCATGTCCGATCTGCAGGAGCGGCTGCCACGCGGCTACCGGGCCCGGCCGGCGGGCCCGGCCGACGCGCACACCGTCCAGCGCCTGGTCACCGCCTGCGAGCGGGACCTGCACGGCCGCGCGGTGACCGACTTCGACCGCATCGCCGCCGATCTCGGCGTGCCGGACACGGATCCGGCCGCCGAGGCGGTGCTCGTACACGACGCCGGCGGCGAACCGGCCGGCTGGGGCTGGGTGAAGGGGCGCCGGGCCCGGATCGACGTCCACCCCGGGCACCGGGCGCGGGGTCTCGGCGGCGCGCTGCTCGACTGGGCGGAGGTACGCGCCCGGTGCCTGGGGAACGACCGCCTGTCCCAGTCGGTCCCGGACAGCGACTCCGGGGCGAGCGCGCTGCTGCGGGCCGGAGGCTACTTCCCGCTCGTCACCGAGTGGCTGCTGGAGATCGGCCTGGCCGCCGGTGCGGCGGTGCCCGGGCCACCGTCGGGAATCACGCTGCGGCCCTTCCGGCCCGGTGACGAACAGGCGGCGTACCAGGTCACGGAGGACGCGTTCGACGAATGGCAGCAGCGGCGCAAGAGCTATCCCGAGTGGGCCCGGCTCACCGTAGAACGCGCGACGTTCGCACCGGCCGCGTCACCGCTGGCCTTCGCGGACGGCGAGCTGGTCGGCGTCGTGCTGTGCGAGGACGATCCCGGCAGCGACGAGGGATACGTCGAGCGGGTCGCGGTACGGCGGGACCAACGCGGCCGGGGGATCGCCCGCGCGCTGTTGCACGAGGCGTTCCGCACCTTCCACGACCGGGGGAAGCGGTCCTGCACGCTGTGGACCCACACCGACACCGGCGCGCTCGCGCTCTACGAGGGGATCGGCATGACGGTGCGGCGCAGCTCCACGGTCTACAGCAAGGCGCTCATCGTGGTGTGACCCGGCCTGACCAGCCGTCGGCATCGGCCGTCAGCGGCTCGCGCGCTGGGCGGCCACGATCGTGTCCACGGTCCGGTCCGCACCGGCGAGCCGCTGCACACGCTCCGCGAATCCGGGGAACTGCGACGCGACCTTCGTGAGGAACCGCAACTCCAGCGGCGCCACGTTGAGTTCGGCGACGTCCCGCTCGATCGCCCGTGCCACGCCCCTGACCACGCGGTCCGGCGACACGGTGCGGACGCCGCCCGGCGTCGGTGAGCCCGTCTTCGCGAACATCCCCAGGTCGCGCACGAATCCCGGCTGCACGATCGAGACGCCGACCCCCGTGCCGTGCAGATCCTGGCGGAAGGCCAGCGAGAAGCCGCGGAGTCCGAACTTCGAGGCGTTGTACATGGTCGACGACTTGGTGGCGGCCATGCCCGACAGAGATCCGACGAAGCAGATGTGCCCGCGTCCGGCGGCGACCATCGAGGGCGCCAGCAGCCGGGCGAGGACCGCGGGGGCCCGCAGGTTCACCGCGAACGCCCGGTCGATCTGCTCCGGGGTGTAGTCCAGCACGTCGCCGCTGGACGGGAGGGCCGCGTTGGCGACGAGTATGTCCGTGCCGGCCGCCTCCTCGGCGAGGCGCCGCACGTCGTCGGGGTCGGCCAGGTCGGCCAGGACCGTGCGCGCGCCGTACCGCTCTGCGAGGGGTTCGAGAGCCTCCTTGCGGCGCCCGGTGAGTATCAGACGCGCGCCGCGGTCCGACAGCCCGGCGGCGAGTGCGCTTCCGATGCCCCCGGTGACTCCGGTGAGCAGAACTGTTGCCCCGGCAATGTGCACGGCCATCCTCCATGTCTGTTCGTTCGAACGAACAATATGCAGGGCGGGCGGAGCTGTCCACCGGTCCGTCGGGGCGGCCGGGTGCTGATGGAACAATGAGCGGCATGCAGAACGCCGCCCTCGCCGCCCCGACGCGCCAGCGCATTATCCAAGCCGTGCTGCGGATCATCGGTGAGGACGGAGTCGCGGCGGTCACCAACCGGCGGATCGCCAAGGAAGCCGGAGTGTCACTGGGTTCGGTCACCTACCACTTCGAGACCCAGCACGACCTGTTGCGGGAGAGCCTGCTGCACTTCGTGCGCGAAGAGGCGCGGCACTTCACCGAGTTGGCCGACCAGTGCCAGACGGAGGGCATCGCCATCGAGGACGCCGCCTCCCTGGCCGGCCAGGTCGCCTGCGGCACGGTGTTCGACAGCGCCCATCTCGCCCCCTTCGAGCTGTACATCCACTCGGGGCGCGACGAGCGGCTCCGGGAGGCGGCGGCCGAGGCGTTCCATGCCTACGACCGCCTCGCCACCCGGATCCTCACCGCGCTCGGCGTCCCGGACGCGGAACGCCTGGCGGCCACCACGGTCGCCCTGGTGATGGGCCTGCAGCTGCGGCGGCTGGCCACGGGCAGCCCCGCCGACGACCTGGTCGACGCCCTGCTGCTGCTCGTCCGCGGGGCCGGCGACCGGCTGCCCGGCCAGGACCGGCCGGCGTGACGGCGACGGCGCGGCCCCGGCCCGGTCGCCGCCGCGTCAGGGCAGCCGGCGGCACAGCAGTGCGTCGGGGCCAGGCCTGCTGCCGAACCTCGTGGTGAAGGCGATGCCGGCGGCGTACTCGTCGGCTGCGCACTGCCCCTTGTAGTCGCCCTGGGCGAAGTCGCCGCCCGCCGCGTCGGCGGGCCGGTTGTCCGACCGGTCGAACCACACGGTGCGCCCCGCACCCGCCAGGGGAGCGCGGCCGGGCACGCACAGCGCCGCCGACACGCGCTCGCCGCGCACGCTGTAGCCGGCGAGGAAGCCGCCCGCGGGGCACTGGAGCTTGGTGTACCCGGAGGCCCAGTCGCCGCCGGAGGGAACGTGGCGTTCGTCGGTGACGACCGTCTGGCCGCCGGTGGGGGAGCGGAGGTCGTCCGTGCCGCTGTCGGTGCACAGGCCGCGGCCACGGGTGTGGCTGAGGCCGACGAGCCGCAGTCCGTCCGGGCAGGCGGCCTTGTGCGCCCCCGGGTCCCAGTCGCCCGTGGCGCGGACGCGCAGGGACTCCACCGCGTCACCGTGGTCGACGGCGAGCATCCGCCACACGGGTACGGGGGCCACGGGGCCGGTCCTGCCCGCGGTCTCCCCGAGGTGCCGCCAGGCCGCACCGCGCCAGTCGTCCGCGTCGAGGACGCCGGAGCGGTGACCGGCGCCGTCGTAGCGCAGCAGCGCCCAGTCGTCATGTCCCGCGTGGCCCACCAGCGGCCAGTAGGCGAAGTCGGTGTCGTGGTCGGCGAAGTAGTCGGTGATGTTCGTGAACCAGGTGCGGGCAGCCTGGTTCGTCTCACCGGAGCCGATGCCGAACTCGCTGATCCAGACGGGCGCGGTGTAGTGCCGGCCGGTCTCCTCGACGAAGAACGCCTCGTCCTCCAGGGTCGCGTACAGCTGGTCGCGGTTCAGGTCCTGGTAGCGGGCGTCGTGGGTCTCGCCGATGCCGGTGGCGCCGCTGTGGTGGGGGCCGGTGTAGCCGTAGAAATGGGCCGAGTAGACCAGCTTGTGGGCGTCGACCAGGGTGTGGGACAGGGTGCGGGCGGGCGTGAGGACGGGCCTGCCGTGGGGGAGTCCGTCCACGGGGATGCCGGTCCAGTTGATGCCTTCGACGACGATGAGCAGCCTGGGGTCGGCCTCGGTGAGGATGCGGTCGCCGGCCTCCTGGGCCGCGGCGTACCAGTCGTGGGCGTCGCCCATGCCCCAGTTCGGGTCGTCCAGCACGTCGCGCCGGACCTCGTTGTAGAGGTCGGCGCCGACGACGCGGGGCACGCCGGCGTAGCGCCGGGCCATGTAGACCCAGTCGTCGGCCCACGTCCGCGTGGACTGGCCGCTGTTCCACCGTTCGTTGCCGTCGACGCCGCAGCACCAGCGCGAGGTGTTGGTGTGGTTGTTGAGGATCACGGCGAACCCGCTCCGGTCGAGCGCCTCGACCACGGCGTCGTAGACCTCCAGCGGCGTCCTGCCGCGGAGTCGGGGGTTGGCGGCCACGGCGGCGTCGGGGACGGGTGTGGTGCTGTGGATCATCTCGTTGGAGAACGGCAGGCGGACGGTGTTGATGCCCAACTCGTGGAAGTCGGTCATCAGTTGCGGCAGAGAGACACGGTCGAGACCGAGGGGTATGCCGTGGGAGTCCTGGCCCGCGTGGTGGTTGGCGGGGTCCGAGGCGCTGCCACTGCCGGTCCAGGACCCCTGTGCGCCGTCCCAGTTGGCCGCCCTCAGCCGGAAGCGGTCGCCCCGGCTGTCGACGATGTAGCGGCCCCGGGTCGACAGGGGCGCCGACCAGGTGCCGGGGTCCGACGCCGCGGCGGTGTGCGCGGCGCGGGCGGGTGGTGACGGTGCGGCGCCCGCCGTGGTGGCGGTGGCGGCGACGAGCACGAGTCCCGCGGCTGTACAGGCCAGGCGGAGGCCGGCAGGTGCGATCGGCATAAGGGCAGCCCTCGGACGTGGGGGTGGGGGAGCGCACGGTGGCCGGAGGGGCGGTGCGGCCCCCGGCTGAGCGGAGTCTCCACCACGGCCCGCGCCGAGGGAAGGGCGCGAGCGCGCCCGCGCGCTCGCCCGGAGAGGCCGGGAATAGGTGTGGGCCCCTTCCGGTTGTGGCCGGTGGACCTCGCGGGGCCGGGCACCCACCGGGAATGACACGGCAAGGTGTGGTGTTCCGGGTATGTGTGACATGACCCGGTCAATCCGGGGTCCGGATGAAGGGAGAACCCCATGGCCCGCAGCACTCTGCGTCCCGTAGTCAGGCTCACGTCGACGGCCGGGACCGGCGTCACGTACGTGACCCGCAAGAACCGTCAGAGCCACCCCGACCGGCTTGTCCTGCGCAAGTTCGACCCGGTCGCCGGCAAGCACGTCCCCTTCCGCGAGGAACGCTGACCCACGCCGCCGCCCCCCCGGCGGCGGCCACCAGGAGGCAACACCCATGAGGCCCGGCATCCACCCCGAGTCCCGGCCGGTCGTCTTCCGCGACCGCGCCGCCGACGCCCTGTTCCTGACCCGCTCGACCGCGACCGCGTCGAAGACGATCGAGTGGCGGGACGGAATCACCTACCCGCTCATCGACGTGGAGATCTCGTCGGCCGGCCACCCCGTCTACACCGGCAGGGCGCGGGTCGTGGACAGCGCCGGCCGCGTCGAGCGCTTCGAGCGGCGATACGGCCGCCAGGCGGCGCTCCGCGGCTGATCACGCCGTGACCCCCCAGCACGAGGAGGCCCAGCCATGAAGGTGCGCAACTCCCTGCGCTCCCTGAAGTCCCAGCCCGGCGCCCAGGTGGTACGCCGCCGTGGCGTGGTCTTCGTGGTCAACAAGAAGAACCCCCGCCTCAAGGCCCGCCAGGGCTGACACGGCTCCCCCGACGGCCACGCACCCGCACGGCCCCGGCCGGCTCACCGCCGGCCGGGGCCGTTCCCCGTGCGCCGTAGGCGCCCCGTTCCGGAGGACAGCGTGGGCGTGAAGGGCGTGACCGGACGATCGAGGAGCTCGCCGTCCACGGTGATGTCGACCGCCTCGTTGTAGAACGCGAGCAGCCCCCTGACGGCGCCGGCCGCCGGCAGGGGCTCGGCGTAGCTCCACACGATGTCGGCGGGGACGTCCCCCTCGCCGCGCCAGGACCAGTACGCGGCGGTGCCCTTGTAGGGGCAGCCCGTCCGGTGCTCGGTGGGCTCGAACAGGTCCAGGCGGACGTCCTCGCGCGGGGTGTAGTAGCGGGTGGGCAGCCCCGTCTCGAACAGGAGGACCGGACGGCCGGTGTCGGCCACGACGGTGCCGCCGATCTCGATCCGCACGTGCCGGCTGCTCGGCAGGGCGTCCACGCGCCTGTACGGGTCCCGCGGGTGCACGAAGATCTCCTCTTCCTCCTCGTACCAGTGGTCGAGCCCCCTGCCGGTACGCCGGAACCACTCGAAGGCGATGTGCCCGGCCAGGTCGGCCGCCGGGAACGTCCAGGCCGCGTTCTCCAGCAGCTCGCCGCCGATCAGGAGGTCGTAGAAGACCGTCGAGCCGGTGTGGGCGCCGGTGCGCGGGTTCCCCGCCGGGCGCAGCAGGTCCATGCGGACCTCGTCGCGCGGAAAGGCGTACAGCGGCACGGGGATGTCCGGCTCCCACACGAGGACGGGACGACGGCTGTCGACGACCGTGACGTCGCCCTTCCGGCCGCGGACCCATCGTGCGCTGGGCTCCCAGCGGAGCCCCTGAGGAGTGCTGCGCGGAGACTGGGCGGTGCTCGGTGTGGTCATGCCGGATTCTCCCTCTCCCCGGGTGCGCGGGCGACTCCGGCGGCGGACGACGGCCGGCGGGGTCCGCCCGTCGTCCCCCGCCGGTCGGGGGCTTCCCGGTCCTCTCCGGACCGGCCGCGGGCGGTGCCCGGGGGCCCCGGACCGTCCGTGCGGGACCGCGTGCCGAGCACGGCACCGGGGCGTAGCGTCCCCGTATGAGCGAGGTCGGGCATGTGCGGTGGGGTCGTTTCGCGCGTCGCGGGAAGACGAGTCGTATGACATCGCCGTGAGCCGTCCCCACGGGCTGGAGGTGCCGCGTGACCGGAGCGGTCGATTCGCCCAGGAACGCGCAGGCGCGGGACGCGGCCTTCGCCGAGACGGTGCGCCGCACGGGTGCCTCCATCGGTGCCCTCTACCTGCTGGCCCCCGACGGGCAGCAACTGCTGCTCGACGTCCTGTGCGGAGCCCCGGCCGAGTTCGCCGCGCCGTGGACGAGGATCCCGGTGACCGCTCCGGCGCCGGTGGCCGCGGCGGTACGTGAGGAGCGGATGGTGTGGCTGGGCAGTCAGGAGGAGCTGGCCCGCGCCTATCCGCGCACCGCCATGGCACTGCCGTACCCGCTGGTGCTGGCCGCCGCGCCGGTGACCGGCGTGCGTCGCTGGGGCGTGCTGCTGCTCATGTGGCCGGCCACGCGCCCGGCGTACATGACCCAGCGGGAGCGCGGGAACATCGCGTCCAGCTGCGGCCGGCTGGCCAGGCTGCTGGAGGAAGCCGTCGAGGACGGGTCCCTCGCGACCCCCGGCGACCGGCCGCGCGTGCTCCCCGCCGGCTCGGGGCACCGGTCGGCGAGCCCGGAGCTGGCCGCCGCGGACTTCGTCGAACGGCTGCCCGGCGGCAGCTGCGCCCTGGATCTCGAAGGGCGCTTCACCTACCTCAGCTCCGGCGCCTGCCAGCTGCTGGGCAAGGAGGCCGGCGACCTGCTGGGCACCCTGCCGTGGAACTCCCTGCGCTGGCTCGACGACCCCGCCTACGAGGACCGCTACCGCGCCGCCGTGATCAGCCGCCGGCCCGTCGTCTTCACGGCGTGCCGCCCACCGGACGGCTGGCTGGACTTCCACCTCTTCCCCGACGCCAGCGGCATCAGCATCCGGATCGTCCCCAGCGGTGCGGACACCCCGCCCACCCCGGCACCCCGCCTCTCCGGCCGGAGTGTCACCCCGGCGCGCGCGGGGCGGCTCTACCAGCTCACGCACCTGGCCGCCGCGCTGACCGAGGTCGTCGGGGTCCAGGACGTCGTCGACCTCGTCGCCGACCAGATCATGCCCGCGTTCGGTGCCCAGGCGCTCGTGCTGTCGACGGCCGACGCCGGCCGCCTGCGGATCATCGGCCACCGCGGCTACGACCCGCGCACCATCGAGCGTCTCGACGGCCTGCCCGTCGACACCGGGTTCACCCCCGCCGGCCGGGCCATCGGCACCGGCGTCCCGGCGTTCTTCTCCACCCCGGAGGAGATGCGGCGCGCCCACCCGGAAGCCTCGATGATCAGCCGGAAGGAGGCCTGGGCCTTCCTGCCCCTCGTCGTCTCCGGCCGTCCCGTCGGCTGCTGCATCCTGTCCTACGACCGGCCCCACGAGTTCCCGGCCGAGGACCGCGCCGTCATGACCTCGCTCGCCGGCCTCGTCGCCCACGCCCTCGACCGGGCCCGCCTGTACGACACGAAACACGAGCTCGCCCACGGCCTCCAGCAGGCGCTGCTCCCGCGCGCCCTGCCCGCGATCCCCGGACTGCGGGTCGCCGCCCGCTATCTGCCCGCCACCCGGGGCATGGACATCGGCGGCGACTTCTACGACCTCATCCCGCTCGGGGACACGGCCGTCGCCGCCGTCATCGGCGACGTCCAGGGCCACGACACCGCGGCCGCCGCTCTCATGGGGCAGGTGCGCACCGCCGTCCACGCCCACTCCGCCCTCGGCACCGCACCGGACCAGGTGCTCGCCGGAACCAACCGGCTCCTCGGCGATCTCGGCCCCGACCTGTTCACCAGCTGCCTGTACGCCCACCTCGACCTCGCCGGCCGCCGGGTCACCCTGGCCAGCGCCGGACACCCGCCGCCGATCGCGCGCCGGTCCGCACACGACACCGGCCCGCTCGACGTGCCGCCCGGACCGCTCCTGGGCGTGGACCCCGAGGCCGTCTACCCGGTGACGGAGATCCCGCTCACCCCGGGGCTGATGCTCACCTTCTACACCGACGGCCTCATCGAGCGGCCGGACGTCGACCTCGACGACTCGATCGCCGCTCTCGCACGCCATCTGGCCCACGCCGACCACCGGGACCTGGACGCCCTCATCGACGGCGTGGTGGGCCAGGCGGGTTCCCGTGCCCGGCGCACCGACGACATCGCGCTGCTCGTGCTGCACGAGGCGGCGGGCCGGACTCCCTGACGGTGGTTCACCATCCGGTCAGCAGAAGGTGGTTGAGGAGCAGGGCGAGGACGGCCTGCGCGGTCAGCCAGGCACGGGGGTGGGACAGGAAGGCGCACGCCGGGAGCAGCCACAGGGCGAACGGCAGCCAGATGCGTTCCGTCTCCGCCTTGCTCATCCCGGACAGATCGGCGACCAGCAGGGCGGCCAGGGCGGCCGCCACGAGGACGGCGAGACGCGTCCGCGCGGCGGCCCCGTCGGGTGCGGTGCCGCCGCGACGGGTGAGCAGGACCGTCGCGGTGCGGCGCAGGCCCGCCGCCGTGGCGAGGCCGGTGATGAGCACGGTGCAGGCCAGGTTGGCCCACACCCAGTAGCCGTAGGGGCGTTTGCCGCCCACGCCCTGGTAGTAGCGGGTGATCAGCAGGTGGTAGGCCGTCCACCAGTCGAACCCGGCGAGGGCGAACACGACGGGGACCACGGCCAGTCCGGCCACCAGCGGCAGCAGCAGGGCCGGGCGCCGTCGCAGCCCGTCCCGGCCGAGCACCACAACCGCCGCGCCGATCAGCGCGAAGAGCGTCAGGCCGTAGGAGAGGTAGCAGGTCAGACCGAACAGCAGTCCGGAGCCGGCCGCGCAGGCGAGGGACCGGCGGGTCAGCGCGAGCGCGAGCAGGGCCACGGCCCATGCGGCGACGGCCCCGAAGTAGGCGTCCGCGGAGGCGCCCTGCCACACGGCGGCCGGGGCCAGCACCAGGAAGGGGGCGGCCCGCCGCGCCCATGACTCGTCGGCCAGGGCCCGGACCGCGACGAGCACCGCCACGCAGCCGGTCGCGCCGACCACCACGCACCACATCCCGGCCCAGCCGCCGCCGCGCAGCCCGATCCGGTCGAGCAGGACGAAGGTCAGTGTGGCGCCCGGCGGATGACCGGCCACGTGCGCGGGCCAGGGGTCGGGGGTGCCGCTGACGATGTGGTGGGTGAAGTCCCGCAGGGTGGCCGGGATGTCGCCGAACCGGTCGATGACGCGCAGGTACTCGTTGCGGGTGGTGAGCCGGTCCGCGACGCCCCGCTGCCAGCCGTCGACCAGCGCGAGCGACACGATCCAGGCCGCGCACGCCGCCCACGCGGCGGCCAGCACCCCTCGCCACGGCAGCCGGGCCGCGAGCGGCGGGCCGTACACGACGGTGGCGGCGGCGACCGCCAGGGCCGCCGGAGTGCCGGGGCCGACGTGCGGATCCCACTCGGCGAGCACCGGGGGCCAGTGCACGAACAGGGTGTGGCGGGTGTCCTGGATGTGGCGGCCGATCAGTACGGCCGCCGTCACGAGCAGGGCGGCGGCACCGGCGGCGTACAGGTCGCGGCGCAGGGAGCGGGTCACGCCCACACGCTAGGCCGGGGGAGCGGCGGCAGACCGCCGTCCGGGCCGGACGTCAGCGTTTCGTCACGGGTCGCGCACCGGTTCTCGGGGGCTTCCCGGCCTACCGTCGGGACATGCGCGACCATCCCCGGCTTCCCACGTCCCCCGGTTTCTGGCGCAGCCCCCTGCGCGGCCCGTGGTTCACCTCCGTGCTCGGCCTCGTCCTGCTCGTCGGCATCACCGTGCTGTTCGTGACCGGCCTGGTGTCGTACGCCGCCTACAACCCGGACCTCGCCCCGGTGAACGACCAGACCCCGGACAAGGGCCTCCTCGGCTTCTACCTCTTCGCCTGGCCGACCGGCCCGGTATGGCTGTACCGGTTCACCCAGGGCGTGCACGTCACGCTCGGCATCACCCTGGTCCCCGTGCTGCTGGCCAAGCTGTGGTCGGTCGTGCCGAGGCTCTTCGCGCTGCCGCCGGCCCGCTCCGTGGCGCACGCGCTGGAGCGGATCTCCCTGTTGCTCCTGGTCGGCGGCGGCCTGTTCGAGTTCACGACCGGAGTGCTCAACATCCAGCTCGCCTACGTCTTCCCCGGCTCCTTCTACCCGCTGCACTTCTACGGGGCCTGGGTGTTCTTCGCCGCGTTCGTGGCCCACGCGGTGCTGAAGGCGCCGACCGCCGTGCGCGCCGTACGGCTGCGGATGCGGGAGGGCGCCTTCCCGGAACGGCCGGACACCGCGGCGGCGGACGCTCCGGCGCCGTCCGACCCGGCGGCGGACTCCCTGGTGTCCCCGCGACCCGATCCGCCCACGGTCTCCCGGCGCGGCGCGCTCGCGCTGGTCGGCGGCGGCTCGCTGCTGCTGTTCCTGACCACCGTCGGCCAGAGCCTCGGCGGCCCCTTCCGCCGTACGGCCCTGCTCGCCCCGCACGGCACGGCGGATCCGGGCGGCGGTCCGAACGGCTTCCAGATCAACAAGACGGCCCGCTACGCCGGGATCACCCCGGCCGACACCCACGACGACGTCTGGCGGCTGGTCGTCACCGGCCGCACCGGCACCGTCCGGCTCAGCCGTGCCGAGCTGCTCCGACTGCCGCAGCACAGCTCGTCACTGCCCATCGCCTGCGTGGAGGGCTGGTCGACCGCCGACCAGTGGTGGCGCGGCGTACGACTGCGCGACCTCGCGGCACTCGTCGGGTACGACGGCGATCCGCCGGACGTGTTCGTGGAGTCCCTGCAACGGCACGGCGCCTTCCGCCGCGCCGCCCTGCGCGCCAACCAGACGGCCGACCCGCGCTCCCTGCTCGCCCTGTACGTCAACGGCGAGGAACTGTCACCCGACCACGGCCACCCGGCGCGGATCATCGTGCCCGCCGCACCCGGCGTGATGAACACCAAGTGGGTGGCCCGACTCACCTTCGGAGACCTGTGATGCCGCGCCGCCCGCTGCCCCTCGGCAGCCCTCTCCAACTGCTGCTGCTCGCCTGCTCGTTCGCGCTCGCCGCCTACGCCGGAGTACGACTGCTCGCCGGGGACTGGCGGGGGGTGGCGCTGTGGATCGTCGGTGCCGCGCTGCTGCACGACCTCGTCCTGCTGCCGCTGTACACGGCGGCGGACCGGGCGGTGATGCGCGGCCTCGACGCCGGCGGACGGCGCGCCCGGACGCCGTACGTGCGCGTCCCGGCCGTGCTGTCGGGCCTGCTGCTCCTCGTCTGGTTCCCACTGATCAGCGGGATGGTGAGCGAGCGTTACCGGACGGCCACCGGGCTGTCCCCGGACGGCTTCCTGGCGCGCTGGCTGCTGATCACCGCCGCGCTCTTCGGCGGCTCCGCGCTGCTGCTGGCGCTGCGGGTGCGCAGGGCGGCGAAGCACCTGCCGCCCGCCTCCCACTGAGCGACGCGCCGCCAGCCGGCCCTGCGCCCGTGGCGGAGCAGGGCCGGGGTGCCGAGGCGGGCCCAGGAGAACGGGACCCCGTCGGCCCGTAAGGCACCGACGGCGTCGACCACCTGCACTTCGGTGCGTTCGTCCACGTTCGCCGGCACGGTCTCGGCGATCAGCAGCCCGCCCGGCCGCAGGAGGCCGGCCACGCGCTCCAGCAGGACCGGCGGATTCCCGCCGATGCCGACGTTGCCGTCCATCAGCAGGACGGTGTCCCAGCGGCCCTCGCCGGGCAGCGGCTCGAACACCGAGCGGCGCAGCGCCCGTGCCGCGTCCTCCCCGGACGTGGGCGGCGCCAACCGTCCCACGGTGTGTTCGACGGCCGCCTCGCTGACGTCGATCCCGAGCACGGTACGGCCACGGTCGGCGAGTTCCACGACCAGCCGGCCCGGCCCGCAGCCGACGTCGAGCACCGCGCCCTCGCACCGGTCCAGCACCGCCCGGTCGGTCGCGTCCGCGCGGGCGCACCAGCGCTCCACCTCCAGCGGCAGCAGCCAGCCGTCCGCGCGGCGCAGGAACAGCGGGCCCCGGCCGGTGCGCAGCGCCGCCGCGTACGGGTCTGCGGCCGCCCACGCGTGCCGGGCGGCGGGCGGGGCGCTCATCGCCGCGCCACGGGCGCGCAGCGGGCCAGCCGCGCGGCGAACCGGCCGTGCGGGGCGAGCGCCGCCACGGCGCGGGCGTCGGCGGCGACGTCGACGTCCCGCAGCGTGGGCAGGTCGCGCACCCGCAGCCCGGCGGCGACCAGCCGCTCCCGCTGCAGGGCGCCCGTCACCGGGGTCGACATGGGCACACCCCGCAGCAGCGCCGGATCGGGATCGGCCAGGCCCAGGGCCCAGAAGCCGCCGTCCTCCGCCGGGCCCAGACAGGCGTCGCAGTCCGCGAGGTCCACCGTCAGCAGTTCCGGCGTCACCTGCGGAGTGTCCATGCCGATGAGGAGGGCGGGGCCGGGACAGTGCGCGAAGGCGTCCGCCAGCCGCTCGTCCAGCCCGCCCGCGCACTGCGGGACGACCTCGAATCCGGGCGGCAGCCAAGGCCCCGGGGACCCGTCGAGGACGAGGACGCGCCGGGACGCGGGCGCGGCCGCCACGGCGTGCAGCGTGTCGGCGAGGGCCGCCTCCGCCAGCTGTGCCGCCTCCTCGGGGGAGAACGGCGGGGTGAGCCGGGTCTTGACGCGTCCCGGACGCGGTTCCTTGGCGATGACGAGCAGGGTGGTCACCGTACGGCCCTCCGGTCGGCGCCGGCCCCGGGGACCGGTGCGTCGGCCAGGACCCGGCGCATGTCCCGCACGGCCTGCCAGGTGCCGCGCCAGGTGCCGGTCACCTTGGACGTACCGGTGCGCGGGAGGTAGGGCACGTCGTGCTCGGCGATCCGCCAGCCCGCGTCGGCCGCGCGCACGACCATCTGCAGCGGGTAGCCGCTGCGCCGGTCGGTGAGGCCGAGCGCGAGCAGCGGCTCACGGCGGGCGGCACGCAGCGGCCCCAGGTCGTGCAGGCGCAGGCCGGTACGGCGGCGCAGCATCCGCGCCAGGGCGAGGTTGCCGGCCCGCGCGTGGACCGGCCAGGCACCCCTGCCCCGGGGGCGTCGCCGCCCGAGGACCAGGTCGGCGCCGCCCTCGTTGACCTCCCGGACGAAGGGGACGAGCAGCGAGGGGTCGAGGGAGGCGTCGCAGTCGCAGAAGCAGACGAGGTCGGCGCTGGCCGCGGTCAGCCCGGCGTGGCAGGCGGCGCCGAAGCCGCGCCGCGGCTCGTGCACCACGGTGGCGCCGAGCGCGCGGGCGACCTCGGCCGAGCCGTCGGTGGAACCGTTGTCGACGACGACGGCGCGCCAGCCGGCCGGAATCCGGGCGAGCACCCAGGGCAGGGCCTCGGCCTCGTTCAGGCAGGGCAGCACCACGTCGACGTCCGTGGGAGTGGTCGTCACGCTTTCCACCCTACGAAGCAGAATCGGGCATAAGGGACAGCTGATCCTTACGAAACACGGACGCCGCCCGCGGGGGCCCGCGAAGGGCAGCGCGCGGTGCGAGGCTGGAGCCATGCACCAGCAGCACGAGCCCCACGGGGCCGCGGCCGCCGACGCTCCGGCCCGGGTCCTGGTCGTCGACGACGACCCCACCGTCGCCGAGGTCGTCACCGGCTACCTCCATCGCGCCGGCTACGCGGTCGACCGGGCCGGCGACGGCCCGACGGCCCTCACCCACGCCGCCGCGCGCCTGCCCGACCTCGTCGTGCTCGACCTCATGCTGCCCGGCATGGACGGCCTGGAGGTCTGCCGCCGGATCCGGGCCCACGGCCCCGTGCCGGTCATCATGCTCACCGCCCGAGGCGACGAGGACGACCGCATCCTCGGCCTGGAGGTCGGCGCCGACGACTACGTCACCAAACCGTTCAGCCCCCGGGAACTCGTCCTGCGCGTCGAGTCGGTACTGCGCCGCAGCCGCCCCGCCACCACCGGGCAACCGCTCGCCGCGGCCGGCCTGTCGGTCGACCCGGACGCCCGCCGCGCCACCAAGAACGGCCGGGAACTCGGCCTCACCCTGCGAGAGTTCGACCTGCTCGTCTTCTTCCTGCGGCATCCCGGCCGTGCCTACAGCCGCGAGGACCTGATGCGCGAGGTCTGGGGCTGGGACTTCGGCGACCTGTCCACCGTCACCGTCCACGTCCGCAGGCTGCGCGGCAAGGTCGAGGACGACCCGGCCCGGCCCCGTCTGATCCAGACCGTGTGGGGCGTCGGCTACCGCTTCGAGGCCGCCGGGGCGGTGAACTGACCATGCGCGACACCCTCCTCATCGCCCTGTACGCCTTCGCCGGCGCCGCCGCCACCGGACTGGCCGGAGCGGCGGTGCTGCGCCTGATCCGCCGGCGCTCGCTCACCGCCTCGCTCACCGTGGTCGCGGCGGTCGGAGTGGTCGCGATGCTCTCCGGAACCCTCGCCGTCGCCTGGGCGATGTTCCTCTCGCCGCACGACCTGAGCGTCGTCACCACGGTCGTCGCGATGGCGGCCGTCGTCTCCCTGGCCACCGCCCTGCTGCTGGGCCGCTGGGTCGTGGCCCGCAGCCACGAACTCGCCCTGGCCGCACGCTCGTTCGGCGACGGAGGGACCTTCGCGGCCCCCGACGGCCCGGCCACCGCCGAACTGGACGCGCTCGGACGGGAGTTGGCCGCGACCAGCGCCAGGCTCGCCGAGTCCCGCGAGCGGGAGCGGACGCTGGAGACGTCCAGGCGGGAGCTCGTCGCCTGGATCTCGCACGATCTGCGCACCCCGCTGGCGGGCCTGCGCGCCATGTCGGAGGCGCTGGAGGACGGTGTGGCCGCCGACCCCGGCCGCTACCTGAGGCAGATGCGCACGGAGGTCGAACGGCTCAACGACATGGTCGGCGACCTCTTCGAACTCTCCCGCATCCACGCGGGCACCCTCCCGCTCACCCCCTCCCGGATCTCCCTGTACGACCTGGTCGGCGACGCCCTGGCCGGAGTCGACCCGCTGGCCAGGGAGCACGGGGTGCGCCTGGTGGGCGACCGGGTCGAGCCGGTGCCGGTCGAGGTGGACGGCAAGGAGATGAGCCGTGTGCTCGGCAACCTGCTCGTGAACGCCATCCGCCGCACCCCCTCCGACGGCACCGTCGCGGTCGCCGCCGAACGCACCGGCGACGGCGTGCTGCTGTCCGTCACGGACGGCTGCGGCGGCATCCCCGAGGAGGATCTGCCGCGCGTCTTCGACACCGGCTGGCGCGGCAGCGACGCCCGGACGCCGCCCGCGGGCGCGGGCCTCGGCCTCGCCATCGTCCGGGGCATCGTGGAGGCGCACGAGGGCCACGCGACCGTCCGCAACATCCCCGGCGGCTGCCGCTTCGAGGTGATCCTCCCGGCCGCGCCCTGACCCGCACCGCGCCCCCCGACTCACTCCTCGCGCAGGCCGGCCCGCGCGAACTCCCTCATGCCCTCGGCGAATCCGACCTCCGGCAGCCAGCCCAGCGCGGTCCGCAGCCGTGAGGAGTCCGCGGTGATGTGCCGCACGTCGCCGAGCCGGTACTCCCCGGTGACCACCGGTTCCGGCCCCCCGCACGCGGCGGACAGCGCCGACGCCATCTCCCCGACGGTACGCGGATCCCCGCTGCCGGTGTTGTAGGCCGTGAGGGCCCCCGGCTCGGTCTCCGCCTCCAGCGCCGCCACGTTCGCCGCGGCCACGTCCCGCACGTGCACGAAGTCCCGTCGCTGCCGTCCGTCCTCGAACACCCGGGGCGCCTGCCCGCGGGCGAGCGCCGAGCGGAAGAAGGACGCGACCCCGGCATAGGGGGTGTCGCGCGGCATCCGGGGGCCGTACACGTTGTGGTACCTCAGCGACACGGCCGACCCGCCCGTGCACCGGGCCCAGGCGGCCACCAGGTGCTCCTGGGCCAGTTTGGTCGCCGCGTACACGTTCCGGGGGTCGGCGGGGGCCTGTTCGCCGACCAGGCCGGGGGCGAGGTCCCGCCCGCACTCCGGGCATCGCGGCTCGAACCGCCCCGCGTCCAGGTCGGCCACGGCCCGCGGACCCGGCCGTACGGCACCGTGCCGCGCGCACGCGTACCCGCCCTCTCCGTAGACGACCATCGAACCGGCGAGCACGAGGTGCCGCACGCCCGCTTCGGCCATGGCGGCGACCAGTACGGCCGTACCCAGGTCGTTGCGCGAGACGTACTCCGCCGCGTCGGCGACCCCGTCGCCGAGGCCGACCATCGCCGCCTGGTGGCACACGGCGTCCACACCGGCGAGGGCCGTGGCGACGGCCGACGGGTCCCGGACGTCCGCGCCGGGATCCTCCCGGACGTCGTACACGAGCGGTTCGTGACCGCCCGCCCGCAGTGCCTCCACCACATGGGACCCGATGAACCCGGCACCGCCGGTGACCAGTACGCGCATGGGGCCACGCTAGGGCGGGCAGCGCCGGGAACACGGGCGCCGGGCCGCCACGTCACGACTCCGTAAGAGGTACCCGGCCCCCGCACCCCTGCCGACCAGGGGTGCGGGGGCCTTTCGCGGGCGTGCCCGGCGTCGGTCAGTCGCGGCTGCCGCGGCGGCGCCTGAGCCGGACGAGCGCCGTTCCCGCGACGAGGAGGGCGGCGGCGATCCCGGCGACGGCCAGTACCTGGGTGCCGGTGTCGGCCATGCTGCCGCCCTGGTCACTGCCTCCGGTGGGCGACGTGCCGTGGCCGCCGTCGCCGGACGGCGCCGGTGCCGGGGTGCTGGTGGTGGGCGCCGGTGTGCCGGTCGGCTCGGCGGTGGGCCTGCCGGTCGGGGTCGGCTTCGGGTTGGGCCTGCCGCCACCGGACCGGCCGCTGTTGTCGCCGCCCATCACGGTCGTGCCGGTCGCCTGGTAGCCGAGCGCCTCGTTGCGCGAACCCCTGGTCACGGAAGGCAGGTTGGGCTTCTCGGCACGGAAGCGGGCCCGGCCGACCTTGCGCTGCGGCTGCTTGGTCATGTCGACGCCACCGACCGTGTACACCCAGACCTCGCCGCCCACGGGGATCTCGTACTTGAAGTCGCCCTCGGTGTACGACCGCTTCATCTCCTTCCACACGGTCATCTTGTCCCAGCCCGCGTTCTTGCCGCGCAGCGGCCAGCGCTTCACCTGGTCGCTGTCGATGATCCCGCCGAACGAGCCGCCGAAGGCCTTCGGGTCGCGGGCCACGGTCTGGCGGACGTACTCCGCGGCGATGCGGGCCTTGTACACGCGGCGCAGATCGGCGTACTTGGCGTCCTCGTTGATCTGCTTCTCCACCACCGGCAGTACCGTCTGCCGGTAGACGTCCATGTTGTGGGCCGTCTGCTCCTTGGTCAGGGTGCAGGGCATGCCGCCGCCGGGGCCGGGCGTGCTGTAGTCCTGGGCGACGGTCTGGACCTCCAACGGGGCGCTGAGAATGTAGGCGCCGTCGTCCTCGATGCGGACCTCGGCCTTCTTCGGGGTGATCCAGTTCCGGGTGGAGCCCATGCAGGGCCTGCCGTCGACCTTGCTGATCCCCTCCCAGAACCGCTTCCCGGCGTCCGTCTTCGGGTCTTCCGCGCGACCGAAGTCGTGCTTCATCTCCATGTCGGCCTCGAGCAGGACACGGCCGGCGTCGGTCCTGTCGAACGGCGCCTTCATGATCGTGTCAGGGTCGTCCGGGTTGAGGTTGACCCAGAAGTGGTCCGGCGTCAGAGCGAGCCAGGTGAAGAAGGCGTCCGAGATCAGCTGGGCCTTCTCCGCGCCGCCGTAGCCGGGCGCGGTCTCCTCGTCGGTGTTCTTCGCGCTGAAGGCGTAGGAGAGGTTCCCCGTCTTCGTCTGCCCGACGTAGGAGATGTCCAGTGTCGAGAAGTCGACACCGCCCGGGCTGCGCAGGCTGTTGCCCGGCTGCCGGATCAGCCCGCGGGCCCGCTCGCTCTGCCGCCGGGCGTCCTCGGGCGTGGGCGCCGACCTGCGCGCCATGTCACCGCCCGACCCGAAGGAGGGCCGGTTCGGGTCCGGCGTCATCAACTGGTTGCTCTTCGGGGTGTACTTCCCGACGGTGTACCGCGGATTCGGGGTGGCGGAGTGCCGGTAGTACTTCACCCCGGCGGAGCCGTACTTCTGGACCGTCTTCGCGTCGGGCTCCTGCCCGTTGATGTAGACGACCTTCCAGCCCCGGCGGACCAGCTCCGCGTCGATCTTCAGCTGCCGGGCGTCGTAACCGATCCCGGACTTGATCTCGTAGACGGTCCGTGTGCGCTGGTTGACCGCGTCGAAGACCCGGCCGTCCTTCATCACGTCCTTGCCGAGCGTCCGCTCGAGGTCCTTGTAGAGGCCGGGGTTGAGGTCGCGCAGGTTCTTCTGGCAGATCCAGTCCACGCCACCGAGGTCGAAGTACTTCACGACCTCCGACTCGAAGGCGTTCCCCCGCTTGTTGTTGCCCTCGTTCCGGGAGTAGACGTTGTTCAGCCACTCGTTGAACGAACCCTCGTAGGGTTTCGCGCCGGCCTGTTTCTCCTTCCAGGTGGCGACCGCGTTCTCCGGAGTGCCCCACGCGTACTTCTTCGGGCTGTCGCCCTCGGGAAGGCCGATCACGCCCGGATCGGTGAGGGCCTCGAAGCCCTTGGCGAGGTTGTCGTAGGAGTAGAAGCGGTCCTCGGCGTTCGGCGTCTTCCACTGGTTCGGCCCGGCCGGCTTGTAGCCGGGCAGCCGGTACGCCGGTGGCGGCGTCGGACTCGTGCCGTACTTGTCCATACAGCGGCCCAGCATCGGCTTCGGTGGTGCCGCGTCGGCGCTGTCGTGAAGCCCGGGCAGCGGACCGGCCACCAGTACGGTCGCGCCGAGCACGACGGCCGCCGCGCGCAGTGCGGCCAGGCCGCGCACGCGTATCGCAGAATGCATGGTTGTGTCCCTCGTGGGGGCAGGTCTGAACCCCTGTGCGCAGGGCGAGGAAGGTCAACCGGGCGGTGCATGGCCCCCGTTGATGCCACCGCCTTTTCCAGCACATTAACCTCTGACGCCCCGTCACCCACCGGAGATGCACAGCCGCGACGCACAACAACCACAGGATCTCCAGGACCGCTGGGAACCCCCGCGCCGCTTCGGCCTACGCTTCCCACCCATGACCACCGATCCGGCCACGCCCACCCACGCGACCCTCCTCGACCGCTGGCTCGACGATCTGCAGGTGCTCGCCGCACGGCTCGAACAGGTGCATCTGCCCGCCGACTTCCCCTTCGACTACTCGCCCGGCTCCCTGGCCGTTCTGGAGCAGGCCCTGCTCGACGGTGAGCACGACGACGCCTTCCGCCGTGCCGCCACCGCGTACATCGGGGAAGTGCTCATGGACGTCTGCGGCGGCCGATGGGACATCGATCCCGCGACGGGAGGCGAGGACGGCGATCCGCTCGTCAGCCCCGACCCCGACCTCGGCCTGCCCCCGCTGTCCGTCGGCACCCTCGTCGACGTCGCCCTCGCCGAAGGCTCCGGCGAGGTGCTGACGCGTGAGCGTGACCAGCTCGCCGACGCCGTGTCCGAGCGGCGCCGTGCCGTACCGGGCTGGGAGCCGCACAAGGAACGCTCACCGCTGGACCCGATCGGCCCCCAGCCGGCGGACGCATGGCTGCAACTGTGGCTCGCCGAGCGGGAGGAGGCCCACCCGGAGTGGGCGCACCGACTGTTCGGATCCGACGGCCCGGGGGACGGCGACTTCACCGCCGCCGGCCTGGACGTGCTGGAACAGCGGCTGCGCGCCCGCTACGGAACCCTCGCCGACTTCGACGCCGACCGGGAGGGACCCTTCCTCCAGGGCGCCGTCTGGTACCTGGGGCAGGTCCTCTGCCGTCACCACGACAGCACCTGGGTGTACTGGGCGATCGAGCCGGACGCCCCGCGCGGCAGCCACCACCACGCGGAGAACCCCTGGTCCGGCATCCCCTTCACGCACCAGCCCCACAAGCGCAAGGCCGCCCCCCGCGACCCCCTGGGGATACTCCGGGGCGTCGTCCGCTACGGCACCGCCTACCACCTGACGAAGATCATCGCCGACGTGTAGCCGCGACGCCGGGGTGCGGAGGACCGGCTCCCGCCGCACCACCCCGCTGCGACCGCGGGCGCGGGCCGGAGCCGGCACCGGTCGCGTCAGCGGGTCAGCCAGGCGGCACCGGTGCTGACGGTGATCGAGGAGGCGAGCAGAAGACACGCCCATACGGCGTGCCGTCGGAGCAGGGTGCGGCGCAGGTCTGCGTACCGGGCCTCGTACTCGCCGCGCAGGCGCCCCGCGCGGTCGGTGAACGCCTGCAGGGCCTGCCGGGTCAGCCCGAGACGCTGCTCGGTGTAGTGGCGCGTCAGGTCCTCGGCCTGCCCGGTGGTGAGCCAGGGCAGGCGCGCGCAGAGGGCTTCGGCCTCGCGCTGCGCCTGCTCCCGTTCCGCTTGCAGGAGGAGGAATCCCTCGACCTCGTTGGCGAGTTCCCCGCTGCTCCGGTCCGGCGGGGCCCCCTGACCGCGTGGCGACGTCAAGACCGGCCGCTTTCCGGTCCGTGGGTGTCCACGGCGTCGCGCCTGGCGAGGTTCGCCTCGTGCTCGAACTCGGCGATCTCGGGGTGGTGCAGGTCGAAGGCCGGGGATTCGCTGCGGATCCGCGGCAGGGTGACGAAGTTGTGCCGCGGTGGCGGGCAGGAGGTCGCCCACTCCAGCGAACGGCCGTAGCCCCACGGGTCGTCCACGCCGACCATCTTGCCGTACCGGCCCGTCTTCCACACGTTGTAGAGGAACGGCAGGATCGACAGGCCGAGCAGGAACGAGCTGATCGTGGAGACGGTGTTCAGGGCGGTGAAGCCGTCGGTCGCCAGGTAGTCGGCGTACCGGCGCGGCATGCCCTCGGCGCCGAGCCAGTGCTGCACCAGGAAGGTGCCGTGGAAGCCGATGAACAGCGTCCAGAAGCACATCTTCCCGAGCCGCTCGTCCAGCATCCGGCCGCTGAACTTGGGCCACCAGAAGTGGAAGCCGGCGAACATCGCGAAGACGACGGTGCCGAAGACGACGTAGTGGAAGTGCGCCACCACGAAGTACGAGTCGGAGACGTGGAAGTCCATCGGCGGCGAGGCCAGGATGACACCGGTCAGACCACCGAAGAGGAAGGTGACGAGGAAGCCGACCGCCCACAGCATCGGTGTCTCGAAGGAGATGCTTCCCTTCCACATGGTGCCGATCCAGTTGAAGAACTTCACGCCCGTGGGTACGGCGATGAGGAACGTCATGAAGGAGAAGAACGGCAGCAGCACTCCGCCGGTGACGTACATGTGGTGGGCCCACACCGTCACGGACAGACCGGCGATCGCGATGGTCGCCGCGACGAGGCCCATGTAGCCGAAGATCGGCTTGCGGGAGAAGACCGGGATGATCTCGGTGACGATGCCGAAGAACGGCAGCGCGATGATGTACACCTCCGGGTGGCCGAAGAACCAGAAGAGGTGTTGCCACAGCAGGGCGCCGCCGTTGGCGGCGTCGAAGACGTGGGCGCCGAACTTGCGGTCCGCCTCCAGGGCGAACAGCGCGGCCGCGAGGACCGGGAAGGCCAGCAGGACCAGGACGGCCGTCAGCAGCACGTTCCATACGAAGATCGGCATGCGGAACATCGTCATGCCGGGAGCGCGCATGCAGATGATCGTGGTGATGAAGTTGACGGCGCCGAGGATGGTGCCGAAGCCGGAGAAGGCCAGACCCATGATCCACAGATCCGAGCCGAGACCCGGGCTGCGGACGACGTCCGACAGCGGGGAGTAGGCGAACCAGCCGAAGTCGGCCGCGCCCTGCGGGGTGAGGAAGCCACCGACCGCGATGGAGGAGCCGAACAGGTAGAGCCAGTAGGCGAACATGTTCAGCCGCGGGAACGCCACGTCGGGCGCGCCGATCTGCAGCGGCATGATCCAGTTCGTGAAGCCGGCGAACAACGGCGTCGCGAACATCAGCAGCATCACGGTGCCGTGCATCGTGAACAGCTGGTTGTACTGCTCGTTGGAGACGATCTGGATACCCGGGCGGGCCAGCTCGGCGCGCATGATCAGCGCCATCACGCCGCCGATCAGGAAGAAGGCGAACGACGTGCCCAGATAGAGCGTGCCGATCGTCTTGTGGTCGGTGGTCGTCAGCCACCTCACCACGACGTTCCCGGGCTGCCTCCGCTTGATGGGCAGCTCGTTCTCGTACGAGTCCTCGGCTGCCGCGGCACCGTGGGGGTCGTTGAGGATGCTCACAAGAAGGTGTCTCCAGATGCTCGCGGTTCACATCGTGCGTAAGCCGCCATCCTTTCCGGGCCGGGGGCCGGATGGCGGCGTGGAGCGGCCGAATTGCACCCTTCGGCATGACAGTCCAACCCGACTGGAGTATCCGGCGCGTCGGCCGTGCGACGACCGCCGCTCACGCGCCGCCCACACGGCGAGCCAGGGCGCCGGCACGCTGCGGAGGACGAGAGCGGACACCGGACAGCCCCGGCTGATCGTGCTGCGCGGCGACGGCGCCTCGGGGGTCCGAGAGGGCCCCGCGCATCACGACCGCCCCGCCCCGCCCTCTACAGCGCGCGGGCGATGAGGAGGGCCACGTCGTCGTGGTCGTCGGGGTGGCGCAGGCCGTAGAGGAGGAGGTCGCAGGTCTCCTCCAACGGGCGCCGGGGCTCGTCCAGGAAGCTCAGCAGGACGTCGAGACGGTCGTCTATGGGGTGCTGACGGGTCTCGACCAGACCGTCGGTGTAGAGGACCAGCAGGTCACCGGGGAGCAGTTCGAACGAGGTGGCCTCGAAGGCGATGCCGCCGACGCCGAGCGGGGCAGCGGCGGGCAGATCGAGGAGCGTGGGGGAGTCGCCCCGGACGAGGGCGGGCGGCATGTGTCCGGCGTTGGCGATGGTGCACCGCCTGGTACGAGGGTCGTACACCGCGTACAGGCAGGTGACGATGTAGTGCTCGAGGTCGCAGGTGACCTTGTCCAGGTGCTGGAGCACCTCGGCGGGAGCCAGGTCGAGCTCAGCGTAGGCGCAGGTGGCGGTGCGCAGCCGGCCCATGGTGGCGGCGGCGTCGATCCCGTTGCCCATGACGTCGCCGACCACCAGGGCGGTCTTGTCGTCGGCCAGCGAGATGACGTCGTACCAGTCGCCGCCGACCTCGCTGGTGGCCTGCGCGGGCTGGTAACGGGAGGCGACCTCCAGGCCCGTGTGGTGCGTCGAGTGGTCGGGCAGCAGACTGCGCTGGAGGGTCAGCGCGGTGTTGCGGACGCTCTGGAACCAGCGGGCGTTGTCGATGGCCACCGCGGCCCGGCCGGCGAGTTCACCGGCCAGGACCACGTCGTCGTCGTCGAACGGCGCCGGATTGCGGGTGCGTTTGAGATCGAGGGCGCCGATCACCTCGCCGTGCGCGATCAGCGGTACCGCGAGGTACGAGTGGACGCCGGCCCGGGCCAGCAACGCCCCGGCCTCTGCGTCCCGGGCGATGCGCGGCAGGTCCTGTGCCCCGACGTGGCGGACCAGCACCGGCCGGCCGGTGTGCACGCACAGGGTGACGAGACGGTCGCCGTCGTACGTGGCGAGATCGCCGGGCGGGTCGGCGGCGCGCTCGGCGACGGTGGGGTGGGCGGCCTTCAGGGCGAGCGCCCGGAAGAGCTCGGGGCCGTTGTCGGGCTTGCGGATGCGGCGGCAGGCCAGCGCGGAGTCGAGGACGTCCACGGCGACCACGTCGGCCAGCGCCGGAGCGGCGATCTCCGCCAGCTCGTCGGCGGTCTGCTGCACGTCCAGGGTGGTGCCGACCCGCGTCGAGGCCTCGGCGATGAGTGCCAGGCGCCGTCGCGCCCGGTCGGCCTCGGCCGCCGCGCGGTGCCGTTCGGTGACGTCGACGACCGAGACGGCCGCGCCGAGGATCCGGCCGCCGGGGTCCGCCAGCCGGTAGAAGGAGAGCGACCAGGCGTGATCGTGCTCGGGATCGGCGGGCGGACGGCCCACGTGGTACTGGTCGATGAGGGGCGTGCCGGTGGTGAGCACCTGGCGCAGGGCCGATTCGACGGTGTCGACGTCCGGGAACGGCAGGGTCTCCCGCAGATGGCGGCCGGTGTGGTCCTCGGCGGGGATGCCGTCGATGCGTTCCAGCGCCGGGTTGACCAGCAGGTAGCGCAGGTCGGGGTCGAGGAGGGCGAGGCCGATGGGGGACTGGTTCACCAGCTGCTCGCACAGCGCCAGATCCGTCTCGACGCGCTGGAGCAGGGTGTGGTCCGCCGCGATGCCCAGGGCGTAGGCGTCCCCGAGGTCGTCCAGCAGCCGCATGGTGCGGAACTCCGTCAGCCGGGTGCTGCCGTCCTTGTGTCGCACGGGGAAGGCGCCGGCCCAGCCGCGGCCGGTCTCCAGCACCTCCGTGAACAGGCTCGACACGGCCTGCAGATGCTCGGGACGCACGAGCAGGCGCGTCGCGTTCTCGCCGAGGGCCTCCTCCGCCGTGTAACCGAAGAGGTCCTCGGCCTGCGGCGTCCAGAAGACCACGCGCCCGCGGGTGTCCAGGGCCACCGCGGCCACGCTGAGCACATCCAGCAGACCGGTCGGCCGCGGCAGCTCGGGCCGCTCGTCCTCGTGGCCGGTCTCGAAGGATTCCACTGCCATCCCGGATCCACCTCCACCGGCCGGCCGGTCTCGCGGTCGCTGCCGGCACGGCCGTGCGGGTATGTGCTGAGGGCCGGTACCCCCATGGTCCACCCGGCACCGCCGGGGCGCACTGATGGCCAACATTAAGCCCATAGCGTGCATAAATAAGACCATTGTGGTGTAAGGGTCTACATGATGGAATCTCCGCGAAAGGGTATCTCCGCATCCACGTCCGCGGGACCGGGTGACCTCTTCGACGCGTCCAGCGACGCGGCCGCGGTGATCGCGCCGAACGGGGTCGTGCTCGGCTGGACCCTGAGCGCCGAGGCACTGCTCGGCTACCCGGCACGGGAGGTCGTCGGCGGCTCCGCCGCGCACCTGCTGGCCATGCCCGACGATCCCCTGCGAGCCGCGGCCGTCGCCGAACGGTGCCGCGCCGGTCACGGCTGGAGCGGGCTGATCGCCGTACGGCACCGGGACGGCCGCTGCCTCGACGTCCACCTCCTGGTCTCGGCGTCCTTCCGGATCGGCGCGGACGAGTGCTTCCTGGTGTCGGCGCGTGAGCAGCGACCGCAGTGGACGGTCGCCCGGTCCGTCCTCGACGGATTCCTGACCCGCCTGCCGGTCGGCATGGCCGTCATGGACCAGGACCTGCGCTACGTGTGGCTGAACGACACCCTGGAGCAGTTCGGCGGCGTCCCCCGTGAGCAGCGGCTCGGCCGCAGGGTGAGCGACGTGCTGCCCGGACTGCAGGCGGAGGCCCTGGAAGGGCTGATGCGCAAGGCCCTGGCGACCGGAGTGCCGGTGACCGACTACGAGTACGCGGGATGGAGCTGGGCCGACCCGCACCGCCGGCACGCCTTCTCCACGTCGTTCTTCCCGCTGGTGGACGCCGACGGCGCCGCCAGCGGCATCTGCTACCTGGTCCAGGACATCACCGAGCGCTGGACCGCCCGGCAGCTGCTGACGCTCGTCAACGAGGCCGGCACCAGCATCGGCACGACCCTCGACGTGCTGCGGACGGCCCAGGAACTCGCCGACTTCGCCGTCCCCCGCTTCGCGGACTTCGTCGTCGTCGACCTGCTGGAACCCGTCCTCAGCACCGAGGGGCACGGAGCGTGGCTGACCGACGCGGGACCCCCTCCGGCCACCCCGGCGATGCGCCGTGCCGGCATGCAGTCGGTGCGGGCGGGCTGCCCCGAAGCCGTGGCCCGCATCGGCGAGGAGGTCGGCTTCCTCCCACCGCCCCGCGACGTGAACATGCTGATCAGCGGAGAGCCGAGGCTCATCCCGGTCCTCGACCCGTCGGACGCCCTGTGGGCCACGGAGGAGCCCGTGCGGGCGGAACGCATCCGCGAGTTCGGCCTGCACACGATGATCGCGGCGCCGATGCGGGCCCGGAACACCGCCCTCGGACTCACCACCTTCGCCCGGTCGCTCAACCCCGTCCCCTTCGGGCCCGACGACGTCCTGCTGGCCCGCGAGCTGGTCGCACGGGCGGCGGTCTGCGTCGACAACGCCCGCCGCTACACCCGGGAGCACATGGCGGCGGTGACGCTGCAGCGCAGTCTGCTGCCGCCCGCCCTGTCCGGAGGCACGGCCCTGGAGGTCGCCTCGTCCTACCTGCCCGCGGATCCGACGGGCGGCGTAGGCGGCGACTGGTTCGACGTGATCCCCCTGTCCGGCGGCCGCATGGGGCTCGTCATCGGGGACGTGGTGGGCCACGGCATCGCCGCGGCGGCGAGCATGGGCAGGCTGCGCACCGCCGTCCAGACACTGGCCGACATGGAGCTGCCCCCCGACGAACTCCTCGCCCACCTCGACGACCTGGTGCTGCGGCTGAGCGACGAGGAGAACGCCGCCGGCTCCGGAGAACGCAGCACGACCACCTTCATCGGCGCGACCTGTCTCTACGCCGTCTACGACCCCGTCACCAGACGCTGCGAGATGGCCCGGGCCGGGCATCCGCCCCCCGTCGTCGTCGCCCCCGGCGGACACGCCTACTTTCCGGAGATCCCCGCCGGACCCCCGCTGGGGCTCGGCGGCATGGCGTTCGAGGCGACCGAGATCGAACTGGCCGAGAACAGCCTCTTCGGCCTCTACACCGACGGCCTCATCGAGGGCGGCGACCAGGACGTGGAGCGGGGCATGTCCCGGCTCGGCGCGGTCCTCGCGCGCACCGGGCACAACCTGGGCACGCTCTGCGCGTCCGCCGTGCACGAACTCGTCCCCGTGCCGCAGCCCGACGACATCGCCCTGCTGCTGGCCCGTACCCACGGCCTCGGCGCCGACCGGCTCGCCACCTGGGAGGTGCCCCCCGACCCGGCCGCCGTGGGCGATCTCCGGACCCGGGCCATCCGCCAGGTCGAGGACTGGGGCCTGGGGGAACTCGCCATGACGACGGAGCTCATCGTGAGCGAGCTGGTCACCAACGCCATCCGGTACGCCGCCCTGCCCATTCGGCTACGGCTCCTGCGCGACGTCCGGCTGACCTGCGAGGTCTCCGACGCCAGCAGCACGGCTCCCCGCCTGAGGCACGCCCGGAGCACCGACGAGGGCGGTCGCGGCCTGTTCCTGGTGGCCCAGCTCTCCCACCGCTGGGGTGTCCGGTACACCGGGGACGGAAAGATCATCTGGGCCGAGCAGGAGATCCCCTGAGACCGTGGGCGGCGGACCGGCCCGAATTTGCCTTCGAGTGGACTCCAGCAGCCACACTGGGCGCGACGAAGCACGGTTCGAGGACAGGAACGGCGGCACCGATGGCAACGACGACGAGCAGGGCAGGACACCCGCTGCCGTACGACACCTACCGCGAGGCCGTGGCACGCGAGACCCGCCGCTTCGCCGAAACGGTCGCGGGCGCCGACCCGGCGACCGCCGTGCCCTCCTGCCCGGACTGGACCCTGGCCGACCTCACCGTCCATGTGGGGGCGGTGCAGCGCTGGTTCTCCGTACTCCTGACCCGGCGGGTGCAGGAGCCGCCGCGCAGCCGCGAGGTGGACCTGGGGCTGCCGGACGACGTGCGCGACCGTCCGGCCTGGGTGGCGGCGGGTGCCCCCGGCGTGGCGGACGTGTTCGAGGCCACGGACCCCCTGGCCGTGATGTGGGCGTGGGGCGAGGACCAGCACGCCCGGTTCTGGGCCCGCAGGATGCTCTTCGAGACCCTGGTCCACCGCACGGACGCGGAGCGCGCCGTCGGCCGGACGCCCGACGTCGACCCGGCCCTGGCCGCCGACGGCGTGGACGAGTTCCTCGTCAACCTCCCCTACGCCGGTCTCTTCGCGCCCGACGTGGACAAGCTGCGCGGCGACGGCGAGACCGTCGCCTTCCGGTGCGCGGACGCCGCGGACGGGGTCGTCGAGGAGTGGCTGGTACGGCTGGACCCGGACGGTTTTCGCCTGCTGCCCCCGGCCGACGGCGAGGCGGCCGCGGCCGCCTCGCACACCGTGGCGGTGCGCGGGCGGGCGGCGGATGTGCTGCTGTTCCTCTACGGCCGGCTGCCGTACGGGGACCCCGCCCTCGATGTCACCGGTGACACCGGGGTCCTCGACCGATGGGTCGCCCACACGGCCTTCTGAGCAGCGCGGTCGGTGCTCTCGACCGCCGGGTGCGCCGCCGGGGTGTCAGCCGTCCGCCCGCGGGAAACCCGGGCGGCATGGCAGCACAGGAGCGGCAGGAGCCTTTCCCCTCCGACCGGCAGGTGGTGGACCGGTTGGTGCCCGTCTGGCTCGAGGAGACGGAACGCCATGATCCCGGCGCCGCCCGCCGGGCCCGGGAGGGCTGGCGGAACGGCACGCTGGGCGGCGAGTGCGCGCAGGACCTGGCCACCTGGGTGACCGCGCGGGTCACCGACACGGCCTTCAACGAGGACGAGGGCCCGGAGGTCGAGGGCCCCGCGCGCATCACGCCCGCGGACAAGGAGTGCGTCCACCGCTGGCTCGCGGCGCAGGGGCATCCGGTCTGACCGCCGGACGGTCCGGCCGACGGCGCCTCGGCCCTCAGGGATACGACACGACCGGGGACGGGGTCGTGTGCGTCCCCGAGGCGAGCAGGCGGGAAACCGATCACCACGTCCGCCGGCACCCGCCGCCCTCGCTCCTGCTGCGGTGGTGCGCGAGTCGGCCTGAGCCCGCCCGCGGACGCGCCGTTGCCGCAGGTGGGGGAGCGGGTCGCCGGACGCCCGCCGGGAGGCGTACGATATTCATCGACCGATGAATTTCTGCTCTCCCCGAAGGGCAGGGCCGACATGGAACGCACCACATGCTGTGTCGTGGGAGGCGGCCCCGCGGGCATGGTGCTCGCCCTGCTGCTGGCCCGGGCCGGCGTCGCCGTGACGGTGCTGGAGAAGCACGCCGACTTCCTGCGCGACTTCCGCGGTGACACCGTCCACCCCTCCACCCTGGCGCTGCTCGACGACCTGGGGCTGGCCGAACGCTTCGCCCGGTTGCCGCAGCGCCGGGTGCGCACCGTCCAGTTGCCCGTCGGCGCCGGCCGCTCGGCGGTCACGGTCGCCGACCTCGCCGTCCTGCGCGGTCCGTACAACTACGTGGCGATGGTGCCCCAGTGGGACCTGCTGGACCTGCTCGCGGACGAGGCCCGCCGTGAGCCGGGCTTCGAGCTGCGGATGAACACCGAGGCGACCTCGTTCCTCACCGAGTCGGGACGCGTGAGCGGTGTGCGCTACCGGACGGCGGACGGCCGCACGGGAGAACTGCGGGCCCTCCTCACCGTCGCCTGCGACGGCCGCGGATCACTGGCACGCCTGCGGCCGGAACTCGGACTGCGCGGCTTCCCCTGCCCGATGGACGCCTGGTGGTTCCGGCTCCCGCGGCACGAGAGCGACCCGCGCGGACTCTTCGGCGGAGCCGGCGACCGCTTCCTGACCGCGATGATCGACCGCGGGGACTACTGGCAGTGCGCCGCGCTCATCCCCAAGGGCACCGACGCCGAGCGCCGCGCCGCCGGACTCCCGCGCTTCCTGGCCGACTTCACCGCCGCCGTCCCCTGGATCGCCGGCCGCACCGGCGCGCTCACCTCGTGGGACGACGTCAAGCTGCTCGACGTACGCCTGGACCGGCTGCGTCGCTGGCACCGGCCGGGCCTGCTGTGCATCGGCGACGCCGCGCACGCCATGTCCCCGGTGTTCGGCATCGGCATCAACCTCGCGGTCCAGGACGCCGTGGCCACCGCCCGCATCCTGGCCGGGCCGCTCCTGCGCGGACGGGTGAGCCTGCGTGACGTGCGCGGGGTGCAGCGCCGGCGCGGATTCACCACGGTCGCCACGCAGGCGCTCCAGCGGACGGCGCACGCCCGCTTCATCGCTCCTGTCCTGCAGGGCCGGCCGCCCCTCGGCAGTGCGAAGCGCGCCCGGCGTGTCGGGCGGCTGATCGCCGGGATGCCCTGGACGCGGCGCCTGCCCGCCTACTTCATCGCGTACGGCGCACTCCGTGAACGTCCGCCCCAGGAGGCGGTGCGAAGCGGCCGCCCCATGGCGAGGATTCGGTCAACTCCGCATGTTTTCCAGGGCATTGACGGCGTCCGCGGGCAGCTGCTTCACTGGCGCCGTGGCTGAGCCACTGAACCACCGAGTCGCCCTCCGGTGAACCGCCGGACCGCCGCCCCGACGCATCGGAGACCCCGCGTGGCCGTCGAAAGCCTTCCCCGCCGATCCGTGGTCGACCTGCTCGAGGACCGGCTGCGCGAGGACATCCTCGGCGGTACCCACCGGCCCGGCTCCCTGCTCCCTCCCGAACGGGAGCTGGCGGCCGGATACGGCGTCACGCGCACCACCCTGAAGCACGCGCTGACCCGGCTGGAGAAGGCCGGGCTGCTCAGCACCCGGCACGGCGTCGGCACCTCCGTGCTGGACTACCTGCGGCTCGGCGGTGCCGACCTGCTCCCGATGCTGGCCACGCAGGACTCCGCCTGGCTGCGGGAGGTCTTCGAGGTGCGGCGGCACATCGGCGCGCTGATCGCCGGCCGGGCCGCCGCCCGGCGCACGGCACGGCAGGCCAGGTCGCTCGAAGAGCTGCTGCGCAGGGTGGCCGAGGCGCCGGACGCCGACGCCACCCAGCTCGCCGACGTGGAGGTGCACCGCGAACTGGCCCGGGCCACCGGCAACCGGGTCTATCTGCTGCTCACCAACACGCTCTTCAACGCCTATCTCCCGGTGCGGGGTGCCCTGCGGTCCCCCTTCGAGGACGCGGCCGGGGCGGCGGCGCGGCTCGCACCCGTCGTGCGCGCGGTGGTTGAGGGCCGGGCCGAGGAGGCGCGAGGTGCGGCCGAGACGTACCTGCGCACCACCGAGGAGCTCATGCTGAACTCGCTGAAGCCGGCCCGGCGCAGGGACGCGGGCGGCCACCCCGGCTAGCGGATCGCCCCCGTCGACCACGTTCCCGCGACGGGCCGGGACCGTTTCCCGGCCGCGGTCGCCGTCGCAGCGGCGAGCGTGCGGCTGACCGCCTGATTGTCATGCGCGCGCCAAATCAAGACGGCATCGCCGACCCCCCACACGCCGTACCCGTCCCCGCGGTGCGGCGGCCGACACAACACAAGGAGCACGGTGAGCAGACCCAGCAAGCGGCGCGGCGCCCTGATCGGCATGACGCTGGCCGCCGTCATCGGCACGGCCCAGCCCGCCATCGCCTCGACCGCACCGAACCCGGCGCGCCCGGCCACCGTGACGCGGCACGCCCAGGTCCACGACGTCGAGGACCGGATCGCACGGTCCCTGTCCTCCTCGCTGGCCGCGCCCGAGTGGCGGGAGCAGGTGCGCACGGCCGCGCTCGGCACATTGGAGGTGGACCTGCGGGCCCTGGCCGCCCGGACCGCGGACCCCGCGGGCGAGCGGCTCGAGGCCGCGGTCACCACCGCGGACCGGCGCATCGCCGCCCTCAAGGGACTGCCCGCGACGACCGGGTCCCTGCTGCGCGTACGCCTCGGCGCACCCTCCATGCGCGCGCGTCTCGAAGTCGGCGCCACGCCGTGGGTCGCCGTCGCGGCGGCCGACGAGCGCACCAGGACCATCACGGCCTACGACAGCCAGGGCCGCGCGCACGCCGTGGACGCCACCCGGGTCCCCGACCGGCCCCTCTACGTCCTGGACATCGACGTCTCCAAGGCCCACCGCGCCGGACTGGCGGTGCTGCGCGGGGCCCTCGCCGACAAGGGACTCGCCGCCCCGCGGGACCGGGCCGCGAACGGAGCCGGTGCGGCCGGCTGGTGGGCCACCAAGGTCACGGCCGTCGAGGTGAACGACGACGAGGAGCCCTGGTTCAAGGGCGGCGCCGAGATGTTCGCCCTGGTGACCGGCTTCGGGCCGGACGGCAAGGCCCGCGTCGACTCGGTCGACATGCCGTACCTGGACGACGACGGCACCGTCTACCACCCGAACCAGATCCTGGTGAACTGGTCCAGCTACAAGTACAACCTGGCCGACGTCGTCATGATGGAGGACGACGACGGCACCAACTACAAGGCGCTGGCCCAGGCCCTCACCACCGCCCTGCTCACCGTCACCGACCAGGGGGCGTACATCCCCCTGGTGAACGCGGTGCTGAGCGCGATGCCGGACTCCTGGTTCACCGACGACCCCGACTACGTGGAGTCCTGGTACACCCTGTCCAGGAACTCCACGGGCCGGCTCGACGGAGCCGCGGGCAACGGCTGGATGACCGTGGAACCGTACTTCGTCGAGCAGTTCTGACGCTCGTCCCCGCCCGGCCGCGGGCTCAGGGCGCCGAGCCGTCCGGGTGCGCGCCGCGGTCGCGCAGCCGGACGGCCAGAACCGCCACGTCGTCCTCCGCGTGCCGGGCGTCGAGGCGGGCGAGCACCGTGTCGAGGACGTCCTCCACCGGTGAGGCGGGGCGGAAACGGACGCCGGCCAGCCGGCCGAGCGAGTGGTCGATGTCCTCGCCGCGGCGCTCGACGAGTCCGTCGGTGAAGAGCACGAGGGTCTGCGAGGGGTCCAGCCGGTAGGTGGCCGGCTCGTAACCGCCGAGACCGGTGCCCAGCGGCGGGCCGACCGGAACCGGCAACAGGGAGGTGCGGCCCCGCTCGTCCGTGACCGCCGGGGGCAGATGACCGGCGGAGGCGAAGGTCACCTGTCCGCGATTGGGGTCGACCTGGGCGATGAGGCAGGTCGCGGGCCGGCGTTCCGGCTCCCCGGCGGCCAGCGCGTCGAGCTGGCGCAGCACACGGTGCGGGGGCAGGTCGGCGGAGGCTATGTAGCGCAGGGCCGAACGGTAGGCCGTCATGTCGACGGCGGCCTCCAAACCGTGCCCCATCACATCGCCGACCACGAGGAGCGTGCGGCCGAAGTGCAGCCGGACGGTCTCGCACCAGTCGCCGCCGATCAGCGTGCTCTGCCCCACGGGGAGATAGCGGGTGGCCACGTCCAGGTTGGGGTGCGGCCGCCCGGGTTCCGACAGCAGCGCACGCTGGAGCTTGCCGACGATGGCACTCACCGCGTCGTGCTCCCGGGCGTGCCGCACGTGGGAGGCGGCGTGCTCGGTGAGGAACGCCAGCACCTCGGCCTCCGCCGCGGTGAACGGGGCCGTGTCCCGGGCGCCGACCAGTGCGCCGTAGCAGCGGCCGCCCGCGACCACCGGCACGCAGAGCACCTGGCCGGCATGGCCCGCCACCGGGTGCCCGAGCCCGCTGCCCGCGGTCCCGGCCGCGCCCCTGGCCACCCCCTCGGCCCACGGAAGGCCGGGCAGCAGCGCCGGATTGCCGACGACCGCCTCGTATCGCGAACCGGCACGGCGGCCGAGGCGCAGCACCGCCGCGGCACCTCCCACCTGCCCGGCGACCTCACGGGTCAGCTCCGCGCACGTGGTGTTCTCGTCGAGCGTGGTGCCGATGCGCGAGGCGGCGGCGCGCAGGGCGGCCAGCCGGGACGGGGCGCCTGCTCCGGACACGGGCCTGCGATCGGGCCCGGTCGGCGGCACCGTCGCCCGCCCACCGAGCGGCTCGTGACCTTCCGACACAGGCGCCACCCTAGGTGAGGGGCAACCGAGAGTAGGTGACGAACAGGTGTCCTGATGGCGAACACACGCCCTCGCGTCCTCACCTTGCGTCACCGGACCACGGCCCACCGTGCCGGGCTCGGCCCGGCCGGAAATTCCTGAGGCGAGTTTTCGAACAAGTGTTATCCGGGGCGCCCCCGGCGGTCTCCCAGGCATCGGACACAATCGTTCGGCGTCGAGGACGGGAAGCATTTGATGAGCGCACAGCACGGGGCGGGGTCGGCGGCGTTGGTGATCGCCGCGCGAGAGGGGGACACGCAGGCCCAGGACGCCCTGGTCAACGCGTACCTCCCGCTGGTCTACAACATCGTCGGGCGGGCGCTGAACGGCTCGGTGGACGTCGACGACGTGGTGCAGGAGACCATGCTGCGCGCCCTGCACGGCCTGGACGGGCTGCGGACTCCGGAGCGCTTCCGCTCCTGGCTCGTCGCGATCGCCATGAACCAGGTGCGCACGCACTGGCAGGACCGGCAGAACGCCCCGGGCGCCGTGGACGAGGCCCAGGAACTGGCGGACCCGGGCGCCGACTTCGTGGACCTGACGGTGATGCAGCTCCAGCTCTCCGGGCAGCGCCAGGAGACGGCGCGCGCGACGCGCTGGCTGGAGCCGGACGACCGCGGTCTGCTGTCGCTGTGGTGGCTGGAGTGCGCCGGCGAGCTGACCCGGACCGAGGTCGCCGCCGCCCTGGACCTGTCGACCCAGCACACCGCCGTCCGTGTGCAGCGGATGAAGGCGCAGCTCGAGGCCGCCCGCGTGGTGGTACGGGCGCTCGACGCGCGGCCCCAGTGCGAGGAGCTCCGGGTCGTGCTCGCGTCCTGGGACGGCCTGCCCTCGGCGCTGTGGCGCAAGCGAATAGCCAGGCACGCCCGCGAGTGCGTGCACTGCTCCGGCCTGTGGTCCGGACTGATGCCCGCGGAGGGGCTGCTGGCCGGACTGGCGCTGGTCGGAGTCTCGTCCGCCCTGCTCGCGAGCGTGCGCTCCACCACCGGCGGGATGGCCGCCGCCGGTTCCGCGACCCCGCTCGGCGCGTCCGCCGGTACGGGCCCGGGCCAGGGCCGCGCGGCCTCCCGCACCGAGTCGCTGCGCCGGCGGCGCATGCGGCGCCGGGCCGTCAGCGCCGCCGTCGTGGCGGCCTGCGTCGCCGGCGGCGGCTTCTGGTACTTCGGCACGGACTCCGGTGACGGCGCCGGTGGTACGACCGCCGAGCGCGCGGAAGCCACCCCCATAGTGGACCTCTCGGCGCCCAGCCCCGAGAAGAGTTCGCCCTCGGCCTCGGCGTCACCGTCGCCCTCCGCCTCGAAGTCGAAGAAGCCACGCGCCTCCAAGTCACCGAGCCCCTCCCCGAAGAAGACGACGCCCGCGCCCCGGCGTTCCACCCCGCAGGCTCCCGCGCCGGCCGGTACACCGCAGTCCCAGCCGGCCCCGTCGGGCACGGTCGCGCAGGTGGTCGCGCTGGTGAACAAGGAGCGCGCGAGCGCCGGCTGTGGTCCGCTCACCGAGGACCCGCAGCTGGAGAAGGCGGCCCAGAACCACTCCGACGACATGGCCGCGCGCGGCTTCTTCGACCACACCAACCCCGACGGCGCCGACCCGGGGCAGCGCATCACCGCGACGGGCTACCGCTGGTCCACGGAGGGCGAGAACATCGCGCAGGGGCAGCAGACCGCCGCCTCCGTGATGGAGTCCTGGATGAACAGTCCCGGCCACCGCGCGAACATCCTCAACTGCTCCTTCAAGAACATCGGCGTGGGCGTCCACAAGGGCGCGGGCGGTCCGTGGTGGACCCAGGACTTCGGTACCCGGATGTGACGCCCGCGGTCTGACGGCGACGGGGGCCGACGCGGACACGGACACCGGAGGCGGTGCACCGTGCCGCGCGGGACCCCGGCCCACGCGAGGGGCCGGGAGACCGGCCGCCGCCCGCCCCGCTACGGGGTGCCGATCCCCCGCAGGATGCGGAAGGCCCGCAGCAGGGTCGCCGGCCCCGTGTCCGACGGGCCGGTCGCGCGGCGTGCCCGGCGCGTCCGCAGAACGGCACGTACCGCGGACAGGGCGGCGCACGCGATCACGGCCGCCTCCAGGTCGGCGTCCGGAGCGTCCGGCGGGAGCCGGCGCCGGACCAGGGCGGTCAGCCGCTCCTCGAAGTCGGAGAAGGCCTGCACGAGGCGGGCCGTGACGACGTTCTCGATGTCCTCCAGTGGATGGCTGAGGGCGGTCAGGGTGGAGGCCGCGAACGGTTCGGCCGCCTCCAGCAGGGCGTTGCACACCGCGTCCAGGGGCTCCTCGTCCGCCGGGCGCCCGGCCAGGGCGTTCTCCACGTACGCGAAGATCTCGACGCCGTCGGGCAGCAGCAGCGCTTCCTTGCTCTCGAAGTAGCGGAAGAACGTGCGCACCGAGACGTTCGCGTGAGCGGCGATGTCCGCGACCGTCGTGGCCTCGAAGCCCCGCTCCCGGAACAGGCGCGCGGCTCCCTCCAGCAGCAGTCGCCGCGTCTCCACCTTCTTGCGCTCGCGCAGTCCGGCGGGGGCGATCTCGTTCGGCATGGGGCGAGCCTCCGCCATGCTGTCGCGACTGTCAATCGGCACGCGTGTCACGTCGACGACCCGGCATCCGCCATATGTCATCCATGCCAATTGTCATGCGTGCCATTTCTTCTCTAGAGTTCGCGTCAGTCGTGACACTTTCCTCTGGAGGCCACGGTGCCCCGTTCCTCGCCCCATCTCCCGGCGCCGGCCGAAGCGCCCGCCGGTCCGCGTCCACCGGCCGGACCCGAGCCCGCGCCCGGCCGCCTCGGCCGCCTCGGCGCCTTCTGCGCCCGGCACCCCGCGGCCGTCATCGCCGGCTGGCTGCTGGTCCTCGCCGCGGCCCTTGCCGGACGGCACCTGGCCGCCCCCACCTTCAGCGATCAGGTCAGCCTGCCCGGCACCCCCTCCCACACCGGTGCCGACCTCCTGGCCCGGTCCCTGCCCGACGCGGGCAGGCCCAACGGCAAGGTCGTCTTCCACACCGGCTCCGGCACCGTGGGCGACCGGCGGTCCGCCGTGGACCGGACCCTGGCCGAGCTGCGCGACCTGCCGCACGTCACTGCCGCCTCCGCGCTGGTGACCAGCGACGACGGGCGTACCGCCCACACCACCGTCTCCTTCGACGAGCAGCTGAAGAGCCTCGGTCACGGCTACACCGCGCGGCTGGACGAGGCGACGGAGCCCGCCCGGGCGGCGGGGCTGGGCGTCGCGTACGGCGGCGACCTCGAACAGGTGGTGCGGGAACCGGCCGACGACAAGCTCAGCGAGGGTGTGGGTGTCGCCACCGCCCTCGTCATCCTGCTGCTGGCCTTCGGCAGTGTCCTCGCCGCGCTGCTGCCCCTGGTCACCGCCCTGATCAGCGTCGGTGTCGGTCTCGGCATCGTGGGCGTCGTCGCCGCCACCCTCTCCTTCGCCACCTCCGCCACGACCCTCGCGGGCATGATCGGCCTCGGCGTCGGCATCGACTACGCCCTGTTCCTGACCACGCGCTTCCGGCAGGACCTCATCGAGGGGCGCGACCCGGTCGAGGCCGCGGCGCGCACCGCCCACACCAGCGGACGTGCCGTGCTCATCGCCGCCCTGACCGTGGCCGTCGCCATGCTGAGCCTCTACGCCTGCGGACTGACCTTCATCGGGAAGATCGGGCTGGCGGCCACCCTCGCCGTCGTCGTGACCGCCGCTGCCGCCCTCACCCTGGTCCCGGCCGCCCTGGGACTGGTCGGCCGGCGCATCGACCGGCTGCGGGTGCGCCGCCCGGTGGCCGAGAGCACGGGAGCGCGCGACGGCTGGCACCGCTACGCCGCACTCGTCTCCCGGCGCCCGTGGACCTTCCTGGTCGTCGGCCTCACGGTCCTGGGCGTGTGCTCCGTGCCCCTGCTGTCGATGCGCCTCGGCCACGTCGACGCCGGCGCGGACCGGGCCGGCAGCAGCACGCGTACGGCGTACGACTGGATCGCGCGGGCCGACGGGCCGGGCTTCGGACCGGGGGCGAACGGACCCGTCCTCGTCGTCGTCGACGTGAGCCGGGCGACGACACCCGCCGACCGGATCTCCCAGGACCTGACCGCCGCCCTGCGGGGCACCCACGGCGTCGCGTCCGTGAGCCCCGTCAGAGCGAGCCCGGACGGAAAGGTCCTCGCCGCCACGGTCACCCCGGCCACCGGCCCGCAGGACCAGGAGACCGGCGCCCTGCTCGACACCCTGTCCGGGCGGACGCTCCCGAAGGCCCTCGACGGCACGGGAGCGAAGGCCTTTCCGACCGGCAGTGTGGCCGGCCAGGCGGACTTCCGCGCCACCATCGGCGAGCGGCTGCCCCTCGTCATCGGCATCGTCCTGGTCCTGGCCTTCCTGCTGCTGACGACCGTCTTCCGCAGTGTGGTGATCCCTCTCAAGGCCGTCGTCCTCAACCTGCTCACCACGGCCGCTTCCTACGGCGTGCTCGTGGCGGTCTTCCAATGGGGCTGGGGGGACTCGCTGCTGGGCCTGTCCGAGCCGGTGCCCATCGAGTCGTACGTCCCGATGATGATGTTCGCCATCGTCTTCGGACTGTCCATGGACTACGAGATCTTCCTGCTGTCCCGGATCGCGGAAGCCTGGAACCGCACCGGCGACAACAGGCTCTCCGTGGGGGAGGGGCTGTCCTCGACGGCGCGTGTCATCTCGGCCGCCGCCTTCATCATGACCGCGGTGTTCCTGTCGTTCACCGCCTCGCCCACCGTGGTCGTGAAGATGCTCGCGCTGGGACTGGCGATCAGTGTGATCGTCGACGCGACGGTGGTCAGGCTGGTCCTGGTGCCGTCGGCCATGTTCCTCATGGGCAGGGCGAACTGGTGGATACCCCGCCGGCTCGACCGGCTCCTGCCGCACGTGCACGCCTGACCGTCCCGCATCCACCCGACCGAACCGGAGCAGAACCCACGTGATCCTCAACCGCCGAGGCAGGACCCTCACCCTGGTCGCGGCCGCCGCGACACTGGCCGCCGTCGTCTGCGCGACCGATCTCCTCGTCGAGCACCGGACCGAGGCGAAGGTCGCCGACCGGGCGTCGCGCAGTCTGCGCCCCGACGGGCCGGTGCACGTCGACCTCACCACCTCGCTCGCCGGACTGCGCACCCTCGGCGGAGACGTCGGTGACGTGGAGGTGAGCGCCGAGGGCGTGCACCGCCAGCACGCCGTGATGGACGTGACCGTCCGGCTGAAGGACGTCACGACGGACGGCCGCAGCGCCGGCGGCACGGCCACCGCCACCGTCGGATACGACCAGGTGACCCGGCGCCTGGGGGCGCTCGGCGACGGGCTGACGGCCGGCGGCCGGGACGGGGACCTGGTCCTCGGCGGCAGCGTCGGGACCCTGGGGCTGCCGGTCACCGTGCGGGCGAAGGTGTCCACCACGTCCGACGCCTTCACCATCACACCCACCACGGTCGGTGTCCTCGGCCGGAACGTGCCGGTCGACGACCTCGACGCCCTGCCGGCCGCGTCCGGGCTCAGGGACCGGCTGAAGCCCCGCACGGTCGCCGTCACCGGACTGCCCCGCGGGGTCGCGCTGACCTCCGCCCACGCCACCGGCGACGGCCTCGCCCTGGACTTCTCGATAGCCGCGGGCCCCACGCCGAAGGGAGACGGAAAGGCCGCCTGACACCTGGGCGGAAAGGGCCACCCGAGGGGCGGCGACCGGGAATCAAACGCGCCGATCCCCGGTTGCAGAATGTGTCGTGAGCGGCCGTCGACCGGCCGCTCGTGGACAGTAAGAGGCCGAGTGACCGTGGGGCCGGCACGCCGACGAGCGCGCCGGACCGTGGGTCGAGCGTGAGGGAGCGACCGATGACAGTGGGAACCGAGCGAGCCGTGCTGGCGGGCGGTTGTTTCTGGGGGATGCAGGACCTGATCCGCAAGCAGCCGGGTGTCGTGGGCACGCGCGTCGGCTACAGCGGCGGTGACACGCCGAACGCCACGTACCGCAACCACGGCGACCATGCCGAGGCCATCGAGATCCTCTTCGATCCCACGGCCACGAGCTACCGTGACATCCTGGAGTTCTTCTTCCAGATCCACGACCCGACGACGCGGGACCGCCAGGGCAACGACCTCGGGCGAAGCTACCGGTCCGCCGTCTACTACACCGACGAGGAGCAGCACCGCGTCGCCGTGGACACGATCGCGGACGTCGAGGCGAGCGGTCTGTGGCCGGGCAAGGTCGTCACGGAGGTCGAGCCGGTGGGCGACTTCTGGGAGGCGGAGCCCGAGCACCAGGACTACCTGGAGCGCTACCCCAACGGGTACACCTGCCACTTCCCGCGCCCGAACTGGAAGCTGCCGCGCCGCACTCCGTCCGCCACGAACTGAGGCCCGGCCGCCCTTTCGGGCACCTGCCGAGAAGGTCCCGGCGCACCCCGTGCGCCGGGACCTTCCGCGTCATGCGGACGTCACGACCGCCTCACGCGGCGAGTGCGTGACCCGGGTGCAGCACCACCTTGGTGTAGCCCTCGATCCGCTTGTCGAACTTCTCGTACGCCAACGGGGCGTCCTCCAGCGGCAGCTCGTGGGAGACCACGAAGCTGGGCTTGGCCCGCCCGGCGATGATCATGTCGCGCAACTGGCGGTTGTACCGCTTGACGTTGCACTGACCGGTGCCCATCTGCTGGCCCTTCTCGAACATCTTGCCGATCGAGACCAGCAGCTGGCCCTGCTTGGCGTGCTCGTCGGGTCCGCCCGGGTCGGAGGGCACGTACAGACCCGGTATGCCGAGCATGCCGGTGGGCCGGACCGTCATGACGAGTTCGTTGAGGACGATGGCCGGTTCCTCGTGGCTCGTGTCGTGCGACTGGGCCTGGTAGCCGACGGCGTCCACGCCCTTGTCGGTTCCCTCGCCTCCTGTCTGTTCCCTGATCTGTTCGGCCGGGTCGCCCTTGGTGAAGTCGATGGGGATCGCCCCGATCTCCTCCGCCTTGGCGAGCCGCTCGGGCACGCGGTCCACGGAGAACACCTTCGACGCGCCCCGCAGCAGCGCGGAGTAGGCGGCCATCAGACCCACAGGGCCCGCGCCGTAGACGGCCACGCTCTCACCCGGGGTGACCTGGGCGAGTTCGCATCCGTGGTACCCGGTCGGGAAGATGTCGGCGAGCAGCACGAAGTCGGTCTCGAATTCGTCGCCCGGCGGCAGCTTCAAGCAGTTGAAGTCCGCGAACGGCACCCGCAGCAGCTCTGCCTGGCCGCCCTTGTAGGGGCCCATCGCGACATAGCCGTAGGCTCCGCCGGCGAAGCCCGGATTGACCGTCAGACAGAACCCGGTCTTCCCGGCGAGGCAGTTCTTGCAGAACCCGCAGGCCACGTTGAACGGCATGACCACGCGGTCACCCTGGGACAAGGAGGTCACACCGCTGCCGACCTCCTCGACGATGCCGAGGTTCTCGTGCCCGAAGACGATGCCGGCCTCCGCTGCGGTGCGGCCCTCGTACATGTGCAGATCGGAACCGCATATCGCGGTCGACGTGACCCTCACCAGCACGTCGTTCGGGTGCTGGATCTGCGGATCATCGACGTCCCTCACCGTCACGCTGAACGGCTTTTCGTAGACGACGGCTTTCACCTGGACCACCTCCGCGGCTGGCGCTGGACGACGGCGGTGGAAAGGCCGCTGCCCGGGGGACGCACAGTGGGCGTGGGCCCGCGGTCCATGCCGTGGCCCCCATGCGCTCGTTTCACCGCCGGTACTTACCAGCTAACGACCCCGGGACAGGGGTTGCAACCCATACGGGCACACACCCTCAGTGTCGTACACGAGTGCGAATTCGCGTGCCGGAGCGCGTCCCTCCGTGGACGGCCGGTGAAGGAATGGTCACGGACTTTTCTTGATCGTTCCTTGGTGATTCAACCAACGCGACGGGCTGCGCGAACGCGTGCGGGTTGCCTCGTGGATGCGCGAGTCCTGTGGAGATCGGCCTCGGCCGGGCCGCCGTCGCGGGATGCGGGGATTGATCTGCTCGCGACAAGTAGGCACGCTCCATGGCGCGAGCAGGACGTCGCTGCTCGCGCGAATCCCCCCACACACAGCACGAGGAGACCCCTCTTGACGGCGCATCACAAACGCATAGGCAGGGCCAAGACCGTCACCGCGATCGCGGCCGCCGCAACCGTCGCGGGCACCGCCCTGTACGTGACCCCCGCCGCGCAGGCGGACCAGCCCGCGGAAGGCGTGGTCTACGGCCTGAACGCCGAAGGAGCCGTGTCCGGCAGCTACATCGTCCTGCTGGACCAGAAGACCTCGGGCGCCGAGAAGCAGGACCTGGCCCAGGAGTACGGCGGCCAGATCAGCCGGACCTACGGCTCGTCGGTCAACGGGTTCTCCGCGGACAGCCTCAGCGAGACGGAGGCCAGGCGCCTGGCCGCCGACCCCGCGGTCGCCACGGTGGTGCAGAACAAGAAGTTCCACATCGACGCCACCCAGGACAAGCCGCCGTCCTGGGGGCTGGACCGCATCGACCAGAAGGACACCGCGGGCGACGGCAAGTACACCTACCCCGACAAGGGCGGCGAGGGGGTGACCGCGTACGTCATCGACACCGGCGTACGCATCAGCCACAAGGACTTCGGCGGCCGTGCCGCCTACGGGTTCGACGCGGTCGACAAGGACGACACCGCCGACGACGGCAACGGTCACGGCACCCACGTGGCCGGAACCATCGCCGGTACGGCCCACGGTGTGGCCAAGAAGGCCAAGATCGTCGCGGTCAGGGTCCTCGACGACAACGGCTCCGGCACCACCGAGCAGGTCGTCGCCGGCATCGACTGGGTGACCAAGAACCACAAGGGTCCGTCCGTCGCCAACATGAGCCTCGGCGGAGGCGTCGACCAGGCCCTCGACGCGGCGGTCGGCAAGGCCATCGCCTCGGGCGTGACGTTCGCGGTCGCCGCCGGCAACGAGTCCGCGGACGCCGGCCAGAGCTCCCCGGCGAGAGTCCCCGAGGCCATCACGGTCGCGTCCAGCACCAAGGACGACGCCCAGTCGGACTTCTCCAACTTCGGCAAGACGGTGGACCTGTACGCCCCCGGCTCTGACATCACCTCCGACTGGAACGACAGCGACGAGGGCACCAAGACGATCTCCGGCACCTCGATGGCCACCCCCCACGTCACGGGTGCCGCCGCCGTCTACCTGGCCGGGCACCCGGACGCCACCCCGGCCCAGGTCGCCTCCGCCCTCACCGGGGGTGCGACCGCCGACAAGATCACCAACCCGAGCAGCGGCACGGCCAACAAGCTGCTCAAGGTCATCGAGTAGGTTCCCTTCCCACCCGACCGACCGGACCCCGTGACCCGGTGGTGCCGCCCCTGCGTAACGGGCGGCGTCGCCGGGGCGCGGGGCCACCGGGGCCGGGGACGAGAGAGGGGTGCCCGGTATGGGATCGTCCGGATTCTGGGTCATAGGGGCGCTCGACGACGAGGACGGCGCACTCCACGTCCTCGCCTGGTGGGACCGGTTCGACGCACGCGTCGCACCGTTCGCCGCGGCGATCCGCAAGGACAATCCCGTGGCCGCCCTCTTCCACGGACTCGGCCCCGAGCGCGCCGGGACGCTGCCCGGCTGGGCCGGCGACGCCGTACTGAGCGCCGCCGCCGTACGCCACCGCCTGCCCCGTGTCGAAGCGGTCCTCGCCCTGGCCGGCGAGGAACGAACCCGGGCACTGGCCCGGATCGGCGACTGGCCGGGGGACGAGGATCCCCGGCAACTCCTCGACGGCCCCCTGCGCGTGTGGCGGGAGGCCGCCTCCGCCGGTCTCGGCGTGTTCTCCTCGCGCATCCGGCTCTGAGCGGCGGCCCTTCGCCCGACCGGCCCACGTGGACCGGCCGGCGGCCGCCCGTCGGGGGCTCCCGTGCACCGGTCTCAGCTCACCGCCCGGCGTACCAGCGCGCCGATCCTCGCCTCGTCGGCAGCGGTCAGTTCCCTCAGGGCGTACGCGGCCGGCCACATGGTGCCGTCGTCGAGGCGGGCCCTGTCGCTGAAGCCGAGCGTCGCGTACCTGGTGCCGAACTTCTGCGCGCTCTGGAAGAAGCAGACGACCTTGCCGTCCTCGGCGTACGCGGGCATCCCGTACCAGAGCTTCGGCGCGAGGCCGGGCGCGTGCGCCTTGACGACGGCGTGGAGCCGCTCGGCCATGGCCCGGTCCGAGTCCCGCATCTCGGCGATCTTCGCCAGGACGGCCGCCTCGTCCGCCGCCGCGCGGTCCGCCTTCGATCCTCTGCGTGCGGCCGGGCCGACCTCCCGGGCACGCGCCTTCATCGCGGCGCGTTCCTCGTCCGTGAATCCCCCGGACGTGGCGGTAGCGGCCGGCTGCTGTGCGTTCTTCACGGTGCGTCCTCCCGGACTGCTGCTGGTGGGATACGACTTCAGGGCGTTCAGGTGCCGAGGCGACCGCCTTGCGGGCGGGTACGGCGGCATCGCCGCCGCCGTACCGGTCAGCCCCAGGCGCCAGCGATCTGGCGGGTCGTGGCGTTGAGCCGGTTGAACAGGTTGGTGACGCCGATCATCAGCACGATCGCGGCGAGCTGCTTCTCGTCGTAGTAGGTGGCGGCCGTGTCCCAGACCTCGTCGCTCACCGGGTCGGGACGGTCGGCCAGCCGCGTCGCGGCCTCGGCGAGGGCGAGGGCCGCACGCTCCTCGTCGCTGAAGTACGGCGCCTCACGCCAGGCGGCGACCGTCGCCAGCCGCTCGTCGTCCACCCCCGCCTTGCGGGCGGACTTGGCCCCGGCGTCGACACACGCGCTGCAGCCGTTGATCTGGCTCACCCGCAGATGCACCAGCTCCAGCGTCCGCCCGTCCACGCCACCGGAGTGCACGGCCTTGAAGATCTCCTGAATGGGGCGCATCGCGTCGGACAGGACGACGGCGGGGTTCTGCATACGAGACTGCATCGGTCTCCCTCTCTCGGGTCGGTGCCCCGTTGCGGCGGGGCGTGACTCCATGACAGCCCGGCCGGTGCCCCACGACCATGGCGACGGGACACCGTGGGACAGCTGAAACAGCCTTGACCAGCCGGGACTTGGCTGGGAAGACTTGCGCCGTCACGGGACGGGGAGGCGGGGGAACGTGGACGCGCACGAGCGGAACACCCAGACGGACCCACTGGAGGAACTGGCGGCCCGGTTGCGCCTGCTCCAGGAACTCTCCGGGCTCGGGGTACGGGCCCTCGCCCGGGACACCGGCCTCAGCTCCTCCTCACTGTCCCGCTATCTCAACGGGCAGACCGTGCCGCCGTGGCCCGCGGTCGTCGCCCTCTGCCGTCTCGTCCGGCGCGACCCGCGTCCGCTGCGCCCGCTGTGGGAACGGACGTCGAACCCGCTGCCGGCGCCGCCGAAGAGCAGCCGCCAGGTGCGGCCGGTGCCGCGCAACGACCTGCCGCGCGACGTCCCCGACTTCACCGGACGCGAGGAGCGGCTCGCCGAGCTGCTCGCCGCGGTCGACAGCCACCGGGTGGTGTCCGTCGACGGCATGGCGGGCGTCGGTAAGACCTGCCTGGTGGTGCACGCCGCGCACCGCCTCGCCGTCGGCTTCCCGGACGCCCAGCTCTACGTGGACCTGCACGGTTTCACCGAGGGCCGGCCCCCGCTCGACCCGGACTCCGCCCTGCGGATGCTGCTCGGCGCGCTCGACGTGCCGTCCGAGCGGGTCCCTCGGGAGGGGATCGAGCAGCTGGCCGCCTGCTGGCGGTCGGAGCTGGCCCGCCGACGGGTCGTCGTGGTCCTCGACAACGCCGCCGACGCCGATCAGGTCCGCCCGCTGCTGCCCGGCGCCGGTCCGTCCGTCGCCCTGATCACGAGCCGCAACCGGCTCCTCGGTCTGGACGAGGTGCCGCCGGTCTCCCTCGACGTGCTGACCCCGCGGGAGAGCGCGGAGCTGCTGGCGCGGGCGAGCGGCGACCCGGGCGGCCCCGACGGCAGACTGGCCCGCGAGCCGGAGGCGGCCGCCGAGGTGCTGCGGCTGTGCGGCCGGCTGCCGCTGGCCCTGCGCCTCGCGGCGGCCCGGCTGCGGCACCGGCCCGGATGGACCGTGGGCATCCTCGTCGAGCGGCTGGCGCAGGGCGCGAGCGAGTTCGACACCGCGTTCGCCATGTCCGTACGCCAGCTGAACCGGTCCCGGGCCCGGCTGTTCAGGATGCTCGCCCTGCTGCCCGGAGCGACCTTCGACGCGTACGTGGCGGCGGCGCTGGCGGACGTGCCCCTGCACAGCGCGCAGGACATGCTGGAGGACCTGGTCGACGCGCACCTCGTCCAGCAGCCCACCCCGGACCGCTACCGGCTGCACGACCTGGTGCACCAGCACGCGCGGCGGGCGTCGGCGGAGCAGGACCCCGCGGCCGAGCGCGAACGGGCACTGGGCCGGGTCCTCGACTACTACGTGCACGCGGCGGCCGCCGCCGACGCCGCGATGCCGTTCCTGTCGGCGGGCCGTGCGGTCGCGGCGGGCCGGCCCCCGGCCGCGCTGCCGCGGTTCGCGGACAGGAACGCCGCCTTCGACTGGTTCGTCGGGGAGTACGGCAACCTGATCGCCGCCTTCGAGACGGCGGCCGCCGTCGGCGCCGACGCGCATGTGAGCGAGCTGCCGCGGTTCCTGCGCGCCTACTTCGCGCGGCGCTGCGGCACGACACACCTGAACGTCCTCTTCGAACGGTCGCTCGCCGCCGCCGAACGCCTCGGGGACCCGCTGCGACTGGCCGAGGCGCACAGCGATCTCGGCTTCGCCCGGTACAACGCGGGCCGGACGGCCGAGGCCGCCGCGTCCTACGAGGCGGCCGGACTCCGGCTGTCCCGGGCCGGGGACGTGCGGGCGGAGGCCGAGCTGGCCCTGCGCCGCGGCTATCTGAGCTGGGACACGGGGCACGTCGAGGAGCCGCTCGACCTCTTCCGTCTGGCGGGCAAGCTGTTCGAGCAGGCGGGCTGCCCCACGGGCGCCGCGCACGCGGCCGCCTCCGAGGCCTGGGCGATGCTCCAGCTGGGTCACCGTACGGAGGCGGCACGGCTGGCGCGCGAGGTGCTGAGCCTGCCGCACGACGACCCCGGCTGGCCGCCCGCCCTGACCGCCCGGATCACGCTTGGGGTCGCCATCGCCCACGAGGAACCGGACGAGGCCGCGGGGCACCTGCGGCAGGCGCTGGCGATCGCCCGCGAGGACGGGCACCTCGACAACCAGGCGTGGTGCCTGAACAGCCTGGGCGTGGCACTGCGCCGGATGGGCCGCTACGAGGAGGCACTGGCCAGCCACCGGGCGGCGTTCGCGCTGCTGGACGAGTTGTTCGAGGAACACTGGAAGATCCACTACTTGTACGGTTACGGCGAGACCTGTCGCCTCGCCGGTCTGCCCGAGGAGGCGCTGCGGCTGCACCGGCAGGCGCTGGAACTGGCTCCGGGGCTCGGCAACCGGTACGCGCAAGCGCTCGCCCACGAAGGCATCGCGGTCGTGCTCGACGGCACGGACCCGGCCGGGGCCGCCGAGCACCGCGCGGCGGCCCGGGCCGTCCTGCGGGGACCCGAATCCGGGTCCTGACCCGGACGGCGGGTCCCGGTACCGCGCGCCCCGGCGACAGGGCCGCCGTAGGATCACGGCGGGCCCTCCCCGCGCCGCAGGCACACCACCGCGAGGGCACCGGGGCGACCCGCGGAGGCATCGGCACCATGGACGAGCGACAGCCCCTCACCGGCGACTCGCTGCGGGCGGCGGCGGACGCGTTCGAGCGGCTGCGGCCACGGCTGTTCGGCATCGCCTACCGCGTCCTGGGCAGCGTGTCCGAGGCCGAGGACGTGGTGCAGGACGTGTGGGTCCGCTGGCAGGGCACCGACCGGAGCGTGGTGCTCGACCCCGGGGCGTACCTGGCGAGGATCGCCACCCGACTGGCGGTCAACGTGGCCCGGTCGGCACGGGTCCGCCGTGAGGCCTACGTGGGGCCGTGGCTGCCCGAACCCGTGGACACCAGCGTGGATCCGCAGGTCGGCGCGGAGCGCGGCGAGGCCCTGGAACTGGCCGTGCTGCTCGTCCTGCAGCGTTTGAATCCCGTGGAGCGGGCGGCCTACGTCCTGCGCGAGGCGTTCGCCTACGCCTACGACGAGATCGCCGGCATCCTGCAACTGAGTCAGGCCAACACCCGGCAGATCGTCAGCCGGGCCCGCAAACACCTGGCCGCCGAGCGCCGCGCACCCGTCGACACCGCCCAGCACCGGCGCCTGCTGGACGCGTTCGTCGCCGCCGCACGCCACGGTGACGTGGCCGCACTCGAGAACGTGCTCTCGGCGGACGTCGTGGCGTACGCGGACGGCAACGGCATGCGCGGTGTGGCACGCCTGGAGGTCGGGGGAGCAGCGCGGGTGGCGAGGGTCAGCTCGTTCGCGCGGAAGTTCTTCCCACGGGCCGTGTACGACGTGGTCGAGGCGAACGGCCGGCCCGCCGTGCTGCTCGCCCAGGACGGAGCCGCCGTCGCCCTGGTGAGCGTCACCGTGGGCCCGGACGGGATCGACGGGCTCTACTGGGTGCTGGCGCCCGACAAGCTACGGGCGTACGAGCGGTCGGCACACAGGCTCACCGGGCAGCCGTAGCAAGAAGGGCCGTGCCGAAGGGCGGCACGCGCGCACGTGTGGTCCGTGGACGCGTGCCGTACCCCCGGCCCGAGGGTCAGTTCCGCTTGAGCCAGTCCTCGTAGCGGGTGGTCACGACGTCCACCGTGTCGTCGCCGGTGAGCACGTCGGGCATCCCCGCGAACAGCCCTGCCGTCTCGTCGGTGACGACGGTACGGCCGTCGGGCTTCACCTCCAGGGTGATCTCACCGAGCCGGTCGAGCCCGTGCACCTCGGGTCCGGCGATGTTGCGCACGCCGTTCGACGGTTCGGCCAGCGCCGCCTCGGCCACGGCCGCGGCGACATCGGCGGAGGCGATCGGACGCAGCCGGAGGGAGGGCAGTCGCACCTCCCCGCCCTCGCTGGTCATGTCCATCACCGGAGCGACGAACTCGAAGAACTGGGTGGCGCGCACGATGCTGTACGGGACGCCACTGCCCCGGACGGCTTCCTCCTGGGCGACCTTGGCCCGGTAGTAGCCGTAGTCCGGCACCTGGTCGACGCCGACGATGGAGAGCGCCACATGGTGACGGACACCCGCCTCCTGCTCCGCCGCGCCGAGGTTCTGCCCCGACCGGGTGAAGAAGTCCAGCGCCGGCTCGGCGTCGAAGGACGGGGAGTTCGACACGTCCACGACCACGTCCGCGCCCTTGAGGGCGTCCGCCAGACCCTCGCCGGTGAGCGCGTTGACGCCCGAGGAGGGAGAGGCCGCCACCGCCTCGTGACCCCGACCGCGCAACAGCGCGACCACCTGCGAGCCGATGAGCCCCGTACCGCCGACAACCACGATCTTCATCACTGTCTCCATCCGTTGATCCGGCTTGGCTGACGGACACCGGTGAAGCCTCACCGGATCCGGTGCGGGAACCCGCACATCAACAAGACAGGACAGCTGCCGGGTCTGTGACAGCCGAGGTGACGCGGGTCCCGCCCGCCACGGCGACGCGGGGCCGCTCGGTGCCACGGCCCGCCGCGCGCCTTTCCAGTCTGTGGCCGCGCGTCGGGCCGTGCCAGCCGGCGTGGCGGCCGGTCACCGGTGGGGGAGGGCCTCCAGCATGGCCTTGGCGGTGGCCGTCGCGTCGTAGTCCTCGGCGACTCCCGGTACGAAGACGATGTCGCCCTCGATGTGGCGCGAGCGCAGCGGCGCTATCGCCCGGTAGGCGTCCGAGTCCCACCACGCCCGCGCCTCGGTCATCGACGGGAAGCCGATCACCACGACGTGCCCCGGCCAGGCGCCCTCCTTCACCTCGTGCTGTGCGCCGTGCACGAGGAACCGGCCGCCGTACGGTTCGAAGGTCGCGGTGATCCGGGCGATGTACTCGGCGATCTCCGGGTGCGGGGCGGCCTCCCGCAGGTGGCCTATCACGTAGGCGGTCATGGCATCCTTCCGGCCGGTCGGCGTCTGACGTCGATGATCGTGCCATCGGGCGGGACGCGGGGGCGATTACTTTTGGGGTAAGCGGCCGGCCGCCCGGCGGTGCACCGGTCAGCGGCGAACGCCGGTCCCCGCCGTCTCCCGGCGGCGGCGTGTCCTTCGCCCGCGCGCGGTGCCCCGAACGGGAGGCTGCGAGGATGCACGCCGTACTGCACGCACTGTCGATCACCGGGTCCATGACCTGGGAGATCACCTGGGCCCTCGTCCTGGGGTTCACCCTGTCCGCCGTCGTCCAGGCCGTGGTCCGCAAGTCCACCGTCGTCTCACTGCTCGGCGACGACCGGCCCCGCACCCTCGCCGTCTCCGCCGGTCTGGGAGCGGCGTCCTCCTCCTGCTCCTACGCCGCCGTGGCGCTCGCCCGTTCGCTGTTCCGCAAGGGCGCGAACTTCACCGCCGCCATGGCCTTCGAGATCGCCTCCACCAACCTGGTCCTCGAACTGGGCGTCATCCTGGCGCTCCTGATGGGCTGGCAGTTCACCGCGGCCGAGTTTGTCGGCGGCCCCGTGATGATCCTCGTGCTGGCCCTCCTGTTCCGGCTGTTCCTGCGCGAGCCGCTGCTGCGGCAGGCGCGCGAGCAGGCGGAACAGGGTCTCGCCGGGTCGATGGAGGGGCACGCCGCGATGGACATGTCCGTGCGGCGCGGCGGCTCCTTCACCGGGCGCCTGTTCTCCCGCGAGGGCTTCACCGCCACCAGCCACGTGTTCGTCATGGAGTGGGCGGCCATCCTGCGCGACCTGGCCGTCGGCCTGCTCATCGCCGGTGCCGTCGCCGCCTGGGTGCCCGACGCGTTCTGGCGCGCCTTCTTCTTCGAGGGACATCCTCTCGCCGCCAAACTGTGGGGACCCCTCATCGGTCCGGTGGTGGCGATCGCCTCGTTCGTGTGCTCCATCGGCAACGTGCCACTGGCGGTGGTGCTGTGGCAGGGAGGGATCAGCTTCGGCGGCGTGGTCGCGTTCATCTTCGCCGACCTGCTGATCCTGCCGATCCTGAACATCTACCGGAAGTACTACGGCCGCAGGATGGCGGTCTTCCTCCTCGGCACCTTCTACGTCGCGATGGTTCTCGCGGGGTACTTCGTGGAGTTCGTCTTCGGCGGCCTCGGGCTGATCCCGGACCAGGCCGACGCGAAGGTCCCCATGGAAGGCGTCAGCTGGAACTACACCACCTGGCTCAACATCGTCTTTCTCGCCCTCGCCGCCGTGCTCGTGGTCCGGTTCCTGCGGACCGGCGGGGCGGCCATGCTCCGCATGATGAGCGGTGCGCCGGACCCGGGCGGCGGACATCACTGAGGGCCGATCCCCGCCGGAACGCGCCCAGTTCACACCACGCGGGGCCGGACCGGCCGTGCCGTGCCCATTGACTCCACCGCGCCGCACTGGTTCAGTGGCTCATCCACTGAGCCACTGGGAGGACGGCGTGGAGGCACTGCCCCGAGAGACCATCGTGGACGTCCTGGAGGGCCGACTGCGGGAGGACATCCTCGACGGACGCCATCCGGCGGGCACGTACCTGCCCCCGGAACGCACGCTCGCCGACGGATACGGCGTCACCCGCACCACCCTCAAGCACGCGTTCGGCCGTCTGACGCAGGCAGGGCTGCTGGAGACCCGGCACGGCGTCGGCACCCGTGTACGGGACTACCTGCGCCTGGGCGGCGCCGACCTGCTGCCCATGCTCGTACGGCACAGCCCCGACTGGATCGGCGAGGTCTTCGAAGTACGGCGCGGTGTCGGCGCCTTGATGGCGGAGCGCGCCGCACTCCGGGCGACCGACCGGCAACGGCGGGAACTGCGCGCCCGGTTGGCGGCCGTGGGCGGCGCGGTGGACGCGGACGCCGTGCAGCTCGCGGACATCGAGGTCCACCGCGCCCTGGCCCGCGCCACCGGCAACCGCGTCTACGTCCTGCTGACCAACACCCTCTTCAACGCCTACCTGCCGGTGCGTGCCGCGCTCAGGGCCCCGTTCACGGACCCCCAGGTGGCCCACGAGCGACTGGAACCCGTGGTCGACGCGGTGACGGCCGGTGACGCGGCGGCCGCCCGGCGGGCCGCCGAACACTATCTGACCGTCACCGAGCGGATCATGCTGGAGGGTCTCGCATGAGCACCGGCACCTCCACGCCCCCGGCCGGGCACCGTGGCTCGCCCGCCCGCGGCACGGTCTTCAGCGAGACGATGCTCGGCACCCTGCGGCTCGACGGCGAGGACCGGACCCGGCGGGCCCGCCTCGACCTGACCGTCTCGGCCGACCGGGTGCTACGGCCCCTCGGCACGACCGAGGCCCGCGCCACCGGCCGGATACGCGTCGCCGGATGGGCCGACGACCCGGACGTCCAGGGCGAGTTGGAGATCTCGCCAGTCGCCCGGCGCCGTATCCGCTATCGCCTCGACTTCACCGTCGACGGCCGCCGGCTCACCCTCGACGGCTGGAAGTCCGTCACCGCGCGCAGGCCCGTGACCTCCATGACCGTCCTGCCGTACACCCTCCTCGAGGACGGCGTGCGGATCGGCACCGGCACCCTGCGCTTCCCCCTCGCCACCCGGCTCCTCCCCTTCCTCGCCGGATTCCGGTTCCCCAGGCGGGAGGACCCCGCCGAGTTCCTCCGGCCGCGCTGGCGCGGGGAACCGGGACGCACCGAGGTCTGGTACACCACCGTCACCGACCCGGCCACGGGCGCGGGGCTGTGGCTGCACCACGAGCTGACCGCCCCCGACGACGGATCCGAGCCGTACGCGCACGGCTGGGCCGCGCTCTTCCCCAAGGACGGTCCGGTGCGGCACGCCCGCTTCGGCCCCACCGGGTGGAGCCCCCGGGAGACCGGGTTCGGCGCCGACGGAGTCGAGGTGCGGCCCGGGCGCCTCTCCGGCTCGGCGGACGGCGGCGCACTGCGCTGGGACCTCGCCGAAAAGCCCACCGACAGCCCGCTGTTCACCTTCCCCCGCTGGGCCTGGCGCCGCCCGCTGCTGCCGGCCGCCCAGATGCTCCCCGCCGCGCGCGCCCGCTACGACGGCACGTTCACCCACGACGGCGAGACCCTCACGCTGAGCGCGGCACCGGGCGCGTCGGCGCGCATCTACGGGCACGGCAACGCCCGCCGCTGGGCCTGGCTGCACGCCGACCTCGGCGGGGGAGACGTCCTGGAGATCGTCGCCGCCGTCTCCATGCGCCCCGGCCTGCGCCGGCTTCCTCCGCTGGTCTTCCTCCGGCTGCGTCGGCACGGTCGCACCTGGCCCCGCCGGGCCGAGCGGCCCGCGGCCGGCTGGGCCGGAGCGGGACGCTTCCGTGCCGACATCGCCCTGCCCACCTGGACCGTCGTCGGCCGCAGCGGGCTGCGCCGGGTCCGGGTCGAGGTCACCCAGCCCGCGGACCGCACCCTCGCGCTCGACTACACCGACCCCGACGGCCGGCACGCGACGTGCCGCAACAGCGAGCGTGCCGACGCGCACGTCCTGCTGGAACGGTGGTGGTTCGGCGGCTGGCGCACCGAGGCCGAGTGGACCCTCGACGGAACCGCCCACGCGGAGGTGGGCACCCGATGAGCCTCGCCGGACTCGTGTCCGCCCTCATCGCCGACGACGGAGGCGCCGACTGGACCCGCCGCGTCCCCGCCCGGCTGGAGACGACGCTCGCCGCTCTGCCGTTCGCCGCGCGGGCCGGCGTCCGGGCGGCGGCGCGCGGCATGGACGCCTACGCCGTCGTGCGCACCGGCCGCCCCCTGAGTGCCCTCACCGCCCCCGAAAGGGAGTCCGTGCTGGCGGAACTGGCCGCGCGCCCCGGCCTCCAGCCGCTGCTGGACGTGCTCAAGGTGCCCGTCCTGATGGCGGCCGGCACCGAGCGGATGCTCCAGGACGGTCCCTCCCCGCGCGCCGTCCCGCGCGCGGACCCGCCCCTCGACCTGACGCCCGCGTCCGACTGGCCCGCCCGCTCCACCGCCGACGCGGTGGTCATCGGCTCGGGCGCGGGCGGGGCGACGGCCGCCCGGACCCTGGCCCGCGTGGGGCTGGACGTGGTCGTCCTCGAAGAGGGCCGGCACCACAGCACCGAGTCGTTCGGCCGGCGCCCGCCCCTGGACCGGTTCACCGAGCTGTACCGCGACGGCGGAGCGACCGTCGCCGTCGGAGTCCCGCCCCTGCTGCTGCCGGTGGGCCGCGCCGTCGGCGGTACGACCGTGGTCAACTCCGGTACCTGCTACCGCACTCCGGACCATGTCCTGACCCGCTGGAGCAAGGACTTCGGGTTCACGCTCGCCGACGGCTTCGACCGGTACCTGGACGAGGCCGAGCGCGCGCTGAAGGTGGCCGTCCAGCCTCTCGACGTCCTCGGCGACAACGGCCGTCTGACGCTCGCCGGAGCCCGGGAACTCGGCTGGCGGGCAGCCCCCCTGCGCCGCAACGCGCCGGGCTGCCAGGGCTCCTGCCAGTGCGTCGTGGGCTGCCCCACCGGCGCCAAACAGAGCGTCCAGCTCTCCGTACTGCCCGACGCCTGCGCCGCGGGAGCACGCATCGTCACCGGGGCGCGGGCCGAGCGCGTCCTCGTCGACGCGGACCGGCCCGGCGGCCCGCGGGCGGCGGGCGTGCGGGTACGCCGGGACGGCGGCGGGTTCGAGATCCTCGCGCCGCTCGTCGTCGTCGCCGCGGGCGCCCTGCAGTCCCCCCAGCTCCTGCGCCGCTCCGGACTCGGCCGGCACCCGCGCCTGGGTCACAACCTCAGCGTCCACCCGGCCACGAGCGTCGCCGGACGCTTCGCCGAACCGGTCACCGCGTGGAAGGGCGTGCTGCAGAGCGTCGGAGTGGAGGAGCACCACGCGCGGGGCGTCCTCATCGAGGCCACCGCCACCCCGCCCGGGATGGGCTCCTTCGTCCTCCCCGGACTGGGAGCCGAGCTGCGCCGCGAACTGGAGGGCGCCGACCGGCTCGCCACGCTCGGCGCGATGATCGCCGACCGTCCCTCGGGCCGGGTCCTCGGGCGCGACCGCACCCTGCTCCGCTACGACCTGGACCGCCGGGACGCCGGCCGGCTGATGCACGCCGTACGCGCCATGGGCGAGCTGCTGTTCGCCGCAGGCGCCGAGGAAGTGCTCACCGGCATTCCGGCCACGCCCCGGGTGGGCAGCCTCGCGGATCTGGACACCGTCCTCGCCGGTACCGGCGCGCGGCAACTGCATCTGACGGCGTACCACCCCACCGGCACGGTCGCCGCGGGCGCGGACCCGCAGCGCTGCCCGGCCGACCCGGAGGGCCGCCTGCGCGGTGTGCGGGGGGTGCTCGTCGCCGACGCCTCGGCTCTCCCCAGCTGCCCGCAGGTGAACCCGCAGGTGACCATCATGGCAGCGGCGCTGGCGATCACCGAGGCGCACACCGGCCGTTGAGCCACGGGCCGGGCGGGCGCGCCCTGTCACGGTCCCGCCGGAGCGGGACGGTGACAGGGCGGCCCGGCCGGCTCTCCCGGGAGCGACCGGGTCAGACGGCGGGTTCGACGGTCTCCGGTACGGCCTCCTGTGCCGTGCCGCGGGCATGGGCCGGCAGGGTGAGGACGGCCAGACAGGCGAGGGCGGCCACGGCGGCGAAGAAGTAGAAGCCCCACGGGTGCCCGATCCCGGCGTTGACCAGCGCACCCGTGATCGACGGGCCGACGATGGAGCCGATGCGGCCGATACCGGACGCCGAGCCGAGCGCGGTGCCCCGGACGGACACCGGGTAGTAGTTCGTCACGTAGGCGTACACGAGCACCTGCGCGGAGAAGACGAACACACCGGTGAGGAAGACGACGGTGTCGAGCAGCAGGTCGCTGCCCATCCTGACGCCGAGGGCGGCCAGCATGACCACCGAGACCGCGAACCAGCCGAGCGTGGTGAGCTTGATCCCGCGCCGGTCGGCGACGAATCCGCCCAGCACCAGGCCGGCCACTCCGCCGACGTTCAGGATCAGCAGCTGGGTGACGGCCGTCGGGACGGGGTAGCCGGCGTCGTTCATCAGCTTGGGCAGCCAGGTGTTGAGGCCGTAGACCAGCAGCAGGCCCATGAAGGAGGCGACCCAGATGCCGACGCCCGCGCGGAGGTAGGCGGGCTTCAGCAGTTCGGTGAACGGCACACGGCGGGTGCCGGTGGCTTCCTTGGCGCGGACGAACGCCGCCGACTCCGGCAGCCGGAACCACTGGACGACGGCGATCACCAGTCCGGCGGCACCGAGGACGTAGAAGAGGACCTGCCAGTCGTCGGTCACCTGGAGGGCGAGCAGGGAGGTGATCACGGCACCGGTGTGGTAGCCGGTCATGGTCAGGGTGCTGGCGCGGGCCCGGCGTTCGGCGGGCATGTGCTCGGCCATCATCGTGAGCGACACGGGCATGCAGGCACCGAGTCCCACACCGGCTGCCAGGCGGAGCACGGCGAACACCGTGACGGAACCGGCGAGCGGCACCAGGATCGTGAAGACCGAGAACAGCACCACCGAGCCGATGAGCAGCAGACGCCGTCCGAGCCGGTCGGCGAGCGGTCCGACCAGTACGGCGCCGATGGCGACGCCCACGAGCGACAGCGTGGCGACGGTGGTCGCGTCCCCGGCCGTCATGCCGAGGTGATGGGTCTTGAGCAGGGTCGGGATGATCGCGCCGAGGACGACGAGGTCGTACCCCTCGAGCAGGACGGTGATCCAGCACAGGACCACCGTCCAGACGCTGCGTGCGGCGGTGCCGGTCCCTGCGGCGGTGCCGGAGGTGTGGGACGGGGCGACGGAAGACATGGTGGATTTCCCCCCTGGAGCGGCTACGGGAGATGGAGGTGGGGAACGCTGTTCCGAACGGGCGCTTCGGAAGCGGGCGTCGGGGGCGAACCGTCGGAACGGACCGCTCAGAACGGGTAGTCGGCGATCTCCGGGCGGACGGTCAGCCACTGCGTCTCGGTGAAGGCCTCGACGTTGGCGGCGGCTCCGCCGAACCGGGATCCGGTACCGGACGCCTTGACCCCGCCGAAGGGGGCGTTGGGCTCGTCGGCGACGGTCTGCTCGTTGATGTGGATCTTGCCGGAGTCGATCCGGTCGGCCAGCTTCATGGCCGTACCGACGTCACCGAGGATGCCGACGGACAGTCCGTACTCGCAGTCGTTCACGAGGCCGGCGGCCTCCTCCACGGTGGAGAAGCCGATGACGGGCGCGACGGGACCGAAGATCTCCTCGCGCCACGCGGGCATGTCGGCGGTGAGGCCGGTCAGTACGGTGGCACGGTACCCGGCGCCCACGATCTCGCCGCCCGCGGCCAGGGTGGCGCCCGCCGCGACGCTGTCCGTGACGATGCCGTGCACCCGCTCCAGCTGCCTCCGGTCGATGATCGGGCCGAGCGCGACGTCCTCCCGCGCCGGGTCACCGACCGGCAGCGCCCGCGCCTTCTCGGCCAGCACGGCGGTGTACTCGTCGAGCAGCGACTCGTGCACGAGGTGACGGCCGGTCGTCATGCAGATCTGGCCCTGGTGCAGGTACGAGCCGAACGCACCGGCGGCGGCGGCCTTGCGCACGTCCGCCCCGGGCAGCACCACCAGGGCGTTGTTCCTGCCGAGTTCGAGGTGCGCCCGCTTGAGCAGCCGGCCCGCCCGCTCGCCGATCGCCCGTCCGACCGGGGTCGACCCGGTGAAGGAGACGACGCGTACCTCGGGGACCTCGACGACCGCCTGTCCGACCGAGCCGTCGCCCGGCAGCAGGTGGAGCAGCCCGGCGGGCAGCCCGGCCTCCTCGAAGACGCGCGCGATGACGACACCACCGCTGACCGCGGTGCGCGGATCGGGCTTGAGCAGCACCGCGTTGCCCAGGGCCAGGGCGGGGGCGACCGAGCGCAGAGCGAGGACGAGCGGGAAGTTGAACGGCGCGATCACGCTCACCACGCCGGCCGGGCGGCGCCGGGCGAACGACCAGCGCGCGTCGTCGGAGGTGAGGACGTCACCCTGCGGATGCGTCGGCAGGGCCGCGCACTCGAAGCACTCGCCCTGGGCCAGCCCCACCTCGAAGCCGGCCTTGGCCCGTACGGATCCCGCCTCCCGGACCAGCCAGTCCTCGAACTCGGCGGCGTGCTCGGTGAAGAGCTCGCCCGCGCGCCGCAGTACGGCGGCCCGCCGCTGCGGCGGGGTGGCCGCCCAGGCCCGCTGGGCCTCGGCCGCGCGGGCGGCGGCACGCCCGACGTCCTCGGGCGTGGCCAGGCCCACGGTGCCGAGCCGGTCACCGGTCGCCGGTTCGGTCACCGGTTGCTCGCGGGTGGCGTCCTGCCATCCGTCGCTGAGGAACTTCTTGCTCCAGACGTCGCTGTCCAGGAGTGTCATCGATTTCCCTTCCGTCACCGGGCGGTGACGAGTTCTGCGGGGGAGGGGCGGTACGGGACCGTGCGGCAGAGCGTGGTCAGGCGGGTGTGGTGAGCGCCGTGTCGACCTGTACGAGCCGCGGGCCGTCCGGGCGTTCGGCGAGCACGGCACGCAACTGCGCCACGCCGTGCACCTGTTGGGCCCGCACGCCGTAGCCTTCCGCGATGCGGGTGAAGTCCAGACCGGGAATGTCCAGGCCCGGTGCGTCCGGTACACCGAGCAGGCCGCCGAACCAGCGCAGCGCCCCGTACGTCCCGTTGCGCAGCAGCACCACGGTGAGCGGCACCTGGTGCCGGGCGGCCGTCCACAGCGCGGTGATCCCGTAGTTCGCCGAGCCGTCCCCGATCACTCCCACGACCGGCCGGCCGGGCTGGGCCATGGCGACACCGACCGCGCCCGGCAGCCCGAAACCGAGGCCGCCGGCCGCCGGGAAGTAGTAGGAGCCGGGGCGTCGCAGGTCCATCTGGCGCCACCACGAGGAGTTCGTCGAGGTCGACTCCACCACGTAGGCCGTGTCGGCGGGCATCTCGTCCCGCAGGGCGGCGAAGACCTCCTCGGGATGCAGCCGCGCTCCGTCCGAGGCCGGCGGCGCCGGCACGGGACGGTAGTCGCCGGCCGGCGACCCGGGCGCGTCGAGCGCCTTCATCAGCAGCTCGATCACCGCCGCGGGATCGGCGACCAGGGCCTCGCCCATCGGCGCCCGCGCGGCGGCGGAGGCGTCCTCCGTCACCTGGATGAGCCGGGTGCCCTCCGGCAGGTACCGCCCGGGCAGGTGCTCGTGGTAGCGGAACACCGGGGCCCCGAGCACCAGCACCAGGTCGTGCCCCTCGAACGCCCGGGAGACCGGCTCGATACCGGCGGGCAGCACGCCCTGGAAGAGCGGGTGGCGGTTGGGGAAGGGGAGCCGGAACAGCGACGGCGCCGCCCACACCGGCCCGCCCAGCCGCTCGGCCAGCCGCACCGCGTCGTCGAACAGCCCGGCGGAGTCGATGTCGCCGCCCAGGACGAGTGCCGGCCGCCGCGCGCCGACGACCGCCTCGGCCAGCCGGCGCCCCTGGTCACCGCCGGGCACCCCGGCGTGCTGCACCTGACGGTCCAGCACGGCCGGCGCGTTCTCACCGGCATCGGCCGCCCAGTCGTCGTACGGCACCGACAGATACGTCGGCCTGCGCTGCAGCCGCGCCTCGAAGACCGCCTGCGCCAGCGCCCGGGGCACGTCCTGCGCACACGCCGGTTCGCCGGCCCAGCCGACGAGCGGCTTCATCAGCGAGGGAGCGTCGACGTTGGCGAGGTTGGCCTCCGGACCGATGGCCGGCCGCACCTGCTGACCGGCCACGATCACCAGGGGCGTGCGGGAGGACACCGCGTTCGTCAGCGCGCCCATCGCGTTGCCGGACCCGGACGCGGCGTGCAGGTTCACCAGCACCGGGCGGCCGGTGGCCTGGGCGTAGCCGTCGGCCATGCCCACGACGGCGCCCTCGTGCAGACCCAGCACATAGCGGAATCCGTCCGGCAGTTCGGCGAGGAAGGGCAGCTCGTTCGAGCCCGGGTTGCCGAAGACGGTGGTGAGCCCCTGACGTGCCAGGAACTCGTGGGAGATGCGGCGCACGGACGGCACTGGCGTTCCTTTCGACGTGACGCAGCACACGCTAGGGAGCCCACGACATGGGCACCAATAGATGTTGGCGGGCCGCGATATAGACTCCGTCGATATGGGCAGCTTCGATCTGAACCTCGCGCGCGTGTTCGTGCTGCTCTACGAGACCGGCAGCGTCACCGCCACCGCCGAGACCCTCCACGTCACCCAGCCCACCGTCAGCTACAGCCTGGCCAAGCTGCGCCGTCACTTCGACGACGAGCTCTTCCACCGCACCGGCCGGGGTCTGACTCCCACCGCTGGCGCCCGCCGTCTCTACGAGCCCTTGCAGCGGGCCCTCGCCGGCATCGACGGAGCGATCCGCCAGGGCGACGCCTTCGATCCCCGGACCATGGCGGGCCGCTTCACCGTCGGCCTCTCCGACCTCGGCGAGGTGACCCTGCTGCCGCGGCTGGTGGCGGCCGCCCGGGAGCGCGCGCCCCGGGCGTCGTTCACCGTCCGTCCGCTGGACGTGGACGAGGCCGAGAGCCAGCTGCGCCGCGGCGAACTCGACGCCTTCGTGGCGACGCCCGTGCTCAACTCCCACCGCACCGTGCGCATCCCGCTCTTCCACGAGCGCTACGTCGGCATGGTGGCCGCCGACCACCCCCGCGTCCGCGGTGCGTCCGTCACCCTCGCCGAGCTCGCGGCCGAACACCACGCCTCCGTGTACGGGCCCAGCGGACATGTCCTGCCGGGGTCGGTGCTCGCCACGCACGGCCTCCTGGACCGCGTGGCCGTGGACGCCACGCGCTTCACGATGCTGCCGTACCTGCTGGAGGGCACCGATCTGATCGCGATCGTCCCCGAGTACGTCGGCGAGGTCTTCACCGCCTCCCGGAGGCTTCGGCTGGTACGGCTCCCGTTCGAGACCGAGCCGATCGAGGTCGCGCTCTACGCCCGGCACGAGGCGTCGCGCAGTCCGTCCCAGCGCTGGCTGGTCCAGTTCATGGCCGAGGTGCTGGGCGAACGGGTCAGCCCGGCACAGCTGCCGCCCGGCCCGCTGACCGACGCCGGGATCCGCTGACCCGCGCACCCCTCGCGCGCGGACACAGCGGGGCGCGCGGCGCGGGACTCACACCGCGCCGCTGAGCAGGGGCAGATAGCCGAGGGACTGCCCGGGGGCCGTCGGGTGGTACGACTGCATGGGATCCAGCCAGTCGACGCTGCGCATCCACGGGTTCGCCGAACAGATCTCGTGCCCGGCGAAGGCGGTCCGGGCGTCCGCGAACGTGAACCCGTGGGCGACCGCACGGGCGGCGATCACCGCGTTCAGGCCGTCCACGGCGTCGTTCAGGGCTCCCCGCTCCACGTCCTGGAGACCGCGCGAACAGCCGCCGTGGAGCTGATAGAAGTGCGGGTAGCCGAGCACCACGACACGCGCGGCCGGCGCCTTGCCCCTGATGGCCGAGTACAGCACGTCGAGACGGCCCGGCAGGGTGCCCTGCACGAACGAGCGGGCCGCGGTGATGGCGGACAGGCACGCGGTCCGGCCGGGCAGCGCGCAGGTGGCCATGACCCTCGCGAAGCCCGAGTCACTGCCGCCGACCGTGAGGCTGACCAGCCCGGTGCGCGGCCCCAGCGGGCCGAGTTGCTTGTTCAGCACGTCGTCGGCGTGCGCGCCGTTGCACGCGGTGAAGCTGAACGAGGACGGCGCGTGGGCCGCGGCCCACAGGGCGGGGTACGACCGGGTGCTGCGCAGGCAGGACAGCCCGGCGGAGAGGTAGTCGCCGGCCCCGACACCCGACGAGTAGGAGTCGCCGAGCGCCACGTAGGCCAGGGCTGCCGGGCCGGGCGCCGGACGCGCGGTCGCCGGACCGGCGAGGGTGCACACGGCGGCGAGGAGGACCGAGGACACGCGGGACGCTGTGCGGGACTGTCTCATACCCCCCTGATAGCGCGGTCCGGACCGCTCGGCCCGACCTGACCGGCCACGCTCCGTGACCCTGTTGCCGAACACCGGTGATGATGCGGCCACCCGGCACGGCCGGGGAAACCGCCTCGGCGCACCCCCGGCGACGGACATCCCCGTCCCGCCGGAGTTCACCCGGTGAGCCGTCACCCGTTCGGCGGTACCCGCGCGTGCGTCGAGTGTGCCAGCGGGTTGCCGGAATCCCCTGGACGGCGCCAGGTGTTCATGATCGGATTACCGGCCATGACCTCCTTGATCCGCCACATCACCATCGACGCCGCCGACCCCTACACCCTCGGGGACTTCTGGGCCAGGGCCCTGGACGGCTCGCTCGCCGACGACGACTTCCCGGGCGATCCCGAAGCGCTGGTCACGACCCCGGCAGCCACCTTGCTGTTCGTCAGGGTCGACGACCGCAAGACCGTGAAGAACCGCGTGCACTGGGACCTCCAGCCCCAGGACCGCACCCGGGACGAGGAGGTCGAGCGCCTGCTCGAACTCGGCGCCACGCTCCAGGGCGACCACCGCAGGCCCGACGGCACCGGCTGGGTGACACTGCGGGACCCCGAGGGCAACGAGTTCTGCGTGGAACGCAGCGCCGCGGAACGCGCCACGGACTGAGCTCGGAAATTCCCTGGCGTGACACCCGGCGAGAGCGAACACTCGTCCCATGGCTGACATGGGGGAGTTCCGGGACGCGGTCACGGCGTGGGCGGCCGGTGCTCCCGGCGACCCCGCACGGGAGCTGGCCGCGCGGCTGTCCGTCCGGGCGGTCGTACTCCTGGAAGGGCCGAGCGACGTCGCGGCGGTGAGCGCTCTCGCCGCACGCCGTGGCCGGAACCCGGCGGCCGAGGGAATCTGCGTCCTGTCGATGGGCGGCGCGATGAACGTCGGCCGCTTCGCCGGCCTCCTCGGACCGCCCGGTCTGGGCCTGCGCCTCACCGGACTGTGCGACGAGGCCGAGCGCCGCTACTACGCCCGCGGCTGGGAGCGGGCCGATGTGGCGCGGCAGGAATTCTTCGTCTGCGCGGCCGACCTGGAGGACGAGCTCATCCGCGCACTCGGCGTGACACGGGTGGCGGAGCTGATCGGGGCGGAGGGGGACGAGCGAGCCCTGCAGACGTTCCTGCGTCAGCCCGCCCAGCAAGGCCGCACCTCCCGGCAGCAGTTGCGGCGCTTCCTCGGCACGAAGAAGGGCCGCAAGATCCACTACGGCCGCGTCCTGGTCGAGGCCCTCGACCCCGACCAGGTGCCCGCCCCGCTCGACGCACTGCTCAGCAGCCTCTGAGGGACGGCGCGGGCACGGGCACGTCACATGTTGATCATGTGGCCCGCCAGGCCGTGGAGCGCCTCCTTGACGGCCTCGCCGAGCGTCGGGTGGGCGTGGACGTTGCGGGCGACCTCGTGGACGGTGAGGTCCCACTGCTGTGCCAGCGTCAGTTCGGGCAGCAGCTCGGTGACATCGGGGCCGATGAGGTGCCCGCCGATCAGCTCGCCGTACTTCGCGTCGCTGATCAGCTTCACGAAGCCGGTGGCGTCGCCCAGTCCGTGCGCCTTGGCGTTCGCGGTGAACGGGAACTTCGCCACCTTGACGTCGTAGCCGCGTTCGCGCGCCTGCGCCTCGGTGTAGCCGAAGCTGGCGATCTGCGGCTGGCAGTACGTGGCGCGCGGGATCATCGCGTAGTCGAGTTCCATGGTCTCGGCGTCCGCGAGCGTCTCGGCGGCGATCACGCCCATCGCCTCGGCCGCGTGCGCGAGCATCAGCTTCGCGGTGACGTCGCCGATGGCGTAGAGGTGCGGGACGTTCGTACGGCAGCGGCCGTCGACCTCGATCGCGCCGCGATCGGTGACCTGTACGCCGGTGTTCTCCAGGCCGTAACCGGTCACGTTGGGGGCGAAACCGATCGCCTGGAGGACCTTGTCGGCCTCCAGGACCTGCTGGGCGCCGTCCTTGCCGGTGACCGTGACCCGGACCCGGGGGCCCGACTCGTCGATGGCGTCGACGCGCGTGGAGGTGAGCGTCTCGATACCCAACCTGCGGTACTGCTTGGCGAGTTCGGCGGAGACCTCGGCGTCCTCCAGCGGGGCGAGGCGGTCCAGGAACTCGACGATCGTGACCTTCACGCCGTAGTTGTGCAGGACGTAGGCGAACTCGACGCCGATCGCGCCCGCGCCCGCGATGACGATCGACTCCGGGAGGTCCTCGGCGAGGATCTGCTCCTCGTAGGTGACCACGCGCGCGGTGCGGCGGGTGCCGGGCAGCAGCTTGGGCGTGGCGCCGGTGGCGATGATGCAGTGGTCGAATCCGATGGTGCGCGTGTCGCCCTCGAAGCCGGAGACCTGGAGGGTGTGCGCGTCGAGGAACGTGCCGTGTCCGTCGATCTCCGTGATGCGGTTCTTCTTCATCAGGTAGTGGACGCCCTTGACCCGGCCGTCGGCGACCTTGCGGCTGCGGCGGAACGCCTCGCCGTAGTCGAAGGACACCTCTCCGTCGACGCGGATGCCGAAGGTCTTCGCCTCGCGGGTGAAGATGTGCGCCAGTTCCGCGTTGCGCAGCAGGGCCTTGGTGGGGATGCAGCCCACGTTCAGGCAGACACCGCCCCAGTACTTCCGCTCGACGACGGCGACGCGCTTGCCGAGCTGGGCGGCGCGGATCGCGGCGACGTAGCCGCCGGGACCGGCGCCGAGCACCACCACGTCGAAGTGGTCGTCCTGCTCGTCCATCATCGATGCCTCCTCTTCGGGGCGCATGCCGCCGCGGTCGAGGACCGGTGCCCCTGGCTCCGGCCCGGAGTCGACCGATCGAACGACGCCGGCGAGCGGCGGGTCCGATCGGCGATCATGGACTCTACCCGTGCGTCCGCGGCCCTTCTCGGCGGCCTCCACCTTCTGCGCCGCCGACAGCCCGCCGAGCGTCTGCCGCACCGCTACGACCACTCGGTCCCGGGCGGGACGGGTGTGGCCTGGTGGTAGTACATCCGCCAGCCGGCCTCCCCGTCGCCCCTGCGCCACAGCGAACTGCGGCGCGCCCGCCTGCCGGCGATCGTCGTCTCGTAGGTGAGATGCACCAGCCCCGGAGCCAGTACGGCACCGGTCATGCGCGACGGCTCGTACCGTGGCCCGTCCTCGGTGGTGCCGGACATCTCGGGCAGCGCGGCGAGCATCTGCTCGTAGGTCCAACGCCGGCCCGAGGCTCCGACCTCCACGAACTCGGGGTCCAGCAGCCGCCCGGCCAGATCCCGGGACACCCGTACCCGAGGGTCCATGAGCCGCAGCTCACCCTGGATCGCCTCGGCCACGTCATCCTGTGCGGTGCGCATGCGCCTGCTCCTGCGGTCGTGTCGGTCGGCGGTGTTCCGTGAAGGACAGGATGTGCGGGGCCGCCTCGCGCAGGCTGCGGAAGTGGCGGTGCACGCCCTCCACCGCGACGGTGGTGTTCACGCCCCACACCGTCATGCCCGCCTCCCGTCCGGACCGCACTCCGGACGGGGCGTCCTCGATGACCAGACAGTCCCGCGGCGCGGCGCCCAGCAGCTCGGCGGCCCGCAGGTACGGCACCGGAGACGGCTTGCCCTCCTCGACGGCGGCCGCGTCCACGATCAACTCCGGCATCGGCAGCCCGGTCCGCCGGAACCGGCCCCGTACGCGGTGCGCGTAGTTCGAGGTCACCAGCGCCCAGCACCGCGGTGGCAGTCCGCGCAGCAACTCGGCCGCGCCGTCGAAGGCCGTGTAGACGCCGGTCCGGACGTCGTCGTCCTCCAGGTCGTGCAGAGCCGCCAGGCACTCCTGCGGGTCCCGGTCGGGGGCGACCTGGGCGAAGGTCTCCAGCGGACGGGTGCGCAACGCCACTTGGTGGACCTCGTCCGCGTCCAGCCCGTACCGCCGCGCCCATGTCGCCCATACCCGACGCTGGTTGCTCACCGCGTCGATCAACGTGCCGTCGACGTCGAACAGTACGTACTTGGCGCGGTCGGGCCGCGCGGTCTCACCGGTCACTCCTTGATCATGTCAGGCGGGGCGGTCGAGCGGAGCCGGCCGATCCCCGGATCCACGCCTCCCTTGTGACGCGTCCACTGGACGCGTACTGTGCGTCCGGTGGACGCATACTCCCTGGACCTGTGAGCGGATGGATGCCCGAGCAGCCGAACCCACGGCACGAGCCGCCGAGCGAGCAGAGGGCCCCGGTGGGCTCGGCGGCCTGGTGGGGCGAGCGGTACGCCGTCCGGGCGCGACAGCGGTCCCGGGCCGGCGGCATCACGCTCGGCGCGATCATGGACGCCTCGCTGCGCATCGCCGATGAGCAGGGCCTGGACGCTCTGACGATGCGCGCCGTGGGCGAGCGGATGGGGCTGCGGCACACCTCTCTGTACCGGCACGTCCCGAGCCGTGAGGCACTGCTCGTGGAATTGCTCGATCACATGCTGGGGGAGATCGCCCTGCCGGACTCCGGCTCAGCCGCCGACTGGCGTGCCCGGACGGCGGCCGGGGCCCGGGAGTACCGGCGTGTGCTGCTTGCCCACCGCGCCCTGGTGCCCCTGTTGACCCGGGGACAACTGCTGGGGCCCCATGCCCTGCGCGCCCGCGAACACGGCCTCCGGCTGCTGACCGAGGCGGGCTGGTCCGCGCAGAGCGCGGTACGGATCTACCTCACGGTCACGCACTACGTCGTCGGCGCCGTGCTCCTGGACACCGGGGGAGCGGCCCGGACCCCCGGTGAACGCGCGGCCATGACCGGCCTGTTCACGTCGCTGCCCGCGCGGACACATCCTCTGGTCACCGCCCATGCGGCGCTGCTCAACGGCGTGGACGGCGACGGCGAGTTCGACTTCGGTCTGCGGTGCCTCCTGGACGGCATCGCCGGAACACGGGAGAGCCACTGATGCCCAGGACCGCCATGCCCACCGGCGACCAGTGGGCCGCCGGGGGAAGCCGTACGACCGTCGAGGGGCGGGCGGGACGGCACACGCTGTTCGTCCGCCAGGACGGTCCGGCCGACGGTCCGCCGGTGACACTGGTGCACGGCTTCCCCACCTCCTCCCACGACTGGTCGCCGACCGTGCCCCGGCTGGCGGCGCACGGGTACCGGGTCACCACCTTCGACCTCCTCGGGTTCGGCCACAGCGACAAACCGCGCCGGCACACCTACTCGGTGCTGGAGCAGGCCGACCTGGTGGAGGCCCTCTGGAGCGGCCTCGGCATCGGCGACACGGCGCTCGTCGCCCACGACTACGGCGTGAGCGTGGCGCAGGAGCTGCTGGCCCGCGACCCCGGCCGGATCACCCGCATGGCCTGGCTGAACGGCGGCCTCTACCCGGACCTGCACCGGCCCGTGCGGGTGCAGCGGTTGCTGCACGGACCGTTCGGGCCGCTCCTTGCCCACGCCGTCACCGAACGCGGGTTCCGGGCGACGATGGGCCAGGTGCTGGGCCGCCCCGTCCCGCCCGAGGATCTGCACACCATGTGGGAGAGCGTCCGCCGGGACGGGGGCCGCCTGCTGGCTCCGCGGCTGCTGCGCTACATCGACGAGCGCCGCACGCACGAGGCGCGCTGGGTCCGGGCGCTCGAAGGCTACTTTGGCCCCACGCTGTTCCTCTGGGGGCCGGCCGACCCGATCAGCGGCGCCCATGTCCTCGACCGTGTCCGGCGCCGCATGCCGTCCGCGACCGTGGCGGAACTGGCCGGGCCGCCCGCGGTGGGCCACTACCCGCAGGTCGAGGCCCCGGACGAGGTCGCCGGTCATCTCCTCGACTTCCTCGCGGCCTGAGGGACGGGGGGCGCGGGCTGCCTACAGCCCGGACAACCCGGTTCGCCGCATGCGTAGTTCGGAGCGGACGAGTTCGAGGAGACGACCGGTCCAGTTGCGGCCCCGGCCGCCGTTGTCACCCCAGAAGGCCGAGTGGACGTCGTCGTAGATCACCGTGGCGTCGCCCGTCGCCAGCAGGATGTCGGCCAGCGCGGGATGCTGAGCGAACTTGGCGTGCAGCAGCCTGGTCATCACGGCGACGCGGGCCTGCTCCCACCCCTCGCGGCGCGGTGCCTCGGCCGCGATCCCGCGTGCCGCGGCAGCGGTGTCCGCCGCCGACACCGCCACGGCGGTCTCCGGCTGAGCGACCGACAGGGCCCAGTAGGCGTGGGTGACCGAGGGGTGGCCGACCTTCCCCACGGTGATCGGGGCGGGGTAGTCGTTGCGCAGGCCGAGTCGGCCCGGGTCGGGCACCGGCTGGTCCGGACAGGAGTCGTCGAGGTGGACCGCGGGGGCAAGCGGCGCCGCCGGACCGTCCGCTGCGTCGCGCGCTCGCAGCTCGGCCCTCCGGCGGGCCCGCTCCTCGAAGTACGCGAGGGCCCGGTCGTAGGCCTCCTGTGTGACCGGCGGGTCGTTCGGCAGGTAGGTCCGCCCTCCGGGCCCCGCCACCAGCGTCCGCAGCGGCCAGTCCTTGCTGTCCATGTCGCCCAGCGCGTACCGCCGCCGCGAGGCGGGGACGGCCAGGAACGCGGCGCGTGCCGCGGCCCGGTTCTCCTCCGTCGGATCGGCGAGGAAGACGTCGACGGCGGCCAGGCAGCGGCCCGTCGAGTCGGGGCGCCCGTTGAGCCGGTCGACGGTGTCGCGGACTTCGGCGACCAGCAGTTCGGGGCTGAGCCGACCGCGGGGCTCACCGAACCTCCAGGTCGCCAGGCCGTGCGCGGATCCCCTGGCACCGTCCGGCAGGGTCGTGGCGACCCACCCGGACCGGACCTTCTCCTCGAACTCCTCGAGGGTGACCAGCCCCCAGCAGTCGACGAGTCCGTCGGCGTAGATGAAGAGGTCGGTCAGGAAGTGGCTCCCGTTGCGGATGAAGGCGTGCCGCCAGGTCCCGGGTATGCGGACACCGTCCGCGACGCGATAGGTGTTCCGCTTTCCGATCATGCCGTGATTGTGTCGCAGCGGCGGCCGGGGTTCCCTTCGTTTTCTCTGCCGGTACGCCGGTCAGCCGTCCGCACGCGGGACGTTCCGGCTGTTCAGCTCGGCGGTGAACTGCGCACCGGCGAGCAGGGCGAGGTTGGACAGCCACAGCCAGATGAGGAAGACGACGACGCCCGCGAGGGAGCCGTACAGGCGGCTGTAGGCGCCCAGCAGACTGGTGTACAGGGCGAAACCGGCGGAGACGGTCAGCCACAGGGCGGCGGCCAGGCCGCCGCCGGGCAGGCTGTTGCGGCCGCGGCGGGCCGCGGCGGGGCCGGTGTGGAAGACGACGACCACCAGGACGGCCACGAGGCACAGCAGCAACGGCCAGCGGGCGATGCTCCAGATCAGCGGCACGGTGTGGTCCAGATGCAGCAGGCGGCCCACGTCCTGGGCGATCGGCCCGCTCAGCATCAGCACCAGGGCGCTGAGGACGAGCAGGGTGAGCAGGATCAGGGCGGTGGCCACGATGCGGGGGGCCTTGCGCCAGGGCGAGCGGCGGTCGGGCATGCGGTGCATGCGGTGCAGGGCCCGGCGGAAGACCGCCAGATAGCTGCAGGCCGACCACAGGGCGCTCGCGGCGCCGGCGGCCAGCAGGGTCCACGCGGCCGACTGCCGGGCGAGCATGCGACCGAGGACGCCGTGCAGTTCGGCGCCGGACTGGCCCGGAGCGTAGTGGGTGACGTGGGCGACGAACTGTTCGGCGGTGCCGGGGCTGATCAGCCCGAAAGCGAGGACGGTGACGAGCAGCGCCGGCAGTACCGCCAGGATGGCGTAGTACGTCAAGGCCGCCGCGTAGTCGGTGATGTCGTCGTTCCACATCCGCACCGGGGTCCGGCGCAGGGCCGGCCACCACGAGCGGGCGGCCCGGGGGAAGTGGCGGCCGGCGCTGCGCGGCCGCCGGGCCGGTGGTGACTCAGCGGACATGCGGCATCCCGAGGGAGGAGTGGCTGGAGGCCGGGCGGACGTCGAGGGTGTGCGGCGCGGCGGCGGAGTGTTCGGCCTCCGCGGCGAGCGCGCCGCCTGTGCCGCGGTCCCGGGTCGTCTCCCGTGCCGTGATGTCCGCGGCCTCGACGATTTCCACCGCCGGCTCGCCCGCCGCCGGCCGGGGACGGGAGCCGGCCGGGGGAGCATGGGATTCCGGTGGTCTCCGCTGGGTGGTCATGCGCACTTCCTCTCCCCGGGCACCCGTGCCACACGCGCGGGGGCCACCATGGGCTTCACTTCGACGGACACCGGCCGGCGGCGGGCTGTGACGCACCTTCCCCGAAATCACCCGGCCCACCACCGCGCGGGGTGATCGGTCCGCGAGAGGAGAGAGGAGACGCGGTGCAGGACCGCGCACCGCCGATGCCGAACCGATCCGTGCCTCTACGATCCGGTGGATCACCGAACCGGGAGGGGACATGGCCGAGGGCCGGGAGACGGATGCGGTTGCCGAGAGATCGGTGGAGCTGGCCTACCGGCCGACCGTCGGCGATCTGGCGTCCGCGCTGCGGGCACGCGCGCGGAGCACCGGCGCGGGACGGTTCCGGCGCGTGGTGATGGCCTGGACGCTGGCGATCACGACCGTGGGTGCCCTGCTGTCGGCGGCCGGCTCCGGCCACCGGGACACACCGTGGCCGCTGTACGCGGGCGTGGTGGCCTTCGTCGCCTTCATGACCGCCGTGCCGTGGGTGAAGGCGCGCCGTCTCCACCGGCTCGCCGAACGGCAGGGGGACATCCGGTGCAGCGTCGACGGCACCGGGCTCCGGCTCACCACCGCGCACAGCTCGGCCCGCCATGACTGGCACCTCTACGCGCGCTATGCCGAGACGCCGGAACTGTTCGTGCTGCTCAGCGCCGACAGGTCCGCCGTCGGATTCGTCGTCCTGCCCAAGCGGGCCGTGGCGGACCCGGAGGAGGTGGACCGGCTGCGCGCGGTCCTCGACCGGCGGCTCGTGCGGGCGGACGATGCCGCGGCGTCCGGCAGCCCGCGGAGCCGGCGCGGGGCCGTCGGCCGCGGGACCGGCTCCGTGGGACTCCTGCTGCTCGGGCTGCTGCTGTTCTTCCTCGCCTTCGCCGCCGTCCAGCGGGCCGCGGACCCGGACCGTTTTCCCGGGATCCAGCACAACACCGCCCCGGTGTCGGCGGTCATGCTGGCGCTGGGGACCCTCGCGGTCGTAGGGGCGGGGTGGCTCGTACGCCGGATGCGGACCATGCGGCTCGTGACCGCCGCGCTCGCCGCCGTCGTCCTGCTGGCGGGCGGCGCCGCCCTGTACCGCGTCGGACCGATGCTCCACTGCTGGGGCTCGGCCAGGATCACCCAGGGGCCCGAGGGCGCCTACGTCTGCTACGACTCCTGAGGGGCCGGCGGAGGATCGCCTCCTTGGCCGCGCGCACGTCGCCCCACCGAGGCCGCCGCGCGCCGCGCGTTCCGGCGCCTACGGGGAGCCGGTCGGTCGCTCGGTCGACGCCGGGGTCCTGCCCGGTGGGTGGGGCTGCCCGGAGAAGACCACGAGGTGCCACGTCCCCCCGTCCCGGGTCACCGTGAAGGTGGCGGTCATCGGCCTGCCGGCCTCGTCCGTGGCGGCCAGACGGGCGCTGGCGGTGTGCGGGCCCATCTCGTGCGCGACGTCCAAGTCGCCGATCTTCCATCCTCGGCCGCGCCTGGCTGCGAGGATTCTCGTTGCTTCTCGTCTCGACCAGGCCTCGTCCGCCACGCCGCCGATGCGGATCAGGCCGGTCGCGCTGTGGGCGTTGAGAGCGGTGAGGTAGCTCTCGACGGCCTGGCGTACGCCGTCGGCCGGCGGAGCGGTCGGTTCGGCTCCCACCCTGTCCGCGCGGCGAAGGCCGTGCGGCGACGGTTCACGGCGGAACCCTTCCTCTCCCGCGTCTGCGGCGCGATCTCGAGCCGACCGGTCGCGGTCGGCCCGCGTGAAAGGAGATCGAAAACGCCCGGAGCGTTCCCTCGTGGCCCGTTCCGAGCGCGGGAATGTCCGGTTCCTCGTCGCTGCCGCCACACCGCCGGCCGGTGCCCGGGAGGAGCCCGCACCAGGCCGGATCACCGAACCGGATTACCGATGCGGCGTCCGCCTTCGGCAGGATGGGCACATGACCGAGATCCGTACACCCCGCCTCCTCCTCCGACGCTGGCACGACGACGACCTCGTGCCGATGGCGGACATCAACGCGGACCCGCGGGTCATGCGCTGGATCGACGACGGCTCGGTGCGCGACCTGGACCAGACGGCCGAGGCCATCGAGTTGTGGGAGGAGGAGTGGGACGAGGAAGGCTTCGGACTTTTCGCCGTCGAACTGCTGGCCTCGGGCGAACTGATCGGTTTCACGGGACTGTCCGTGCCCGAGTTCCTGCCGGAAGTGATGCCCGCGGTGGCGATCAGCTGGCGGCTCGGCTCACAGTACTGGGGCCAGGGGTACGCCTCCGAAGCCGCGCACGCCACGCTGGAGTTCGCCCTTCAGGACCGCGGCCTGGACCGTGTCATCGCCATCGACCGCGTCGGGGACAACGCCTCCGAGAACGTCATCCGCAAGCTCGGCATGGAGCCCGAGCGGGAGGCGGCACACCCGGTCCACGGCTACCCGCTGCGCGTCCACGCCATCGATCTCACCGAGTTCCAGGCCTAGGTCGTGTCGTTCGGATCATGCCGGCCTGGTCCGAACGACAGGCCCTGGACCGGCCGAAGCGAGGATCGCCGAGCGGGCCTTGCCCGCGGCCGACGGTCCCCACCGTGAGTGAATCCCCGCCTGCGCATAGGGTGGAGCAGGCAAGTCCACCACCGTGAGAGGTCTGTGATGCCCGAGCTCCCCTCGGACCCCGCCGTCGCGCAGTTCGGCCCCCAGGGGCTGCGCCGCATCAGTGTGCCCGCCTCCTACGGAACCGTGCCGGCCTCGGCCCGTACCCACCTCGCGCAGGTCGGTGTGCCGCTGCACGTCGGCCCGTACTTCATCGCGGCGGACGACACCGACGGGCCGACCCTCGGGATGTACACCGGTCACCATGGCGTCGCCCTGCAGGGTGACTGGGCGGAGTGGGTGCGCATCGGCACCGACCGGCTGGCGGACCTGTGCGTCCGCACCGACGGCTCCGTGCAGGCCCTCTTCCTCGGTCGCGGCGAACCCGCCCTGTTCGTCAGCTCGGACGTCGCCGCCTTCACCCACTGCGCCGCCGTCCTGGACCGGGCCCTGCCGGTCATCGCCGCCTCGGACGGACTCCGGTCCGCCGCCGAGGCGTTCGCCGCACTGGTCCGGGAGATCCGGCAGATCGACCCGGAGGCCGTCGCCGACCGGGAGAACTGGTGGTCGCGGGTGCTCGACGACATCCGCCACACCCTCAACTTCCCCTTCTCGTCGGCCTTCGAGTACGTCGGCGAGGACGGCTCGAAGCAGATCGTCACCGCCCAGACCGGTCCTGGCCGCCTGCACCCCGAGGAGCAGCTGTGGCAGCAGCTCTCGTCCGCCGGGGTGGAGCCCGAGCAGGTCCGCCGCGTCTACTGCGAACTCGAACCGTGCATGATGCCCGGCCACTACTGCGCCGCCTGGCTGCAGGCCGTCCTCCCGCACGCGGAGTTCACGCACAGCTTCGACTACGGCACCACCGCGGAGTCCCGCGAAGAAGGCCTCAAGGAACTCATCACCCATGCCGCACAGCAGGCCCGGCAGTGACGCGCCGCCCGGGCGCCGCGGGAGCGCAGGCCGGTCCATGACCGCGGATCCCGCCCCGCGCTGGTCCCGGCCCGCTTTCGGGCGGGAGCCCGCCGCGGCCGCCCTGCTCTCCTGGCTCGGCGATCCCGGCGCCCCGGGCCTCGCTGTCGTCACCGGCGCCGAGGGCAGCGGCAAGTCGCGGCTCCTCGCCTGGCTGATCGGCCACGGCACCCGGCCCGGCACCGTCGGCGAACGCCGCATCCACGGCTTCGTGCCGCTGCCCGGCCAGACCGCGACCACGACCGCCTGGATGCTCGGCGACCAGCTGTCGATCGCCGCACGCTCCCCGGGCGACCTGGTGGCCGCGCTCGCCGCCGACCGGCGCCGCACGGTCATCGCGCTGCCCGAACTGCACTCCGCCGAGCAGCCCGATTCCGTCATCGAACTCGTCCTGCGACTCGCCGCGTTGGACCATGTCCGGGTGCTCGTCGAGGTCCGCTCCGGTACGCGATGGGAGCAGGCGCTCACCGCCGGGCCCTGCGCCCGCATGGACCTGGACGAGCCGCAGTGGACCGACGAGGCCCGCCGCCGTTCCTGGGACGCGGCCCACCCCGTGGAGCCGGCCGGGCGCGCGGAACAGGACCCGGGGCAGGAGGCTCCGTTCGACCTGGACGACCCCGTCTCGGTCTGCGCCGCCGATCCCTGGAGCGTGGCCACCGCGTACGAACGCTCCCAGAAGAGCCACGGCGGACTGCGCGCCGCCTGGCTGCGTGCCGGTGCCTCCCTGACCCGTGAGCAGCCGGCCGCCGAACGCGCCCTGGTCCTGCGCGCCGCCCTCGGCGACGCCGGTGACCCACGACTGGCCGCCGCCCTCGACTCCGCTGCCCGAGACGCCTCCTGGACCCTCGTCCGGCACCGGGTGCGCGGCGACGTCACGCCACCGTGGCCCGGTCCGGTGCGCGCCCTGGCGGCGGGTACCGGCCCCCTGGCCGGGCAGCTCGTCGTCGCCGACCATCAGGGCACCGTGCGCGTCCTCGACGCGGAGAGCGCCCGCTCCACCGGCCGCCTGCCGCACCCCGCGCCCGGCGTCCGCGCCACCGCCGAGCACGGCGACGGCACCGTCACCGTCCTCGACGAGCACGGCCTCCTGCACACCCAGCGCGCCGCCGAGTCCGCGAAGCCCAAGGGCCTCGCCGCCCTCCTCGACGACGGCCCCTCCGCGCAGGAGCGACTGCTCGCGGCCGTACAGGAGTACACACAGCGTCAGCGGGAGACGGTCACCGCGCTGACCGGCGCCGGGGGCCGGGTCGTCCTCGGTGACGCCGCCGGGACGGTGCACGTGGTGACCGCCGGCGCCGAGCCGCGCACCGCCACCCTGCACCGGGGGCGCGTCACCGCGGTCGCCGGCACCGCCCTGCCCGTCTCCGCGGCGGGCGACACCGTCCTCCTGCTGTACACGGGCGGCGCCGACGGCACCGTACGCGCCTGGGCCCCCCACACCGACGCCATGCCCGAGCCGGTGGCCGCCCGCAACTGCGCCGTCGACGCGGTGGCGGTGGCGACGGCCGACGCCGGGCTCGTCCTCGCGATCGCCTGGGCCGACGGTCTCGTCGAACACCGGGCCCTGGACGACGACAGGCTGCGCACCTTCCACCCCGGCAGCAGGGCCCATGCCCTCGCCTTCACGGCGGAAGCGGACCTGGTGGTGGGGACGGACGAGGCACTCCTGCGGCTGCGCGGGCGGTGACGGCCGCCACGCGGTGAACGACCACCGCCCCGCGGTTGCAGCTCGTTGCATTCCGTATCCGTGTGAGTCCCGGTCAACTCCGTTGCCGTCACCGTCGGATGGGACCCTTGTCACGAAGTCGTGACACGGCCGGTTTACCCTTGTGTACCTGACAACGTTCTCCTTTGCTGGGGGGAGCGGGAGACGCAAGTGTCGACGGGGGACGGAGCGCGCGGCCATGGGGCTGGTACTGCCGAGCATCATCGACGAGGCACTCGACCTCATCGGGGTCAACTGGCCCAACGTCGACGAGGACGACTACTTCGAGATGGCGACGTCCATGCGGGACTTCGCCGATCAGTTCGAGGGCAACGGTGGCAACGCGCACAAAGCCGTGACCCGCATCCTCTCCTCCTCCGAGGGCTGGGCCGTCGAGTCCATGCAGAAGCACTGGTCGCACGTGAAGGTCAACCACCTGGAGAAGATCCCCGAGGCGGCGCGGCTGTTCGCGGACGCCTGTGACGGGGTCGGCCAGATCATCCGCGGCATGAAGGTCAAAGCGGGTGTCGAACTCGCCGTACTGGCCGGGACCATCGTGGCCGAACTCGCCGCCGCCCCGGTGACCCTGGGCCTCTCCGCCGCGGCTGCCGCCGGTGAGATCGCGTTGATGCGCACCATCGTGAAGCGGCTCGTCGACGAGGCGGTCGACCAGATAGTCGACGCGCTCATCGCGAAGGTCACCGAGCCCGTCACCGGCAAACTCCAGCAGCTCGTCTCGGACATGGTCCTCGACCTTGCCGAGGGCGCCTTCAACCCCGGTGACAACCCGGGCGGTATGCAACTGGCCTCGGCGGGCGACTCCGACAGCGGCGGCTCCGGCAGCGGGGGCAAGAAGACGGTCATCGACCACGTCGAGTTCGAGGACGGCGCCGGCCATGTCTCGCGCCAGGGCAGCGACCTGGGCAGCCAGTCCCGGATCCATCTGGGCAAGTCGAAGCACACCTTCGGCAGGACCAAGGGCAAGGACGTCTTCACCAAGGCGTTCGACGGCATTCTGGAAGATGCCATCGACGGCATGGAGAAGGCCGCCAAGAAGGTCAGCGACCACGTCACCGACACCATCCCGGACCGTGTGAAGGCCGCCTCCCGGCACCAGAAGCGCAAGGACCACGATGTCGGCGACGAGGCCGAAAAGGTCGACGTCAAGAAGGCCAAGCACGACGACGACACGCCCATGTACCTGCTCAGCGACGACGGTTCGATCCGTCAGTTGCACCACGACGGGACCACCAGCCCCGTCCATCACACCGACTCGTCCGGAGTGAACGACGTACTCGGCAACAAGGCCTGGTACCCGTGGAACAACAAGGGCGAGAAGCAGCGCAAGGGCAAGCCCGCCAACGGCACGGTCAATTCCACGAAGGTCGCGCCCGGTTCCACCGACCTGGCTCGCGCGGCCCAGCTCGGCCGCTATGCCAACCGCACCGAGCGCCCCGATTCCTACGTGCCCGGCGGCAACTACGCCTCGGCGCTGCACGACGACGGCAAGGGGAACCGTTTCATCCTGGTCGGCGCCAGCGGTGAGGCCCACTCCGAACGTTCCATCGGACACCCGCTGATCAAGAACGGGCACGAGGGCAACGTCCGCGAGCTGTACACGGAACGTGAGCCCTGCCAGAAGAATCCCAAATGCGACAAATATCTCGCGAGGGAATTCCCCGACGACCTCCAGGTCACCCACAGTTCGAAATACGACCAGTCCGAAAAGGGTTCGAACGGCGAAGAGCTCAGTAAATACAAGAAGGACCGGGAGCACCGCGCCTATGTCAAATGGCTGCACGACCAGTGGGACCAGCACGGTGTCTCCGGCGGCCGCACTGATACAGTGATGAACCTCTTGCCCTCGGACAACAAGTTCGTCCCCTGAGAATCCATTCAAGAATCCATTGAATGTCCTACGGCGTCCGTGGCGCCGCCGACTTCGGAGTTCTGCCCGTGCTTTTCGACGTCACCCGCAGTGAACTCGCCGCCATCTTCGGCGAGGACCGGCTCGCGACCGTGCCCGCCACCGCCTTCCCGCCCTCCGCCGCGGACACGGAGGGCGCGCGCCTCCTGCAGACCGTCGGCGTCCCCACCGGGACGCTCCACCTGCGTGAGCCCGACGAGGACTCCGGTCGGCTGCCCCTCGTCCAGGACGTCGTCGACGTCGAGGACTTCGAGGACGCGGCGGAGGACGCGGGCGAATGGCCCGTCATCGGCTGGCTGCTCAACGCCCACCTCGCCCTGGACCCCGGTTCCGGCACGGTGCACGCCTTCGACGCCGACGACGAGACCGTGCGGGAACTCCACACGGACGTCTCCTCCCTCGTCCAGGTCACCCTGCGGTTCCAGCGCCTGCTGGAGGAGTTCACCTTCAGCGGCGACGACGGCGACGAGGAAGCCGACTTCGAGCGCCTGGAGGGCGAGGTCGAGCGCATCGGCCAGGAGACGAGCCGCACCGACCCGCTCCCCTTCCAGGACGACGAGACGGTCTGGTCGGTGGTCGGCGAGGAGATCGCCGCGGGCCAGCGCTTCAAGGGAAACAGCCCGGGAGCCCGCTCGCTCTACGGGTGATCGCCCGAGGGCGGCGCCGGAGGGGTCACCTCGATGCGCGAGCCTCCTGATAATTCGACTGACCGCCGACCCGCGCTGCGCCACAATGCCGACATGACCGATGATCCCTCCCGGCTGCCGACCGCTCCGCTGCTGCGCCGTCCGTCGGACGGTGAGCTCATCGACGTCGCCGGTGTCGCGCACTTCTTCCGGCTCACCGGGGAGCACACGGGCGGGCGCTTCGCCTTCGAGGAGTTCGCTCTCGCCCCGGGCACCGTCGGAGCCAGGCCCCACGTGCACGAGGGACACGACGAGTACTTCTACGTCCTCGAAGGCGAGCTGACCCTGCACACCGGGGACGGAGAGGTGACCGCGGGCCCCGGCCACCTCCTCGCCGCCACCCGCGGCACCCCGCACGGCTTCCGCAACGCGGGACCGGTCGTCGCGCGCGCCCTCTGTCTCTACACCCCGGCCGGCTACGAGAACTACTTCCGCGAGGTGCACGCGGCCCTGAGCGCCGGAGCCGAAGCGACCGACGAACTGCTCGCCGAGTTCCGCGGCCGCCACCGGACCACCTCCCACCCCGTACCCTCGGCACGGTCCGAGACCGAGCCCGCCACGTCCTGATCTCCCATGACCCAGTCCCTGCCGCAGATACGGCTGCTCCACCCGGGCCACGCCCCCGCACTCCTCACCTTCGAACGCGAGAACCGGGCCTACTTCGCGAGATCCGTTCCCGACCGCGGGGACGACTTCTTCACCCGGTTCGACGAACGGCTCCATGCTCTGCTCGCCGAGCAGGAGTCCGGCATCTGCTACTTCCACGTCCTGCTCGGCGGCGAGGGCGAGGTGCTGGGGCGGATCAATCTCGTGGACGTGGCGGACGGCGGTGCCGACCTCGGGTACCGGATCGCCGAACGGGCCGCGGGCCGGGGCCTGGCCACCTGGGCCGTGCGGGAACTCTGTCACCGGGCCGCGGGCCGGTACGGACTCACCCACCTGCGCGCGGCGACCACACTCGGCAACGCGGCGTCCCAGGCCGTACTGGCCAAGGCGGGGTTCGCCGTCGTCGGCGAGACACGCCTGTCAGGCCATCCCGGTCTGACGTATCTGCGCACGCTCGGCGAGGTCCCGGCTCCGTCGCCCTGACGTGGACCGAGCGGGTGCCTTCCCGCCCGCCGGACGGTGTCGCCCCGCCGTCGGACGCCGGCACCTCCTAGCCTCGACGGCATGCTACGGCTACCTCCCCACATCCGGGCCTGCCTGTTCGACCTCGACGGGGTGCTCACCCAGACGGCGAAGGTGCACGCGGCCGCCTGGAAGGAGATGTTCGACGGCTATCTCCGCGAGCGCGCGGCCCGCGAGGGTGCGCCGTTCGTGCCCTTCGACGCGGTCGACGACTACGACGAGTACGTGGACGGACGGCCCCGCGAGGACGGGGTGCGCACCTTCCTCGCCGCGCGCGGGGTGCACCTGCCCGAGGGATCGCCGGACGACCCCCCGGAGTCGGAGACCGTCAACGGTCTGGGGACGCGCAAGAACGCCCTGGTGCTCCGACGGATCCGCGAGGTCGGGGTGGAGCCCTACGAGGGGTCGGTCCGCTTCGTGCACGCGGTACGCGAGGCCGGGCTGCGCTGCGCGGTGGTGTCGTCCAGCGCGAACTGCCGGGACGTCCTGGCGGCGGCCGGTATCGAGGACCTGTTCGACGAGCGCATCGACGGCGTCGTGGCCCGCGACCGCCGGCTGCGCGGCAAACCCGCCCCGGACACCTATCTGGAGGCGGCACGCGGACTGGACACGGAGCCGGACGCGGCCGCGGTCTTCGAGGACGCGCTGGCCGGCGTCGAGGCCGGACGGGCGGGACGGTTCGGTGTCGTCGTCGGGGTCGACCGGGTCGGCCAGGCGGAGCAGTTGCGGGCCCACGGGGCGGACGTGGTGGTCCGTGACCTGGCGGAACTCCTGGAGTCGCGGTGATCACACATCCCAGCTTCACGGTCGAGCCGTGGTGCCTGCGCGAGACCGAGCTGAACCTGGAGGTGCTCGCCCAGAGCGAATCCGTGTTCGCCCTGTCCAACGGGCACATCGGCTGGCGCGGAAACCTCGACGAGGGCGAGCCCCACGGGCTGCCCGGCGCCTACCTCAACGGCGTCCACGAACAGCACCCGCTGCCGTACGCCGAAGCGGGCTACGGATATCCCGAGTCCGGCCAGACGATGATCAACGTCACCGACGGCAAGATCATCCGGCTGCTGGTGGACGACCACCCCTGCGACCTGCGCTACGGCCAACTGCTGGAGCACGAGCGCGTCCTGGACTTCCGGACCGGTGTGCTCAGCCGGACCGCACGATGGACCTCACCCGGCGGCCGGACCGTCCGGATCACCTCGCGGCGACTGGTGTCCTTCGCCCAGCGGGCGGTGGCCGCCGTGGTCTACGAGGTCGAGCCGGTCGACGGACCGGCGAGCGTCGCCGTCCAGTCCGAACTCGTCGCCAACGAACAACTGCCCAGCATCACGGGCGATCCACGGGTCGCCGCCGCCACCAGGTCACCGCTCGGCGGCGAGGAGTACTTCGCGCAGGACACCCGCCTCCGGCTCGTGCACCGCACCGAGGCCAGCGCGCTGCGGGTCGGAGCGGCGGCCGACCATCTCGTCGAGGGTCCCGGGAGCACCCACTGGACGGCCCAGTGCGAGCCCGACGTCAGCCGTCTGACGGTGACCGCCGACCTGGAGCCCGGGCAGCCGCTGCGGCTGGTCAAGTTCGTGGCCTACGGCTGGTCCGGGGAGCGTTCCCTGCCGGCCGTGCACGATCAGGTCGACGGGGCGGTGGCGGCCGCGGTCAGCACCGGCTGGGACGGGCTGGTCGCCGCGCAGCGCGCCTACCTGGACCGGTTCTGGGCAGGCGCGGACGTCGAGGTGGAGGGCGACGCGCAGATCCAGCAGGCGGTGCGGTTCGCCCTCTTCCACGTGCTCCAGGCCGCGGCCCGCGGGGAGAACCGGGCCATCCCCGCCAAGGGGCTGACCGGAACCGGCTACGACGGGCACTCCTTCTGGGACACCGAGTCCTACGTCCTGCCGCTGCTGACGTTCACCGCACCGGAGGCCGTGGCGTCGGCACTGCGATGGCGGCACGGAACGCTGCCGGCGGCACGCGAACGCGCCCGCCAACTGGGGCTCGCCGGGTCGGTGTTCCCCTGGCGGACGATCGAGGGCGCCGAGTGCTCCGCCTACTGGCCGGCCGGGACGGCCGCCTTCCACGTCAACGCGGACATCGCCAACGCCGCGGTCCGCTACGTCATGGCCAGCGGGGACGAGGAGTTCGACCGGGACGAGGGACTCGACCTCCTCGTGGACACCGCCCGGCTGTGGCGCTCCCTGGGTCACCACGACGCCGCGGGCGTCTTCCACATCGACGGGGTCACCGGACCCGACGAGTACAGCGCCATCGCGCGGGACAACCTGTACACCAACCTGATGGCCCGGCAGAACCTGGTGGCCGCGGCGGACGCGGCCGCGCGCCATCCGGACCGGGCCGCGGAGCTCGGGGTCGACGACGAGGAGACCGCCGTCTGGCGGGACGCCGCGGCCCGCATGGCCATGCCGTACAACGAGACCCTCGGCGTCCACGAACAGTCCGCCGGCTACACCCACTTCCAGCGCTGGGACTTCGAGGCGACCCCGCCCGAGAACTACCCGCTCCTGCTGCACTACCCCTACTTCGACCTGTACCGGAAGCAAGTCGTCAAGCAGGCCGACGTGGTCCTGGCGATGATGGAGTTCCCGAACGCCTTCACCGAGGAGCAGAAGGCACGCAACTTCGCCTACTACGACGCGCTGACCGTCCGTGACTCCTCGCTGTCCGCCTGCTGCCAGGCGGTGCTCGCCGCCGAGACCGGGCACCTGCGTCTGGCCTACGCCTACCTGGGCGAGGCCGCGTTGATGGACCTCGACGACCTGGAGCACAACACCCGCGACGGTCTGCACATCGCGTCGCTGGCCGGGACGTGGATCGCGCTGGTCGCCGGCTTCGGGGGCATGCGCCGGCACATCGGCGAGGACGGCAGGCCGAACCTGCTCGGCTTCTCGCCCCGCCTGCCCGAAGCGCTCTCCCGAGTGGCGTTCACCGTGCTGATGCGCGGCCGCCGGCTCAAGGTGGACATCGGGCCCACCCATGTGCGCTACCGACTGGTGGAGGGCGAACCACTGGAGCTGCTGCACCACGGGGAGCCGCTCACCGTGACCGCCGGAGCAACGGTGGAGCGCCCGGTGCCGCCCGCCACCGTCCGTCCCGAGCCGCAGCAGCCGCGTGGCCGCCGCCCCGCCGGCCTCGCCACCGAGGAGGAACAACTCCGGCCGGAGACACAGGAGTAGCCCGGAGGGGAGCAAGAGGTGGCATACCGGGCCGGCTCGGCGGTGCCACGTTTGTTCCGCCGGGTGTGGGCAACGCGAAGTCCATGACTGAATCGAACGATGACTCGAGCCGGAAGTCCGCGGCGGTGCGCGAGAGCGCGTCCAAGGCGCGGCGGACGGCGGACAAGGCGACGGCACCGGCCGGCCGGGCGGCGAAGAAGGCCGTGACGACCACCGACGGTGCCGTGTCGGCCGCGAAGGCCGGCACCGAGCGTGCGGCCGGGGCGACGAGCGCGGCCGCCCGTACGGCGGCCCAGGGCGTCGAATCGGGCCGGCAGGCGTTGATCACGGCCTCCGGCCAGGTCGCGGCCACGGCCAAGACGGCCTGGACGGTCATCGCCCACCGCAAGGTGATCGCCGCCGGTGTGGGCGCGGGTCTCACCGCGTGGACCGCCGCGTCCTATGCGATGGGGCGACGGGCCGAGCGTCAGACGCACGGGCCGCTCACCCGCCTCACCAGCGGACGTTTCTGACCTGTCCACGGACGCGGTCCGACATGTCCACCGGTGGAACAGGACACGCCCGCACTTCCGGACGCACCAGGGCCGGCCCATCCCCGTCGCACCAGACGGCGGTGGGCCGGCCCCGGCCGTTCCTGCGGCGGCGGTACGGACCGCGGTCGGCGCCGCGGTCCGGACCGAGCGGGCGGACCGGTGGGTGCCGGGGCCGGTCCGCCTCGTCCCCCGGGGTCAGCCGGTCTTGCTCAGCCGCGCGACGGCCTTGGCGAGACCGTTCACCCAGAGCTGGTTGACGCGGGCGCGCTCCGTGGAGTTCGGGTACCGGTTGGTGCAGGACGGGCCGGGGCCGCCACCCGACATCAGCTCGCTGCACGGGCCGCTGTAGTGGTCGGGCAGCCCCAGCACGTGACCGGTCTCGTGGGCGGCGACACGGATCGAGTCGTACTGCCGGTTCTGCGCGTAGTCCAGGAAGATGTAGCCGCTGCCGTGGCCGTTGGTCGACGCGTACGAGCCACGCGAGTCGTTGCCCTCGTAGTAGGCGAAGTCCGCGCCGCCCGAGGTCGCCTGGAGCTTGACGTTCGACACGGAGCTGTTCCAGATGGAGGCGGCGCTCGATATCTGGGAGCGGAAGCTCGGCGCCTGGGAGGCGTTGTAGTAGACGGTCACCACCTTCAGGGAGGGCTGGGCGGCCTGCCGCTTCGCCACCGACTTCAGAACGGCGTCGAAGAACGCTTTGTTGCCGGAGTTCTCGGCCGAACCGACGTAGCCGGCGGCCAAGGTGCGGGCCGGGGCCTCGGCGGTGCTCCGGGCACTCGCCGGCGCCGCGGTGCCGAGCGCGGCGGAGGCCAGGCCCAGGCCGAGCGCGAGGGCCAGAAGTCTCCTGGAGTTCTTCGGCCGGTTGGGCATGGGGAACGAAGCCATGTGGGGGGCTCCTTCTCGTCCTGTGGGGTTGAACGATCGGTTGCCCTGGAGTCTCCTTCAGTCCAACGGCGGTGCGGATGATGGCAGTTGGGGATAGCGCGGTGCTATCGGCGGCCGGCTCGACACTCGTGCCGCCCGGCTCGGCCGACTCGTCCGGATTCGTTGGAACTTGAACATCTGGTGTACCGACCCGCTCCGCCCTACGCTCCCTCCATGGAGTTGGAGGTGAGGCACCTGCGCGTTCTCTGTGCCATCGCCGACACCGGCAGTCTGCACAAGGCGGCACGGCAACTCGGCCTGGCACAGCCCTCGTTGAGCACGCAGCTGCGACGCATCGAGCATGCGCTGGGCGCCCCGCTCTTCGTGCGCGCCCGGACCGGCTGCCGGCCGACGCCGCTGGGGCTCGCGGTGCTCAGCCGCGCCAGGCCCCTGGTGGCGGAGTTCGCCGCGATCGTCACGGAGACCCGGGCGGCGGCCGCCCGCGCCGCCGGGGGCTTTCAGCTGCGCATCGGCGCCACGGCGAGCCGGGCCATCCCGGGCTGGTTACGTCTGCTGCGGGCCCGGGTCCCACGGATCGAACCCACCCTCCAGATGAACGTCTCCGCCAACTTCCTGCTCGGCATGGTCGCCGCGGGACGGCTCGACATAGCGTTCGTGCACGAGGTCGAGGGCAGTCCGCTGCGCATCCCGCCCGGGCTCAGCCTGCGCGTCCTCGTCGAGCGCGAGCCGCAGTTCGTCACGCTCGCGGCGGACCACCCGGCGGCGGCCCGTCGGCAGGTACCGCTCGCCGACCTGGCCGGCGACCGCTGGATGGTCGATTCCACGGTCGACGGGGAGTGGGACGCCCTGTGCCGGGCACTGCGCGCGGCGGGACTGGAGTCGGAGATGCTGCACGGCGACTACCTCACCGCGTACTCGCTGGCCGCCACCGGCGAGGTGGTCACGGTGAGCCAGCCCACCGCACACCCCCGTCCCGACCTCGCGATCCGCCCCCTGGAGGGCGACCCGATCGGCGTACGCCTCCTGCTCGCGGCCCGTACGGAGGCCGAACTGGACGACGTCTACCAGGAGTTGGAGGAGTCGTACTGGACGGTGGCCCGCGACGCTCCGGCCTACCGGGAGTGGCTGGAACGGGCACGCGTGCCGCTCGTACCGCTCGACCGCGCCGCCGAGCCCCCGCTCGGCCGACGAAGACCGGGCTGTCCGGCGCAGGCGTCCGCGAGGCCGGCGGCTCCCAGCGCCCACTGCTGATCGTCGAGCCGGCGCTCGTCCGGATGGTATGCACGTCCTCCGTCGCCGGGGTCCTCCAGCCGGTCTGCGACGTCTCCGAGTCCTTCGTGCGGTCCTTCGCCGAGGCGCCGCGGCGCCGCGGAACGCGGTGACGGGCACCGACGGACGCGACCGAGCAGCCGGTGACGCGGGCGCCGCAGGGCGACCGTGCGCCGGGCCACGAGGCCCGTGCCCCGGGTGTCGGCGGGGACAACTATGCTCCCGCGCATGAGCGATGCGGGCAGCGACACCAGCGGTAGACGGGTTGTGGACGGGCGCTTCGAGCTGGAGAAACGGCTCGGTGGCGGCGGTATGGGCATGGTCTGGCTGGCCCGCGACCTGATGCTGCACCGGCACGTGGCCGTCAAGGAGGTCCGGCCGGCCGACCCCGACCTCGCGGAGTACGACCCGGAGGCGGCGCGGCAGCTGCGGGAACGGGTCCTGCGGGAGGCCCGCGCCCTGGCCCGGGTGGACCACCCCAACGTGGTGACGATCCACCACATCGTCGACGGCGGCACGGGCGGCTTCCCCTGGATCGTGATGGAGCTCGTCACCGGCGGCTCCCTGGCCGATCGCCTCGCCCGCGGGCCGATGGATCCGAGGGAGGCGGCACTGCTCGGACGGGAGGTGCTGGCGGCCCTGAGCGCGGCGCACGCCGCGGGCATCCAGCACCGTGACGTGAAACCCGCCAACGTGCTCCTGCGACCCGACGGGCGCCCGGTGCTCACCGACTTCGGCATCGCGGCGATCCGCGAGTCCACGGCGCTCACCGCGACCGGATCGGTGATCGGCACACCCGACTACATGGCCCCGGAACGCGTCTCGGGCCACGACGGCGGGCCCGCCTCCGACCTGTGGTCGCTGGGCATGATGCTCTACACCGCAGTGGAAGGCCGGCATCCGCTGCGCAGGGGTTCGACGTTGGCGACCCTCGCGGCCGTCATCAGCGAGGACATCCCGCCGCCGGTCCACGCCGGCGCGCTGACCGACGTCCTGGCCCGGGTCCTCGTCCGCGACCCCGCCGCACGTCCCGGCGCCCAGGAACTGGAGCGGATGCTGGCGGCCGCGGCCCGCGACGCCGGGGCACCGCCGACCTCGTACCAGCTGCGGCCCCCGCCCGTCGTCCCACCGCTCTCCGCTCCGGCGACGGTGACTCCCGGTGTGCCGGGTCCCGGCCACGCCACGGCGGCGGACGGCTTCGGCCCGGCGCCCGTGATGCTCCCGGGGCCGTACGACAGCGCGGGGCACACGGTGGCACCGGGTCCCGCGGACGCGCGGCCCGGGTCGACGACCATGCCCGTACGCCGCGGACGCGGCCGGCGCTGGACGTTGGTGACCGTGCCGGTCGCGGGAGTGGCGCTCGCCGGCACCCTCATGTGGACGCTGCGGCCGCACGGCGGCACCCACGACTCCTCCACCGGGTCGGGGTCCTCGCACTCCGCCGACGCCACCACCGGGGCGGCGACACCGTCCGGATCGGCACGGGTCTCCGCCTCTCCGGCCGGCAACGAGAAGACGGGTGGAAAGAGCCTGCTGACCCCGGACGGCATCCGCACCGCCGTCGAGGCGATCAAGAAGGCGACGGGCCGGGACCGCTTCGGAGGTCTCACGGTGTACCCGGAGTACGTCTCCGCCGACGTGATGGTGAAGGGCAGCGACACCAAGTACGACTCGTACACCTACCGTCCCGGGCAGGGCGTGGAGGAGAGCATCATCCACTCGAAACTGTTCCCCGGCGACGCCGCCATCACCCTCGACGGATTCGACTGGGACGCGGTCCCGGCGCTGATCCGCGAGGCCGGGAGGAAGCTGAACGTCGACCATCCCAAATCGCGCTACCTGGTGCTGGAACTGGCGGACGACGCCTTCGGCACCCCCGACGGCATGGCCGTGTACCTGAGCGACGACTACGGCACCGGCTACCTCCAGGCGGACCGCAAGGGGAAGGTCGTACGGGTGATGCCCGCCGACGACTGAGGGGCGCCAGGGCCGGGCGCCCCGCGCCGGCGCGGATCAGTCGAGGAGCAGGGGATCGGGCAGGGACGCCGACCGGTGCATGCACAGCAGGCTGTGCACGACGCCCGAGAGTCCCGACATCAGGCTCGGGGAGAACGCCTCGCGGGCCAGCCCGCCGACGGGACCGCGCTGTTCCAGACCGGTGAGGATCTCACCGTCCAGGTCGTCGGGGGTGCCGAGGTCGTCGGCGCCGTCACCGCTCATGGACGTGAGGAACCGCCAGAGGCCGAGGTCGCCGTGGCACAGGGTGTGGCTCCAGCCGAAGCCCTCGGCGGCACAGGCACGGGCGGCCCGGCGGGCCATGTCGAGGTGGGCCGGCTCGCCCGTGCGCCGGTGCAGGTCGAGCATGCCGATGCCGATGCCCGCGCTGCCGTGGCACCAGCTGGTGAAGAAGTCCTCCTCGGCACCGTCGCGGATGTCGAGCCAGTTGCCCTCGCCGGGCTGCCACAGGGACTCCTGGAAGTCGAAGGCCCGCTCGGCGATGTGCCGCCAGGCCCGCCGCTCCGCGGGGGTACCGGCCCCGCTGAGCGCGAGCCGGGCCAGCGCCCAGCCGATGCCGGTGGCGCCGTGCGCGAACCCGCCGATGCCCTCGGGGTTCAGCCGGGTCGTCCAGCGGGCGCCGCCGGAGTCGACGGCGGCCAGCCGGATCAGCCGGCGGCCGATGTGCGCGGCGACGGACAGCCAGCGCTCCTGGCCGGTGGCCTCGGCCAGGCCGAGCAGCGGGACGATGCCACCGGCGGCCCCGTTGAGGAGATCCACCTCGACGTCGTCGTCGACGAGGCGCCCTTCGAGCAGTACGGCCCGTTCGGCGGCCCGCGCCAGCGGCCACGGCTCGTCGAGCACCCGGTGCAGCGCCAGCCACGTCCACACCTGCGACGCGGCCCCGCTGAACGCCCCCGCCGACGGAGTGGGTGTCCGGTCCTCGGTGCCGATCAGCACGCGCAGCGCGCCCTCGAAGGTCTCCTCGACGCCCGCCACGTCGTCCGCCCGGCCGGCGCGGACCTCGTGCACGTACTCCGCGAGCGTGAGCGTCACCCCGCCCTGCCCGGTGTAGAGGTCGGCGGGCAGCACCCTGATGGACCAGCCCGCCGGCGTGAAGACCGGGCTGATCCAGGTGACCGTGCCGTCCGCGCCGCGCACCGCCCCGTCGCACAGCCGGCGCACCATCGCCGCGGCCAGCCGCCGCCGGCGCGGCTCCCGGTCACGGGCGTGCGGTCGTTCGGCGGCGGCCCGCACCCGTGCGGGCAGCGAACGCTCGTTGAGGTACGCGCCCACCAGGGCGTCCTGGATCACCGACTCCTCCAGCGCGAAGTCGGCGGTGCGCCAGTCCTCGACGGTGGTCCGTACGACGGTCGCGTCCACGGTGAAGCCGAACATCGGCACGTCACCGGCCAGCAGGTCGGCGATCTCGCCGTCGATGGTCCCGGTGTCCGTCGGCGCGCCCGGCAGCACCTCGGCGTTGCGCCGCAGGATGTCCCGGGCCCGTTCCACGGCCGTGTCCTCGTCGTGCAGCGACGCCGGGTGCCACAGCATCCGGCCGATGTCGACGTAGGCCTGGGTGGGCCGCCGGATCCGCCGCACGCGGGCCCCTTCGAAGCGGTGCAGCAGCCCGAGCGGGTCCACCTCGCCGCGCCGCAGATGGGCGGTCATCTCCTGGAAGCCGTCCAGGATCCGGTCCCAGTACGTGCTCAGCACGGGGGTGGGGCTCGGGTGGTTGCCCGCCGTGGGCATCGCCACCAGGTCCACCTCGAAGCGGGCCGCCGCCGTGCCGCCCTCGGCGATCACCGGGTGGGGGATCAGCGGCTGCTGGCCGGGCAGCGCGCCCACGCCGGAGATGTCCACCCCGCCCAGCGCGAATCCGGTGCCCCGCACGGGCAGCAGTCCGGTGCGCAGCACGGTCCGGCGGATGGCCGCCGCCGCCAGGTCGACCGCGTCCCCGCGGCCGCTGGGCGGGAAGGGGGCGGGGGCGTCGAAGAGCGTCTCGGCGTCCACGATCACCGGCACCGGACCCGCCGCGATCATGTTCTCGGCGTGCATGTCGGTGCCACCGGTGAAGCGGAGCACGGCGAGCCAGTGCCCCATGTTGCGGTAGAAGACGGCGAGTTCCGTGTCGTCCGCGCAGTAGCGGTGCTCCACGAACTCGGCCCATCCGTAGCCCTCGCGCGGGAGGGTGCGGGGCACCCGGATCCGTTCGTTGCGCGGGGGCGCGTCGGGGAAGTCCGCGAACAGCTCCTCCAGCAGCGCGCCGAGGGCGACGTCCACCTCCGACCGGCGTGGCTTGTACATGACCGTTCCGCCGGTGAGGTCGACCCGGCTGACGGTCAGGCCGCCCCCGTGGCTGTCGCCCGCCCCGAAGGTGACGGCCCTCAGGCGGCCCGCGGGTGCGCCGAGCAGCGGCGCGAGCAGGTCGCGGTCGGCGGCGAGGCGTTCGGCGAGGGCGGCCGTGGCCGCCACCGACATCCGGGCGACGACGGCGATACGCCGCCCGAGGCTCGGGTAGCGGCCGGCCAGCTTGTCCAGGTAGCCCTCCGCGCCGGCCTGTTCGATGAACGCGTTCCAGGTGGCGGTGTCCGGCGCTCCGGACCGCCCGCTGTCCGGGACACCCTGAGCCATGCGCAGGGCGTGCAGTTCGACGAGGAACAGCCGGGTGAGCTTCGCGTGCAGCGAGTCGAGCAGTGCGGTGTGCCCGGCCTCCAGCAGGACGTCCCGCTCCTCCCCGTGCAGTGCGGTCACGGCCGCAAGCCGCCGGGCCAGGCCCTCCCGCCACGGGCGCGCGATGCCGCGCACGGGACCGTCGAACCACTCCGCCCGTTCGCCGCCGCCCGGTGCCGATGCGTTCACCCTCCACCCTCCCTGTCTCTTCGGACGGCACGCGCCCCGTCGGACGCGTGCCGGGAAAACACGAGAGGTCAGCAGCACCAGCTGCCGCGCGACCCGCTCGGGCTGGAGCAGAAGCCGTACAGGGAGTCGCTCGGGTCGGTGAGCGCGGCCTCCGCGGCGGTGCCGCCGACGTACAGCGGGCCGGCGGGGTTGAGCTCGCCGTACGCGGTCTCGGCGCCCGACAACCAGGCTTCGAGCACCGCGGCCGTGCGCACACTGTTCTGAGACATGGGTGGCCTCCGAATTCGCGAGTGAGGGCGGTTCGCCCAGCCCGAGTATCGCCGTGTTCGACGGCCCGTCAGCCGATCAATCAAGCCACTGTCGTGCGGTGGTCCAAGGGTTGGCCGGGGCTGCTGGGACGGGGGAGGGGCGTCCGGTGGCACCAGTCCGACTCGCGCGGCGGCCCGGCAGCACCGACGATGAGTCCAAGATCTCCTCGTGCACGTTCCCCACCTGCAAGGAAGACCGCATGCCCTCCCACTGCCGGACCGGCCTCCACAGCGTTCGTCCTCGTTCCCTGGCATCGATCACCTTGACGTGTTGCTGCCTCGCGGCAGCGGGCGTACTCACCGGTTGCGGCAACGGCGGCGGTGGCACCGGCTCCACCGCCAGCGCGACGCCCACCGCCCCGGACACGGCGTCGTTCAGCGGGGCGCCCCCCTCGGCGCTGGCCTCCTCCGCGTCGTCGGCCATCGCCTCCGCCCGGGAGTCGGTCTCGGCGGCCGCCTCCTCGGCGTCGGCTCGCGCCGAGGAGTTCGAGGCCTCGGTGTCGGCCGAGTTCGAGCGCAGGACCCAGGCGGCCCAGAACGCGCTCAAGGGGGTCGAGGGCAGCGGCAACGCGGTGTCCGACGTCGGCATGACCGGCATTCCCAAGGCGCAGACCGGGGGAGTGCTCGCCGTGCTGGTGACCATCACCAACAAGACGAGCCAGAAGGCGTCCTACGCCGTGCAGATCGACTTCGAGGACGCGGACCACCACGTCGTGGAGACCAGGTACACCGGCGCCGAGAACCTCGAACCCGGGAAGAAGGAACAGCCCATCGTCTTCAGCCACCAGCAGTCCGAGCAGAATCTCACCCCTCGACTGGCCAAGGCCCAGCGGTACTGACCGGCCCGTCCGCTCCGCCCTTCGTCGGGGCGGTCAGAAGGCGTAGCGAATGCGAAGCCACGGCGCGTGGGCCGCGACCAGGGCGCGCAGGGTCCGTACGGCCTCCGCTTTGACGCGGTGGTCGTACCGGACGTTCACCGCCCCGTTCTCGGAGCGTTTCGCCTCCTGAAGGCCCGGCTGCCACAGCACCTCCTCGGCGCGTGGATGCCAGCCGAGGTTGACCTCGTGCAGTTCCCGGTTGTGGGTCAGCATGATCACTTCGGCGGCCGCCTGCTGTGTGACCCGGTCCGGCAGGACGTCGTCGAGCTGCCGCAGCACCTGGGCCCACGCCTCCTGCCAGCCGGGGCGCAGGACGACGGGCGAGAGGTTGAAGTGGACCTCGTAGCCCGCGTCCAGGAAATCCGCCGCGGCGGCGATCCGCTCGCCCACCGGTGAGGTGCGCACGTCCAGCAGCCGCGAGTCCTCGGCGGGCATCACCGAGAACCGGATACGCGTCCGGCCCCGCGGGTCCAGCGCCAGCAGGTCGGGGTTGACGTACTTGGTGGCGAAAGAGGCCTTCGCGGTCGGCCACTGGCGGAAGGCGTGCACCAGGTCCGCGGTGTTGTCGCAGATCAGCGCGTCCACGGAGCAGTCGCCGTTCTCCCCCACGTCGTAGACCCAGGCCGTCTCGTCGCACTGGTTGGGCTCCCGCTTGGGGCCCTGGCGTGCGATGTGCCGCCCCAGGTGGGCGATGATCCGGTCGATGTTGGTGAAGACGGTGACGGGGTTCGCGTACCCCTTGCGGCGCGGCACGTAGCAGTAGGCGCAGGCCATCGCGCATCCGTTGGAGGCGCCGGGTGCGATCCAGTCGGCGGACCGTCCGTTCGGCCGTGTGGTCAGCGACTTCCGCTCACCCAGGACGAGGGTCTCGCCCTTCACCCGCACCCAGCGCTCGACGTTGCCCTCGTTGCCGTGCAGCCCCGGGATGCGCCAGTGGGAGTCCACCTCCACGACGTTCGCTGCCGGGAACCGGGCGAGGATCTCGCGGCCGCGCGGGGACGCCGCGGCCGCGGGCTCCGCGTAGATGTGCCGCACCGGCAGCAGACGGCGCGCCGCGGGCGAGTCGCGGAACGGGGGACGGCCCTCCGGCAGGCGCGCCGGGGTCCTGCCGTTCCGGTCGGGCGTGGCGGCACCGGCCAGCGCGTCGAGACCGAACAGGGCGTCGGAGTCGCCGTCCGGTCCGGCGGCGGGATACGGCATCGGCTGCTCCGCTCGGGCTGGGAGGAGGAATGGCCTGAATCAGGTCCAAGTACCCACCGTACGTGAGGCGGCGCGCCGACCCGCGGCGCGCGCCCTGCTCACCTGCCGTCGGCCGGTCCGTCCGGCCGGGCGGACCGGCCACGGGCGGTGCCCGCGGACCGTGCCGGGGCCAGTTGCGCGGCGGCGCTCTCCAGCAGGGTGTCCAGGACGGTCGGGTAGGCGCTGTGCGGCATGCGCGCGGCCAGCAGGGAGGCGGTCGCGGCGATGTGCGGGTAGCTCTCGGCGGGGAGCCGGGCATAGGTGGAGGTCCACATGTCCTCGTCCGCCGCACGGGCCTCCTCCGTCAGGGCGAGCGCTCCGGCGTCGAGGGCCACGAAGGCCAGACTCAGGTCGATGAAGGCGTGGTAGAGCCGGACGGCGGCGGGGTCGGGGAAGCCCGCGGAGCGCAGGATGCCCAGGATCGTCTCGTCGACCGCGATCTCCCGGGGCCGGCCCGTCACCCGGCTCGCGGTCAGGGCGGCGGCGTGCGGGTGGGCGAGGTACGCGGAGTGGATGGCGAGCCCGAGGGCACGCAGGTCCGCGCGCCACGCGCCGGTGGCGGTCCAGCTGTCCAGCGCCCGCCCCATCAGCTCCTCGCCGATGGCCCGGGTCAGGTCGTCCATACCGCCGAAGTAGCGGTACAGGGTGCTCGGGTCCGCGCCGAGCGCGGTGCCCAGCCGGCGCGCGGTCAGGCCGGCGCTGCCGTGTTCGCGCAGCACCCGCAGCGCGGTCCGCACGATCAGCGCCTCGGACAGCACCGTGCCCTGCTGGGTCGGCCGGCGCCTGCGCCGCGCCGCCTCGGACACCACCTGCTTGGCCATGCGGACCACTCCTCCTCGGCGCGCCACGGCGGCGCTCCTTATGCCAACGCAGTTGACTTTACCTTGGGCGGTCCCGTTGCATCGGGGCGTCCCGCAAAGGCGGGTGCCTTACGGAGAAAGGTGTCGGACATGCGAGTACTTCTCGTGGGCGCGGGCGGTGTCGGAACCGCCGTCACCCGGATCGCGGCCCGCCGCGGCTTCCTGACCCACATGGTCGTGGCGGACTACGACCTGAGCCGGGCCGAGGCGGCCGTCGCCGCGCTGAAGGAGCGGGGAGACCGCTTCAGCGCCCGGCGCCTGGACGCCTCGGACGAGGACGGGGTGCGCCGGCTGCTCGCGGAGGAGCGCTGCGACGTCCTGCTCAACGCGACCGACCCGCGATTCGTGATGCCCCTGTTCCGCGCGGCGCTCGCGACGGGCGCGCACTACGTCGACATGGCCATGTCGCTGTCCGCCCCGCACGCCGAGCGCCCGTACGAGGAGTGCGGCGTCAAGCTGGGCGACGACCAATTCGAACTGGCCGGCCGCTGGGCGGAGTCGGGCCGGCTGGCGCTGGTCGGCATGGGGGTGGAACCCGGGCTGTCCGATGTCTTCGCCCGGTACGCCGCCGACGAACTCTTCGACGAGATCGAGGAGATCGGCGTCCGTGACGGGGCCAACCTGACCGTCGAGGGCTATGACTTCGCCCCTTCCTTCAGCATCTGGACCACCATCGAGGAGTGCCTGAACCCGCCGGTGGTCTACGAGAGGGACCGGGGCTGGTTCACCACCGCGCCGTTCAGCGAACCGGAGGTCTTCGACTTCCCCGAGGGCATCGGCCCGGTCGAGTGCGTGAACGTGGAGCACGAGGAGGTGCTGCTCATCCCGCGCTGGGTGGACGCCCGGCGGGTGACGTTCAAGTACGGCCTCGGCGACGACTTCATCGCCAAGCTGAAGACCCTCCACGAGCTGGGCCTGGACTCCACCGCGAAGGTCGGCGTCCCGGGCGGGGGCGGGACCGTGCGGGTCTCCCCGCGGGACGTGGTCGCCGCCTGCCTGCCGGACCCGGCCACCCTGGGCGACCGCATGACCGGCAAGACGTGTGCCGGCACCTGGGTGAAGGGCACGAAGGACGGCGCTCCCCGCGAGGTGTACCTCTACCACGTGGTCGACAACCAGTGGTCGATGGACGAGTACGGCTCCCAGGCCGTGGTCTGGCAGACCGCGGTGAATCCGGTCGTCGCCCTCGAACTCCTCGCCACCGGCGCCTGGTCGGGCAAGGGAGTCCTCGGCCCCGAGGCCCTGCCGCCCCGCCCGTTCCTCGACCTGCTCGCCGAGTACGGCACTCCCTGGGGCCTGCGCGAGCAGGGCTGAGGTCCGGCTCCGCGGTCCACGCCGCCACCGGAGGGGTGAGGGCGAGGGCGCAGGGACGACGAAGCCGCCCGCCGGGTATGCCCCGGGCGGGCGGCTGCTGCCGTAGCCGTTCAGAGATCGAGGTCGGCGGCGGCTGAGGTGTCCTGGGCCGCTGGACGACACCGGCAGGAAGCCGGCGACGGGATTCGAACCCGCGTTTCCCGCTGTGCAGGCGAAGTAGCCGCTGCCTGCGCACCTGAACGAGCACCACCCTAGGGCGCGGCCGCCCCGCGGGGCACCTCATTTGTCGGCGCGGTTCACCGGCGCCGCTCGGCGGGCCCGGTCACCGGGTCCTGTGCCAGCCGCTCCTTGTCCGCCTTGAGTTTGCGCCACACCGTGCCGAGCGCCTCCAGGTCGTGCTCGTCGAGGAGATCGGTGAACACCGGCGCCAGGACCTCACGGCGGGTGGCGTCGGCCCGCTCGAAGAGGCCGTGGCCCTCGTCGGTCAGCGAGATCTCGACCGACCGTGCGTCACGCGCGGACGGGGTGCGGCTGACGAGGCCGCGGGCCTGGAGGGCGTCGACCACCCGCGAGACCTGGCTGCGGCTGAGCATGGTGCTGTTGCCGAGGACGGACGCGGGCACCGGATCGGGGCTGGAGGCCAGCCAGAGCATGACCTCGAACCAGGACACCGGGAGGTCGTGCGCCTTGGTGAGGGCCCGGTCGACGCGTTCGGTCATCACGGTGCCGGCCCAGACGAGCCCGTAGAAGGCGTAGTCGGCGGCGGGCATCTCGGCCTGGGGCAGCTTCTTCGGCATGCGTCGCAGTATAGGCGGGGTTGCGTGTGCACACACATAAGGCTATGTTGTGTGTGCACGCACATAAACGAGCGTGCTTCCGATCGCTCGAAAGGCCCCCCATGTCCGCCACCCCCCGCACCGACCGCACCGTCCTCATCACCGGTACCTCCTCCGGTATCGGCCTGGCCGCCGCCGTGGCCGCCGCCCGGGCGGGCTGGCGCACGGTCGCCACCCTCCGCGACACCACCCGCGCCGACGCGCTGCGCAAGGCCGCCGCCGAAGCGGGCGTGGAGCTCGACATCCGCCGCCTCGACGTCACCGACGAGACCTCGGTCGCCGCCGCGATCGACGGTGTGATCGCCGACTACGGCCGCCTGGACGCCGTCGTCAACAACGCGGGCGCCGGCCACCTGGGCACCCTGGAGAACGACTCCCTCGCGGACGTCCGCAAGGTGATGGAGGTCAACTTCTTCGGTGTGCTCAGCGTCTCCAAGGCCGCGCTGCCGCACCTGCGCGCCGTCGGCGGCCGCCTGATCACCGTCACCAGCGTCGGCGGTGTCGTCGGCCAGCCGTTCAACGAGGCCTACTGCGCAGCCAAGTTCGCCGTCGAGGGCTACATGGAGAGCCTGGCCCCCGTCGCCGGGACGCTCGGTGTGAGCGTGTCCGTCGTGGAACCCGGCGCCGTGGCGACCGAGTTCGTGAACAACATCGGCGTCGACCTCGAAGCCGGTATCGACGCCGGCGCGTACACCGACGCGCTGCGCCACTACATCGACCGCACCGTGGAGCAGTTCCTGGACGGCACCGCGCAGACCCCGGCCGGTGCGGCGGAGGCGGTCATGGAGGCCCTCGACGCCGAGCGGCCCGCCTTCCGGATCCAGACCACCGACTGGGCCCGTGCCTTCGTCGGCACCAAGCTGGCCGACGTCGACGGCTCCGCGGTGCAGGCCCTCACGGGTTCCTGGGTCGGCTGACCGGTCGCGCACTCGCCCGACCGGGCCCGGTCGCGGCGCCGGTTCCGGCGCCGGGACGCGCGGGTCAGCCGGCGCCCAGCGAGGTGAGCAGGCGGGCGCAGCGGGCCGTCATCTCGGCCGCGCTCTGGTCCGGGTGGTCGGACCACCAGCGCATCACCGCCGCCACCGTGTACTGCCAGACGTGGTCGAGGAGCTGGTGGTCGAGCGGATCGTCGTGCCCGGCGTGGCTGAGGAGGCCCGCCGCGCCGGCCGCACCCATGGCCGCGAGGCGCCCGCGGTAGAACTGCACGGCGTCGCGCGTCTCACCGGCCGGCGGCAGGGCCGGGTCGTAGAGCACCGCCCAGGCGTACCGGCAGTCCTCGACCGCGGTGAAGATCGCGGACAGCGTGTCCAGCGCGTGCTGCGCCGATCCGCTGCGCGTCCCGGCGGCGGCCACGGCGTCCACCAGCAGGCCGCCCACCCGGTGGACGCAGGCGAGGTACAGGCCGTCCTTGGAGTCGAAGTAGCTGTACACCAGCGGCTTGGAGATCCCCGCGCGCAGCGCGACGGCCGCGACGGACACCCCCGTGTAGCCCTTGCTGCCGAACTCCTCCAGCGCCACGTCGACGATCTGTCGCTCCCGGTCGGCGCGGGAGACGCCCTTCGTTCCGGCCTTGCCCATGGGCCCGATCCTACCCCACGATATGACCGCACAGTAATTTACCCATGGGTCAATTGGCGGGAGTGGTGTGTCATGACGCGGTCGTGGTGGGGCTGGGGCAAGGTCGAGGACGCGGTGAAGGGCGCCGAACTCGAGGCGCTGCTCGAACGGGCGCGCATGCTGATGCCGGGGGAACTGACGGATCACGAGCCACCGGACATCGCCTCGCTCGGCCTGCCCGAGCCCCGGGTGACCCCGCCCGCCTCCCTGGCCGGCCTGTGCTCCGCCGACCCGCGCGACCGGGCGGCCCACGCGCACGGCAAGGCGTTCCGGGACGTGGTGCGCAACCTCCAGGGCGACCTGCGCCATGTGCCGGACCTCGTGGCACGGCCGCGCGACGAGCGCGACGTGGTCGACCTCCTCGACTGGTGCACGCGCGAGGGCATCGCCGTGATCCCGTTCGGCGGGGGCAGTTCGGTGGTCGGCGGGGTCGAGCCGCGCTTCGACGGCCGCCCCGGCGTGGTCACCGTGGACCTGGAACGACTGGACCAGGTGGTGGAGATCGACCGGACGAGCCGGGCCGCCCGTATCCAGGCAGGCGTGTTCGGCCCGCGGCTGGAGGACCAGCTGCGCCCCCACGGGCTGACCCTGCGGCACTTCCCGCAGTCCTTCGAGTTCTCCACGCTCGGCGGTTGGCTCGCCACGCGCGCCGGCGGGCACTACGCGACGCTGTACACGCACATCGACGACCTGGTCGAGTCGATGCGCGTGGTCACGCCGAGCGGGGTCAGCGCGTCGCGGCGGCTGCCCGGCTCCGGCGCGGGACCGTCACCGGACCGCCTCTTCCTCGGTAGCGAGGGCACGCTGGGCGTCATCACCGAGGCGTGGATGCGGGTGCAGCGACGCCCTCGGTGGCGCGCCAGGGCGTCGGTCCGGTTCGGCGAGTACGCGGCGGCGGTGGCCGCCACCCGGGCGATCGCGCAGAGCGGGCTGAACCCGGCGAACTGCCGCCTCCTCGACGCGGCCGAGGCCCTGCTCAACGCGGGCGCGGACGTCGGCGGCGGGCTGCTCGTCCTCGCCTTCGAGTCGGCGGACCACCCGGTCCACGCCCGACTGGAGCGGGCCCTGGAACTCTGCCGTGACCACGGCGGTCTGCCGTCGGGCGTCACCTCGGGCGAGGTGCCCGGCCACGCCGGGGGAGAGCCGGACGGCCCCTCCGGCGCCGGGTCCGCGGCGGAGAACTGGCGCTCGTCGTTCCTGCGCATGCCCTACCAGCGCGACGCGATGGCCCGTCACGCGGTGATCGCCGAGACGTTCGAGACGGCGTGCACGTGGGACAGGTTCGACGCACTTCACCGGGCGGTCACCGAGGCGGCCCGGCAGGCCATGTACGAGGTCACCGGCACCGGCGTGGTCACCTGCCGGTTCACCCACGTCTATCCGGACGGACCGGCGCCGTACTTCGGCGTGTACGCCCCCGGCCGCTGGGGGAGCATGGTGAGCCAGTGGGACCACATCAAGGCGGCGGTGTCCGAGGCGATCGAGACGCACGGCGGCACGATCACCCACCACCACGCGGTCGGCCGCGACCACCGCCCCTGGTACGACCGCCAGCGCCCCGGCCCCTTCGCCGCGGCACTGACGGCCACCAAGACCGCCCTCGACCCGGCCGGCGTCCTCAATCCCGGTGTGCTGCTGCCGACCCCGTGAGCCGGCCGTGGGAAGCGCGCCGTGCCGGTCCGGTGCCGGTCCGGTCAGACCGGTGCGGTGAAGGTGTAGCTGCCCGCGGGCACGTGATAGGTCGCCGAACCCGTCGGGACGGCCTGGGCGGGGGCTGTGACCGACTGCGGTCGGGACGTGGGGACCGTGACCGCGGCGAAGGTGTTGGCCGGCACCGTCACCCGCAGGGTGAGCTGGGTGCCGGTCACCGACCAGGTGCTCGCCGCGGTGCCGAAGGGCGTGTCGTAGGTGCAGTCGGCGGAGGTGAGCCCCCCGCCCGGCCGTGGAGCGATGCGCAGGGAGGCGTAGCCGGGGCTCGCGGGGCCGAGTCCGCCGACGTACCGGTAGAGGAAGTCACCGACCGAGCCCAGGCCGTAGTGGTTGAACGAGTTCATGCCCGGATCGTTGAAGGAGCCGTCGGCACGGATGCCGTCCCAGCGCTCCCAGATCGTGGTGGCACCGTGGTCGATCATGTAGCCCCAGCCGGGAAAGCCGCGTTGCAGCAGGATGCGGTACGCGGTGTCGGCGTGCCCGTGGTCGGCCAGCACGGGCAGCAGGTTCTCGACGCCGAGGAAGCCCACGCTGAGGTGCCCGCCGCTCGCGGTGACCTTGGCGGCCAGCTTGTCCGCGGCCGGCTGGACCAGGGACGCCGGGAGCAGTTCGAAGGCCAGGGCCAGCACATAGCCGGTCTGGGTGTTGCCGCGCACCGTGCCGTCGCCGGAGACGAAACGGGCACTGAAGGCGGCCGCCACCTGGTCGGCGAGCCGCCCGTACGACGTGGCCTCGGCCTTGCGGCCGGTGGCGGCGGCCATGTGCGCGACCAGCCGGGCCGACCGGGCGAAGAAGGCCGTGCAGATGAGGTCCTGGGCGGTGTTGTCGTTGACGTTGAGCCAGTCGCCGTAGGTCTGCTGATTGCGTATCAGGTCACTGCCGGCGGTGCCGCGCAGGTAGTCCACCCACTTCGCCATGGCCGGGAAGTGCCGGTCGACGACGGTGAGGTCGCCGAAGCGCTGCCACAGCGTGTAGGGGATGATCGTGCCCGCGTCGCCCCAGCCGGCGGTGCCCGAACCGTTGATCACCGCGGGAGCGACATCGGTGAAGGCGCCGTTGGACTGCTGGGCGTCCACCAGGTCGTCCGCGAACTTGGCGAGGAAGGTGTGGGTGTCCAGGTTGAACGTGGACGTCGCGCAGAACGCGGCGATGTCGCCCGTCCAGCCCAGACGTTCGTCCCGCTGGGGGCAGTCGGTCGGGATGGAGAGCATGTTGCTGCGCTCGCCCCACACGATGTTGTGCTGGAGCCGGTCGAGCAGGGGCTCGGAGGTCTGGAACGAGCCCGGCTGTCCCGCGTCCGTCCACACCGCGCGACCGGTGACGGTCGACTCGTCGGGTGTGAACCCCTCGGGCAGGCCGGTGAGTTCGACGTACCGGTAGCCGTGGACCGTGAACCGGGGCTCGTACGTCTCCACGTCCCCGGTGCCGGCGAGGGTGAACCGGTCGGTGGCCTGGGCGGCGCGCAGGTTGGCCGTGTAGAGCGTGCCGTCGTGGTCGAGCACCTCGCCGTGCCGGACGGTGACCGTCGTACCGGCGGCCCCGCGGACCGAAATGCGGTTCCAGCCCGTGAAGTTCTGCCCCAGGTCGAAGATCCACACCCCGGTCTTCGGCTGGGTGACCGACACGGTACGGAACTCGTGCTGCACGGTGACCCCGTTGTCCACCTGGGCGACCAGGTGGGGCGCGGCCCCGTCCCGTACCGTCGCGGGGGCCCAGCCGCTGTCGTCGAAGTCGGCCGCGTCCCAGCCGTCGACGTGCAGACGGGCGTCGTAGGACTCGCCCTGGTACAGATCGTCCGCGGTGATGGCCCCGGTCGTCGTCCTCCAGCTGCCGTCGGTCGTCACCCACTGGGTGGTGCCGTCGGTGAAGGTGAGGAGCAACTGCGCCGAGTACCAGGGCTGTGTGCCGTACCGCTGGCTGCCGGCGAAGCCCAGGCTGCCGGAGTACCAGCCGTTGCCCAGCCAGGCGCCGAGCGCGTTCCTCCCCTGGCGGATCCGCTCGGTGACGTCGAAGACCCGGTACTGCACACGCTTGGTGTAGTCGGTCCAGCCGGGGGCGAGCACGTCGTCGCCCACCCTCGCACCGTTGAGCCGGGTCTCGTGCAGCCCGAGCGCCGTCGCCAGCAGCCGCGCGGACGCCACCGGTCTGCGCACGGTGAAGGTTCCCCGCAGGAGCGGCGCGGGCCGCACGACACGCACGTTCGACCCCCACGGCCCACCGCCGTAGGACGCGACCACCCGTACGGCCGGCCAGCTCCGGTCGTCGTATCCCGTGCCCTCCCAGCCGGACGGCGCGTCCTGGTACGACTTCCACGAGCCGTCCGTCACCACGGTGGGACCGCCGGTCACCGTCAGCTTGGCGATCAGACCGGCAGGGGACTGGCTCGAGTTCCGGCTCGCGATCGCGATCGTGTTGGCGCCACTGGTGAGTTGGGCGGTGACATCGACGAGTGCGGCGCTCCTCCACGAGTCGGTCACGCGTGTCGATGCGCTCACCAGCACTCCGTTGACCCAGACGTCCGCCGTGTCGTCACCGGTCACGATCAGCGTGGCGCCGGCCGGCGGGCCCGTCACCGTGAAGGTGCGCCGGAAGTACCGGGTCTCGACGGGGCGCCCCGCCCCGGGGTCACCCTCCGGGTACCAGATCCACGCGGCTCCCGACAGGTCCGGTCCCGGAGGCCGGCCGATGAACGCGGCCCGCCACTCGTCACCGGCCGCCGGCAGCCCGGTCTCGAACCACTGGCGGTCGCTCCAGGCGCTCGCCCGGCCCCGGGTGTCCCACACGCGTACCCGCCAGAAGTAGCGGGTCAGGCCCGCGAGGTGCCCACCCGCGTAGGCGAGGTCGACCTGCCGGTCGGACGCGACACGGCCGCTGTCCCACACGTCGCCCGTGCCGTCGGCCGTCGACGAGACCTGGATCTGGTACGCCGCCTGCCGCTGCTGCGGTGCCGTCGAGTCGAGTTGCCAGCCGAACCGCGGCTGCGCGGCGTCGACGCCGAGCGGACGCGTGCGGTGCTCCACGGTGCGGGCGGCCACGCTCAGCGGTGACGCGCCCGAGAGGTCGGGAGCGGCCACGGCGGAGTACCAGGGGGCGATGCCGTAGGCGCCCAGGTCCCGGGCGGCGGACCAGCCGTCGTCGCCGGAGCCGGGCTGCTCCCACCCCTCGGTCACCGTCCTGGCGGCCGACCAGCGGGCGTCGGTGACGACGTCGGCCGTGCCGCCGGCGGTCTGGACCCGCACCCGCCCGATGACGCCGGCCGGCCCGCCTTGATTCCGGCATGCCAGCGCGAGGGTGTTGGTACCGGCCGTCACGGCGGGACGCAGGTCCACGTACAGGGAGTTCCGCCAGGAGTCGGCCACTCGGGGGGAGGCGGCCAGCGGCTTTCCGTTGAGCCACACATCGACCGTGTCGTCCCCCGTGACGACGAGCTGGGCGTCGGTCACCTCGCCCTCGGCGACGGTGAACCGGGTGCGGAAGTAGCGATGCCCGGTGGGAGCGTCGCTGCGCGGATCCCCTTCCGGGTACCAGATCCAGCGAGCGGGGGACAGGGCGACGGGTTCGGCGTCCGACGGGTCCGCGGCCGCCTGGGCGCGACCCGAGAGCGCGCCGAAGGCTCCGGCGGTGAGGGCACCCACGGCCAGTGCCGATCCCGTGCCGAGGAAGTGGCGCCGGCTGAGCGGCTGTCGGTCCTTCGGGGCGGACGCGTCCGGTGCGGGGGGTGTGGGCTGACCGGCCAACGGAGTACTCCTTCACTCGGGCGGGGCGGAGCTGAGTGGGGCCACGAGAGGCATTGAAACGTTTCAAAACGGCGATGCGGTCGCAAACTAGGGGAGTTGTCGGTGGTCCGTCAAGGTGGGCGACCGTAGCTTTCCAGCCGGTTCCTGGCGACTGCGGGCGGGGCGGACGCGGGTGACGGCGGAAGTGCGGTCCGGGCGCACCGGCGTGGGTGACCGCGTCGCCGCTTCCCCTGCCGCGATGAGCAAGCGCTTAGTAATATGGGCGACGGATGATCCACGCGACAGGGAGGAACCGCCATGACGCCGGTGCCGGAGGCCGAGGCCTTCTACGTACGGGAAGCCGCCGACCGGTTTTCTCCCACCGCTTGCACGCGGGGTCCCTGGGACGCGGACTCCCAGCACGCGGGTCCCCCGGCCGCCCTGCTCGCCCTGGCCGTCGACGAACGGCCGGGCGCCCGGCCGGACATGCGGATCACCAGGCTCACCTACGAGATCACGCGCCCGGTCCCGATCCGTCCGCTGACCGTGACCACGCGGGTCCTGCGTGCCGGGCGCAGCGTCGAACTCGTCGAGGCCGCGGTCGCACCCGACGGCGGCCCGGAGGTGATGCGGGCGACGGCCCTGCTGATGAAGAGCGTGCCGGGCTCGGTGCCGGAGGTGTCGCCGGGCCGCCGGGTGCCCGGGCCCGAAGCCGCGCCCGCGAAGGCGTTCTTCCCCGTTCCGTGGGACCAGGGCTACCACACGGCCATGGAGGTGCGTTTCGCCGCCGGGTCGTTCCTGGAGGCGGGCCCGGCCACGGCCTGGATGCGCATGCGGGTCCCGTTGGTCGCGGGCGAGGAGATCAAGCCCCTCAGCCGGGTGCTCACCGCTGCCGACTCGGGCAACGGCGTCAGCGCCGCGCTCGACTTCCACCGCTATGTCTTCGTCAACGCCGACCTCACCGTCGGCCTGCACCGCCACCCCGAGGGTGAGTGGGTCTGCCTGGACGCACGGACGATGGTGGACGGCGCGGGCATCGGCCTCGCCGAATCGGCGCTGCACGACGAGAAGGGCCCGCTCGGCCGCAGCACCCAGAGTCTGTACGTGGCCGCCCGCGGCTGAGGCGGCCGGGTGGGCCGGTCCGGCCCGCCCGGAAGGGTGCCGCCCGGGCGGTGGCTTCGACGGGCGGCGGGCCACGCCGGACGCGTAGGCTCGGGTACGTGGCAGACATCCCCGATGAGCTGATCGCGTTGGAGTGCACCGCCGAGGCGGCGCGCGCTCGTCTGGCGGGCCTGACCGGTGACGAGTACGAGGCGCAGGTGCGTCGCTGGCGCGCCGCGCAGGACGCCGTACAGGCGGCGATCGGCGCGCACGCCGAGGCCACGGGCGCCGGCCGGACGGACGTGGAGCGTGAGGTGCAGCGGGCGGTGCGGTGCGCGCAGGAGGATCCGGCCGTCGAGTAGCCGGGGGCGGCGGCCCGGCTCTTCCGCGGGCGGCCGGGGCCGGAAGGGGAGGGCTGGGCGCGGTGGCTGAACTGGTGGTGTTCGTCGGCCTGCAGGCGTCGGGGAAGTCCACCTTCTACGAGCGGTGCCTTCGCGACGGGCACGTGCGGGTCGGCAAGGACGCCTTCCCGCGATCGGCCCGGCACAAGCAGAAGCGGCAGATGCGGCTCGTGACGGAGGCGCTCGCGGCAGGGCGGTCCGTGGTGGTCGACAACACCAACCCCTCACCGGAGGAGTGGGACCCGTTGCTGGCCGCTGCCCGCGCCCACGGCGCCTCGGTCAGCGCCTACTGGTTCCCGCCCGACCTCGCGGGCTCGCTGCGCCGCAACGCCGCGCGCACCGGACGCGCCCGGGTGCCCGACATCGGCGTCCACGCCACGCTACGACGCCTGCGCCGGCCCACGCCGGCCGACGGCTTCGACGCGGTGTACGACGTCCGGTTCGACGGACGGGGAGGCTTCCAGGTACATGCGCCGGAGGAGCCCTGAGGCTCCCGGCCGGCGGCCGGGAGCCTCCGTTGTCGGCACAGAGGCGCCGCCGCGGACAGGGAGAGGCTGTCGGCGCCGGTCGACGGGGGCGTCCCCGCGCGTCGGCCGGAACGAGGCTCCCCGTGTCCGGCGGCGACGCACCCGAGGCGATCGGCGTGTCTTGCCAGTGCGCGGTGCCCGGCGCAGGCTGGTGTCATGGGCGGTCAGGACGGCCCCACGCTCATCAGTTCCGTACAGCGCGCCTTTCGCCTGCTGGAAGCGGTGAGCGCGCACGAGAACGGTGCGCCGGCCAAGCAGCTGGCGCGCGAGACGGGGCTGCCCCTGGCCACCGCGTACCACCTGCTGCGCACGCTGGTCCACGACGGATACGTGCGCAAACTCGCTGACGGCGGCTTCGTCCTGGGCGACAAACTGCAGGCCCTGCACGTCGCGGGACGCGATCAGGCGCTGCTCAGCCGCGTCCGCCCCGCCCTCGCCGCGTTGCGCGACGAACTGGCGACCGCGACCTACCTCACGTTCTACGAGGAGGGCGAGATCAGGGTCGCCGAGATCGTCGACGGCCCCCGGGCGCCCCGCGTCGACCTCTGGGTGGGGTTCGAGGACGCCGGGCACGCCACCGCCCTCGGCAAGTCCGTGCTCCGCGAGCTGGACGAGGAGTCCCGCCGGGACTATCTGTCCAGGCACCACCTCCCCGACCTCACCCCGCGGACGATCACCAGCCTCCCGGAACTGCTCCGCAGGATCGAGGAGTCCCCCCTGGCCCCGGCCGTCACCGACCTGGAGGAGTACGCACTCGGTACGGTGTGCGTCGCCGTACCCGTGTACTGCGGGGACACGCTCGGCTCGCTCGGCGTCTCGCTGCCCGTGGAGCAGCACTCCCGGCTGCCGGAGATCCGGTCCCGTCTGCTCCCCACCGCGGACCGCGTCACCAGGAGCCTCTCGCTCACTATCTGAAATCCCGCTCCTTGTGAGCACCTCACCCGAACCCGTTTGCTTGAGTACACGGACATTTCGGGAACACCTCTCGCATTCCGGGAGGTGTCCGTCGTACAGGTGAGGATCGCGCGGACCCATGAGCCACACCCGAGACCATGGTCACGGCCACCGCCCCGGGTGGCCGTTCGGCAACGAGGTGGGCAGGTCCGGTTCCTGGCTGCGAGGGCGGGCCGCCCCGCAGCTCGCCGCCGGCCTGCCGTTGCTGCCGGTGCTGGTCGTGGTCGGCATCGCGATCGTGGACGCCGTCGGCGGCGCCGGGATGATCTTCCTCCCGGTGCTGGTCGTCGGGCCCGCGCTGGCGGCCGCCACGAACGGGCCGCGCGGTGTCCTCCTCGTCGGCCTGCTCGCCGCCGCCCTGGGCGTCGCGCTCGGCAGTGACGGCCTTCCCGGCCGCGAACTGTCGGCACTGCTCGTGGCCCTGTTGGCCGTCACCCTGGCCAGCTGCCTGGCCAGCGCGCTGCGGCGGCGCCGGGAACGTGTGCTCGCCGCCGTCCGCTCGGTGGCGGAGGCCGCCCAGCAGGCCCTGCTGGCGCCCGTCCCGGAGACCGTGGGTCCCTTCCAGGTGGCGGTCCGCTACAGCGCCGCGGCGGCGGAGGCGCGCATCGGCGGTGATCTCTACGCCCTGGTGCCCACGCCGTACGGGGTCCGGCTGATCGTCGGCGACGTGCGGGGCAAGGGGCTGCCGGCCGTGGGCACCGCGGCGCTCGTGCTCGGTGTCTTCCGCGAGGCCGCCTACGACGAACCCGACCTCCTCGCCGTCGTCGGCAGGATCGAGCGGAGCCTCGCGCGCAACCTCGGCACCGACGACTTCGTCACCGCGGTGGTCGCCGGTTACCCGCGCCCCGGCGAACTGGAAGTGGTCAACTGTGGACACGGACCCCCGCTGCGGGTATCCCCCTCCGGCGAGGTCGACGCGGTGCACCCCACCCATCCCGCTCCGCCGCTCGGGCTGCGCGCCCTGTCCGGCGAGGCGCCGCGCCTCCAGCGCCTGTCCCTGGCCGACGGGGACCAGCTGCTGCTGTACACCGACGGGGTCACCGAGGCCCGCGACCACGCCCGCGAGTTCTATCCGCTCGCCGACGGCCTGGCCCGGCACGTCTCCGACGATCCGGCCCGCACCCTCACCGGGCTGCACAACGAGCTGCTGGCGCACGTGGGCGGCCGCCTCCACGACGACGCGGCTCTGCTTCTGCTGCGCAAGGAGCCCGTGCCGCAAGCGGCAGCCTGCGCCTGACCGGCACCCTGCGCGTGACCGGCACCCTGCGCGTGACCGGCACCCTGTGCGTGACCGGCCGGGAAGGCCGAGCCGAGGCAGGGCAGCCGGCATGAAGAAGCCGGCCGGGCCCTGGGGATCGTAGGGCCCGGCCGGCTGGTTCGGGGGTCAGTGTGTGACGAGGTCCGCCCATCGGCTGAAGCCTCCCGCGTGGGCGCGTATCCCGTGCCGCGCGGCGAGCGCGTGCACGATCTCCTCACCGCGCCCGTGCTCGTCCGGGTCGAGGCCCAGTCCGGGCTGGCCCGCCGGGAGGGCGGGCCCCGCGTCGGTGACCTCGACACGCAGCGTGCCGGAACCGTCGAGCCGGACCCACGACAGCCGCAGTGCGGCCGGGGGTACGGCGTGGATCAGCGCGTTGGTGACCAGTTCCGACACCACGAGGAGCGAGTCCTCGACGATCTCGGGGGACACGTTCCATTCGGCGAGGACCGCGCCCACGCGTCGGCGAACGGCCGAGACGGCCCCGGCGACGTGCGGCAGCGGACAGACATGCTCGCATGCCTCCCGAACCAGCGTATCCAGCTGTATCGCCATGTTGTCTCCTGGGTGATCACCGCCCCGGTGAGGGGGCGCCGGGCCGAGGCAGGATGCCGACCTGTATGCACGCTAGGAAGTGGAACGCCGGCGGTCAATGAACGATGGTCGGCATTACCGAACACCGCATTTCGGAAGTAACGAAACCGCCGTCATCCACGACCGGCGAACCCCTCCCGGCAGTAATAGGCTCGCTTCATGGCCGGACCGGTCCAGTCGATCGAACGGGCGGCGGCGATCCTGCGTCTGCTCGCCGGGGGACCGCGCCGCCTCGGGCTCGGTGAGGTCGCGGCGTCCCTCGGTCTGGCGAAGGGCACGGCCTACGGCATCCTGCGCACCCTGCAGCACGTGGACTTCGTCGAGCGGGACGCGGCGACCGGGAAGTACCAGCTCGGAGCCGCCCTCCTGCACCTCGGCACCAGCTACCTGGACGTCAACGAGCTCAGGTCCCGCTCGATCAACTGGGCCGACGCCCTGGCCGCCCGCAGCGGGGAGGCCGTACGCCTGGGCACCCCGCTGGAGGGCGAGGTCCTCGTCATCCACCACGTCTTCCGGCCGGACGACACCCTCCAGACCCTGGACGTGGGCTCACTGCTGCCGATGCACGCCTCGTCGCTCGGCAAAGTACTGCTGGCCTACGGGACCACGTCCGTGGAGCCGGCCAAGGACGTGGAGCTGGAGGCGTACACGCGGCACACCCTGGTCCTGCCGGAGCAGCTCGGCCGGGCCCTGACGGAGGTCCGGGAAGTCGGATGGGCCGCCGAGATCCAGGAAATGAGCATGGGGGAGGCGGGGCTCGCCGCGCCGATCCGCGGGCACGGCGGCCTCGTCGTCGGCGCCATCGGCCTGTCCGGCCCGGTGGAGAGGATCTGCGACAGCCAGGGTCACCCCCGGTCGAGTCTGATCACCCTGCTCCGTGAGGCCGCACGGGCGATCTCCAGAGAGCTGGGCGCCGCCCGCTGGTAGGCCCGGCCCGCTCGTCCCCGACCGCCAGGAGGCAGACCGATCATGGTGGAACGGTACGTAATGTCCATCGATCAGGGCACCAATTCCACCCGATGCATTCTCTTCGACCACCGCGGGCGGCTGGTGTCGGTCGCCCAGCACGAACACCAGCAGCACTTCCCCCGGCCGGGCTGGGTCGAGCACGACGCCGTCGAGATCTGGCACAACCTGCAACGCGTGGTCCCCGAAGCGCTGTCCGTCGTGGGTGTCGAGGCGGACCGCATCGCCGCCGTCGGACTCGCCAACCAGCGGGAGACCGCCGTGGTCTGGGACCGGCGGACGGGCGCCCCGATCGGCAGGGCGATCGTCTGGCAGGACACCCGCACCGCGTCCCTGGTGGACGAGCTCCGGCGGGACCCCGGCGACGAGTACTTCATGGAACGTTGCAGCCTGGTGCCCTCCACCTACTTCTCGGCGCTACGGCTGCGCTGGCTGTTCGACAACGTCAAAGGGCTGCTGGAGCGCGCACGGGACGGCGAGGTGCTGTTCGGGACGATGGAGAGCTGGCTGATCTGGAACCTCACCGGAGGTCCCGACGGCGGACTGCACATCACCGACGCCACCAACGCCAGTCGCACCATGCTGATGAACATCCGCACCCTCACCTGGGACGACGAACTGCTGGCGCTCTTCGGCGTGCCCCGTCCGATGCTGCCCGAGATCAGACCGTCGGCCGAGATCTACGGCGAGGCACGCTCGCTGCTCCCGGGCGTCCTCATCACCGCGGCCCTCGGCGACCAGCAGGCCGCCCTCTTCGGCCAGACCTGCTTCTCCCCGGGCGAGGCCAAGTGCACGTACGGAACGGGCAGCTTCCTGCTGCTCAACACCGGCACGGAACTCATCCGGTCCCGGCACGGACTCCTCACGACCGTCGCGTACAAGATCGGGGACCAGGCGCCGGTCTACGCCCTGGAGGGATCGATCGCCGTGACCGGCTCCCTCGTCCAGTGGTTCCGCGACCGCCTCGGCCTGATCAGCAGCGCGCCCGAGATCGAGACCCTCGCCCGGACCGTCGACGACAACGGCGGCTGCTACATCGTGCCCGCCTTCTCCGGCCTGTTCGCACCCCGCTGGCGCAGCGACGCGCGAGGCGTCATCGTCGGCCTCACCTCGTACATCACCAAGGGCCATCTGGCCCGAGCCGTCCTGGAGGCCACGGGCTGGCAGACCCGTGAGGTCGTCGACGCCATGAACGCGGACTCCTCGGTCGCGCTGAAGCAGCTCAAGGTCGACGGCGGGATGACGGCGGACAACCTGCTCATGCAGTTCGTCGCCGACGTGCTCGACGTCCCCGTGGTCCGTCCGATGGTCGCCGAGACTGTCTCCCTCGGCGCCGCCTACGCCGCGGGCCTCGCCGCCGGCTACTGGCCGGACCTCGAAGTACTGCGCCGCAACTGGCACCGGGCCGCGCAATGGCTGCCCGCGATGGAACCCGGCCGGCGGGAGTACGAGTACGAGAACTGGCAACGAGCCGTGGAACGGTCCCTGGACTGGGTGAGACAGCCACGAACCCCGTGACGCGTCCCCACGGCCGGGCTCTCCTGCACCCGCCTGCGGACGTACGACCGCCCCGGCGACCACCTGGACCGCCGGGGCGACCGTGCACCCGTGATGCTCGGAGCGGTCAGTGAGGACCCGCGTCTCCGGGCTGGATCCGGCCACGCCAGGCACCGGACTCCGCCCCGCGCTCCTCGATGTACCGCTTGAACCGCTTCATGTCTCCCTTGACGCGCCGGTCGATCGTGCCGAGCATGTCCGCGGCCTTCTCCGCCGCCCCGCCGGACTGCACCTCCATCACCAGCTCCACCCTGGTGTGGTTGTCGTCCAGCCGCTCGAAGTGGACCATGCCCCGCTGGCTGGTGTCCCCGCTGGTGGTGCGCCAGGTGATGCGTTCGTCGGGAAGCTGATCGACGATCTCGGTGTCGAACTCCCGCCGTATTCCGCCGATCTTCGTGGTCCAGTGGTTGTGCCGGTCGTCGAGCTGCCTTACCTCCTCGACGCCTTCCATGAACTGCGGGAACTGCTCGAACTGCGTCCACTGGTTGTAGGCCGTGTGGACCGGGACGTCGACGTCCACCGCTTCTTTGACCGTGCTCATCTGTGTGCCTCCGTTGTCGCCGGGCGACTGTGGAAGGCCCGCCGGTGCCGACGGACCCGCGCGACGGGTACCCCGCCGGCCGAGGGTGACGACCGTGGTCCGAGATCCGCTCCCGTCACTCGTGCCGTTCCGGCGAAAGCGCCTAAACTGGATCTTTACGGAGGTTGATCAGCGTGTGGTGCAACGGTGGGCGGTCGGCTGCGACGAGTGCCGTTCTCGCCGGGGCGGTGCTCGTCTCCGGCCTCGCGGCCGCCGGGGCCGTCGCCGGGGACGGCAAGGGCGACGCGCACGGCAGGGTCTCGGTCGTCTACGAGAACGACACGTTCGCGCCGAGGGACCGGCGGGCCGTGGCGGTGATCAAGGACGCCCGCGCGATCGAGAGAATCGCCGACTGGGTGAACGAACGGGTCGCGCTCCCGCACGACCTGACCGTGAAAGTCACCGGCAAGGTGCCCCCAGGGGTCACGGACGCGGTCACCCAGCCCGACGGCAGGACGATCTACGTACCCCCGGCGTTCCTGACCCAGATCGAAGGCGTGCTCGGGCGGGTGGTCAAGACCGTCAAGCGTCCCGCGGTCCTTCCGCAGGCCCGGTACAACACCCACGACCTGACCGCGCTCTCGGTGCAGTTCGTCCTCGGCCACGAGCTGGGGCACGCCCTGCAGCGCCAGCTCCAACTGGCGAACCTCGGCCTCGAGGAGGACGCCGCGGACGGGTTCGCCTCCTTCTCCACCGTCAACGACTCCGGAGCCGGCCCGTCGCTGGCGGCCGCCCTCCTCTTCGACCAACTCGCCCGTGACGAGGGCGAACTGACACTGGAGGGACTCTCCAGCGATCACCCCGTCACCCAGCAGCGGGTCTTCACCTTCCTCTGCCACCTGGCGGGAAGCGACCCGAAGAAGTACGACGGCCCCCTGGTCGGCGCGGGCTACCTGCCGAAGACCCGTGCCCTGTTGTGTCCGCAGGCATGGGCGATGCTGGACTACGGCTGGTGGACCCAGCTGCAGCCGCATTTCACCCGGGCGTTCGAGGAGCGGGGGGACAGGGCGCGGGCGAAGGCACACGAGCTCCTGGTCGCGGAGACGAAGGCCCTCGCGGACAGGCTCGACGAGATCCGCACCGGGCAGTGAGCCCGACTCGCCGGTCGGGCACAGCACTTCGTACACGGCGAGTCCTGGGCGGACCTGCCTGACCTGACGCGCCGAGGCCTGCCGGAGGTTCCGTCGCCTCGCACGACGCCTGCCCGGCGTCGTGCGCGCTCAGCGCCTGGCAGGACCGGGGCCGCGGGAGGAAGCGGCGCCGGTCGCTGTGCCCAGTGGGCGACGCCCTCGTGCAGGCGGGCCGCCATGGCGTGGATGTCCGCCTCCCGGCCCTCGAACGGCGACGCCGTCTCCGCACGGCGCGGGCCCTGCCCGGGCAGCAGGTCACCGAGGTGGCTGTAGCGGGCCCGGTAGGAGGCGCCCGGCGTCCCGCTGGTACGCCGGTTTGACCGCGGCGTCCAGCGGCGGGCCGAAGACGGCGCGGTGCGTGTGCCAGGGCTGCTGGAAGGAGACCGTGACCCCATCCGCCCACGAGCCCACCCGCGAGGTGTACCTGCTCTTCGCGCACGAGGCCTATTTCCCGGCCCCCGCGCAGGAGGTCAACACATCGCTGGTGGCCGCAACGTCTCTGCTTCGTCCGGAGGTCAGGCAACCCGACGGCGCACGCATGTACGACTGCCTTGCCCGCGGCCGCCGGCCGGGCGAGATCGTGCCGCTGTCCACGCTCACCCACGAGCTGGACGGGGGTGCCCGCTGGCCCGAGGTCGGCGACTGGGAGGCAGTGACCACAGACCTGCTGCAACCCTGCGAGGCCGCCCTTAGTCGGCATCTGCCGGAGATCGCCCTCGCCCCGGTGTGTGTCGGCCCGCACAGCACGGTGAGGGCTTGCGCACTCGCGCCCGGCCGATGTCAGACTTCTGGCCCCACCGACCGGGCGCAGGTGTTGGTCGACATCGCGCGGCAACTGGCTTGGCCGCAGGATTTGCGTCCACCCGAGTGTTGACCGCTGTGTGAGCATGCCGGTTGTTGCTTGCGGCAGCCTCCGGCTTCCGGGCGCCTCCCCGACCATGCAGAGAACCGACGAGTTAGTCGTTGTCGACCAAGATGTCTAGACGCATGGCGCCTCGGGTCTCCAGCCGCAGGTCCAGGTACTTGCGTGTCAGTTCCTCGAGCTCACCGTTGCCAAGGACGGCTCCCTCACTCACGGCGTCGCGCATCATTCGCACTGCCCGGCTGCACTCCTCAGCCGGTCGCACGACAGCTTGCGGCGCGAGAAGCTCCAGCTCGTGGCGGGATGCGTAGCAGTGAGTGTAGGCCGACCGTGTCAGCCGATAGCGCTCGCCCGCATCAAGGCCGGGCGTCGCGGCTATATTCCGTAGATCGCTGCCGGCTTGTGCATGAGCTGCGAGGAACCTTGCGTAGAGCTCCCGCCGTGTCCTACGCCATTCGGCTGCCGTCTCGCGCTGTGTTCTTCGGCGTTCCACGAGCAGTGCTGATCCCAATGCGATTGCGCCGCCGACAAGCGTGGCGAGTAGTGATATCCAGGCCATCTCCGAACGATAGGGCGCTCTGGAGGCCACCTGTTCACCTCTTGTGGCTGATTGACAACCACTTGTCGCGTGCGATCTGTGTGGCACGGTGACGCTGCCCCCGGCCATCGTGCAAGTCGGCCGGGGGGAGCCTGCCTCCCGGATCGAGCCGAGCCACCCAGCCGCCACGATCACGCGTCTGACTGCCGTGGCGGCGAGGCGCGCACGGAGGCTGACCCCGTCCGAAGCTCCGAGGGCAGTACCCATGTCCGTGTCTCTGTCGGCGTGGTCGCTCCGTCCTACTGTCGGGTGCGCGGTAAGGAGATCGCCGCGGCCAAGGCGCTCGCAGCCGCACTGAACATTTCGCTGCTGCCCGGGTGCCCGCGGCCGACGAGGAGTTGATGGTGCGGATCCTGCAGTGAGGTGGTACCTGCTGGTCTCCTTGTTCGCCCAACCGATGGCGTCCGCTGATGTGATGCTCACGGACTTGAGGCTGGCCAGGCGCTCGCGCTCGGCTGCCCTGGTCCTGTCCTCCTCCAGCGCATCCCACAGAAGCTCTGCGACCTCGGTGGTCTTGCCGACTTTCCGGCCGTCGGCGCGGCGGACCTCATGGCCGTCTGGACCGGTGACGACGATGGCGCCGACGTTCTCACCCCCACATGCCGGTGAGGAGGACGGTGTACTCGTTCTTTGTGGGCTCGTAGTCGGGGTTGGGGTGCTCGTGGAGGTCGAACTGTCCGGCTACGGTCCAGGGTCCTTGCGGGGTGAACACCGTTCGGGTGTCCCCGCACGCGCGGGGGTGGTCCCAAGGTCACCGTCACGGTGGGCGGTGTGTCCGCCTGTTCACCTCGGTCCGGAGACCTACGCGGAGGTCGAAGGCAAGGGATACACCGTGCGGATCGACTCCCGTAACCGGTTCGCGCTGGTCTACGAATACGGAGAAGAGAACGGTACTCCGGCCCGGGCGAAGGCGTCGCCGACGCAGCGGGCCGTGGCGTTGGCGGCGACCACCGCGCTGGGCAACTGGGCCGGTAGGCGGGCGCCCAACAGGCACCGGTTGGAAGCCCCTCTTCTTCCTGATTGCTCGGGTCTTCCACCGGCCATGACCGGCCCCTCATCTGGCTCCCGAGCCTCGCCCCCCACGGCGGGGATCGGGAGCAGTCGGCCCCGCCGCACCGCGCCGCCGGCCCCTTGCCAAGCCTCACCCTCCACCCGGTCCCGGCCATGTCGGCGCCGCGTCAGGCCGCTTGCGTGCCTTGCCGGCTGCCGCCCCACCGTACGGATCACCGGGCACCCGGGACGCCCACTACGTCCCCGGGATTTCGGCTTGGGAGCGTGAGGCGTCTCCCCCCCGCTGTCCCACCGTCTCCGCGGCCGCGCGCCGCCCCGGACCTTGCTGCGGGCGGGCGGCGCCCCCGACCCCCCATTCACATTCACCTGGGACTGACATGACCAAACAAACCCACACCCCCACCAGCCCCGCCCCCGCCCCGGCCTCCGACAGTGTCGAGGCCCTCATGCGCCCCCGACGAGGCTGGCCGTCTGCTGGCCCTCCCCGCCGAGCAGCGGCCCGAGTGGCTCAACCAGTTCCTCCACGGCATGACCATCCCGCCGATCCCCGCCGACAGCACCCACCCCCTGGACGACGTCGACATGGCCAACACCGCCCGAGGCGAGAAGAACTGCACCCTCCTCTTCCCCCTCGACCGCGTTCTCGCAGCCGCCGAACACGCTGTCTCCGCCCCCAAGCACCGGCTTCGCTAAGCAGAGACCCAGGCTCAGGCCGCCCCCCGCCTGCTGTGGGTCAAGGACAGCGGCACCTACCTCATGAGCAACGGCATCCGCCCCACCGACACCCCCGACGAGAACGGCACGCACCGCCACGTCCTCTATGCCAGCGGATGGGGCTCGCGCACCGACCAGTCTTTGCCGCCCCAGTCGCAGTAGGTGTGTGGCTTGTGTACCTTCTCCAGTTCGCGCTCGGCGACGTCCTGGAGGCGTTGGGCGAGAGCGGCGCGGTCGGCGCGGTCGGCCTGGCGGACCTCGGTGGCTGCCCGGACCTCGGCGGCCCGTGCGAAGCTGAGGCCGAAGTCCTTGGCGAGGGTGCTGATGGTCCGGCCGGAACGCCCCAGTTCGGTGGCGATCTCGTTGCGGCCCTGGCCCTGGGCGTGCAGCTCGTGGACGCGCTGGCGGTCCTCCTTGGTGACCGGCCGGGCTTTGCCCATGGCGGTCACGCCCCTGGACATGACGGAGGCCCGCGCGGTGGCGGGCCTCCGGAAGTTTCTGTGTCCGGGCACGCCGGACTTGGCCGCAGGATGGATCATGCTGCCCCGGGAAGCAAGCAGGTCACGTCAGACCTTGCAGAAGCCGATGCCCTTGAGGGCCGCGTTGATCTGTTTGCCCTGCGCCTCGGTAGTAGTCACGTCCTTGTACGTGAAACGCTGCGAGGCGCTCCAGTCGAGCTTCTGGGCGTTGCCGTTGATGGCCATGCACTGGTTGCGTGCGGCGTCGATGGCCTTGTCCTCGTACTTCACGATGCCGGGGTTAGCCGCGGCGAGGGCGCGGAGCAGCTCGGCCTTCTTGGCGCCGGTGGGCTTGGGCGGGATGCCGACAGCCTTCTCGGCGGCGCTCATGTCGGGGCTGGGCTTCGTCGATGCCTTCGGGCTCGGAGCGCTCTTGGTGGTGGACTCGCTGCTGGAGGAGCAGGCGGTGAGCGCGAGCGCGGCGGCCGCCAGTAGAGCGGCAGCGGTGATGCGGGTGTTCATGGTCCCCCCATGGGCTGTTGTGGCTGAGGGGACATCATGCCGCTTGCGTGGCCGTCGTGAAGGCGTCAGAGGACAACTGACGGCCGTCAGGGCTGCCGTGACGGGGCGGCGTCCCGCCCGCGCCCTGGCGTGGCTAGAGACTGAAGACCGGTTGAATTGGCCGCGCCCTCGGCCTCGCGCGGCCACTCTGATGCGGCGCCTCTGCGCGTAGGCCGCAACGCTAGGCCGTTTCTTGCGGATCTTGTCAGGGGACGGGGCGTCGCCCCGAAGACTCCGTACGGGGGCCACCCCTCGTAGGTTGGACGCACTGATATTGCAGAGTGCGAGCGGGTGACGGGATGAGTGGGTCAGCGGGCATCGCTGCTGTGGCGGCACTGGCGATGCTCCTGCCGGTTACAGCAGGGGTGGACGAGCATGTTGACTGGGCCGAGGTGGAGGATGCCTGGGGGAATCGCTTTCCTCGGGATTACGTCCGCTTTATGCAGATGTATGGGGCGGGGGTGATCAGCGACAGCATCAGCATCCTTCTGCCAGCACTGCACGCTGAGGGATACCCGTACGCGGAGGGCCCAGGCCTCCGGTTCGAGACGGAAAATGCCCGTGACACATGGGAGATGTGCCGCGACGAAGCTGATTTCGACGTGCACCCCGAATCGATCGTTGCGTGGGGCGTCTCGTCGGGGGCGGATATCTACTGCTGGGTGACTGCGGACGATGACCCGGAGCGATGGCCTGTCCTGATCTGCGGTAGGCACACCAGCCCTGAGATGCAACTGCACCACCTTGGGATGGCGGAGTTCCTGTGCAAACTCCTTGGCGACGAGGCGTTTCAGCAGGAAACGATCAGCGTCGTCCTGCCGCGCAAGGCGTCCTTCGTCCACTGGCGTAACGAATAGGACGGCCTCGGCCAAGCCGGGCAAGCTCGAACCGGTCTGGGGGCCGAAGCTGTACGCGGCGAATGGAAAGGCCGGTGGGGCTGTCTCGGCCTGCATGCAGCCGTCCAGCAACGCATGCGCCCGCTACGTCACGGACATAATGAACATCGTCTCAGCTGAGTTAGGCGTGCACGCCGGCGTGTCTCGGTGAGGCGCTCCTACAGCTGATGGCGACCTGCGCTTTCGTTGAGGTCGAGGTGCACGTTGACTACGCCTTCGACGGCCCCTACTAGGCGCGAGACCACAGGTATGAGCGCATCGTCGCGTATGCAGCCTGTCAGATCGACGACTCCATCGTGGACGTCGACTTGCAGGGGAGACGATGTCACGGGGAGGAGATGCGGCACGATGTCGCGCCGTATTTCTGCGGCGATGTCGCTGTCAGGGCGCAGGAACGCGCGGAGTAGGTCGCTCCGGCTGATCACGCCTTGCAGCAGGCCGGTTTCGTCGACTACCGGTAGGTGCTTGAGATGTTGCCGCGCCATGATGCGTGCGGCTGCGGCCAGGGTGGCGCCGGCGCGGATGGTGATGGCCGGAGAGGTCATCAATTCTCCGGCGGTGAGTGCGCCGGCCTTGGTGATGTCGGCGGCTCGCCGGAGCGCGTAGCCCCTGTCAGGGCTGTCTCGGAGTTCTTCCGTGGGCAGTAGGTCGGCTTCGGAGACGATGCCGATGACGCGGCCCGCGCCCTCCAGGACGGGCAGTGCGCTGATCCGGCGGTGCTGCATCGTCTCCGCCATGTCCTTGAACGAGGCCCACCGGCCTACCGAGGCAACCGGGTGGGTCATCACATCGCCGACGGTGCGCGAGGTGGAATACATCCCGACTCCCATGGTCCGTGACGAGACCCGTACTTCTTCACCATGTACCGGTTGGTGCGGACTGAGCAGGTGCCTTTCGACACCCGGCAGGACCTATTGGTCCTTCATTGAGGGCGGCGAGGGTTGTGCTCGTCGGGGTCGGCTGCGGTGAGCCGGCAGTCCACCCCCACCACACCTTCGACGCCTCGGACCAGGCGCACGGCCAATGGGATGCGCGTGGCATCCGGCACCTGACCGGTCAGTCTCGCCACCCCTTCGCTGACGGTGACGCGCACCGGCTCGATCGGTTCGGGGAAGAGGACGCCGGTGATTTCGCAGCGGATTTCTTCAGCGAGGTCGTTGTCTGCCCGGAGGAACACCTTGAGTAGATCGCTGCGGCTGACAACGCCTTGGAGGATACCTTCGCGGGTCACAACGGGTAGTCGTTTCACCTCCTGGCGGGCCATTATGCGCGCGGCTTCGGCAAGCGTGGCGTCCGGTGGGACGGTGAGGGCGGGGGCGCTCATCAGTTCCCCGGCGGTTGCCGCCCCAGCTTTCAGCTGCTCCGATGGCTGCGGCCCTCTACCAGGGTCCATGGAGCTGTCTTGCAGCCCCCTCTTGGGCAGCAGGTCGGCTTCCGAGACCACTCCCATCACCCGGCCATCCTCCTCGACCACCGGAACGGCGCTGATCTGCCGTTCTGCCAGGCGCTCCATCACGGCCTTCACGGGAGTCTCGCGGCCTACGGTGATGACGGAGCGTGTCATCACGTCACTCACTCGGTGGGGGCTGCCGCCCATGCCGTGCTCCTCACGCCAGGCCGTGGTTGATGTACCGGCTTCCGACTGTGCCGACGGTGTGCCGGCCGCTGGCCGGACCACGTCAGGCCTGGGGACTGCTGCCGCTGGGCTGGCTCGCTCGGCGTTGTTCTGATCATGGTCGATCTACGGGCCGGAGGCCGCGGAAGGACCGGATTCGGGGGATTCGGGCTCTGCGGCTCGATGTGCCGAGCACGGCCGGTGACGTGCAGCATGGTCGTCACGGGTCCCCTTTCATGCTCTGTCGCCGTCCGTCATGACGAGCGAGCAGGTTTCCCCTGGCGCGATGGTGACGGCGCGGTCGGTGAGCATCACGCGGATCGGGGCCTTCTCGGAAGCCGGCACGCTGATTTCCAGCTGTCCGCTGCGGCGTCGTACGCCGATGCCCCAGTGCCCGCGGTAGTGCAGGGCGAAGCGGTACTCGGAGAGTGCGGGAAGCGGCACCGGGTCCACCCACAGGGCGTCCTCGCGGGTCTCCAGACCTGTCAGCCCACGCTGTACCAGGTCCAGGGTTCCGGCCATGGCCCCGAGGTGGATGCCCTCCCCGGTCGTACCGCCTTGGATGTCGGCGACGTCTGCCTCGAGTGCTTCATGGACGTACTGCCATGCGTCGGCACGTCTGGCCCTGGCGAGAACGAGGCCGTGGACGAGTTGGCTGAGGGTCGAGCCGTGACTGGTGCGCTTCAGGTAGTAGTCCACGGTGTTGCGCCAGACGTCGTCGTCGAGGTCGTAGCCGAGGCGCTGGAAGAGCTGACGCAGCTCGGTGGTGGAGAACAGGTAGCCGAGCATGAGGACGTCGGCCTGCTTGGACGCCTGATAGCGGTTCACCGTGTCTCCCTCGGCCTCAAGGATGCGGTCGAGTCGGCGGATGCTGCTGTAGCGGGTGCGGTAGGCGTCCCAGTCGAGCTCCTTCAAGCCGTCGTAACCCTCGAACTGGCTGATGACGCCGGCGTGGAACGGGATCCGCAAGCGGCGGGAGATCTCTTCCCACCGGGGCAGTTCGTCAGTGTTCAGCCGGACGCGGTGGAACAGTTCTTCGCGGCGCCATGCGGGAAGCGTCTGCAGGAGCTGCAGAGTACGGGTGAGGACCCAGGCGGCGGTGACGTTGGTGTAGGCGTTGTCGTCCAGGCCCGGCTCTGAGGCGCCCGGGTAGCTGTCGTGGTACTCGTCCGGGCCGACAACGCCACGGATCCGGTAGCGGCCGGTGCGGGAGTCGAAGATGGCCAGGCCCGACCAGAAACGGGCTATCTGCACCAGCATCTCCGCGCCTTGGGTGTGCAGATATTCCGTGTCGCCTGTGGCCTGGCAGTACTGCCAGATGTTGTAGGCGACGGCCGACCCCACATGGTGCTGCAGGCGTGAGTGGTCCGGCAGCCAGCGGCCCGAGGCAGGGTTGAGATGGCACTGCTGGGACTCCTCGCGCCCGTCACTGCCGCTCTGCCACGGATACATCGCCCCGTCCCGGCCTGCCGCGACCGCCGCCTGGCAGGCCCGGGGGAGCCGCCGGTAGCGGTAGTTCAAAAGTGCTCGGGAAACTTCTGGAAAGTGCAGGTTGACATAGGGAAGGACGAAGAGCTCGTCCCAGAACACGTGCCCCCGGTACGCCTCGCCGTGCAGTCCTCGGGCGGGAACGCCCACGTCCAGATCCGCGGTGTGCGGCGACAGCGTCTGCAGCACGTGGAAGAGGTGAAAACGCAGGATGCGGCCCGCCTCGCCGGGCACCTGGAGGTCTGCCCGGCGCCACAGACGCTCCCACACTGCGGCGTGGGAGGTGAGCAGCGAGGGAAAGTCTCCTGCGGCGGATACCCGGTCGGTCGCCGCGCCGAGGGGGTCGCTGATCGCCGTGTCGCGTGAGGTGTGCAGTGCCACGGTCTTGTCCACCGTGACGCAATGACCGGCAGCGATAGGGATAACCAGGTGCGTCGCTGCCCGGTGGTGGCCCGGGTGAAGGTGCGTCAGCAGCGGAGGGGCGTCGCCGGCGACTGTTGTGCGGGCGGCCAGGGCGGCGGAGATGTCCGAGGTGCTGGTCCGGCAGGTGAGCCAGACGGTGTGCGGCTCCATCGCGCCGGTGCGGACGCGGTTCACATGGTGGTGTTCGAGGCCGCGGTAGCGGTGCACATTGCCGTTGATCACCTGGCCGTCCAGGCCGCTTTCGATCTCGAGCTCGCCGGACCAGCCCGTGGCCGTGAAAACCGTTCGCAGAGCAGCCAGATGCGGATCTCCCATGTGGACCAGGCGGGTCTGCTCGACGTCGAGCAGGCCGTCGATCTCCTCGTCGCGGTAGCGGAAGGACCGGGTGAGGACGCCACGCCGCAGATCCAGGACGTGGCGGTGGTCGAGAAGCGTGCGCGGGCCGGGACGGAACCACGGCCGCCAGGTTCCGCCGCCGCGGCGCACCCGGAAGCGCAACGGCAGCCAGTTCGGAAGGTTGACCAGATCCTCATTCACCACCCGCCGACCGGCCACGACCGACTCGAGGCGGTTGTAGCATCCGGCGACGTAGGTCGCCGGATAGTGCACCAGGCCGGCCCGGCACTCCGGCACGGCGCCCCGGGTGGCGAAGTAGCCGTTGCCGAGCGTGCACAGTGCTTCCCGAAGCTGCTCGCCGGCCGGGTCGTAGCCGGGCCATTCCCACGACCATTGCGGCATCCGCCACCTCCCTTCCTGCCTCTGCCGCAGCGGCCCGGGCCCGCTGCTAGAGCGGCTGGGGAACGACGGCGACCGGGCACGTGGAGTGGTGCAGCAGGGTGTGAGCGACTCTGCCGAGTTGCAGGCCGAAGTGACCGTGACGGCGCTGCGCACCGACCACGATCAGATCGGCCTCGGCCGATGCGGTCAGGAGAATGCGGTGGGCGGGACCTTCGACCGGCTGACGATGGACGTCGACCTGCGGGTGCTCGCGCACGGCGTCGCGTAGCGCGTCGTCGAGCGCAGCGCAGGCACGGTCCTCGCGCAGCCGGGCGGCATCGTCCGCGATCAGCATGTGGTCCACGGGTTCCTGCGCCGGGTTGCGCCAGGCCCGCACGGCCGTCACGGAGCAGCCGCGCACATCGGCCTCACGCAGGGCGAATCGTATGGCCCCGCCGCCGTTCGCGTCGCCTACTCCCACCGCCACGCGGCCGAAGTCGCCCCGCAGGTTGCGCTCAGCGCCGCGGACCACGGCGACCGGGCAGACGGCGCGGGCTGCCACCACAAGGCTCACGGAGCCCAGCAGCATTCCCGTGAGCCCGCCGCGCCCCCGGCAGCCCGTGACCAGTGCGAACGCTTCGGGTGCCGCTCTGAGCAACGCTGACGCGGCGTCGTCGGGCAGGACCTCGCCGGAAACCTTCACCTTGCTGTTGCGAAGCTGGGCGCGTTCCACGGAGGACGCCACGATGTGCTCGGCCATGATCTCTTCGGCCGGCCGGTCGGTGCTGAAGGAGGGCTGGGCCCCCTCGTAGATCTCCCACCGGGAGGCGTGGACGAGGTGCAGGGGGAGCCCGTGCCGCGCCGCCTCGTCCACCGCCCAGTCGACCGCCGCAAGGCTGGAGTCCGATCCGTCGACGCCTACGATCAGGGGGAGTTGCATCGCCGTCACCGTCTTCGCCCCCGGCTGCCCAAAATCCTCTGCGCATACCGTGCCCATGCCCGCACGACGCCGCGACGCGCCGCCGGGGCCGAGCGCGTACCTTGCCGTCCGGGTTGCCGTGGGGCCGGCATCACTGATGCTGGAGACATCCGCAGAGCCCCTGCCTGCGGCATGCCTTCTCCTGGACGGGTGCCATGCCTGCCGTCGCTCCGCACATCGTGAGCGATGTGATGACCGCGCCCGCAGTCACCGTGGGACGCCATGCACGGTTCAAGGAGATCGTGCGTGTCCTGGGCGACCGGTGAGTCAGCGCTGTGCCGGTCGTCGCCGACGCGGGACAGGTGGTTGGTGTGGTGTCGCAGGCGGATCTGCTGCCCAAGGAGGAATTTCGGGAGCGCGAGCCCCCGAGCGCGGAGCGGATACGGCGCCGGCTGGACCTGACGAAGGCCGAAGGCCGGACGGCACAGGAGTTGATGAGCACGCCCGCGGTCGTGGTCCGCCCGGGCGAAACCCTTTCCCAGGCTGCTCGCCTGATGGCCGTGCACCACGTCAAGCGGCTGCCCGTCATCGATGACGAGGGCCGACTGCGCGGCATCGTCAGCCGCGGTGACCTGCTGAAGGTGTTCCTGCGGCCGGACGAAGACATCGCCGAAGAAGTCCGCCGCACGGTGGTGTCCTACCTGTTCCCCCTGCACGCCCATGCCATCCATGTATCGGTTCGCGACGCAGTCGTCACGCTCCGCGGGACCGTCCACGACACCTCGCTCATCTGGGTCGCCGAGCGTCTCGTCAACGCGGTGGAAGGCGTCGTGGGCGTCGAGTCCCACCTCGAGCGTGAGGAGCGGGGCGCCGGCGGCCCGCCCACCTGACAGGGGCCTGCCCGGTGACGGGTCCGCCGTCGATGCTGCACGCGGACACATGCCGTCATCGGTCGGCCGCAGTGATGCGCCGGCCCGTCAGCGTGGTGGGTTTCATGGACACCCACATCTCGCGCTGCCCGCCAGCCCAGGGGAGAGCGTGCGCGTGCCGGGTGAGGCTACGGACGGCCGCCGGGTCGGTGACCACCTGTGCCGGGCCGACGGCGAGCACGCTCCACCCCTGGCTCAGGGCGTCGTCCACATGGTCGACCTCGAAGGCGACCTCCGCATCCGCTGCCGCGGCCGCGATGGAGCCGGGCGCGGTCCGAAAAGCGATGGCGTCATCCACGATCTCGTAATTGACCGGGACAACGGCCGGACGGCCGTCCGGCGCCGTCACCGCGACGCGCCCCACACCGTGGGTGGACAGCAGGGTGAGGCACTCCTGCGGCCCGATGTCACGCAGCATCGGGTGCAGCAGAGCGTGCCCCTGGCCGGGCGGCAGATCGATCCCTCCACCCCGCAGGGCGGCGACGGTGGTGCCCAGTGCGTCGGCCAGACGGATGAGGGTCGCCACGGTCGGGTCGGCGGGCTTTTCCTCCAGGTAGGACAGATACTCGGGCGACATACGGGCGCGGCCCGCCGTTTCATTCCGGCTGAGTCCGCGCCTGTGGCGTTCCTCGGCCACACGGCGGCCGATGTCGCCGACATGGGGGGCGCCGGCCGGCTGGGGCGGGGTGGAGACGGCTGCTGTTGCCCGCGTATCCGGTGAGAGCGGGGATGGGGCCGGAGGCCGGCTGTGCTCGAGATGACGGACGTGTGCGTCGGGGCCGGGAAACACGAGGGTCACTTCGTCCGTGTCCGACCAGCGCACGTCGTACGGAGGGGTGCCGTCGTCGTGGTGGAGTCCGACAATTTCACCGTCGCGCCGGTTGACGCCGGTCGCCGGGCTTTCGACGACGAGTTGATCGCCGAGGTGAGCTTGCATGAATGCCGCCCTGTGCTGTGAGTCGCCGAAACCGGCCGTCAGCCGATCGCGGACTGGGGGATACCGGGACGGGGCGCGGTCATGCCTTGGATGTCGCGTTCGGCGGCCTTCAGCAGCTGTTGGGCGAGGTCGTGCATGGCCCTGCCGGCCGCCAGTTCGTCACCAATTTCCGGCACGTTCGTGTCCGCTGGGTTGCGGTGCGCGGTCCCTAGGCCGGTGAGCGCGGAAGTCCCGGTGTTGAGCACTACGTGTGCCTTCGTTGTTCCGTCGTCGTCCTCGAAGAACTGCAGTCGTACGTTCCACTGCCCAATGTGCGACATCGGTCTCTCCTCGCTTCCCGTGCCCACTCCCTGACCTCCAGGACGATCAAAGGCTTGAGGCCCGCAGGGGCATGGATCCAGTCGCCAGCCCTCGGCCGGGCTGACAGCTGGCAACGGCCGTACTGCCATGATCGAACGGCCGCGAAGCTCGGGCACAGGGCCGAAGGTCCCCAGACCATTGGCAAGCGGCCCTGTGAGCCCGGGGCGGTTCGCCGTCTCGCCGGTGCGGCCTTACCTCTGGGGAACGACTGCGACAGGACACGACGCGTAGTGCAGCAACGCGTAATTGATCAAACCCAGTTGCAGCCCCGGATGCCCGAGCCGCCGCCGGGCACCGATGACCCGTCGGTGTGCTGAAGGCGTGCACACCCACGAGCCGGCAGCGCCGCACATGAGCCTCGCGCACCGCGAACTCCACCGCCGTGTTGCTGCCCTCTCCGTCCTCGACACCCACCACGACACAGCCGAACTGGCCGGCACGCTGTTCCGGGCCGCCGCGCACCACGACGACCGGACAGTCGGCACGTGCCGCCACGGCCAGGCTGACAGAACCGAGAAGCATTCCGGAGAGGTCACCGAACCCCCGGTCGCCCACGATCAGAGCGAAAGCGTTTCGCCCCTCGCCGATCAAAGCGGCTGCCGCATCCGCGTGCGTCACCTCGCTGGACAGACGCACCGACGCAGCTCTTGCTCCTGCACGAGCCGAGGCGGCGCTGATCACGTCGGACGGCTCCTGCTCGCCGGTCGCGGCGTGCAGCAGATGCAGGGGGATGCCGTGCAGGGCCGCCTCATCAACCGCCCAGTCGAAGGCCCTCAGGCTCGCGGTGGATCCATCAAGACCCACCACCAGGGGAATCGCCACCGCGCAGGCCACCTTCTGTCATACAACCCCTGTCTTCTGGCCGGGCCGGACGCCACAGCGTTGTTCCCGCCGCCCGCCCCACATGCACTGTGACCCGGGCCAGGGGATCCTCGAAGGGGACCCGTCATCGCACCCGCTCTGCCCGCGACGTCCCGACACTGACCAGTCGGACGCCTCAGCCGTCCTCTCCAGCTTCGTACGAGACGGAGGCCGCCGCCATGCAACCCGTCGTCACCGTGGGCCTCGATGGTTCACCGGAGAGCCTGGCCGCCGCGCGCTGGGCCGCCGACGAGGCCGACCAGCGCAACCTCGCCCTTCGCCTGCTCCACGCGTGGCCAATGCTGGCCCCCGAACCCGCGCGGACCCCCGCAGAGGAGGATCAGAACTACTGGGCGAAGCGACTAGTCCAGGCCGCGCAGGCCGAACTGCAGCACCGGCACCCGAATTTGTCCGTCGTCGTTGACCTGGTCGGCGACGACGCCCAGCACGCCCTGCTCGCTGCCGCGTCGGAATCCGAGATGCTCGTCCTCGGCTCCCGTGGACTCGAACCCGTCGAGAGCTACTTCCTGGGCGACGTCAGCATGCCCGTCGTAGCGCGCGCCGAGCGCCCCGTGATCCTGGTGCGTGCCGAACCCCAGCCCCGGGAACGAACGAGCCGCGTCGTCGTGGCACTCAAAATGCGCGGCTCCTCAGACGACCTGCTCGACTTCGCCTTTCACACCGCCGCGGCCAGAGGAGCACCCCTGCTGGCCGTACACGGCCGCAGCGTCCCGCTCCACGCTCGCGTGCCCTGGGGCGTGGACCACCAGGTGAGCGAAGAGATCACCCGCGACGGATACCACCAGCTCAGCCACGCACTACAACCGTGGCAGGCGAAATACCCGCAGGTGGACGTGGTGGACAGCGTCCGACTGGACAGTCCCGCCAAGGCCGTCGTCCAGGCCACCAAGGGCGCCGGCCTCCTGGTCGTCGGCCGGCGCCGCCATGCTGCCGGGCCCGCCCGCCACCTCGGCCCGGTCGCGCAGGCCGCGATCCACCACGGCCGCTGCCCCGTCGCCGTCATCCCCCATGACTGACTCCGGCCTCGGCGCCTCGCGGATCGACGCGCCCGCACTCCAGGCAGGGACCCGGCACGACGGCGCCGCTGCCTCCCGCGCCGCTGTGTGCGAGACCCACACAGCGACCCTGTTCTTCGTCGGCGACCGTGCCTACAAGGTCAAGAAGCCAGTCGATCTGGGCTTTGTGGACTACACCACCGTCGAGGCACGCCGCAACGCATGCGCGCGCGAAGTCGCCCTCAACCGCCGCTTCGCCCCCGACGTGTATCTCGGGCTAGGCGAATTCCACGGCCCCGACGCAGAAGCTCCGGAACCACTCGTCGTCATGCGCCGCATGCCCGACGAACGTCGCCTCTCCCGCCTCATACGGACGGGAGCCGCCGTGGACGACGTCCTGCGCACGGTCGCCAGGCGGCTGGCCGCATGGCATGCGACCGCGCCCCGCGGCCCCGAGGTGGAACAACAAGGCACCCGGAACGCACTGTCGGCGCGCTGGGAGGCCAGCTTCGAGCAGCTCCACGCACTGGCCGCCGACGCAGCCCTCCCCGACTGCCTACCGGAGATCGAGGAGCTGGTGCGCCGCTATCTCGCCGGCCGACAGCAACTGTTCGACGCTCGTATCGAGCAAGGACGAGTGGTCGACGGCCATGGGGACTTGCTTGCCGAGGACGTCTTCTGCCTCGACGACGGCCCCCGCATCCTGGACTGCCTCGAGTTCGACGACCACCTCCGCTACGTCGATGGCCTGGACGACGCCGCGTTCCTCGCCATGGACCTTGAACAGCTGGGCGCCGCAGAGGCTGCCGCCTACTTCCTCGCCCGCTATGGCGAGTACTCCGCCGACCCTGCACCCCCCTCCCTGTGGCACCACTACGTCGCCTACCGGGCATTCGTCCGCGCGAAAGTGTCACTGATCCAAAGCCGTCAGGGCGCGCCCGGGGCCGAGGCCGCGTCACGGCGGCTCGCCTCGACAGCCTTGCGCCACCTGCGCACCTCCGCCGTGAGCCTCACCCTGGTCGGCGGACTGCCGGGCAGCGGGAAGTCCACTCTCTCCGGGGCGCTCGCCGACAGACTGGGCGTCACCCTCCTCAGCAGCGACCGCACCCGCAAGGAGTTGGCGGGCATCCCCGCGGAGCAGTCGGCTACGGCAGGTTACGAGGAAGGCCTGTACACGCCCGAGTGGACCGCCAAGACGTACACCGCCCTGCTCGACCGCGCAGCCATCCTGCTGTCCGCCGGTGAGTCGGTGGTCTGCGACGCCACATGGTTCGACGCCGCACAGCGGGACGCCGCCACGCGCCTGGCCGAACACACCAGCGCAGACCTGGTCGCCCTGCACTGCCACGTTCCCGCCGACGTCTGCGAGACCCGTCTGCACAACCGCGAAGCCGGAGCCTCCGACGCCACCCCCACCATCGCCGCGGCCATGGCCGGCAAACAACCGCCGTGGCCAGAAGCCGTCCCGGTCGACACCAGCGGCGCACTCGAGTCGGCGGTCGCCCGGGCGCTGACAGCAGTACGTCCGTGGGGCACCGGTCAGGCGCCCCTCTTCCGCCGCCCCTACATGGAGCCGGACTGAGCCACATCAGCCGCCCTAGTGGCCCTGTTGCCCACAGCAAGTGCGCGGACGACCGTGGAGAGAGGGGGGAGAAGGAGGTGAGTGCTGTGCGCGCGCTCGTCTACCACGGTCCCGCACACATCTCCTTCGACCGAGTCCCCGACCCCGTGATCGAAGACCCGACTGACGCGCTCGTGCGGATCGACGCCGCCACCGTCTGCGGCACCGATCTGCACATTCGGCGCGGAGACTTCCCCGAGGTGAAGCCGGGGACGGTGCTCGGTCACGAGGCGGTGGGCGAGGTGATCGCCGTTGGTGCGCAGGTCCACCATCTGCGCCCCGGCAACCACGTGATCGTTTCGTCCGTCTCGGCCTGCGGTCGTTGCCCGGAGTGCCGCGACGCCAGGTACGGACAGTGCCGAGGGGGCGGCGGGTGGATCCTCGGAAGCCTGATCGACGGAACGCAAGCCGAGTTGGTGCGGGTGCCGTTCGCCGATCACTCCACCATCAGACGGCCCCACGACGTTCGGCTCGATGACGCCGTGCTGCTGTCCGAACTCCTGCCGACCGCCTACGAAGTCGGCGTCAGGAACGGACACGTGAGCCCAGGAGACACCGTCGTCGTGGTGGGCGCGGGCCCCGTCGGACTCGCTGCGGTCATGGTCGCGCGGCTCTACTCGCCCTACAGGATCATTGTCGTCGACCTGGCCGCTGCTCGCCTGGCACGGGCGGCACACATGGGGGCCGACGCCGCTGAGTTGCCGGGGAGGATGATCGGTGAGCTGGCCGAAGGGCGAGGCGCCGACGTGGTCATCGAGGCGTCGGGCGATCCGGACGGCTTCGTCCTGTGCACGCGGGCCGTCCGCTCCGGAGGGCACATCGCCAACGTCGGTACGCATGGCAGGCCCGCCGTACTCCACCTCGAATCGCTATGGCGCAAGAACGTGACGATCAGCACCGGCCAGGTCGACACGTCGTCCACGAAATGGCTGCTGGAACTGGTGAGGTTCGGCCGCCTGCAGCTCTCCCCGTTGATCACCCACACTCTGGCCTTCGACCGGATGGAGGACGCCTACGAGGTCTTTGCGCACGGCACCGAGACGGGAGCCCTCAAAGTCGTGCTGCACCGCACGTAGCACCCCGCGCACAGGCCGGTCGTTTGCACGAGGTGCCGAGGAATGTCATGGCAGGCCGGCGCTTCTCTTCACCAAAAACCGTGTGGCATCCGACAAGGTGGTCAGCTCCGAGTAGTCGTCGTCGTCGATCGTTACTCCCGTGCGCTCGGACAGCACCTCGACGAGTGAGAGGAAGTCAAGCGAATCCAGTTCGAGCACGTCACGGAACTTGTCGTCCGGTTCGACCCCCGTGAAGTCGGCATCAGGGATGATCTGCGTGATCGATTCCTTGATCACTGTAATGGCCGACGCGTTGTCCAGGCTCTTCATCCGACTCACAGCTCCTCGGGAGTCCGCAGCAGCCGGTCGACTGCCGTGAGGTAGCGCGCCCCTACCGCGCCGTCCGTCGCCCGGTGGTCGGCGGCCAGGGTCGCGGTGACGACCGAACGCACGCCGAGCATGCCGTTCACCGCCCAGGGCCGCTCCACGATCGCCCCGAAGCCCACCAGGGCCACCTGCGGCGGATGGATGACCCCGAACACGCTTTCCACGCCCTGGTCGCCCAGGTTGGTGACGGTAAGGGTGGCGCCGGTCGTCTCCGTTCCGCGCAGCCGTCCTCTGCGGGCGCGCTGCACCAGGTCCCTCAGGCGGGTCATCACAGCGTCGGGTGACAGGGTGTCGGCCTGGTGGATCACCGGCGCGAGCAGGCCGCCCTGCCGCAGCGACACCGCGACACCGAGGTTGACCTCGGTCCCAGGCACGAAGGCGTCGTGCTGCCAGAAACCGTTGAGGTCCGGAACCTCACGTGCGGCCGTCGCGGCGGCCTTCAGCAGCAGAGCCGCGGGCAGCAGACGCTCCGCGGGCGAGCGGCCGCGGTTGACCCGGTGCAGCCAGTCCTCCACGGTCGTGAGGTCGATCGTGGTGGACAGGTAGTAGTGCGGGATCTCCCGCTTGGAACGGCTCATGAGCTCGGCGATAGCCCGCCGCATGGTGTCCGGCCGTTCCGGGGAACGGCCGTCGACCGCTTCCGCTGCGTGCGGGCGCTGCTCGCCGTCCCGCACCCGGCTAGGCGGCCGCTCACGCACCTTGACGGCCTGGTACACGTCCGCGGCCCGCACGGCAGCACCGTCACCGGTGCCTCGCACGTCGGCCAGGTCGATACCCATCTCGTGCGCGAGGCGCCGGGCGTACGGGGTGGCCCGAACCCTGGCCGTCGAGCGCGGCGGTGCCTGCTCGACGTCGGCGCGTGTGATGCGTCCACCGGTGCCTGTGCCGTGCAGGGTTGCCAGGTCGACGCCCCGCTGTAGTGCCAGATGCCGCACAAGCGGCCCCGCGCCGATGGCCGGCGAGAGATCGCACGACGATCCCTGCGGCGCCGGGGTATCCCGTCCGGTCTCCTCCTGAGATCCGGCACGCACCGCACCGGGCGCAGGCCCGCGAACGGTGGCCACCGGCCGCCGGCCCTCGGTGCCCCGGCGCCCAGCGTCATCGTGCGGAGTCGTGGGAGGAAGCGCGGGCGGTTCCTGCGAGAGGGAACGCTCGGCGGGAGTCCCCTCGGCGGCCCTGTGGGGCACTCCTGCGGCCACCGTCAAGGTTTCCTTCGCAGTGCCCGGCCGTCCGCCGGGCTCGGCCTCCGCCTCGATCACCGCGAGCGGTGTTCCTACTGGCACCCGGGCCCCCGCCTCGACCAGCAGCTGTCCTACGGTCCCGGAATCGAAGCACTCCACTTCGATAGCCGCTTTGTCCGTCTCCACTACCGCCACGACGTCGCCCTTGTGCACGCGGTCGCCGGGGCGTACGAGCCACTCTTGGAGCAGCCCCTCGTCCATGTCCGCGCCGAGGGAAGGCATGGTGAACGCGGTCATCTCCGCCCGCCTCCCGCGAACGGCTGATGGTGTGTCGCGTCGGCCTGGCCGGCCGAGGGGTCCCCGACGGCTCGGCGGGCGGCGGCGACGATTTTGTCCGGCTGCGGCAGCGCGGCCTGCTCCAGCATGCGGGCGTACGGAATGGGTACTTCGGCGCTGCACACCCGCTCGACGGGTGCGTCGAGGTCGTAGAAGTGCTGCTCGGTGATGCGTGCCGAGACCTCCGCAGCCAGGCTGCCGGTGCGCCAGCCCTCGTCGACGACGACGGCACGGTGGGTGTGCGCCACTGACTCGCCGATGATGTTGTCGTCCAGAGGGCGCAGGGTGCGCAGGTCGATGACCTCTGCGCTGATGCCGTCGCCCGCGAGGTCGTCGGCGGCGGCCAGTGCTTTGGGCAGTGAGCCGCCGTACGTGATTACGGAGACGTCGGTGCCGGGCCTGCGCACGGCCGCGTGGTCGATGTCGACCGGCCCAGCCGCCGCGGGCAGGTTTCCGGAGGCGTTGTACAGACTGCCGTGCTCGAAGATGATCACTGGGTCGGGGTCGGCGAGTGCGGGCGCCAGCATGCACCGGGCGTCGACGATGGTCGCCGGGGCCAGGACGCGCAGGCCAGGAATGTGCGCGTACCAGCCCTCCAGACTGTGCGAGTGCTGGGCCGCAAGCTGGCGTCCCGCACCCGTCGTCATCCGGATCACGACGGGCACCGGGCACTGGCCACCCGACATGTGCAGCAGGGTCGCGGCGTTGTTGAGGATCTGGTCCAGGGCCAGCAGGCTGAAGTTGACCGTCATGATCTCCACGACCGGCCGAAGACCCGCCAGCGCCGCACCGATACCTGCGCCGACGAACGCCGACTCGGACAGCGGGGCGTCGCGGACTCGCTCCGGCCCGAACTCCTCCAGCAGTCCGAGGCTGACGCCGAAGCAGCCGCCGTAGCGGCCGACGTCCTCACCCATCAAGAACACCCGCTCGTCCGCGCGCAGCGCCTCACGCAGGGCCTCGCGCATCGCCTCCCGGTACGTCGTTCCGCGCGCGGGAGACGCGGCGGCTGCGGCGGTTCGGATCTCGGTCGTGGTCATGACCGGCTCGCCTCCACCGGACTGGATACGTACTGCAGAAGGTCTTCAGCCGGCTCTTCCGGAGCCTGCTCGGCCGCCTCCACGGCCGCGTCCAGCTCGGCGGCCACACGGTCCTCCAGCGCGGTACGCGCCTTCTCGGTCAGTTCCTTCGCTTCCCGCAGCCGCCTGACGAGCCCCTCGACCGGATCGCGTTCCCTCCAATGTTCGATCTCCGCCTTGTCGCGATAGCGGTCGGAGTCGTACATCGAGTGGGCACGGAAGCGGAACGTGCGCATCTCCAGGAAGTGCGGTCCCGTTCCGGCACGTACGCCTTCGGTCGCGCGCCGTGCGGCATCCTCCACGGCGAAGACGTCCATGCCGTCCACGGCCCAGGAGGCCATGCCGTACCCCGCCGCGCGCAGGGCCAGGTCGGTCTGCGCCTGATGCCGGGACAAGGCCGTACCCATCGCGTACAGGTTGTTCTCGCACACCAATAGCAGCGGCAGCCGCCACAGCGCGGCAAGGTTGGCCGTTTCATGGAACTCGCCCTCGGCAAATGCTCCGTCCCCGAAGAAACAGCAGGTCACGCGGTTTCGGCCGGTCATGCGATCGGCGAGGGCGAGGCCGGCCGCGAGGGGTAGCCCGCCACCGACGATGGCGTTGCCGCCGTAAAAGCGGCGGCCGGTATCGAACAGGTGCATCGAGCCGCCGCGGCCCCGGCTGCAGCCGGTGACCTTGCCGAACATCTCGGCCATGATCGCCTCGGCCGGAACCCCGCGGGCGAGCGCATGGCCGTGTTCGCGGTACGTCGACACGATCGCGTCGTCGTCCGTGAGCGCCTCGTTGACACCGACGGCCACGGCCTCCTCGCCGATGTACAGGTGCATGAAACCCCGGATACGTGCCGCGCTGTACAGCTCCACGCAGCGTTCCTCGAAGCGACGGACCCGCAGCATCGACTGCAGGAGGGCCAGTCGGTGCGTGGGCGCCTGGTTCGGCCGGGTGGCCGGTCGCGGGGCGCGCTGAGTGCGGGTGGTGGTCATGCCGGCTGCACCGTCCTCAACGCTGCGGAGCCCTCGGGGGTGGAGTCCTCCAGGGTTGAGGTGTCGCCCTCGGGCAGGCCCGTTTCGCGGGCGCGCAGCAGGCGGCGCATCACCTTGCCGCTGCGTGTGTGCGGCAGGTGCTGGTCGAAGGCGATCTCGCGAGGTGCCACGGCGGGGCCCAGACGGCGCCTGGCGAAGGCCAGGATGTCCCGCCGCGTCGTGGCGGTCGCCTCGAAGCCCGGCCGCAGGGTGACGAACGCCTTGACGATATTGCCGGCCACGGGGTCGGGGCGGCCGATCACCCCGGACTCGGCGACCGCCGGATGCTCCATCAACGCACTCTCCACCTCGAACGGCCCGATGAGGTGCCCCGCCGACTTGATGACGTCGTCGGCGCGTCCGACGAACCAGAACCAGCCGTCGGCGTCGCGCCGCACCAGGTCCCCGGTGAGGTACCAGCCGTCCGCGAACGCCGCCGCGGTACGCGGCTCGTCGTGCAGGTAGCCGCGGAACATGGACGGCCAGCCCGGCCGCAATGCCAGCTCGCCCTCTACGCCGGGCTCCTCCAGGACGGTGACGTGACCGCCGGTGACCGCGGCCCGGCCGTCCTCCCCGCGCCGCAGTACCACTGCCTCCACGCCGGGCAGCGGGCGGCCCATCGAGCCGGGGTGGATGTCGCAGCCGGCAAGGTTGGCGATCATGATGGCGCCGGTCTCCGTCTGCCACCAGTTGTCGTGCACCGGCAGCCCCAGCACGTCCCGCCCCCACACCACGGCCTCCGGGTTGAGCGGCTCGCCGACCGACGCGATGAACCGCAGCGCGCTCAGGTCGAAGGAACGGGGCAGGTCGTACGGGCCGGTCCGCGGAGTCGTCCGCATCAGCATCCTGAGCGCCGTGGGCGCCGTGTACCAGACGCTCACCCGCTGCTCCGAAAGGATCCGGTACCAGCGGCGGGCGTCGTACTCGCCCTCGTCCACCACGACCGTCACTCCGTGCATGAGAGGCGCAATGATCCCGTAGGACATCCCCGTCACCCAGCCGGGGTCGGCCGTGCACCAGAACACGTCGTCCGCATGAAGATCAAGGGCGTACAGCGCGGTCATGTAGTGGGCGACGGCCGCCTCGTGCACGTGTACCGCACCTTTGGGAATGCCCGTCGTGCCGCTCGTGAAGTGGAGCAGCGCCATGTCGTGCGGCGAGGTCGGTGGAATGGTGAAGGTGTCGTCCGCGTCGGCCATGAGCGCGTCGAGGGAAGCAGCGCCGAGAATATCGTCCGCGCCTTCGCCGACGATCAGTACGCGGCGCAGGGTAGCGAGGTCACCGCGTTGCCCGGCGATCTTCTTGTGGTACAGGTCCGCCGTGGTGACCAGCACTTGCGCATCGCCCAGCGTCATCCGCTGGAAGACGGGGTCCGGTCCGAAGGCGGAGAAGAGCGGGCACAGGACGCTGGTGTTCTTCAGCGTGCCGAGGACGACGGTGTACAGCTCGGGGCAGCGGCCCAGCAGTGTTACCACCCGGTCGCCGTGCCCGATACCGATGTTGCGGAGCACGTTGGCGAACCGTGACGAGGAGTGGGCCAGGTCCCGGTAGGTGATCGAAGTGACGGAGTCGTCCCGCCCGATGCAGCGCAGTGCGACCGCTGTGGCCCGCTCCGATGCCGCGTGTCGGTCCACCGCCTCGTGCGCGATGTTCAGTCCCCGACCACCGGGCAGTCCTTGCAGCCTGCCGCGTGCCGCCTGCCACGAGAAGCTTGCGCACTCCTTGTCGTAGTCGCGCAGATTAGGGACGGTGCGTAGTGAGGTGTCCTTCCGGATGGTCTCCCATGGCATGCCGGCCCCTCCTTCCTTCGGGCCTGCTCTGACCAGGTCCTGCCGCACTGGGTCGAAGGGCCCGGCCGTGGCCGGATGGGCAGTCCTGTTGTTGCTACTCCGACAAGCCACCGTCTGCGGCGTGAGATCGCTTGTGAGCAGCGCGGCGCCCTCAGCGAACGGCATGGTCGTCGCCGGCCAGTGGGACCGGATTTCCGTCACGGTGTCCTTGGCCGACGGGCAATGAGGCGCTCGCGCGCCTCGGTATAGGCGTCCGCGTCTATCTCTCCTGAGGCGTAGCGCCGGTCGAGGATCTCCTCGGGGGTCTCCCGGGGCTCGCTGTCCGCCCAGATACGGCTGCGAGAAGAGGTGCCCCCGGCCGCAGCATGCATCAGGCGGATCACGGCCCACACGGCCAGGACGAGCAGTGCGATCCACAGCAGGGGCATGAACGCCATCCACACCCAGCCGCCGTTCCAGTACATCACCGGGCCCACCTCCCACCGCGAGGTTTTCGACAGCGCCCCTTTGTTCATGGTGGGCGTCAGCCGTTGGACGTACTAAGGGCCTTTGGACCCCGCGCCCGGGGCCACTCGGCACCGCGATGCCGTCAGCCGGCCCATCCGTCCTGAGTTGTTCCCCAAAGGACCACGCGCAGGTGCCCACGTGGCCCTGTTGGCGCAGCACCGCAGCCGTAATGCTGCGATCGTGAGTCTGAGGGGACGGCGGGACTCCGTCATGCCGTCCGCTGTGCTGAGGGAGGCCGGTCATGAGCGCCGATGCCGACGTGAACACCCCCCCACCGTCCGCGGGCGACGGGCTCGTCATGGGCAAGGACGGCATCGCCGCGCTCATGGACCTACTGATCCGGCGGGGGTTCACCGTGATCGGACCCACCGCGCGGGACGGTGCGATCGTGCTTGCGGAGCTGCGGTCGGCGGACGAGTTGCCGTACGGGTGGGGCGTGGAACTGGAGGCGGGCCGATATCGGCTCCGTAAACGGTCGGACGGCGCGGCTTTCGCGAATGCGGCGGGCCCCCAATCGTGGAAGTCCTTCCTGCATCCAGCGCAGGTGCGTCAGTGGAGCGCCGACCGGGTGGGCGGGGAATTGGTCTTCACAGCCGACCAGGCGGTGTCGCCCCGCTACGCCTTCCTGGGGGTGCGCCCCTGCGATCTGCGGGCCATCGCCGTCCAGGACCGGGTATTGACCGGAGGGGCGCATCGCGATCCCGGCTACGAGGGGCGACGTTCGGGTGCCCTGCTGATCGTGGTCGAGTGCACTGAGCCCGGCGCCACGTGCTTCTGCGTCTCGATGGGCACCGGACCCGCCGCCGGCCCCGGTTACGACCTGGTGATGACTGAAGTGGTCGACGAGGGCGGGCACCGTTTCTGGGTCCGCAGCGGCAGCGAGGAAGGTGCGGAGCTTCTGGCCGAACTACCCGCCCGTCCGGCCGACCCGGAAACCCAGCAGGCGGCACGCGCAGGGGTCACGGCCGCCGCGGACCACATGGGTCGGACCATGCCCGAGGCCGACCTGCGGGAGCTGATGGCCGGAACCCTCGACGCCCCCCGCTGGGACGACGTTGCAGGGCGGTGCCTGACCTGCGGCAACTGCACCATGGTGTGTCCCACCTGCTTCTGCACCACCACCGAGGACGTCGCCGATCTCACCGGTGACCACGCGGAGCGGTGGCGGCTGTGGGACTCCTGCTTCGACCTGGACTTCTCCTACCTGCACGGCGGCCCGGTCCGCGCCTCGACGCGCAGCCGCTACCGGCAGTGGATGACCCACAAACTCGGCACCTGGTACGACCAGTTCGGCTCGTCCGGCTGTGTGGGCTGCGGGCGCTGCATCGTGTGGTGCCCGGTCGGGATCGACATCACCGAGGAAGCGGCCGCCCTGCACGACTGGACACGGTCCGGCGGGCCGGCTTCCGTGCCGGAGTCACCATGAGCACGGTGCTGCCGCCGCTGCCGTACCGGGTCGCCGCTGCGTGGGACGAGACCGGGGACACCCGGTCGATCGAGCTGGTGCCGGCCGTGGAAGAGCTCGCCCCCTTTTTGCCGGGACAGTTCGCGATGATCTACGCCTTCGGGGTGGGGGAGGTGCCCATCTCCGTGAGCGCGCTCCGCGGCCCCCACGGGGGACTGGTGTACACCGTGCGCGTCGTGGGTGCGGTCTCCACCACGCTGTACCGGCTGCGCCCCGGAGACAGCGTCGGACTCAGCGGGCCCTACGGCAGCGGCTGGAACCTCGATGCGGCTGTGGGTCACGATGTCGTGGTGGTCGCCGGCGGGCTCGGTCTGGCCCCCCTGCGGCCGGTCGTACACGAACTTTTGCGCCGACCAGCCGCGTACGGTCGCCTCGCGGTCCTCCTCGGCGCGCGCACGCCTGCTGATCTGGTCTACCGGCACGAGATCGAGAGCTGGCCCGCCCACGCCCGGGTGGAGGCGACCGTCGACCGGCCCGGCCCGGGCTGGCAGGGGGCGGTGGGCATAGTCACCACACTCCTGGACCGCCTCGATCTTCGCCCGGAACGGTCCTGCGCGCTGGTGTGCGGACCCGAGGTGATGATGCGCCACACCGCGCGCGACCTTGTCGCCCGGGGCCTGGTCCCGCACCACATCCAGGTGTCCTTGGAACGCAACATGCACTGTGCCACGGGCCACTGCGGCCACTGCCAGCTCGGCCCGCTCCTGCTGTGCCGCGACGGCCCCGTCGTCGGCTACGACCGCGTGGCAGAAATACTTCTCGTGAGGGAGCTGTGACATGGTCACCTACCTCGGACCGGTCATCCGCTCACGGCCCACCCTCGCCGTGTGGAAATTCGCCTCCTGCGACGGCTGCCAGCTGACCCTCCTGGACTGCGAGGACGAACTCCTCGGCCTCACCGACCGGGTACGGGTCGACCACTTTTTGGAGATGACCCCGGCCGAAGCCGCCGGCAAGAACTCCGCACGGCTGGAGGGCCGGGGACCCTACGACCTCTCACTGGTCGAAGGATCGATCACCACCACCGAGGACGCCGAGCGCATCCAGCACGTCCGCCGCATTTCCCGGTACCTGGTCACCATCGGAGCCTGCGCCACGGCAGGCGGCATCCAGGCACTGCGCAACTTCGCCGACGTCGACGACTTCCTCGCAGCCGTCTACGCAAAACCGCAGTACATCGCCACCCTGGAGACGTCGACACCGATCTCGGCCCACGTCCCGGTCGACTTCGAACTGCGCGGATGCCCCATCGACCGCCGCCAGCTCCTCGAAGTGATCACCTCCTACCTGGCCGGACGCAAACCCCAGATCCCGAACCACAGCGTCTGCTTCGAATGCAAACGACGCGGCACCACCTGCATCACCGTGGCCCACGGCACCCCCTGTCTCGGCCCGGTCACCCACGCCGGATGTGGCGCCATCTGCCCCACCTACGGACGTGGCTGCTACGGCTGCTTCGGACCGTCGAGCAAACCCAACCTGCGCTCGATGGTCGCGCAGTTGCGCCGCGACGGGATGAGCGAGCGAGACATCCAGCGTGTCTTCGGCACCTTCAACGCCGCAGCGCCGGAATATGCCCCCGTACCCGACCTCGCGGCCGAGGAGCGGCAACCCCCTCGGGCCGACACGGCACGCCCGGAAAGGCCCGCATGAACCATCCCGGAACCCGCGTCCTGCGGCTGGACGCGCTGGCCAGAGTGGAGGGCGAAGCAGCCCTCCACCTGCGTGTGCAGGACGGTTCGGTCACCGAGACCCGTCTGCGCATCTACGAACCACCGCGCTTCTTCGAGGCCCTCCTGACCGGCCGGGGCCATACCGAGCCCCCCGACATCACCTCCCGCATCTGCGGCATCTGCCCGGTCGCCTACCAGATGAGCGCCTGCCAGGCGATCGAGAACGCCTGCGGTGTCGCCGTGGACGGCCCGCTGGCTGATCTGCGCCGCCTGCTGTACTGCGGCGAATGGATCGAGAGCCACGCGCTGCACATTTATCTGCTGCACGCCCCCGACTTCCTCGGCCGTTCGGACGTGGTGGAACTCGCTCGCGACCATCGACCGTCTGTGGAGCGCGGCCTGCGGCTCAAGCAGGCGGGCAACGCCATCCTCGAACTGCTCGGCGGACGGCCCATCCACCCGGTCAACGTCCGGGTCGGGGGCTTCTACCGGACCCCTGCCCCGGACGACCTCCGTCCGCTGCAGGCACGGCTTCTGCAGGCTCGCGAGGACGCCCTGGAGACAGTGCGCTGGGTAGCAACCTTCAGCTTCCCCGACGCTGTGTGCGACCACGATCTGCTCGCCCTGCATGATCCCGGCCGCTACGCCATCGACACCGGAACGCCGGCGGCCATGGCCGCGCAAGGTCAGGAGGCGACGCTGAGCGGCTTTCCCCTGTCCGACTTCGAAGAGCACGTCCGAGAACACCAGGTACCGCATTCCACCGCACTGACTGCCGCACTGGACGGGCGCCGCTTTCTGACCGGCCCGCTGGCCCGTTACGCGATCAACGGCAGGTGGCTGCATCCGGCAGCGGCACAAGCGGCGCGCAACGCCGGGCTGGGAGATCCGACCGCCGGCGCGATCTGCCACAACCCCTTCCGCAGCATCGTCGTGCGAGCCGTCGAGGTCGTACACGCCGTCGAAGAAGCCCTGCGGATCATCGACGGCTATGAACGGCCTGCCCGGCCCGCCATCGAGGTGCCGCCCCATGAGTCGTCCGGCGTGGGAGCCACCGAAGCGCCCCGCGGCCTGCTGTACCACCGCTACACCCTCACGGAGGACGGCACGCTCACCGGAACTCGTATCATCCCGCCCACCGCCCAGAACCAGACGGCCATCGAGGAGGACGTCCGCAGAGTGGTCCAGACGCGCCTGGAAAGCGACGGACCCGCCCCCGACGACGACGAGCTCACCCACCTGTGCGAACGCGCCATCCGCAATCACGACCCCTGCATCTCCTGCGCCGCCCACTTCCTCGACCTCACCGTGGAACGCACGTGAGCGGCCGCGTCGTGGTGATCGGCGTAGGAAACACTCTGCGCGGCGACGACGGGGTCGGCCCAGCGGTGGTGGAAGCGCTTCGGGGCCACGTGCCCGGTGACACCGTCCTGGCTGTCAGCGACGGTGAACCGGCGCGGATGCTCGAGCTGTGGCGCGACGCGGACACCGTGGTTGTCGTCGAAGCCCTCCGCAGCCAGCCGGCCCGGCCAGGTGAGCTGCACACCCTGACACCGGCGGAAGCCGCCGGACGCCCACGAGGCACGGCAAGCACGCACGCACTCGGACTGGGGGAGTGCCTCGCCCTGGCGGAGGCCCTTGACCTGCTGCCACCCAAGCTCGTGGTGCATGCCATCGAAGTGGCCGACGTCGAGCTCGGCGCCTCGCTGAGCGAAGCCGTGCGGTCCGCTCTGCCCGAACTGACCGACCGTGCCGCAGCCTCCGTGCGGCAGGCCCACGAGCGCCATGAGTAGGCCGAAAGTCCTGGGAGGCGGGCCAAAGCGCCTCTCCCGGCTCCGGGGCGGCGATGCGACGGTGAACCCATTCGGTGTGCACTGCTCGCTGCGCAGGAAAGGCGGTGTTTAAGATGGCCCTTCCTCTCGTGGTGGGCGTCGACGGATCGGACGCGTGTCTTCTCGCGGTCGACTGGGCGGTGGACGAAGCCGTCCGGCACGGTCTCCCGCTCCGGCTGGTGTACGCCTCCCTCTGGGAGCGCTACGAGGGCGGCTTTCCGTCGGTGGCGCGGGGGCGCTCTTCCGAGCAGGTTCTCGCCGAGCACATCGTCGCCTCTGCCGCCGACCGAGCCGAGCGCCGCAACCCGGATGTGAAGGTCACCACCGACACGCTTGCGGAGGATCCCGCGGATGCTCTCGTCCGCGAGGGCTCCGATGCCTTCGCCCTGGTGACAGGGTCGCGCGGCCGCGGGGAAGTCAAGGGACTGCTTCTCGGATCGGTCGGTCTGTCCGTGGCCGGCCGGGCGCCCTGCCCGGTCTTCGTGGTCAAGGGTGATGGGCCTGGACTGGCAGGTACGCATGGACGGATCCTGCTCGGCCTGGGGGACGCCGGCACCGCTACTGAGGCCGTACGGTTCGCTTTCCGCGAGGCCGAGGTTCGCGGCTGCATCCTGGACGTGGTCCGCGCCTGGCGCAGGCCTTCCCACGTCAGAAGCGGTGAGCGTGTGCAGGCCGAAGCCGCCGGAGACCCGGACGAGGAGCGAGCCGCCATGCTTCTCGACGCACAGCTCGCAGCAGTGGCCGCCGAGTATCCGCATGTCCGTGCGCACCGTACGGCGCTGGAGGGCGCCGCTGGCAAAGTCCTGGTGAACCGGTCAGCCGCCGCCGACCTCGTGATCATCGGCGCACGGCGCAGGACTGGCCACTTCGGGCTCCAGCTCGGTTGTGTGAGCCACGCCGTGCTGCACCACGGCCAGTGCCCGGTCGCGGTCGTCCCGCAGAACCAGTGACTTCCCTCCTCGGGAAAGGACAGCGCCACACGCATACGAACCGGACTGCGGGGCGCGGCCGCCGCAGTGCCCGGTTGCTCTCACCACGCGGCACCCCGCCGCGCCCGAGGACCTCGCATGCCGGAGAGTGTCCGCGGCGCGGCAGGGGGGCTGGTGCTGGTGCCGCGCGGGGTGTGGCGGCGGCCCGAACCAGGGGCCGAACGGTACGAGCGAGGACCGGGGGACCCATAGCCGCCGGACTGGCGGCACGAGACGGTGAAACAGGCAACGACCGACGACTGAAAAGCGGAGGGCCGTGCCATGCCGACACCGCACCTTCCCGGCAATCGGCCCGCGTCCTGGCCATCCCGCAAGCGGGTCGCGGCCGGGCACCCCCGTACCCGGAACGTCCTTGAACGGCCTGTGGACCGGAGGGAGCACAGACTGCGTGTCTTCCTGACGGCCGTCGCCATAGTGATCCTTCCGCTCTCGGCATGGGGCGCCGGTCAGGCGACGTACAGCCACTACGAGCAAGCCCGGCAGTCGAAACAGGCGCGGCTGCACTCCGTGACGGCGCGTCTGCTCACGGACGCACGATCGAGCGGCGACCGCCCCAATAGCCAGTCCGGCTTTCAGGCGTTCGTGCGCTGGAGCGACCAGACCGGCAGCCATACAGGTGTTGCGCCGGTTCGGGCGTGGCTGCAGACGGGGGCAACAGCCACCGTATGGCTCGACAGCCGCGGGGCCATCGTGACGCCGCCGGGGGGAAGGGACCTCGCAGCGACTGCAGGGGTGGCCGTGGCTTTTGCGGCGGCCTTCGCTGGCACGGCCACCGCATGCGCCCTGTGGTGGGCACTCGGCAGGTCCACGGACCGCTGCCGCCTCGCCCGATGGGACCGTGAGTGGAAGCGCGTGGAGCGCCAATGGACGTCGCGCTATGGCCGCTGACGCACCGGTCGTCCCTCATGCTGCCGGAGAAGCGATGCCCTCCAGCCTGAGCGAAGGTGTGCCCTGACCTGGTGCGCGCCCGCAGCGAAGGCGAGGCGGCAGCGGCGAGTGAAGCCCGATCAGAGGCGGTGTCCGGTGCTAGACGAGGGCCTGTGCTGGGCCGGCTGCTCGCGCACGGCGATTGCGGCTACTGGAAGGCCGCGTGGATCTCTTGTTCGGTTGCCTCGTGCGACACGAGCAGGAGTTCGTCACCGGGCAGTAGCCGCATTGCGGGCTGGGGAACCGTGGGCCGGCCGTTGCGGACGACGGTGGCGACGACGGTGCCGTTCGGTAGGGCAATCTCGCCCAATAGGTGCCCGGCGGCTCGCGAGCGCTCGGTGATTGCGGTCTCGATGACCTCGACGCCCGCCTTGCTCAGCCGCAGCAGCGCCACTGTGTCGGTGGCGCCGGTGGCCTCCTCGATGAGGGAGATCAGCGGGGTGGCCGCGGGCACGGCGACGTCCACGCCCCATCGCTGATCGAAGAGCCAGGCGTTCTCGGCGTCGTTGACGCGCGCGACGACGCGTCCCACGTCGAACTGCCGCTTGGCGATCAGGCTGATGACGAGGTTGTCTTCGTCCCGGCCGGTGGTGGAGATGATGAGGTCGCAGGTCAGCCCGCCAGCGTGTTCCAGGAGGGCTGGATCGCAGGCGTCACCGGCCACCAGCCGCACGCGGGGCAGGGCCGAGACTTCGTGCAGACGCTCGTCGTCCTGCTCGACCAGGATCACCTCGTTCTGCGCGGCCGAGAGCACCTGGGCGATCTGGGTGCCGAGCCGTCCCGCACCGGCGATGAGGGCCTTCACGTTCCCAGCTCCTTGTCGAGGAAGCCACGGAGTCGACCGAGGGCGGTCGCGGTGACGGCGAAGGCCACCAGGTCCCCGGGCAGAGCGGTGACACCGTGTGCAGGCAGTAGCGACCGTCCGGCGCGGGTGACCTCCACGACACGGATCTCGCCGTCGACGTCGAACTCGGACAGGCGTCGACCCGTGAGATATGCGGGTAGTTCGGAGCGGACGAGAAGGGTCTCGCCATTGCCGAAGGTGAGTTCTGGGGTGAGGTGACGGTGCAGCAGCGTCTGGTGGATGCGGCTGACGGCCCAGCGGACGCTGGAGATGGCCGGGATGCCCAAATCCCGGCAGATATCGGCACGTCGCGGGTCGTGAATCCGCGCGAGGACCACCGGAACCCGGTAGGTCTCCTTTGCGGTCCGTGCGCTGACGATGTTGCTGTTGTCACCGGAGGTCACCGCGACCAGTGCGTCCGCGTGGCCGACTCCGGCCGCCTCCAGCACGTCACGGCTGAAGCCATTGCCTGCGAGGAAGGCGCCGCAGAAGCCCGCAGGTAGGAGTCTGCGTGCTTTGGGGTCTCGGTCGACGACACGGATGTCGTGGCCCTCGGAGCCCAACTGCGTGGCTAGAGTGGATCCGACCCGGCCGCAGCCCACGATGATCGCTTTCATCGTGTCACTCCCGTCCCTAGCGTCCCGCGCTGTCGCAGCACCCACTTGCGTGCTTCCTCGGCGGCGAGCAGCAGCGCACCGAGAACCGCAAGAACGGCCCAGTCCTCGGGCGCCAAGGGCGCGGTGTTGAACACTGCTTGGAGCGGGGGCGCATAGCTGATGGCCGCCATCAGCGCGATACCGACGCACCCGGCGCCGATCAGCCAGGGATTGCCGAACAGGCCGGCCCGGAAGACGCTCTGCCGGTCGGTGCGGACCGCGAGCGCGTTGAAGAACTGGCTGACGACGATGCCGGCCTGGACCATGGTGATCGCCTCCCGGTAGACGGGATTGCTCTTCGTGAACTGCGTGTATGGGATGCCGGACGCGTGGATGTGCCAGAAGAAGACAGCACACACGCCTAGGGCCTGGATGCCGCCCAGGAAGAGAATCCGGATCATGACGGAGGCGGAGAACAACCGCTCCTGAGGTGGTCGCGGAGGATTGTCCATCACGTCCTTCTCCATCGGCTCGGCACCGAGTGCGAGAGCTGGCAACACGTCCGAGCCGAGGTCGATCGCGAGGATCTGCACGGCCGTGATAGGCACCAGCGGGAACCCGGCGAAGGTGGCGGCGAGGATCGGCACGAGTTCGGCGATGTTGTGACTGAACAGGTAGATGAGAAACTTGCGAATGTTGCGATAGACCGAGCGGCCCAGTCCCACCGCGGTGGTGATGGAGGCAAAGGAGTCGTTCAGCAGCACCATCACTGCGGCCTCCCGGGCGACATCCGTACCGGAAGCGCCCATGGCGACACCGATGTCCGCGTGTTTCAGAGCAGGCGCGTCGTTGGCACCGTCGCCGGTCACCGCAACGATCTCACCCCGCCGTTGCAGCGCCGTCACCACGCGCATCTTGTGCTCGGGGCTGACCCTGCACAGCAGCAGCTCGGTGGAGCCGGTCAGCAGCGCGTCCAAAGCGCCGTCGTCGCGCACATCCAGATCGGCGCCCGTCACGACGGTCGGGCTCGGTCCCCGTACGATCCCGACGCGGCGGGCGACGGCCTCCGCGGTCAGCGGGTGATCGCCGGTCACCATGACGATCCGGATCCCTGCTCTTCGGCAGGCGTCCACCGCGTCCCGCACCTCCGGGCGGGGCGGGTCATACATCCCGGCGAGCCCCAGCAGCGTCAGCTGCGACTCGATGTCTCCCCGCGGAAGACGCGGACTGTCCACCAGCCGCCGCGCCACCGCCAGGACCCGCAGACCCTGACCCGCCAGGTGGTCGCAGGCAGCGGCGATCTCGGCTCGCGCGGCCTGTGTCAGAGATGCCCGTGCTCCGTTCCGGTCGACGGCATCACACCGGGCCAGGAGTTCCAGCGGCGCGCCCTTGACGTAGGCGACATACGTCCCGTCCGGTTCGCGGTGGACCGTACTCATCGACTTGCGTACGGAGTCAAAAGGATGCTCCGCCACTCGTGGCCTGCGGACCTCTTCCGCCGTCGTGTCCAGACCGGCCTTGGCCGCGGCCACCAGCAACGCACCTTCGGTGGTGTCACCGAGGACCCGCCACCCGTGCGGGCCGGACGGGGCAACGAGCCGGGCGTCGCAGCACAGCGCCGCCGCCCTCAGCAACTCCCGCACCCGCCCGGCGTCCTGAACCTCGCCGACGGGCGCGTAACCCACACCGGTGACGGGATGGGCCACGCCGTCCGCCCACAGCTGTACGACGGTCATCTCCGCCTGGGTGAGGGTCCCCGTCTTGTCGGTGCACACCACGCTGGTCGACCCCAGCGCCTCCACCGCCAGCAGCTGCTTGACCAGCGCGTGCCGACGGGCCATGCGGCGGACACCGATGGCCAGTGAGACGGAAAGCGTCGCCGGCAGGCCCTCCGGTACGAGTGCGACCATCACACCGAGCGAGAAGACGAAGGTGTCCACGAACGGCTGCCCACCGGGCACGCGCACCGCGAAGAGCAGCGCCCCGGTGGCCAGCGCGACGCCGGCCACCCGGCGCGCCATGGCGGCGACCTGCCGCTGCAGCGGGGTCTTTTGCCGGGGCGCTGCCGCAGTGAGCCGGAAAAGCCGTCCGAACTCGGTGGCCGCCCCAGTGGCGAAGACGACGGCCTTACCCGTCCCCGCAACGACGTCGGTGCCCATGAACACACAGTTACGCGCATCCAGGACAGGCCCTTCGGGGACCGGATCGGCGACCCGCACCACAGCGTCACTTTCACCGGTCAACGCCGCGTTGTTGACCGCCACCTCCTGCGCCCGCGCCAGCCGGCAGTCGGCCGGGACGGCGTCCCCGGCCTCCAGAATCACTACATCGCCGGGCACCAGGTCAGGCGCAGGCAGCTCCTGCCGCACGCCGTCCCGCAGCACCCGGCAGGCATGCGGCACCATCGCCTGCAGGGACTGCGCCGTGCGCTCGGCGGAGTACTCCTGGGCGAAGCCGATGCCTGCATTGAGGAGCACCACCGCGAGGATCGCGAAGGCCAGCTGGAGCGTGGCCGGGTCTCTGGGCTGCTCCAGCGCGTAGGCGAGGAAGGTGATGGCCGAGGCGACCAGTAGCACCACTGCGAAGAGATCCGTGAACTGTGCAAGCAGCTGTGGCCACAGGCGCCCCCGGCGGACGGCGGGCAGGTCGTTGCGGCCGTAGCGGACCTGCCGTGCGGCGGCCTCGGCCGATGTCAGGCCGCGCGCGGAGCTTTCCAGGGCCGTGAAGACGTCCGACGCCGGCAGGGAAGGGACGGCCGACGTGCAGGTAGCGGGGTATGCGTTGACCGGCTCCTTGAATCCCGTGGGAGGGCCCGTGCTCTGGGCGTGGCCTTCGTGCAGGGCGGCCGATCCCGGGTGGGCCGGGTCGGGGCTCATAAGACGCTCCGCCTGCCGGGGGAGGGCCCCGGCGGCTCCTGCAGCACACTCCAGGCGACCGGTCCCAGCAGGTCGGCCAGCCGCCGGAAGACATCGAGGAGAAGGTCGTCGATGGTGAGCATGCCCAATGCCTGGCCCTCGTGCAGGACGGGTAGCCGGCGCACGCTGGTGCGACGGAATGTCTGGTAGGCCACCCGCAGATCGTCATTGCTGTCGAGGGTGACCACTTTCGCCGACATCACCGCCTCCACCCGCGCCTGCGGGGACAGGCCCCCGCCCAGACCGCGTACGGCAAGGTCACGATCGGTGACAATGCCGCGCAACGCTCCGTCCTCGATGACGAGGAGGGAGCCGACGGCGGATTGAGCCATCCTCCGGGTCGCCTCGGTGAGGGAGTCGTGGGGCGCGACGCATACCGGCGGAGCAGTCATCACCTCGGAAACCTTCACGCCACTCCTCCTTGCCATCGCGTCCCTACGCGCGGATTACAGGATGTGGAGCACGTCAGCCACCGATCGGCGCGGGCTCGGCGGACCCTCGGGGCCGTACCCGAGCCGCAGCACCATCTGTACGTGAGCCATATCGGAGAGCGGATCGCGTACAGCCCAACGGATCTCCGTCCACTCCAGGGGCTGGGAAGTCATCGAGGCGACAAGCCCGTCCACAGTGGCCTGCAGCAGCACACGCTCCAGCGCCTGACCAGCACGCAGCCAGTCCGCAGGTCCGTCGTGGGCCGTACCCAGCAGCGCAACGTGCGGGTTCTTCTCGAAGGACGCCCAGCCACGCCCCGGCATCGGCCGGCCGGCGGCGAAGTCCCGCACGGGAGCTGCCGTCATCCGCTGGCCCGGCCCGAACGCCTCGGCGGGTATGCCGTCACCGGGCCCTGCGCTCCCCGACGATTCTGTACGCGTCCACCGCACCGTCTCACCGCGCACCCCCGGGTCGACTGCTTCCCGGCCCTCAGCGTCCCGCACCAGCTCCAGGATCGACCGCACGTGCCAGGCGCCCGGAAACAACAGTTGGGCGTCCTCGGCTCCGGCCGCGGTGCACAGACGCCCCCGCACGTCGGCGGGGAGCTCCTCATTCGTGAAAGGAAGACGGCTGCAGTGACGGCGGTGGATCGCCGGGTGCAGCTGGGCGAGCATCCAGTCGGGTCGTGCGGTGCCGTACAAGTGCACTTCGGCGAGGAAGTCCGCGTCCTGTGGGTCGGGAAGCAACCGGACGTCCGGCCCCAGCCCCGCCGCGGCCGCAGCTACGCGCAAGTTGAACAGCGCGGCGCCACAGCCCAGATGCAGGCCTCGGCCGTCCGGATCGGTCCGTGGCAACGCCCGTGCCGGGTCCGCGTACAGGCGCAGAACGCCGATGCCGCGCAGATAACGGAAGGCCCAGGGCTGGGCATTGTGCTGAGAGGGCGCCGCGGCGGCATCCGCCACGAGCGCCGTGACAGTGTTGACATCAATGGTCTGTGCGGTCACAGCGGCTCGCCTTTCGCTCCGGGGGATGACGACTCATCCACGTGTCGGGACGGCGATGACGGGGCAACGGGCATGGTGCAGCACACCCTGGCTGACCGACCCCAGGAGCATGCCGGTGAAACCTCCGCGCCCTCGGGTGCCCACCACCAGGCCCAGCGCGTGAGTCGCAGCCTCAGTGAGCACCTGCACGGGATGGCCGATGAGCAGCTCGTGGCGCAGATCCACTTCCGGGTAGCGGCCCCGGCGCCCGGCCACGATTTCGGAGAGCAGCCGACGGCCCTCCTGTTGCACTTCATGCTCGTCGAAGACCCTGAGCGGTCCGGGCTGCCAGACGTACAGAGCACGCAATTCGGCCCCTCGTAGGGCGGCCTCCTCAAAAGCCACGTCGACCGCGGCGGCCGAATGTTCGCTGCCGTCGACACCGACCACGAAGTACGCCGGCTCCTGCGTGATGTGCTCCGGCTCCGGCACGATCACCACCGGGCAGTGGGCGTGTGCCATGAGGGGCAAGGCAACCGAGGCAGAGCCGAACACCTCCTGGGACCGGCTCAGATGCCGCGAGCCCAGCACCACAGCGGTGGCGGCCCGGCTCTCCTCGCGCAGAGCCCACACTGGGTCACCTTCGACGAGTACGGCGTCCACCTCCACCTCGGGATGCCGGGCCGCGACAAAGTCCACAGTCTGTTCGAGCACCTGCTTGCCGCTGCGGTGCAGCTCCTCGTTCCACCCCTCCCAGGACGGCGGGACCTCTCGCCCGCGGGTGCCCCTGGTCGGCACGCCTTCGGCGCGGACCGGGCGCAGCGGAATGTGCCGGCGGGCCGCCTCCTCGGCCGCCCAGGCCAGCGCCATCCATCGCGTCGGATCAGCCTCGACGCCGACGACGATCGGCCGGCGATCACTGGGTCCGGACATGATGCCCTCCGGTCTCCGGGGCCGCGGGCGTCAGCTGTGCGTCGGCTTCCGGGCCCATCGAGGACGATGCCCGCGTCAGGTGCCGGACGTAGGCGTCCGGGCCGGGGAAGTACAAAGTGAACCGGCCGCCATCGGCCCAGCGCACGTCGTAAGGCGGGCTGCCTTCGGGACGGTGAAGGCCGACAAGTTCGCCGTCCCGAGCGGCGACGCGGACCGCAGTGCCGCGCACGGTGATCTCGTTGCCGAGGCAGGCATTCAGCATGGAGCTGTCCCCGTGGTGGCCCGATTTGGCGGCGGCTAGGTCGCTCAGACGCGCCGGTGCGGGAGTGCCCATGATCTCGCCTCCTCGCTGCGGCGGCGCGGGAGGTGCCGCCGCGATCCCATGCAAGCCTGGGTTTCAACGAGCGACCAGGGGCCATTGGTCCTCCGGCCGGAACCCCTCGGCCCACACCGGCCGCGGCCAGGGCGGCAACGGTCAGGAGGCACGAGGCCCGACGGGGGCGGCTCTGGTGAGGATGTGCTCCTGGATGTCCGTCCGTACCTTCGCGGTCAGCTCTTCCAATGCCCGGGACTGGATGGCCCGGACCGGAAGGGGCCTCTCGACCCGGCGTGCCGAGGGCGGCAGGTCGGCGACATCCCCACGGAACCGTTTGCGGGCGTCCTGCCAGCGGTCCGGCGACCAGGTACGTCGCCCCGCCCGCATGACGGTGCGCAGCATAGGCTCGGCGGCATGCGGCGGTTCCTCACTCGCCAGGGCGATGACGTCGGAATACCCCGGGTGCCGGTAGACCTGCTTGCGGCCAGGAGCTGTGGCCTTCGCCGAGGACAGCTTCATCACCGGGCGGCCGTCGTACTCAACAAGCTTGTAGGCGCAGTCCAGGTAGGGGGCGTCCGCAGCCACGCCGACGCGTGTGCCCACCGCATACACGTCGATCGGGGCACCGGCACCCACAAGGTGGGCCACGCCATACTCGTCGAGTCCGCCGCTCGCCACGATGCGCACATCCGCCAGCCCTGAGGCGTCAAGAATCGCGCGTGAGCGGCGGGACAGGGCATCGAGGTCGCCGCTGTCCAAACGGATCGCGCAGCCTGCGCCGCGCCGGAGGTCCCTCAGAACGCGTGCCGCGATCCGTACGCCCGCCTCCGTGTCGTAGGTATCCACGAGAAAGGTGACCGGGCCGGGGTGGCAGCGTGCGAACGAGCGGAACGCCTCCTCCTCGCTGGGGAACGTCTCAATGTAGGAGTGCGCCATGGTTCCCGATGCCGGGATATTCAGGGCTGTGGCCGCCGCGACGTTACTCGTACCTGCGAAGCCCACGAGGGCGCCCAGGCGCGCCGCCTGCAGTCCCGCCCACGCTCCGTGCGTCCGGCGCAGCGAGAAATCCACGACAGGCCTCCCGGCTGCCGCCAGTACACAGCGGGCTGCCTTGGACGCCACTGCCGTCTGGTGACAGACCTGGTTCAGCAGGTAGGTCTCGACGAGCTGGGCTTGGGCCAGCGGTGCGGTCACCTCCACCAGCGGCTCGCCGGCGAACACCAGACGACCCTCGGGCACGGCACGGACCTCGCCCTCGAAGCAGAGACCGAGGAGCGGTTCCAGAACCCGCATCGGGCGGTGCAGGGCGTCCGCGAACTCCTTCACGTCGTCGCGTTCGATGCGGTAGTTGGCGAGGAAGTTCAGGGCGGACTCCAGTCCCGCAGCGACCAGGAAGCCTCTCTCGGGCGGAAGGTCGCGCACGTACAGGCTGAAGGTGGCCGGTGCCCGCATGTCCTCCCGGAGGTAGGACAGGGCCATGGTCACTTCGTAGAGATCGGTGGTGGTGACGTCGGACATAGTGATCGCCGCCGGATGTCGTGGACCCTTCTCTCGCTCAGTCTGAATGCCACGGCGTAGGAGAAAAGGGACTTCAGGGTCATCGGACGTGGGCTGTTCGGCCTCAGCGCGAGGTGAACCAGGCGCGGTGCACTTGGAGGTGTCGGCAGACGCGACGACCGCCGAGGAGGTACGGCCATGGCCACACTGGCACACAGGCAGAGGTTCCCGTTCCCCGACATGTCGGACTGGTTCGACACCACATGGCCCCCGAGGACATCGACGTCATGATCAGCGACGGGATCCTGACGGTGCAGGCCGAACGCAGCGAACGCGAAGTAGACAAACACCACAGCGAGATCCGGTACGGCGCGATGAGCCGCAGCGTGACGCTGCCTGCCGGCGCCGACGAAGACGACGTCAAAGCCGACTGCACGGATGGCATGCTGACCATCAGCGTCGGTCTCGGCGCCGAGAAAGCGGAGGCCAAGCACATCGAGATCCATCACAGCACCTGAGCGTGAACATGCCACCGACGGCAGGCCCCGAGCGGGCCCGCCCGAAGCCGGTGCGTTCTGCCGCTGTCACCGGACGCCGCCACGCCAGAAAGGCCCACCAGCGTTGTAACGTCTGCCCTGATCACTCTCGCTCAGGGGCAGGGCCTGGCGATCTGGCGACCATCGAGCTGCCTAGGTGATCGGTCATCGTCCAACGACGGCACTATTGAACTGCCGGGCAGGCAGCGACCGGAGCCAGCTGGTGACCGGGGCCAATCAGACCACCGCCATGGGCCTTGCGACGTTCTGACCCCCGTCGTTTTCCATGCTCGTCGCCGCGTTGAGGCTCCAGGTGCGACGCGAGAACCGCGGCCTGAACCCGACGCTGGACGCCCAACTTGGCCAGCAGCCGCGAGATGTGGTTCTTGACGGTCTTCTCCGACAGGTACAGCTTCTTGCCGATCTCGCGGTTGGTCAGGCCATCGCCGATAAGCGCCAGGATGTCCTGTTCCCGGGGTGAGAGGCCAGCCAGCTCGGGCGGCAGCGCAGGAGTCGCTGCCGGATCGGCCTGTAGGGAACGCATGAGGCGGGCAGTGGTTGCGAGGTCCAGCATCGACTCTCCGGCGGCGACAGGACGAACCGCCGAGATCAGATCGGAGCCCTTGATCTGCTTCAGAACGTAACCTGAGGATCCAGCCATGATCGCGTCCAGCAGAGCCTCCTCGTCATCAAAAGACGTGAGCATCAGGCACGCCACATCAGGCATCCGGCTACGCAGTTCCCGGCAAACGGTGATGCCGTCGCCGTCGGGCAAGCGCACGTCGAGGACAGCGACGTGAGGACGCAGTGCGGGGCCGCGGGTGAGGGCGTGCTCCGCGGTGTCCGAATCGCCGACCACACGGATGTCCGCTTCGCCGTCGAGCAGATCGGCCAGGCCACGCCGGACGATCTCATGGTCGTCCAGCAGAAAGACACGGATGGGATCCTGCTCGCTGAAGGCGCGTGACTCAACCATGGCGACCCCTCGCTACCGGGTGGTGGACAGTTTGCGCACGGTCCACGAAGCCGATCATCATCTACGGCTCCACGCTCGCTAGGGCCGGCTGGCCCCCTTCCTCCGTGCCCGACGTGCATGAGTCGGCTGATCACGGAGGGTGCGACGGGTCGTGCCGTCGTGGATTTTCGCCCAGCGCCTGCGCCGCTGGGGATGCCCACACCCGACAGCCCATACCCGAGGTGGCGGGCCTGGCTCGTCCGGGCGGCCTTGAGGCGTTATCTGTCGCGCAGCCTGTCGCTGTCCGGCGGCACGTGCATCGCCTGCCTGGACCATCGGGATCAACGCGCACCTGGAGCTTGTACCGCGGGCGGCCAGACGGCATCGGGTCAACCGTGCGCGAAGCCCAGAAAAATCTAGGCACCGGGGCCGTTCGGTCCTGCCTGGGGACCTGCGGCCTCTGACGGTATGACCTAGGCGTCACCACGCTGGAACCGGGTGCTCGTCCCAGGAGGTGGAGACCCATGACCCGAGCCATCACCGTTGGTCTCGACGATTCGGCCGAAAGCCGGGCTGCCGCAGAATGGGCTGCTCGGGAAGCGCGGCTACGCCATCTGCCGGTGCGTCTGCTCCACGTCTCGGAGTCCGCACCCGCGCACGTGGCCCAGGCGCCACTGCTGGGCGCCGAAACCGTTCAGGACTGGACCGAACACATCCCGCTTGCCTCGGCCGAAGGCCTCCGCCTGCGTCACCCCGGTGTCGAGGTCCTCACCGACCGGGTCACCGGCAAACCGGCCGATGCGCTGACAGAGGCGGCAGACGCCGCGGAGATGCTCGTGCTCGGCTCGCGTGGCTTCACTGGCATCGGCGGGTTCATGATGAGCTCCGTCAGCCTGTCCGTCCTCGCCCACGCCTCACACCCAGTAGTGCTGGTACGGGCCGGGGAGCAGGCTTCCGACGAGCACAAGAGCGACCCTGCAGGCGTGCCGTCAGCCGCGACGCTCTTCCGGCCCGTCGTCGTCGGCATCGACACCGCCGACCCGAGCGAGGACCTGCTGGAGTTCGCCTTCGACGCTGCCGCACGCCGTGGCGCATCCTTGCGGGTCGTGCACGGCTGGGTGGAGCCGCCGGGTTCCTTCCCCGGCGCCTATGGAGACACCGAGCTCGGTTCGCTCGCGCGGCAGCAGGCAACCGCACTGACCAATGTGCTCCGCCCGTGGCGTCAGAAGTTCCCTGACCTCGAGGTGATCGAGGCAAGCCGCTGCGGCAGAGCCGCGCAGGTTCTCCTCGACGCGTCCCGGGAAGCGTCCCTCGTCGTGGTCGGGCGGCGCATTCGCACCCGCCCTGTCGGTACTCACATCGGCCACGTGACCCACGCCGTCCTGCACCACGTCGCCGCACCCGTCGCCGTGATCGCGCACACCTGAGCCACTCATCTGAAGGCGCGCGGTGATCGACGGAGCAGGGGCCATCAGAAACCCTTCGGATTCCGGCCCGGAACGGAGAGCAGGATGGATCTGCCGATCGTCGTCGGTATCGACGGCTCCGAAGCGAGCCTGCGCGCTGTGGACTGGGCCGCAGACGAGGCCGCCTTGCGCGGCGCACCGCTTCGGCTGGTGTATGCCTCTTTCTGGGACCGCTATGAAGGCGCCTTGCTCGCTCAGGAATTGAACAAGCCCGTCGAGGAGGTGATGGCCCAGGACGTCATCGGACCCGCCCGTAACCGTGCCCACTGCCGCACTCCGGATGTCGAGGTCACCACCGAGGTACTGCCCGAGGAGCCGGCGCGCGGACTCGTGCGCGAAAGCCGCACCGCACTCGCCATGGTCCTGGGGTGCCGGGGACGCAGCGGGATAGCCCAGACGCTGCTCGGTTCCGTCAGCCTGACGGTTGCCGGGCACGCCCACTGCCCGGTGATCGTAATCCGCGGCAGCCACGACAACCAGGCCCCCGGCGCCCGCGGGCATATCGCGCTCGGCGTCGGCGAGAAGCCAGCAGGCACAGCATCCGTGCGCTTCGCGACCGATGAAGCCATGCTGCGCCAAGTGCCGCTAGAAGTCGTACGGGCCTGGCGACGTCCCGCACGCGCGACCACCGGCATCCCGATTCTCCCCGGCGGCGAACCGGAGTATCTCGACGAACGGCAGGCCGTCCAAGCGCTGGAAGAGGCCTTGCGCGATGCGCCGGCCGACCTCGAAGTGCAGCGCCGTATCGTCGAGGGACACCCCCGCGATTCCCTGATCAGCGCCTCCCACGAAGCCGATCTGCTGGTCGTCGGCACTCGGCGTCGGCACGGCCACGTCGGGCTTCAACTCGGCCGTGTGGCCCACGGCGTGCTGCACCACGCGGCATGCCCTGTGGCAGTCGTCCCCGAACTTCCCTGACGAGAGGACGAACCGCCCCATGGCGGGCGACGAACCCAACAAACCGGATGGGCGACAAGGCGGCCGCCCGTAGCGCCAGGCTGCAAGGGCGGGTGGAAGGGGCACTCGGCTCCCCGTGAGGACAACCGTCCCGACCAGCCGACGTCCATGCCCTCGCTGTTCAGAGCAATCCCAGAGGTTCTGGAGCCTGGCGCCGTTGCATCACTGGCAGTAAACGTTTCGTTCGACGAGGTCCTTGAACAAGGCCTTGCGACCCACCGCGACGGCGGCACGCGTCATCACGTCGTTCACCCGGTACGGGCCGCTCTGGGCGGGCTGGGCGATCATGTCAGAGCACCGCTGCCGTAGGGGGCGTACAGGTCGAGGAGTCGGACCCGAGAAGCGTGCAGCCGCTGGGCGACCACTCGTCCGACCCAGACCGCGATCGCCTGCCCGAATGCAGCGTCCTCAGCGCACAGCGCCCGCACGGCCTCGGCGTCGAATTCCCAAGCCCGCACCGGACTCATCGCCTCGGCACCCAGGTGCCAGACGTAGGGTGCGAAGTGCCAGGACCAGCCGATGAGTTCGCCATGCCCGAGCGTTTCGATGACGGTGGAACGGCGGCCAGGGACATGAAGGTCGAGGGCAATGGTGCCGGTGCGTATGATCCAGAAGCGATCGGCTCGGCAGCCCTCTTCGAACAGACGGGCCCCGGCCTCAAAGGAGACCTCACGGGCTAGGCGCATCAGCCTTTCGCGGTGCACAGCCTCCAAGGCCATGGCCATAGTGGTGGCGGACGTCATCGCAGCAACCCCCTTCATGGATCTCTCTTCCAGCCTGGGCTCGGCGGGCACCCCCGCACCACAGGCCGCCAGGCCCCTCACATAGGGCCCTTAGACCTAAGGCGCCTCGCCGATGAGCACGCCCGACGGGAGAACCCACATGAGGCTTCAGTCCAGGTGTTCTCCGGTCGGCCTGGGTAAGTAGAGCGGTGCGAACACGCTCCAAACGTCGCGTCGATGGTCCAGTTCCGCAAACTGCGGTACTTGCCCTTCCACGGACACGCCTGAAACCCCGCCGAGCCTCGGTGCTGAACATTGATGGGATGCTTCTGCAGCACGGACGACAGCTCTACGGCGACGCCCTATTCCGCCCGGCTCAAGCGACGTCGCAACCCTGCCTTGGCCCAGTGCGAGCGTCAGGGTCATGCAGTGCGTGGAACGGTGACGACGGGACAGCGAGCGTAGTGAAGGACGCCTTGGCTGACGCTGCCGAGGAGGAGTCCGGTGAAGCCGCCGTGGCCGCGTGTTCCTACCACGAGGGCGAGAGCATCGTGAGAGGCGTCCGTGAGGGTCTTGACCGGGTGTCCTTTGACGACTTCACCGTGGAATGCGACGTGGGGGTGTGGGCCAGAACGGCTGGCCGTGAGGTCCGCCAGAATTCGCCGGCATTCTTCGATCGCGGCGTGCTCGTCGAGGGTGCCGAGCATTGGGGGGTGCCAGACGTATAGGGCTTGCAGGCTGGCTTTGTGCAGTGCTGCTTCGTTGAAGGCGAAAGCGAGGGCGGTGGCTGAGTGGGAGCTGCCGTCGACACCGACAACGATGCGTGGGGCGGGTGCGGTGCTCGGTTCGGGCTCCGGCACGATGACGACGGGGCAGGATGCCCGTGCAGCCAGGGGCACGGCGACCCCGGCTGCGGCGAGTGCCTGCCGGGCCGGACTCAGGTGCCAGGAACCTACAACGATGAGTGCGGCTTTTTGCGACCGCGTGGCGAGTGCGTGGGCGGGTACTCCTTCAGTGATCACCCCGCCCACCACCAGTTGCGGATGGCGGGTAGTCACGAATGAGAGGGCGTCTGCCAGTAGGCGCTCGGCTGCAGTCTGAAGGTCATAGGTCCAGTCAATCCAGCGCGGAGCCGGCCCGGCCGGCGAGTAGGTCGGTGTCGGTGGGGCCAAAGCGTGGAGGATCATTAGAGGCAATCGACGTCGGCTGGCCTCGTCCGCGGCCCAAGCCAGAGCTGCACGATCATCCGGGTCAGGGGCGAGACCGAGCACAATGGGTGAAAGGTCTTGGATGTCCGGCACCGATTCTCCTGAAAAGATGTGAGGGCCTTCTGCTCTCGGGCTGCGCCGATTCAATACACACCATGCCGTTTCTCCGCGGCTCCGGCATGGGCTCTTCGGCCCTAAAAGGCCCTGATCAATGCAGTTCTGGCTCTGGTTTGATTCGCCCGAGAACAGGCGCAGCAGAGCAGCCGGTACCGGCTGTGGCGACGCGTTCGGCCAAAGGTTTGCAACGGCGTCGCTGGAGTGGTCGCAGTGGTGACTGCTAGCCGAGTGCGCTGCGCCGTTGTTGTTGGCGCAGCGCGGGACCCATGGATGGGCCAGCTGTCCCTGTGCGAATTGAACTCGGCCCGCAGGACTGGATGCTCATCTGCTCTGATCTCCGGGCGTGCGTTCTCCCGCGAGGATTGAGGCAAGTACTCGCCGTCCGGCTGCGGAAAATCGGATGCGACAAGGGTGGACGCTCACGGCGTACACCGTCGTCGATGCTTGGCGAGGTGCTATGTCGTTGGACATTGGCGGGCTCTGATGGTGCTGGGGACGGCGCAGTTTCTGATGGTCCTGGACACGTCTGTCATGAACGTCTCCATCAGCCAGCTGGTGGAGGACTTCCATACGGAGGTCACCGCGATCCAGGCCGTGATTACGCTCTACGCGCTCGCCATGGCCGCCTTCATGCTCATCGGGGGCAGGTTCGGCGATAATTACGGCCGCAGTCGCCTGTTCCTCCTCGGCATGGCCGTCTACGGCTCCGGCTCGGCCCTGACCGCCCTGGCGCCCACCCTGTGGGTGCTCGCTCTGGGCTGGTCTGTCACCGAGGGCCTGGGGGCGGCGATGGTCCTGCCAGCCATGGCCGCCCTGGTCGCCGAGACCTACACAGGAAGGGACCGCGCCATCGCATACGGCGTGATCGGTGGACTCGCAGGCGCCGGCATCGCAGTCGGCCCACTGCTCGGAGGCTGGGTCACGACCTACCTCACCTGGCGGCTCGTCTTCGCCGGCGAAGTTGTGGTCGTCCTTGCCGTCCTACTCTGCCACCGGATGGTCAAGGAGTCCGCACGGACCGCCCCGCCGCCCCGGCTGGACGCCGTCGGGGCGGTTCTCTCAGCGTCCGGACCGGCACTGGGCGTACTTGGAGTGCTCCAGAGCAATACCTGGGGGGTGGGTGCGGCCACGCAAGCCGCCGTTCACCATCCTCGGCTTTGCCCCGACCTTGTTTGTCATCGGCGCCGGCGCAGGCGTCTGACCCTCTTCGTTCACTGGGAACGCAGACGCGAGGCCGCGGGCGCCGATCCCCTGGTGCACCTGCCCCTCTTCGGAGTTCCGCCCCTACGATCCGGACTGCTCACCTTGCTGAGCCAGAACCTGATCCTGCTCGGACTCTTCTTCACCATCCCGCTCTACCTGCAGGTGGTGCAGGGTTTCGACGCATTCCAGACGGGGCTGCGACTGCTGCCGGTGTCCGTCACCATGCTCGTCACCTCTCTTGGCGCCGCAGGCTTGGGACGGACCCTGGGGCCGCGCCGGGTGGTACGCCTGGCACTGCTGTCGCCGACCGCCGCAATCGTGTGGCTGCTTGCCACCATCGAGCCGCAGATCGACACACGCAGTTCGCCTGTGCCATGGCCCTGCTTGGCATCGGCATGGGCCTGCTCGCCTCCCAACTGGGCAACGTCGTCCAGTCCACCGTGGGGGAGGAGGAACGCAGCGAGGTCGGAGGCCTGCAGTTCACGGCACAGAACCTTGGCTCCGCGCTGGGCACCGCGCTCATCGGCTCGATCCTCATCGGTGCTTTGGCGCATGCGTTCGTCGGCGACGTGGAGAACAACCCGCTGCTGTCCGACCAGGCCCGGCAGCAGACCAGTGTCGCGCTGGAAGCCGGAGTCAGCTTCGTGCCGACCGACCAGGTACGGAAGGCAGCCCAGGATGCCGGCCTGCCGCCGGCCGAGGTCGACGCCCTTGCGGACTCGTACGCCGCAGCACAGCTCGACGTCCTGAAGACGGCCATCCTGGCCACCGGCGGCATCACCCTCGCCAGCCTTCTCGCCACCCGACACCTGCCGAGTGCCTCCGGCCGCCGGACGAAGCCATCGAACCGTGATGCACCCGCCAATACCAGGCATTTCACCCAGCAGTGACTCCATGCCCTGCACTCACGAGCCACGCCCGTGCAATTGGCCGCGTAACCCTCTCAGCTGTGCGTATTCGCCGAAAGGCGTAAGCAAGCCTGAGGCCGCGACGTCCTTTCCGACCTCGGTGGTTGCGCGATGCTGAACAGGATCCCGGATCGACGCTCAGCACCTCCCTCAGGGCCTGGACCGGTGAGCGATCCGCTGTGGGCGGGCGCGTTGACGCTTTCGGCCGGCAGCGGACGTCTGAGGACGGCGACGTCCGGCCGGGGCCGGGTGTGGTGTGTTCGGCATGCGAGTGGCCGAACGCGCCACTACGGTGGGAGGGCAAAGCAGGGGGGAAGCCGGTGCGCGGTGCCCCGTCGAGGGTGCCGTGTCCCGTGCTCTGCACTGAAGGCGGTCTTTTGATGGCTACCTCGTCCGAAGCTCCTGTCCTTGAGACGCTCGCAGCGATGACGATGGATTCGATCGAGCGCTGCGGGATGGATGCCTCCACGCTGATCCTTACCAGGATTGCGGCGCTGGCGGCGATGGATGCCCCGGCGATCTCCTACCTCGCGCACGTCGATCCGGCGATCAAGGCGAACCTGTCGCTGGAGCAGGTCCAGGACGTGCTGGTGGCGATCGCTCCAGTGGTCGGCACGGCGCGGGTCATGGCTGCGGCCGCGCACATCACCAAGGCCCTCGGTTTCGCCATCGCGGTGGAGGAGTCCGATGCCGAGGCGATGGCCATGGCCGAGAGCGAGAGCCGTAACAGAGCTTGAAGGACGGCGGTCCCAACTCCCCGCGTGTGGTGGGCGGCCGGTGTGGCATGGCGGGACGGGAAGGGCTCCACCCGCTTCTCGCGGATCCAGATTGCGCGGTGCACGGCCACCCAGCCGCTTCTCCGCGTCTTCCACGGGGTCCCTCCCGCCACTACCAGCACACCACAGCCACCCCCAGCTCATCAGGGCCATCCGGCAGAGCCATCCGGTCCTGATCAGACGACGGCTGCCGGCGCGTAGGGCTGACACTCCGGCGGCACCTCCCGCAGGCTCAGTGGGAGCCGGCACCGACGAGCGCAGCACCGGATGCCCCCTCGCCGTGCCGTCGCTCGGGCGTATCAGGCCCGCCGTGCTCACCTTCCTCGGCAGCGCGAAAACGGCCACTGGCCCCGCGGGGTGCATGAGGTGCGACAGCACCTGCAAAGTGATGCTGTCCCTCCGGCTCTGATCGCTCTGGGCGCCGCAGCGCGGGGCGGACCGCCGAAGCCCGCTCCTCCCTACCGCGCATGCCATGGCTCGCAAGTCGCATGCCGGACGGCCCCCGCTCATGATGGAGATGGAGCGAGTTCGCATCCGTGGAGGTGAGCCGCATGACGTTGCCCGCCCGACACCGGCCCGGCCACCTGCTGGAGCGCAGCTACCCGCCGATGGCCGCCGAGTTCGACGAATTCTTCGACCGGATGCACCGGTTCCTGGAGTCGGCTGCGCCATCCTGGGCGGAATCCATGGCCTGGGCGCCGTTGGCCGACCTGAGCGAGACCGACGAGGCCTACAAGATCGAGTGTGAACTGCCCGGCATCAAGCGCGAGGACATCGAGGTCGAGATCAGCGGACGGGAGCTGCACATCACCGGGGAGCCGAAGGAACGCGAGAGCAAAGGCGTCCTGCGCCGCGCCACGCGCCGTACCGGGCGCTTTGAGTACCGAGCGCCGCTGCCCACCGAAGTGGAGGCCGAGGACGTGCACGCAACCCTCGCCGACGGCATCCTGACCGTCGCTGTCCCCAAGGCTCAGGCGGCCAAGCCCCACCACATCGAGGTCGAGGGCTGACACCCCCAAGCACGCGCACGCCACCGGCATGCCGCACGGCGGAGCGTACGCCGACGGCAGGTTGCATCTCCGAATTTCCCCGCCGACGCTCGCTTGGGACGACTGAGAGGAACGGCATGCTCGACAGAGCCCAGGACGCGCCCCCAGGGATCGACATCGTGAGGGCGAGCGGCACAGTAACAAAGGACGACTACGAGACGGTGATCGAGCCGCTCATCGACGCCGCACGCAGCGAAGGGCGCCGGATCCGGCTGCTGTGGGAAGCCAGCCCTGACTTCCGGGCGCTCACACCGGCGGCCGGATGGGAGGACCTCAAGGTCGGGATCGGAGCCCTGCGCCTGTTCGAAGGGTGCGCTGTCGTCAGCGACAGCGAATGGATCCGCAAGCCCACCCGACTCGCGAGCTTCCTGATGCCCTGTCCGGTACGTGTCTTCGCCGTCCAGGACCGCGATGAGGCCCTACGCTGGCTCGTCTCCCTGCCCGAAGGGCCCGGCGTCCTGCACAAGCTCCTGCCCGACTCCGAGGTTCTCGTGGTCGAGGTCGAACAGCCCCTGCGCGCACAGGACTTCGACGCACTGGCGCAGACCGCGGACAGCTGGCTCGAAACCCACGACGAACTGGCCGGTGTCGTGGTGCACGCTCGTGCCTTCCCGGGATGGGAAAACATCACGGGCATGCTCCGGCACGTTCGTTTCGTCCGCGACCATCACCACAAGGTCAGGAGGATCGCGCTGGCGGCCGACAGCAAGCTCGCCGGACTTGTGCCTCACCTCGCCAACCACTTCGTCCAAGCCGAAGTACGGCAATTCGGATACGGAGAACTCGACGACGCCGTCAACTGGGCCTCAGGCCCGCCCACCCGCTGAGCCTCCCACGCGGCGCCCGGATGCAGACCGTCGTGAACGGAGAGAGAAAGCAGGACGCCCCGGCCCTGTGGCCGAGCCGCCTTGCGGACGCAGCCTCTCTGCTCTGCGGCTGTAGGTGGACCGCGCCGGGTGCCTGTTTTCAGTGTTCCTCGTCCGGGCTGGCTGGGCGGACGGCCAGGGCGATGGCGAGGCTGTCGCCTAGCGCGGCAGTGCGGAATCGGACGAAGTGCCGTCGCGGGCCATACGTCCTAGCTCCCGCCACTTGAGATGTACGGTGCACCGGCGGGTGGGTCCGGTTCTTACCCGGGCCCGCTGCGCTGTGGAATCGCTCCTCGAGCAGCCGCGCCCGCACGTGCCCGTCCGGGCGACCGTCGCTGACGCAGCCCAAGTCTCGGGGCAAGCATTGGCCGTGCAGCCGCCTGGCCAGCTAGACAGCAGTCAGCACGGCTCGCTCGGCCTCGCGGCCACGACGACGGCCGGCACGGACATGGGCTTCAACCGGGAAGCTGCGGGCACGCTCAACCCCATGACGACCGGGGATAAAACCTACTACAACGCACCGACGACATTGACGTTGCCTGCTCTGGCCAACGGCGTGACGAAGGCAGGTGGGGAAGGGTGCCTGGGACTGCTCGTCGAGCCATCCCGAACGTGACTTAGGAGGCTGAGTGAACAGCATGGACTCTGTACAGATGGCTCGCGGCGCATTGACGGCAGCCCTTCCGACATGGCTCCTCATGATGATCGTCGTGCTGCTTATAGGGGTGGCTATCGTCCGCTTGCGTAGAAAGTGAACGAATTAGTTGATGTGGCGGTAGCAACTCGGCCGAGGTGGCGGAAGTGTGGCGCCGTCGCCTCCACGGTAATTGCCCGGTGGGTTGGGCTCCTCGGCTTGCCAAAGACGGACGATCGGAACGTGCCCCTGCTCCCCTTACACTCGACGCTGACCGCCTGCTGGTCGGGGTGCACGAACACATCGAGGGCCCCGCGAGGACGCCGCCGACCAGGGCGAGGATGCGACGGCCCGACCAGGCGCCGCCCCCGACGACCTTCCAGTCCGTCAGCCACAGCGACACCCCCTCGTCATCGAGCGGCACTTACGCCCCGCCACACAGGTCACTCCCTCGCAGCGGGCAGGCGCCAGGCCGCCACCACCCGGCTGTTCGAGCAGGCGGGCCAGTCCCTGGACGGCGTCGCATTCCCCGAGTGGAGGCGGCCGCCATTCCTGCGGGGTGGAGCAATCTTGTCGCCGGCTGTGCACTGCGGGCCATCGTCTGCGAGCCTGACTTTGCTGATCGCCAGGCGTGCCGGGTCACCTAGCGAGCGGAACAGGGCCACCGCCGCCGACGGCGCCCCGCACGAGGTGGTGACGGCTGTGGCCGCACTGTTCATCGTCATTGATAGCCGTGTATGGCGACGATGTAGCGGGCCGATCGGGGCACCGGTAGGTCCGGACGGCCCGTGCGCGGCTTCCCGCGCGCAGAGAGAGGCTGGAGTCAGCAGCCCGCGTCCGCTGGGGCGGGTGGGACGCGAAGGGAACGACCCGGAGGGTGATGACCATGCGCAGTAGGAGCAGGCGGACCGCCGCCGCGCTGGCGGCCCTCGCGCTGGTCGGCACGCTTGCCATCGGATGCGCGGCAGAGGACAGCACCTCTGGCGGTGCATCCCTCCGCCCGGCCGCCGCGCTGAGCCCCTCCGGCAGTGATTGCTGGAGGTCGGGCACATCGGGCGACGACTGGGACAACTGGGACGACTGGGGGCCCGGTATGGGGCCGGGCATGATGGGCGGCGACTGCTCGTGGGGCACCGGCATGATGGGCGGGCGCTACTGGCAGCGCGGCGACGGCACCCCGGTGAAGACCCTGGACCAGGCCCGACAGCGCGCAGACGCCTTCGCCTACCGGCTCGACCTGCGCGTCGGCGAGATCATGCAGTTCTCGAAGAACTTCTACGCCGAACTGGAGACCCCTTCCGGGAAACTGGCCACCGAGATCCTCGTCGACCCGGCCGACGGAGACACTGGGATCGAGTACGGCCCGGCGATGATGTGGAACACCGACTACGGCATGCACCACCGCGGCCAGACCCAGGCGCGAATCTCACCCGAGCAGGCCCAGGACCGCGCCCAGCGCTGGCTGCGTGACCGGGGCAGCGACCTGACCGCCGACGAGGCGGAGGCATTCCCGGGCTACTACACCCTGCATACCCTGCGCTCCGGAAAGATCAACGGTATGCTGTCGGTCAACGCCTCCACCGGCGCCGTGTGGGACCACACCTGGCATGGCACCTACATCGCGACCAGCGAACACTGATAGGCGGCACCCTTACTAACTGATCGTTTCAGAATGAAGTCCGTTGTAGGGCTTGGCAGTCGGGTCCTTGTCGGCAGGATCTGTGGCGTGTCTGATGATCTTGTGCCCGATGACCTGTGGGAACGAGTGGTCCCGCTGTTACCTGCTCGTCCGCCCAGACGGCATCGGTATCCCGGGCGTTTGCCGGCGGACGACCGCGCAGCGCTGAGGGGCATGCGGCCCCAGCACGGGCCGGTCGGCATGGTGCCGCGTTCGCCCACCCAGATGCTGAACTTCCGCTTGGCGGTGTGTTCGCTGTTCCACCAGCCGTGCTGGACCGCCCGGCCGTGCGAGGTGAGCAGCAGGTGGAAGCGTCCGGCCTGCTCCTGGTTGCTGTGCACGGCCACCATCATAGAATCGAATACATGAGCGAGCTGCCGCCTGATCCGCCGCGTCTGATCCTGGCGCTTCTCGATCAGCGGCTCGCTGAGACCGAGACCGTGGCGACCTCCTGCGCCTGCAGGCCAGCGCAGTCCGCCAAGCGCTCGCCGCGGCGGAGAAGCAGGCGCCCGACGGCCGGCGGCTGTCGCCGCCGCAGCCGCAGTCGGCGAGCCCTCGATGCCCCCGCGGTGGAGCCTGCGGGCGGGTTCGTGGTGGAGAAGCAGCTGCACGCCGGGCACCCTCTGGGCGCTGCGGTCCACCGCGCCGGCTGCACGGTGATCCAGCGCGACGCCAACCCGGTCAGCGCCGACGAGGCCCGCCAGGCGCTCACCGGCGACGGGACGTTCTTCCGCGCGTGCGAGTTCTGCCGGCCGGTCACCGCCCTGCAGATCCCCAGCTGGACGCGGGCCGAGCGGGCACTGCGCCAGCTATCGTGCCGCACCCTGCACATGTTGTGAAGTCCGCCTAGCCGAGACTCGTGCGCGCGTCGCGGACTGCAGTGAGGGCCCGGGCCGGGTGCTCTCGGCTGCCGGGCCCTCAAGAGGGTTCGCGCATCCCCGGGGGGTGGGATGTTCATGGCGCGAATGCTGTGCTTAACGATGCGTGCATACCGGGGTCACCCGGGTGGTTCGGCTGGGGCGAGGGGGTACCCGGTGAGTGGTGGCAGGGTGTGGATCCGCGGCGGCACGGCAGCGATGACCGTGCCGCCGCGTGTGTACGAGCAAGGGCCCGGCCTGCAGAGGTGGTCACCTCTCCGGGGTGCGCGCGTGCAGGCGGACGGCCTTGTCGAGTGCTTCCTTGATCGGTGTCGGGAGCGGCTCGTGGGTGCGGGCCCAGCGGGTGACGGCGTAGGCGACGGTGGACAGTTTGGTGTTGGCGAGCTGGGAGGCGACGCGGAGCACGGTGAAGCCGGTGTCGGGGCTGACCTGGTGCAGGCAGATGAGGACGCCGATGGCCTGGTCGACGGATGCGTGGGAGGCGACGGCCCGGCGCAGCTGGGCGACTTCCGCTTCCATCCGGGCCACGTACTCCTCGCGGCCTGCCATCGCGGGGTGCGGGTGGCCGTTGCGGGGGTGCAAGGGATTGCTTGGCTGGGGGGTCATGAGGCCTCGGCGGTGGACGGGTAACGGTGGACCGTTTGGTGCCTGCCCAGAGTGAGGCGGAGCTTCCCGGCCGCCCCACGGGCCTGCTCATCCTTCGGGGCCTGTTCAGCGCCACCCGGTTGATGAGCTGCGGGCATGGTGCCGTGCTGTGTGCAAGAGGTGGCGGATGGGGCCCCGGCCCGGTGCACCGAGGGGTGAAGTCGGCGTCGCGCCGAGCCGGGGTCTGAGGAAGGTTAAGCCGGGTCTCGGCGGCGGCAGAGTACCCGGCGCGCCGTTCCATGCGAGTGTTTCCATTATGGAGCTGATCAGCGGTTTCCGCCCTGCTCAGCGGTCTGCTGCGACCGCGGATGGCGGGTGAGGCCCAGCTGCGGGCCGCGGCACGAAAGGCCCGACCGCCCACCCCCGCGCGCAGAGGTGTGAACCCGACGACGAGGGGCATACGCATAAGCGTCGCAATAGCGGCGAATCAGGTGAAACAGGCGGCACGGAGTGACGGCGACCGTGCCGCCGCTTGTGTACCACCCGAGGGACTCTACGGCTGCGCGACGGCCTACCGGACGCATCGCGTCTGCCTGGTGGCGGGCAAGCAGATGCCCCCGGCAGGGACGGGACGTGACGACCGCCGGTCCGGGGGCACTGCCAGCCACTCCAATGGGAGCGCTTGGAGTTAACGCTCACACTCTGCCATGACCAGCGTCTTTCCACCCCTGCGCGACACCCGTCAAGGCCCGTGCCCACCTCGGAAGGGACAGCTGGACGACTTCTCGGCCGGGTGCCGGGGTGGTCCCGCGCAGCGTCCGGCAGGCCACCCCGGTGGGCGCCCGTGCCCGGTCTGCCCAGTCACAACCTAGGAGCCAGGCGGCAGGTGCGCGCGCGGTGGACGGCCAGGCGGGCCGCCACCTCCCAGGACCGCCGACAATGACGGTAGACATCACTTCACCGGGGAGGTCCCCTGAGAAGCAGAAGCGTCAACGACGAAGAGAGACGCTGTGCTCGAGCCGCTCGACATCCAGGTCCGGCAGCCGGCACCCGACGCTTGCGTGGTGACCGTCGCCGGTGAGCTGGACGCGGTCACGGCGCCACGCCCTCCAGCAGGCGGTCACCACCTACCCCCGCACGATCGTGGACCTCGCGGGCGTCCCGTTCTGCGACTGCACCGGCCTGAGCGCCCTGATGGCCGCCGACCGCCGCGCCAAAGAACGAGGCGCCGTCCTCCGCCTGCGCTGCGTGCCCTGCGCCGTGGCCTGGCTGCTGCGCCTGACCCACACCCGCGACGCCTTCGTCATCGAATAGGCGCCCGCAGGCGAGGCGTTCGCGAGCGGCAGGCGCTGCCGGCTCGCGGAGCACGGGTACGACACCGACTGCCCGGAGGCAGGGGCGCGGCATGGGTCCGCTGCGAGACGTCCGCATTGCTGGGGATCGCGGTCGGGGGTGCGGGTGTGGGACGGTGGAGGGACAACGAGATCGGCCGCCGTCCCTTTGGGACGGGTTGGCCTTTTGGGGGAGTCGGGCGTTGTCCCCTTCACGGGCACCTGGCCTCCGCCATCGTCGTTCACCCCCTTCTATCTCGGGGGTGTGTTTCGTCTTTGGGCTCATCAACCCCCGGAAAGGGGGCCGCCCAGCATGAACTTCACCACCGTCATCGACGGCACCACGGCCCGTATTACCCCGTGCGGGGAGATCGACTTCGACACCCTGCCCCCGCTGCGGGCGGCGGCCGACGCGCTTCCGGCCCACGTATGCGATCTGCTGTGGGATCTGAGCGATACGCCGTTCATGGACCTCGCCGGCCTCCACCTCCTGTTCGGGCTGACTCGGCCCGGCCGTCCGGGCCGCGGCCGCCGTACGAGCGTCACGGGCCTGCGTCCACAGCCCCTGCGACTGCTGCTCCTGGCCGCCGACACCAACCCCGCCACCTTCGACCTCAGCCGCCTGATCCCCGACACGCCTTCCGCTGAATTCCAGCAGTCGGCACCCGAGCGGCCCTGCTGAGGGGCCTGCTCTGCGGCACGCGGAAAGCCACCGCTGGCCGGTGGCGGGCGGAGGCTCCCCTGGGACTCAGCCGCCCGAGAGGGTGCGCCTCAGGCCGCGATAGGGGGAGTCTTCACCTAGGTCGTGTCCGCAAAGTCGATTGCTCGTTGGTCGGTTCGTGGTGCGTCGTCATGAGCTGACCGATGAGTCGTGGGCAGTGATCGAGCCGTTGCTGGCCCCTCCCCGGATGGGCCG